>NZ_JAUSYQ010000002.1:2265000-2885000 GCF_030816965.1 Streptomyces canus
GAGTTGAGCTTCGTCGCGGACGGCAACGCGATGGACGTCGTGCTGGAGATGGACAAGAAGCCGGGGCTGTTCAGCGAGGGCAGTGACACCTTCCGGTCCTTCCAGGTGGGCCTGCACGACTACCAGAGCACCGACTGGGTCGCCTACCTCAACCAGTGGCTGTCCGAGGTCGGCAGCAAGCGCAACTGGTTCTAGGCTCGGAACCACTGACTCCAGTACTCGATCAGGAGGTACCGAGGTGACCGAGCTCAAGCGGCGGCCGCTCCCCCACGACTTCCACCCGCCCGTGCCGTCGTTCACGGTCACGAGCGAGGACGTCGCCGAGGGGGCGACGCTCAAGGACGCTCAGGTCTACGCGGCCGGCAACACCTCTCCGCATCTGCGCTGGGAGGGCTTCCCGCCGGAGACCAAGAGTTTCGCCGTGACCTGCTACGACCCCGACGCGCCCACGGGCAGCGGGTTCTGGCACTGGGTCGTGTTCGACATCCCGGCCTCGGTGACCGAGTTGCCGGTGGGTGCGGGCAGCGGCAAGTTCGAGGGGCTGCCGGAGGGTGCCGTACAGGCGCGGAACGACTACGGGTCGAACGACTTCGGTGGGGCCGCGCCGCCGGCCGGGGACGGGCCGCACCGGTACGTCTTCACCGTGTACGCCGTGGACCAGGAGAAGCTCGGGCCTGATTCCGATGCCTCTCCCGCCTTCGTGGGCTTCAACCTGCGATTCCACGCGATTGCGCGTGCTCAGCTGATCGCTGAGTACGAGGTGCCCGCCGAAGACTGACGTTCATTGAGCGTTTGCCCGCCTCTGGTCTTGGAATTGATCAGAGGCGGGCACTTTTATTGCGTTGTCCATCCCGGCGTGCCCGGCCAGAGTTGATCCAAGCCCAGCCCGCCAAGGGGTGGGCCGGTGCGCACGGGAGGTGGGCTGGTATGCGGGACACGCTGGTACTCAACGCGAGCTTCGAGCCGCTGTCGACGGTGACGTTGAACCGAGCCGTCGTTCTGGTGCTTCAGGACAAGGCCGTTGTCGAGCAGTCCCACCCCGAACTGCGCATGCGCGGAGCCGCGGTCGACATACCGGCGCCCCGGGTGATCAGGCTGTGCAGGTATGTACGGGTGCCCTTCCGAAGACAAGCCCCATGGTCTCGGCGGGGTGTTCTGGTGCGTGACCGGCACAGGTGCGCGTACTGCGGTCGGCGGGCGACGACCGTGGACCACGTGGTGCCGCGGTCGCAGGGTGGTCAGGACACCTGGCTGAACACGGTGGCCTCCTGTGCGGAGGACAACCACCGCAAGGCGAACCGGACTCCGGCCGAGGCGGGGATGCCGTTGCTCCGGGAGCCGTTCGAGCCGACTCCGGCTGACGCGATGCTGTTGTCCTTGGGCCACGAGGACTTCTCGGCTCTGCCCGACTGGTTGGCGCGGGACGCCGCATAGTCCGTACGGCAGTGGGGGCCCCTTCGTGACGAAGGGGCCCCCACTGCCGTACGGACATCTGTGTGTCAGTCGATCTTCGGGGTCTCCCGGCGGTCCGAGCCGGAGTTGCCGCCGTTCGAGCCGCCGCCCATGCCGAAGTTGCCCATGGCTCCGGAGAGGCCCTTAAGGGCGTCGCCGATTTCGCTGGGGACGATCCAGAGCTTGTTGGCGTCGCCCTCGGCGATCTTGGGGAGCATCTGGAGGTACTGGTACGACAGGAGCTTCTGGTCGGGGTCTCCGGCGTGAATCGCTTCGAAGACCGTGCGGACGGCCTGGGCCTCGCCCTCGGCGCGCAGGGCCGCGGCCTTGGCCTCACCCTCGGCGCGCAGGATCTGGGACTGCTTCTCACCTTCGGCGGTGAGGATCGCGGCCTGGCGCGTACCTTCGGCGGTGAGGATCGCGGCGCGCTTGTCACGGTCGGCGCGCATCTGCTTCTCCATCGAGTCCTGGATGGAGGTCGGCGGCTCGATTGCCTTGAGTTCGACGCGGTTGACGCGGATGCCCCACTTGCCGGTGGCCTCGTCGAGGACGCCGCGCAGGGCCGCGTTGATCTCCTCGCGGGAGGTCAGGGTCCGCTCCAGGTCCATGCCACCGATGATGTTGCGGAGCGTGGTGACGGTGAGCTGCTCGATGGCCTGGATGTAGCTGGCGACCTCGTAGGTCGCGGCCCGGGCGTCGGTCACCTGGTAGTAGATGACCGTGTCGATGTTGACGACGAGGTTGTCCTGGGTGATCACCGGCTGCGGCGGGAACGGCACGACCTGTTCACGCAGGTCGATGCGGTTGCGGATGGTGTCTATGAACGGGACGACGATGTTGAGGCCCGCGTTGAGTGTCCGCGTGTAGCGGCCGAACCGCTCCACGATCGCGGCACTCGCCTGCGGGATGACCTGGATCGTCTTGATGAGGGCGATGAAGACCAACACCACCAGGATGATCAAGACGATGATGACCGGTTCCATCGTGCTCCCCGTGCCCTTCTCTGCCTCGGCGTTCTCGGAAGATCTTATGGTTGTTGAAGATCTTGCTGGTCGAGTCTGACAGACCGTCGCGTAACTCGTGGTGCGTTCGGTTCAGTTGCATCCTGCGAGGTCACATGACGATCGCCGTGGCTCCCTCGATGTCCACGACATCCACTTCCTGGCCCACTTCGTAGGCCCGGCCGGTGTCGAGAGAGCGGGCCGACCAGACCTCGCCGGCAAGCTTGATCCGGCCGCCCGCGTTGTCGACGCGTTCCAGGACGACGGCCTGTTTCCCCTTCAACGCGTCGACGCCTGTGACGAGTTGGGGACGCTGAGAGCGATGCCGGGTCGCGATGGGCCGTACGACGGCGATGAGGGCCACCGAGACGACGGCGAAGACAAGCACCTGGACGACGATGTCACCGCCGAGCCCGGCCGCGATCGCGGCGGCGAGGGCGCCCACCGCGAGCATGCCCAACTCCGGCATCGCGGTCACCACGAGCGGGATTCCGAGCGCAGCCGCGCCGACGAGCCACCACACCCATGCGTCGATGTCGTTCACATGGGTCATGGTAGGTGCGGGGGACCGCCGCGGACAGGGCGCGATGGAGCGGGAAAGGGCTTCTTACCCGTGTTTTTGCGGGGACTTCACGTGATCACGACAGAGGCAGGCCCTGCGCGGTCCAGCGTTCGCCGACCTGCTCGACGACGAGAGGGAGGCCGAAGCAGAGGGAAAGGTTGCGGGAGGTGAGCTCGAGCTCCAAGGGGCCCGCGGCGAGCACCTTGCCTTGGCGGATCATGAGGACATGGGTGAAACCGGGGGCGATCTCCTCGACGTGGTGGGTGACCATGAGCATCGAGGGGGCGATCGGGTCGCGGGCGAGTCGGCCGAGCCGGCGGACCAGGTCCTCGCGGCCGCCGAGGTCGAGGCCGGCGGCGGGCTCGTCGAGGAGGAGGAGCTCGGGGTCGGTCATCAGGGCGCGGGCGATGAGGGTGCGCTTGCGCTCGCCCTCGGAGAGGGTGCCGAACTTCCGGTCCAGGTAGTCGGTCATGCCGAGGCGGTCGAGGAAGGCGCGGGCGCGCTGCTCGTCGATGTCCTCGTACTCCTCCTGCCAGCCCGCTGTCATGCCGTACGCCGCCGTCAGCACGGTCTCCAGGACGGTCTGGCGCCTGGGGAGCTTGTCGGCCATGGCGATGCCGGCCATGCCGATGCGGGGGCGCAGTTCGAAGACGTCGGTGCCGGGCTTGCCGAGGGTCTCGCCGAGGATGGTGGCGGTGCCCTTGCTGGGGTAGAGGTAGCTTGAGGCGAGGTTCAGGAGCGTGGTCTTGCCGGCGCCGTTGGGGCCGAGGATGACCCAGCGCTCGCCCTCCTTGACCGACCAGGAGACCTGGTCCACCAGAGCCCGGTCCTCACGGACCACGGATACGTCCTGAAGCTCCAGAACATCGCTCATGAGCGCGTTGTCTCCCCTTGCAGTGTGACCGGTGTCGGCGTCTCGGCTGTCGCGTGCGCGTTTTTGGGCGCAGCCCTCGAAGAAATCTACGCCACCGGTCGGCCGCTCCCATCCATCGGTCCGGTCCTTAGGCTGGGGGCATGCTCTCGGAACCGCGCTCTGGACGCCTTGCCGCTTGGGGAAACGGCCTTTTGGCCGGACTTGTCTCGCCGGACGACGCCGTGCTGGCGATCGTCGGTGACGA
Organism: Streptomyces canus; assembly: GCF_030816965.1. NCBI lineage: Bacteria > Bacillati > Actinomycetota > Actinomycetes > Kitasatosporales > Streptomycetaceae > Streptomyces > Streptomyces canus. The sequence continues at coordinate 2,269,134 of NZ_JAUSYQ010000002.1, forward strand.
TGCCGTGCACCGGGTCGAAGGGCTGCCGGGTGAGACGGCGGCCGTCGGTCTGACGCTGGCGCTGGGGCGGCTGCGGTCGCTCGGCGTGACGGGACTGCGGGTCGCGCTGCCCGCGCCCGGACATCCGCTGGGGCTGAGCGGGCCGCCGGAGTTCAACGCGCGGGCGTTGGAGGCCGAGGAGGCGGTGGTCTGTCACGGCGCCGCGCTGGGGCTGGTGCCGGAGGTGTACGAGGCCGGGCCGTCGGGTGATGTGCATGTCGAGGTGGTGTGGCATGTGCTGCCGGTGCGGGAGGCTCCGCCGGCGGATGTTCCCTCGCTGGGCGAGGCCGAGCGGGAGCTCGCGGAGGCGCTCCGTGAGGCGACCGAGGTGTTGTCGGGCCTGGACCTGGCCGGCTCGGGGCCGGTGGCGGAGGCGGCGATCGATGCGTACCGGGCCCGGGCCGAGCGGGGGCGGGAGGTTCTGGCGCCGGGGTATCCGCCTCGGGCGGTACGGGTGTTGGAGCTCGCTCAGCGGGTGGGTTTGTTGGTGTCGCTGGCCTATGAGAACGGGCACGGCGGTGCGGTCAGCTCCGCCGAGATGCGAGCTCGGGGGGAGGCGTTGCGGCCGGTGGAACGGACGGGGCGGCGGGCGCAGGTGGCTGCGTACAACGCGTATGTGGAGGAGCTGGAGCGAGGGGTGCGGTGAACGGGTGCGGGTGCGTCGTGACTGGTCGCGCAGTCGAACGACCGACGTTTCTGCTCGGATAACACCAAGGGCCCCACAAGTCGCCTTGACTCGTGAGGCCCTCGGTTCAGACCCGACGTCAGTCGTCCGCACCCGCGTTGCCGAAGGCCGGGTTCAGCAGGGTTGCCCGAGATGGCGCCCGGCGACTTCACGGCCGCGCCGTCGGCACCCGCGTCGGCGACAGCGGCACCGGCAGCGGCACCCGTGGCGATACCGGCGACGGTCAGGGCCACGGCAGAGATACGAGCAGGAGTGCCCGTTCGGATCGTTCGCACGACAAACGGACCGGCCTCCCGGGTGCGTGGCGCACCCGGGAGGCCGAAGTCACTGTCCGCTCGGGGGGAATCAGCGGTTGACGCCGAGGTTGCCGAAGGCGGGGTTCAGCACGCCGATGACGTTCACGCTGTTGCCGACCGCGTTCACCGGGACGTGCACCGGGGCCTGGACGAGGTTGCCCGAGACGACGCCGGGCGAGCCCACGGCCTTGCAGTCGGCGTGCGCCCCGTCGGTGGCGGAGGCCATACCGGCACCGGCCGCGACCAGTCCGCCGGCCACCATCGTCACGGCCGCTACCTTCTTCAGGTTCTTCACTTCTAAGCCCTCCCTAGCGATTGCCGCGGCAGTCGCCGCAGCACGCACTGGAGAACGGGGGAGATCCACGAAGGATGCGCCATCCGGGGGACATTCCCACGACAGTATGAATCTCAGTCCGGAGCGGAACCCTCCGTGTTGCCGTACATCTCGTGGATCAACCGGCCACTCCGTGACGAACCGCCCACAGGGCCGCCTGGGTCCGGTCCGCCAGGTCGAGTTTCATCAGGATGTTCGAGACGTGTGTCTTGACGGTCTTCTCGGAGAGGACCAGCGCCCGGGCGATCTCCCGGTTGGAGCGGCCGTCCGCGATCAGCCCGAGCACCTCGCGCTCCCGCTCGGTGAGTGAACCTCCTCTGCCCTGGCCGGAGTTGTTCTCCTCCTGGGACAACAGGGCGCCCGCTACCTCGGGTTGGAGCAGGATGTGGCCGGCGTGGACGGAACGGATGGCTCCGGCGAGGGCGTCGGGGTCGACGTCCTTGTAGACGTATCCGGCGGCGCCCGCGCGCAGGGCCGGGACCACGGTGCGCTGTTCGGTGAAGCTGGTGACGATCAGCACGCGCGCGGGGTTGTTCATTTCGCGGAGCTTGCGCAGGGCGTCGATGCCGTCCATGCCCGGCATCTTGACGTCCATGAGGACGATGTCGGGCTTCAGTTCCTCCGCGCGCTCGACGCCCTCGGCGCCGTCGGCCGCCTCGCCCACGACCTCTATGTCGTCCTGCACTTCGAGGAAGGTGCGCAGGCCCCGGCGGACGACCTGGTGGTCGTCGACGAGCAGGACCTTGATCGCGTCAGCCACCGGGTACCTCCATCTCGATCGTGGTGCCCTTGCCGGGCGCCGATTCCACGGTCAGCGTGCCGCCGACCCCGCTGGTGCGGTCTCGCATGGAGACCAGGCCCAGGTGGCGTCCCGCGCGGCGTACGGACTGCGGGTCGAAGCCGCTGCCGTCGTCCGTCACGCGCAGGACGGCTCCGCCGCCGCGCCGGTCCACGGTCACGTCGACGTGGGCCGCGCCCGAGTGCCGCAGCGCGTTGTGCAGGGCCTCCTGGGCCACGCGGAGCATGGCCTCCTCCTGGGCCGCGGGCAGCGCGCGGAAGCTGCGGGCGGCGAAGGTCACGCGCGCGGTGTGGGCGCGGTCCAGGACCTGGACGTGGGTGCGGAGGGTGGCGGTCAGGCCGTCCTCGTCCAGGGCCGCGGGGCGCAACTCGACCACGGCGGCGCGCAGTTCGTCGGTGGCCTCGGCGGCGAGCATGGCCACCTGCTGCATCTCGTCCTTGGCGCGGGAGGGGTCGCGGTCGACGAGGGCGGCGGCGGCCTGGGCGGTCAGGCGCAGGGAGAAGAGCTTCTGGCTGACCGCGTCGTGCAGTTCGTGGGCCAGCCGGGAGCGCTCCTCGGCGATCGTGAGCTCCCGGCTGCGTTCGTACAGGCGGGCGTTGGTCAGAGCGATCGCGGCGTGCTGGGCGAGGATCGAGAGCAGTTCCTCGTCCTCCTCGGTGAAGCCGCAGCTGCCCTCGGGCTTCGGGCACGGGGGGTGTGGGGGGTGTTCCCCCACAGGACGCAGCTTGTTGGCGAGGAACAGTGCACCGATGACCTCGTCGCCGTCGCGGATCGGCAGGCCCAGGAAGTCGATCAGGTCGGGGTGGGCGGACGGCCAGCCCTCGAAGCGGGGGTCCTTGCGGACGTCGGCGAGGCGCTCGGGGGTGGCCTCGTGCAGCATCGCGGCGAGGATGCCGTGCTGGCGCGGGAGGGGGCCGATGGCCTTCCACTGGGCGTCGCTGACACCGTCGACCACGAACTGGGCGAAGCCGCCGTGGTCGTCGGGGACGCCGAGGGCGGCGTACTGCGCGTCGAGCAGCTCGCGGGCCGAGGCGACGATCGTCTTGAGGACGTCACGCACCTCGAGGTGTCTGCTCATGGCCAGCAGCGCGGAGCTCACCGCGGCGAGGCCGGACCGGGGGCCTTGACTCATGCCCTCAGAGTACGGGCGGGGTGTGACAGCGCGGATCGGACCTGTGACGGCCCCCGACTAGGGCGAGCGACCTAGGGCGAAGGGCCTTGCGGCCTTGCGGCCCGCGTCCGAGGCGGCCGGGACGGCCCCGTTCCTACGTTGGGAGCACGCCGATCAGGAGGCGTGGAGGACGAGGGGACGTGTGTCATGCCGGTAGCGATCATCACGGGGGCCTCGAAGGGGCTGGGACGGGCGCTCGCCGAGGCCCTGGCCCCACGGGGCTGGGACCTGGTGCTCGACGCGAGGACGGCGGCGGTCCTGAAGGAGACGGCGGCCGCGCTCGCGGGGCACGGCACCCGGGTGACGGCGTTGCCCGGGGACGTCACGGACCCGGCGCACCGCTCGGAGCTGGTGGCCGCGGCCTGGCGGCTCGGTGGCGTGGATCTGCTGGTGAACAACGCGAGTGCGCTGGGTGCCGAGCCGCTGGTCCGGCTCGACGGGCTGCCCCTGGACAGGCTGCGCCGCGCGCTGGAGGTGAACGTGGTGGCCGCGCTGGGGCTGGTCCAGGAGGCGCTGCCGCTGTTGCGGGCGTCGGAGGCAGGCACGGTGATCACGGTGAGTTCGGACGCCGCCGCCGAGGCGTACGAGACGTGGGGCGGTTACGGGGCGTCCAAGGCCGCCCTGGACCACCTCGCGGCGGTGCTCGGCGAGGAGGAGCCGCGGCTGCGGGTGTGGGCCGTCGATCCCGGGGACATGGCGACGGACCTGTACGCAGCGGCCGTACCGGACGACGGGGATCCGCGGCCGGAGCCGGCGAGCGTGGTGCCGGCCTTTCTACGGTTGCTGGAGGAGCGGCCGGCAAGCGGTCGGTACGGGGCACCCTCGCTGCTGGAGGGGCGATGACACTCGCGGTGCGCGTACCGGAGGAGCTGTCGGCGCGGTTGCCTGCCGAACAGCGCGGGCCGGGGCTCGACCGGGACGCCGTCCGGCTGCTGGTGTCGCGGGGTACAGCGGTGTCGCACCACTCGTTCGGGGAGCTTCCGAGGCTGCTGCGGGCCGGGGACCTGCTCGTCGTGAACACCTCCCCCACGCTGGCCGCGGCCGTGGACGGGCGGATCGGGCACGCGCGCGTGGTGGTGCACTTCTCCACGCGCGGGGACGACGGCAGGTGGGCCGTCGAGCTGCGGGATCCCGACGGGAGGGGCACCACGCGTGCGCGTGCGGGAGGGCCCGCGGGGACAGAGGTGCGGCTGCCCGGGGGCGGGCGGCTGGTCCTGGAGGAGGCGGTGAGCGAGCGTCTGTGGTGGGCGCGCGTGTGCGGCGGCGAGGTTCTCGGGCTGCTGCGGGAGCACGGGCGGCCCATTCGGTACTCCTATACGGAGCGGGACCAGCCGTTGTCCGTCCACCAGACGGTGTTCGCGCTGCCGTCGCCCGACGGGTCGGGCAGTGCGGAGATGCCCAGTGCGGCACGGCCCTTCACGGCGCGGCTGGTGGCGGAGCTGGTGAGCCGGGGTGTGCAGTTCGCGCCGGTCACCCTGCACACGGGGGTGGCCTCGGCGGAGGCGCACGAGCCGCCGTATCCGGAGCGGTTCTCGGTGCCGGAGGCCTCCGCGCGGCTGATCAACGCGGTGCGGGCCGGGGACGGCAGGGTCGTCGCCGTCGGGACGACCGCTGTGCGGGCCGTGGAGTCGGCCGCCGGAGCCGACGGGATCGTACGCGCGCGTGAGGGATGGACGGATCTCGTCGTGACCCCGGAGCGCGGGGTGCGGGTGGTGGACGGGCTGCTGACCGGGCTGCACGAGCCGGAGGCCTCGCATCTGCTGATGCTGGAGGCGGTCGCGGGGCGGGCGGCGATCGACCGCGGCTACGAGGAGGCGCTGCGCCGGCTCTACCTGTGGCACGAGTTCGGGGACGTGCATCTCCTCCTGCCGCAGGAGGATTCTCACGCAGAGCATTGCTCAAGCAACTGTCGGTGAGACCGCTGTGCGGGCTATGTGAGCCCGCACATAGGGCGCAGATCACGTACGAAGCGACATAGGAGACAAAGGCTTCGCCCGTGAACGGGGCAGACGTTCCAGTCTGTCCGTTTTTGTCCTCCCCGGTCCACTATCCGGGGTCGTACGTCACACCTTTGCCCGGATGTTTTGCGCCAGCTAAGAATGGCCAACGTCGCTCAGCGCCGCGGTTCCGACCGCGGCGTTTGTGCCGGAAGCACCCGTGTCCTCCAGGACAGCGAGCGACCTCCCGCGCTATTCGAAGAGGTCCATCCCGCATGCCCAAGAACCCTTTCACTCGTGGTCATCGTCGCGCGCTGACCAAGCGCCACAAGATCGTCGTCGCCGGCGTCGCCACGCTCGGTGCCGCCGCCGTCGTGTTCAGCGCGGTTCCGGGCAACGCGGAGACCACCACGTCCGAGGCCGCCGTCTCCTCGGCCCCGGTGAAGTACTCCTCCGAGCAGCTCAAGGGCCTCCAGTCGGACGTCAGCGAGCAGCTCGCCGCCAAGGCCCTGCAGAGCAAGGCCGCCACTGAGGCGAAGGCAGCGAAGGCGCACGCCGAGGCGAAGGCCAAGGCCAAGGCCGCGGCCGCCGCGAAGAAGAAGGCCGCGCACGCCGCCGCCGCCAAGAAGGCCGCGCAGGCGCGCAAGGCCAAGGAGGCCGCGAGCCGGGCCGCGCATCGCGCCAAGCTCAAGGCTGCGGTGCACAAGAGCAAGGCTGCGGTGCACAAGAGCTACGCCAACAACCTGGACGGCTGGATCAAGGAGTCCCTGGACATCATGAAGTCCAAGGGCATCCCGGGCAGCTACAACGGCCTGCACCGCAACATCATCCGGGAGTCCTCGGGCAACCCGAACGCGATCAACAACTGGGACATCAACGCCATCAACGGCATCCCGTCGAAGGGGCTGCTCCAGGTCATCCCGCCGACGTTCCAGGCCTACCACGTCCCGGGCACGTCCTGGAACATCTACGACCCGGTCGCCAACATCACCGCCGCCGCGAACTACGCGGCCGACAGGTACGGCTCGATGGACAACGTCAACAGCGCGTACTGAGGTCGCGCGGACCTCTCGTACGCACAAGGGCGGCACCCTCTCGGAGGTGCCGCCCTTCGCCGTCGTACGACAGTGATCACTTGCGCATGACCTCGGGCTCGTGGCGGCGCAGGAAGCGGGCCACGAAGAAGCCGCAGATCACGCCGATGGCGATGAGGGCGATCATGTCGAGGCCCCAGACGCCGACGGTGTGGTTCCACAGCGGGTCGGTCGAGTCGCCCGGTTTGACGGGCGGGTTGACCCGGTTGAAGTCCAGCGTGGCGCCCGCGGCGGCGACCGCCCAGCGGGACGGCATGAGGTACGAGAGCTCGTTGACGCCGATCGTGCCGTGCAGGGTGAACAGACAGCCGGTGAAGACGACCTGGATGATCGCGAACATGACCAGCAGCGGCATGGTCTTCTCGGACGTCTTCACGAGGGCGGAGATGATCAGGCCGAACATCATCGAGGTGAACCCGAGGCCCATGATCGGCAGACACAGCTCCGCGAGGGTGGCGCTGCCGAGGACCAGGCCCTGCTTCGGGAGGCCACGGCCGGCGAATCCGATGACGCCGACCATCAGTCCTTGCAGGATGGTGATCACGCCCAGCACGAACACCTTGGACATCAGATACGCCGAGCGGGACAGGCCGGTGGCGCGCTCCCGTTCGTAGATCACCCGTTCCTTGATCAGTTCGCGGACGGAGTTGGCGGCGCCGGCGAAGCAGGCGCCGACCGCCAGGATCAGCAGGACGGTGGTGGCCGTGCTGTTGGGCTCGGGGAGTTTGGTCCTGGGGTCGATCGGCTTGGGCAACAGCGGGTCGCCGAAGTCGATGAGCAGGCTCACCGCGCCGAGGACGAGCGGCAGGATCACCGTCAGGGCCAGGAAGCCCTTGTCGGACGCTATGACCGAGACATAGCGGCGCACCAGCGTCCCGAACTGACCCGTCCAGCCCTGCGGCTTCGGCGGTTTCATCGCCTGCATCGGAGGCAGCTGTACGGACTGTGCGGCGACGGCGTCGATGTCCGCGGCGTACATCTGGTAGTGCTGTGAGCCCTTCCAGCGTCCGGCCCAGTCGTAGTCGCGGTAGTTCTCGAAGGCGGAGAAGACGTCGGCCCAGGTGTCGTAGCCGAAGAAGTTCAGTGCCTCCTCAGGCGGGCCGAAATAGGCGACCGCGCCGCCCGGGGCCATCACGAGGAGTTTGTCGCACAGCGCGAGTTCGGCGACGGAGTGGGTGACGACGAGGACCGTACGGCCGTCGTCGGCGAGGCCGCGCAGCAACTGCATGACATCGCGGTCCATACCCGGGTCGAGGCCGGAGGTCGGCTCGTCCAGGAAGATCAGGGACGGCTTGGTGAGCAGTTCCAGGGCCACGGAGACGCGCTTGCGCTGGCCGCCGGAGAGGGAGGTGACCTTCTTCTCCTTGTGGACGTCGAGCTTCAGCTCGCGCAGCACCTCGTCTATGCGGGACTCGCGCTCGGCGCCGGTCGTGTCGGCCGGGAAGCGGAGTTTGGCCGCGTACTTGAGGGCCTTCTTGACGGTCAGCTCCTTGTGCAGGATGTCGTCCTGCGGGACCAGACCGATGCGCTGGCGCAGCTCGGCGAACTGCTTGTAGAGGTTGCGGTTGTCGTAGAGGACGTCGCCCTGGTTGGCGGGCCGGTAGCCGGTGAGTGCCTTGAGCAGCGTCGACTTGCCGGAACCGGACGGTCCGATGACCGCGATCAGGGACTTCTCCGGGACGCCGAAGGAGACGTCCTTGAGGATCTGCTTGCCGCCGTCGACCGTGACGGTCAGGTGGCGGGCGGAGAACGTCACCTCACCGGTGTCGACGAACTCCTCGAGGCGGTCGCCGACGATCCGGAACGTGGAGTGGCCGACACCGACGATGTCGCTCGGGCCGAGCATCGTCGAGCCGCCCTTGGGGATCGGCTGGCCGTTGACGTACGTGCCGTTGTGGGAGCCGAGGTCGCGGATCTCCATGCGGCCGTCGGGCGTCGAGTGGAACTCCGCGTGGTTGCGGGAGACCTGCAGGTCGGAGACGACCAGGTCGTTCTCCAGGGCACGGCCGATGCGCATGATGCGGCCGATGGTGAACTGGTGGAACGTGGTCGGGCTGCGGTCGCCGTAGACCGGCGGCGCGCCCGCGCCCGCGCCGGCGTCGGGGCCCTGCTGCTGCGGGATCTTCTGCGGCGGCCGGTGCGAGTACGGCTGCGGCTGTTGCTGGGGCTGTGGCCAGCCGGACTGCGAGGCCTGCTGCGGGTGCTGGTGCGGTGCCTGCTGTGGTGTCTGCTGGGCCCAGCCGGGGTTCGCGCTCTGCGCGACGTACGGCTGCTCCCGGGGCTGGGGCTCGGCGACCGGGGCCGCGGTGCCGGACAGGCTCAGCAGCGGGCCGTCGCTCGCGTTGCCGAGGTGGACCGCCGCGCCGGGGCCGATCTCCGTCTGGTGGATCCGCTGGCCCTGCACGAACGTGCCGTTGGTGCTGCTGTGGTCCTCGATGACCCAACCGCGCCCGCTCCAGTTGATCGTGGCGTGACGCCAGGACACCCTGGCGTCGTCGAACACGATGTCCCCCTGCGGATCGCGTCCAAGGCTGTACGACCTGGACGGATCGAGCGTCCAGGTACGTCCGTTCGCTTCCAGTACGAGTTCCGGCACTCCAAGCCCCACTGAGTAGTCCCCCGAATTGCCCCCGTCACAGGGAGTGTAGGGATGTCGAACATCGTCGGGAACTATTTCAGGATCCACCTCCTGACCGAAAGTTGGGCCCCGAGAACACCACGTTCGCGCGCTTCGGCCGGTTCCGTTGACGGGGTTGAAACCGACCCGGAGAGTGGGTAATCCCCGCGAGGGGGACAAGCGCGGTCTCGGCCGCGCCGTGGATCGGGGGGTCTGCCATGAGTGCGTCCATGAGCGTCGAGACGACGAAGCACGGCGCGAGACTGCCGTGGGGCGACATCCTGCTGTCCGCCATAGCCGCCGTGAGCTGGGCGTTGATCGGGATGGCGGGTGCGGCCGCGCTCGGTCTGCATCTGCTGGAGGCCGATTCCGCGGCGTCGCTGGGCCCGATGACCGCGGCGGTTGTGGCCCTTGCGGGGGGTGGTTCGGTGACACCCTCCGGTGACGTGTCCGCGTTCGGGTTGACGGGGGCGGAGGCGGCTACCGCCATCGAGATCACGCCATTGGGCGTCAGCCTGGTCGGTGCGGTGCTTTTGTCATGGTTCTTCCTACGGTCCCTGCGGCGCGCCGGAGCGGTGATCGCGCCGTCGGAACTCCTCGCGCGCGCGGGCTCGGTGGTCGCGCTGTTCACGGCGATGATGGGCGGGCTGGCCTGGGCGGGGCACGACGTCATCACGATCGACGGGGGCGCGCTGGGGCTGGACAAGCTGCCCGGCGCGGGCGGGAGCGGTGGCCTCGACATCCCCGGGCTGGGGGACGTCGGGGACATCGGCGGGCTGCTGCCCGACCAGATCGGCGACCTCGTCGACGCGAAGGCCGCGGTCGGCTTCACGGTGGACGCCGCGCCGACGCTGCTCGGCGGGCTCGGCTGGTCGGCCGGCATCCTGCTGGTCGCCCTGCTGGCGTCCCGCCGTACGCCGCTGCCGCGCGGCTGGGAGGCCGTGCACCGCGTGGTACGGCCGGCCGTGTCCGCCCTCGTGACGGTGCTGCTGGTCGCGGTGGCCGCGGGGCTCTCGGCGGCGGCGTACGCGGCGATCGGCGACGACCACCCCAGGCGGATCGCGGGAGCGGCGCTGCTCGGGGCCCCGAACGGGGTGTGGTTGGGCATCCCCATCGGCCTGTTCGTCCCCTTCGACGGCCGGGCGACCGGGGTGCTGACGAACTTTCTCCCGGACCCGCTGGACCGCCTCCTCAACTCGGACTCCGACCAGTCGGTGTCCCTGGGGCGCTTGGCGGAGCTGGACGGGCGGGTGTGGCTGCTGGGGGTGGGGGCGGCGCTGATGATGCTGCTGGCGGGTGTGCTTACCGCTGTGCGGACGCCGGTGGGGGTTCGGGGGGCCGGGCGGGGGTGGGGCTCTGGTTCTGCGGGGGCAGGTTCTGAGGTCGTACGGGATCCGGGGGCCCTTGGTTTCGCGGGGCGGTGTGCGGTGCGGCTGGGGATCGCCACCGCGTTGGCGCTGCCGTTGCTCGCCTGGCTGACGGAGGTGTCGGTGGACGCGTCGCTGTCGGTGCTGGGGTTCGACGCGTTCGGCGCCGGGGTCCGGCTGCGGGGGCAGCTTGGCATGGCGCTGCTGGTCGGGGCGCTGTGGGGCGCGGGGGCGGGTGCCGCGGGGGCGTTGCTGGCCCGGGCGACGGGGGCGGCGGGGTCCCGGGCGGCGGGGCCGGCACGGGGTGACTTGGCGGGGGGCGGTGCGGGGGCAGGGTCTGTGGGGGTGCAGGCGGCCGGGGCTGCCGGGCGGTCGCGGTACGGCGGTGCGGGTGGGACGTATCAGCGGGCGGACGGGCCGTATGGCGGGCCGTATGAGAGCGGGGGCGCGGCCTACGGGAGTGACGCCGGGTCGTATGAGAGCGGGGGCGCCGCCTACGGGAGTGACGCCGGGTCGTATGAGAGCGGGGGCGCCGCCAATGGCAGTGACGCCGGACCGCGGCGAGGTGGGGGTGGGGCTAGCGAGTACGAGGTTGGCCGGTCCGGGGCATACGACAGTGCGTCCAGGTCGTCCGAGGGCGGGATGGGGTCGTCGTACGACGACGGTGGGTCCGAGGCGTATGAGGGCGGGCCTGGGTCGTATGACGGCGGGGCGGAACGGTACGGCAGTGAGCCGGGGCCGCTTGGCCGGGAACCGGGGCCCCATGGCCGAGAGGCGGGACCTTACGGCGGTGGACCAGGACCCTACGGCGGTGAGCCGGGGCCGTACGTGCCGGGTACGCCTCATCGGCCTCCGAACCCGGCGACGAACCCGTATCTGCGGGTGCCGGATGAGTTGCAGGGGCCTGAGGATGCGCGGCCTGGTGGCGGGGGTCGGCGAGGGCCGGGGCCTGAGAACGGTCGGCGAGAACCGGGTGGTGAGGGCGGCGGGCAGGCGCCCGGCCCGGAGGACGGTGGGCGGACACCGAGCCGTGAGGACAGTGGACGCGAGCCGGGCCGTGAGGACAGTGGGCGGGCTCCGGGCCGTGAGGACAGTGGACGGGCTCCAGGCCAACAAGGCGGTGGGCGCGCGCCGTGGCGTGAGGGCCGTTGGGTGGAACCGAGGCAGGAGGGGTCAGGCAGGGGGTGGCCTGGTGGTGGGGTGACGGCCGCCCCGGGTCCGCAAGGGTCCGGTGGGTACTGGCGGGACGAGGGGGCGGACGGACCGGGCGGTGGACGGCCGCAGGACGGGCCCAGCAGCAGCCCTCAGCCGCAGGACAGGCCCGGCGGCGGACGGCCGGACAGGCCCAGCAGCAGCCCTCGGCCGCAGGACAGGCCGGGCGGCGGACCGCCGCAGGACGGCCCCAGCAGCAGCCCTCGGCCGCAGGATGAGGTGCAGCCTTCCGAGGAGAACTCTCGGCCGTCGGACGAACCGCGTCGGCCCCACGGTTCGCCACCGCCCGACAACGTCTACGGCGCGCCCACGATGGCTCGCCCTATCGACGAGCCCCCTCATTCACCGCAACGGCCTCCCCGGCAGCGGCCGGGTGGCCGACGATCGTCCTCCGGAGACCAGGGCCGTCAGTCGCCACCACCGCCGCCTCCTCCCCCACCCCCACCGCCGCCGCCGCCGGGGAAGCCGAAGGGGCGGCGCTGACCCGGCGCCAGTCGCAGGACCCTGGTCAGAGCGCAGGGCTGTGCTGTGAGACGGCGTGGCCGCGGACCGGGCAGTCCCGGTGAGAGCCGGGCGTTCCCGCCGTGCGGTGAGCTCGTTCGAAGCCGGCGCGGGCAAGATCGCTTCTGCCCTCGCGGAGCCTTGGGGCACGGCCGCCGTCGGCGCCCTTGGCCGGAAGGCTGGGCGCATGAGGAGGAGAGCGGCAAGGCGTGGCAGCTCCAGTCGGAACGCTGCCGACCCACCGCCCCGACCCACCGCCCCGGCCCTCCTCCCCCGGCGACCGCGCCCGTCTCCCCCACGGCAGCCACCCCTGTCCCTCAACCCCGCCGAAGCGAAGCCGTGTCCCGCAGGCAAGGATCTCGTCACCCGCCCGACACCGAGTGTTCCGTGTCCGTCAGACGGACCGCGGGAGCAGAAGGCACTGGGTGCCGGATACGGTGGAGGCACCATGAGCGCTTCGCAGACCTCGTCCTCCGACGTCCCCACCCTTCTCGTCAAGATCTTCGGGAAGGACAGGCCGGGCATCACGGCCGGCCTCTTCGACACCCTCGCCGCGTACTCCCTCGACGTGGTCGACATCGAGCAGGTCGTCACGCGTGGCCGCATGGTGCTGTGCGCGCTCGTGACCGCGCCGCCCCGCGCGCTGGAGGGCGACCTGCGGGCGACCGTCCACAGCTGGGCCGAGTCGATCAAGATGCAGGCGGAGATCATCTCCGGTCTCGGCGACAACCGGCCGCGCGGACTGGGACGTTCCCTGGTCACCGTGCTCGGTCACCCGCTCACCGCGGAGGCCACCGCCGCGATCGCCGCCAAGATCGCCAAGGCTGGCGGCAACATCGACCGTATCTTCCGGCTGGCCAAGTACCCGGTCACGGCCGTCGAGTTCGCGGTGTCCGGCGTGGCGACCGAAGCGCTGCGCACCGCGCTCGTCACGGACGCCGCCAGGCTCGGCGTCGACGTGGCCGTCGTAGCGGCCGGTCTGCACCGCCGGGCCCAGCGGCTCGTCGTCATGGACGTGGACTCCACGCTCATCCAGGACGAGGTGATCGAGCTCTTCGCCGCGCATGCCGGCTGCGAGGACGAGGTCGCCGAGGTGACCGCGGCCGCGATGCGCGGCGAGCTGGACTTCGAGCAGTCGCTGCACGCGCGCGTGGCGCTGTTGGAGGGGCTGGACGCCTCTGTCGTCGACAAGGTGCGCTCCGAGGTACGGCTGACGCCGGGCGCCCGCACCCTCATCCGCACGCTGAAGCGGCTCGGCTTCCAAGTCGGTGTCGTCTCGGGCGGATTCACCCAGGTCACCGATGACCTGAAGGACCGGCTGGGGCTGGACTTCGCCCAGGCCAACAAACTGGAGATCGTCGACGGGAAGCTGACGGGCAAGGTCACCGGGGAGATCGTGGACCGGGCGGGCAAGGCGCGGCTGCTGCGCCGGTTCGCCGCCGAGGCGGGAGTGCCGCTGTCCCAGACGGTGGCGATCGGCGACGGCGCCAATGACCTGGACATGCTCAACGCGGCCGGACTCGGGGTCGCCTTCAACGCCAAGCCGGTGGTGCGAGAGGCCGCGCACACCGCGGTGAACGTGCCCTTCCTGGACACGGTGCTGTACCTGCTGGGCATCACCCGCGAAGAGGTCGAGGCGGCGGACGCGCACGAGGAGGACTGACCCGGCACATCGGCAGGGGCCCGGCACCGTGACGGTGCCGGGCCCCTGCCGATGTCACGCGCCGGTGGGGGTCGTGGTCAGTCGGACGGTGCCCAGTAGTCGGCGAGGGTGGCCACGCCCGGCTCCAGGGTCTTCCAGGGACCGCTGAGCGACAGGACGGCGAAGGCGGCGGCGGGGAAGCCGCGCGCGCTCATCCGCTGGCGGGCGTCACCCTCAGCGGCGCCGGCGAGGACGTCGGCGAGACCCTGCACGCCCGGGTTGTGGCCGATCAGGACGAGGTTCTGGACGTCGTCCGGGGTTTCGTTCAACACGGCGATCAGCTCGCCGGGAGAGGCCTCGTAGATCCGCTCCTCGTAGACCGTTTTCGGCCGGTGCGGGAACTCCTGCACGGCGAGCTTCCAGGTCTCACGGGTCCGGGTCGCGGTGGAGCAGAGGGCCAGGTCGAAGGAGATGCCGGAGTCGACCAGTCGTCGTCCGGCCTCCGCTGATTCTTTGCGGCCACGGTCGGCGAGCGGCCGCTCATGATCGGTCACCTGCGGCCAGTCGGCTTTCGCATGCCGGAAAAGGACAATCCTGCGGGGTTCTGCGACGCTCATGGGATCCAGCTTCGCATGAAACAGGCCATGGGGCGCAGGTAGTTGACGGGCGGCTTTATGGGTGCTCAGCGCGCTGTCAGCTGCTGTACACGCTCCAGGAACTGGGTGACGGCCGGGTCACCGGAGGCCGCGTGCGCGTCGGCGGGGTTGAGGATGAGGGCCAGGAGCACCACGAAGGCGAGCGTCGGCAGGGCGAGGGCCCACCAGGGCAGCCGGATGTCGACGCCGCCCCGGGACGCCGGGTGGGGCGGGGTGTGCGTAGGGGCCGACATGAGTGCCTCCGCTGTCTTCGAGTGGCCGGTGGGCGGTGACCGGTGCGGCGCGGTCACATCTCGAAGTTACGGAACCGGGGGCCCTCAACCCATCCGGAGATCCACCCAGTTGACCCTGACACTCGCCCCCTAGGGGACAGGGGGGTTAACCCCACCGTCGGACCGGGGAACGGGTGCCCGGATCAGGGCGAGGCGATCGTCGCGATGATCGCGATGACGACGAAGATGGCGAAGAACGAGCCGAAGACCAGCAGCATCTTCTTCTGGCCGTTCTGGGGATTCGGATCGAGCACTGGCATACGGCCAGTCTCGCACCCCGGTCTCTTACCAGGGCTGCCGGGGTGACCTCAGCGGGCCGCCTCGTCCTCCACCGTGCGGTCGCGGCCCGCGAGCACGCCGACCAGCATCTGCGGGACCATCAGGCCGACCATGAGCGCGATCGGCAGGCCCCAGCCGCCGCTGTGCTGGTACAGCACGCCCACCAGGAGCGGTCCGGGGATGGAGATCAGATAGCCGGTGCTCTGCGCGAAGGCGGACAGCTGGGCCACGCCCGCGCCGGTCCTGGCCCGCATCCCGACCATGGTGAGGGCCAGCGGGAAGGCACAGTTGGAGACGCCGAGCAGGACGGCCCAGGCCCAGGCACCGGCGGCCGGGGCGAGGTACAGGCCCGCGTATCCGGCGAGACCGCAGGCGCCGAGTGCGATCACGATCGGGCCCTGGTGCGGCAGCCGCGTGGCCACGCGCGGGATGACGAAGGCCAGCGGGACGCCCATCACCATGGTGACCGCCAGCAGCAGCCCTGCCGTGCCGGCGGACACGCCCGCGTCCCGGAAGATCTGCGCCATCCAGCCCATGGTGATGTAGGCGGCGGTGGCCTGGAGCCCGAAGAACACGGCGAGTGCCCAGGCGGTCCGGCTCCGAGTGATCCGCAGCGTGGGCGGCGCCACGCGCGCGTGCACCTGCCGGACCGGCCCCGCCCCGTCCACGCGCGCGTGGACATGCCCGGAGACCCCTTGCCCGGCCTCCCGCTCCGCCGGAGCGGCTCCCCGGTCCCGTACGAGCGGGATCCACGGCAGTACGGCCGCCGCGGCCAGGCCCGCCCACACCGTGAGCCCGGACTGCCAGCTCCCGCCCAGTGCCTCGGTCACCGGCACGGTCACGGCGGCCGCGGCCGCGGTGCCGAGGGCGAGGGCCATCGAGTACAGCCCGGTCATGGAGCCGACCCGGTCGGGGAACCAGCGCTTGACGATGACCGGCATCAGGACGTTGCTGACGGCGATGCCCATGAGGGCGAGGGCACTGGCGGCCAGAAAGCCCGCCGTGGAGCCCGTGTACGGCCGAATGAGCAGACCTGCCGTGATGGCGACCATGCCCGCGCACACCACCGCGCCCGTGCCGAAACGGCGGGCCAGACGCGGGGCCATGACGCCGAAGACGGCGAAGCACAGCGGGGGCACCGAGGTGAGCAGGCCGGCCACGCTGCCGCTCATACCGAGTCCGTCGCGCACCTCTTCGAGAAGGGCGCCGAGACTGGTGATGGCGGGGCGGAGGTTGAGTGCGGACAGCACAATGCCGACGACGACCAGGCGCACCGCCCACGCGCGCGTGGGGGGCACCGCGGCTCCCTTCTCCGGCGCGACAACCTCCGGGGCAACAACCTCCGGGGCGACAACGGAATCGCACGTGATCGCGGAACCGCGTGCGATCGCAGAACCGGGTGCGGTCGTGGACTTCAGTGTCCGGGTTTCCTCGCTTGCCATGCCACCCATCATAGAATCATGGGATGATTGGTTGTCCATCCTCGGGGCGTCCTCGTTCGTCCCGCCCGTGCGAAGGTGTGCCATGCCCCTGAGCCATCCCCGCCGCTCGGCGCTGTCCGAGCAGGTCATCGCCGAGCTGCGCAACCAGATCACCTCGGGCGAGTGGCCGGTCGGCTCCCGGATCCCGACGGAGCCCGAACTGGTCGGGCAGCTGGGGGTCGCCCGCAACACGGTCCGCGAGGCGGTCCGCGCGCTCGCCCACAACGGCCTGCTGGACATCCGCCAGGGCTCGGGGACGTACGTCGTGGCGACCAGTGAGCTGGCCGGTGTGATGCACCGCCGGTTCGCCGACGCGGACCCCCGGCACATCGCCGAGCTGCGGTCCACCCTGGAGTCGTCCGCGGCGCGCCTGGCCGCCGAGCGGCGCACCGAGAAGGATCTCAAGCAGCTCGACGCGCTTCTCGTACGGCGCGATCAGGTCTGGGAGTCGGGCGACACGGAGGCCTTCGTGACCGCCGACTCCACGTTCCACCTGGCCGTGGTGGCCGCCTCCCACAACGACGTGATGACCGAGATGTACGCGGACCTCGGCGAGGTGCTGCGGGACTGGCTGCGTGAGGACGTCGGCGAGGAGCTGACGCCGGAGACGTACATGGACCACGCCCGGCTCGTCGACGCGATCCGCGCGGGCGACGCGGCAGCGGCCGCCGAGGAGGCGGCAGGTTACCCCTTCCTGTGCCGTCCGGGACGGTTCAGCGCGCCAGCTTCCGGTGGCTGACCCACACCGAGCGGACCTCTTTCCAGCACCGGCCGGTCAGCCGCACGGTCTGCGCGGGGCCGGCCTCGACCTCGGCGCCGTCGCTGTCGAGGTCCCACCAGCGGTCGCACTCGATGTGCAGGCGCACTCCGTCGGGGCGCGGATAGGGGTTGTGGCAGTAGGTGGTCACACGGGAGCCGGTGACCCTGCTGCGGCAGGAGGCTCCGAACAGCTCCGAAGCCGCGGCTCCGGGCGCTTCCGCGCGTGCGTGCGGCATCGCTTCGGACGACAAGGAGATCACGAGACAGACGGCTGCGGTCACTGAGGCCGGACTGCGGGACAGGCGCACAAGGGGACCTCCTCGGCCGTGCTGGGGAGGGAATCGCGAGATCAAGGCGTAATCCAGGGTGCCCAGTTGCCGGCCGTGCACGCCCGGCCAGGTAGGCCGAACGGGGGACGCCCCGCTCCCTGGGGGAACGGGGCGTCGACGATGTCCAGGAGATCAGGCTCCGATGGCGTGCAGGCCGCCGTCCACGTGGATGATCTCGCCGGTGGTCTTCGGGAACCAGTCGCTCAGCAGGGCGACGATGCCCTTGCCGGCCGGCTCCGGGTCCTTGAGGTCCCACTCCAGCGGGGAGCGGTTGTCCCACACGGCGGCCAGGTCGCTGAAGCCCGGGATGGACTTGGCGGCCATCGAGGCGAGCGGGCCCGCGGAAATGAGGTTGCAGCGGATGTTCTGCTTGCCCAGGTCGCGCGCGACGTAGCGGCTGGTGGCCTCCAGGGCGGCCTTGGCCGGGCCCATCCAGTCGTACTGCGGCCAGGCGTACTGCGCGTCGAAGGTGAGGCCGACGACCGAGCCGCCGTTCTGCATCAGCGGCAGGCAGGCCATGGTGAGCGACTTCAGGGAGTACGCCGAGACGTGCATGGCCGTGGCCACGGACTCGAACGGCGTGTTCAGGAAGTTGCCGCCGAGCGCGTCCTGCGGAGCGAAGCCGATGGAGTGCACGACGCCGTCGAGGCCGCCGAGCTCCTCGCCGACGATGTCGGCCAGCCGGCCGAGGTGCTCGTCGTTGGTGACGTCGAGCTCGATGACCTTGGTGGGCTTGGGGAGCTTCTTGGCGATGCGCTCGGTCAGCGTGGGCCGCGGGAACGCGGTCAGGATGATCTCGGCGCCCTGCTCCTGGGCCAGCTTGGCGGCGTGGAAGGCGATGGAGGACTCCATCAGCACACCGGTGATCAGGACGCGCTTGCCCTCGAGAATTCCGCTCATGGTGTTCAGTGACCCATTCCCAGTCCGCCGTCAACGGGGATGACGGCTCCAGTGATGTACGAGGCGTCGTCCGAGGCCAGGAACCGCACCGTCGCGGCGACCTCCTCGGGCTGCGCGTAACGACCGAGCGGCACCTGCTTCACGATGCCCTCGCGCTGCTCGTCGGTGAGCGCCTTGGTCATGTCGGTGTCGACGAAGCCGGGCGCCACGACGTTGAAGGTGATGTTGCGCGAGCCCAGCTCACGGGCGAGGGAGCGCGCGAAGCCGACGAGGGCGGCCTTGGAGGCGGCGTAGTTGGCCTGGCCGGGGCCGCCGTAGAGACCGACGACCGAGGAGATCAGGACGACCCGGCCCTTCTTGGCGCGCAGCATGCCGCGGTTGGCACGCTTGACCACGCGGAAGGTGCCGGTGAGGTTGGTGTCGACGACCGAGGTGAAGTCCTCCTCGGACATCCGCATCAGCAGCTGGTCCTTGGTGATGCCGGCGTTGGCGATCAGCACCTCGACCGGGCCGTGCTCGGCCTCGATCTCCTTGTAGGCCTGCTCCACCTGCTCGGTGTCGGTGATGTCGCACTTGACGGCCAGGAAGCCGGCCGGCGGCTCACCCGACCGGTACGTGATCGCGACCTTGTCGCCGGCGTCGGCGAATGCGCGGGCGATGGCGAGGCCGATGCCCCGGTTGCCTCCGGTGACGAGAACCGAGCGGCTCAACGGATCACCCTTTCCCTAGGGGTCTGACACACCCGCCCGAACACCTGGATGGCAGGCGGCTTCCCCGAAAACCTATCGGGCCGGTCGCTGTCACGGACATTCGGGCACCGACAGTGGCTTACGGGACTCGCTGTCGGGTCCCTACAGAAAGATGCCGGCAGCGGTCACAAACGTGTGGTCCGCGCACCGGTCGCCGCGACATGATCGGGGCAGCCCCTCGCCCACCTCATGCCGACAGGAAGAGACCCAGGTGCCTCATACCATCGACGAAGCCTTCACAGCGCTTCCCCTACGTGCCCTCGCCGACGCCGCGCTGGCACGCGCGCGTGCGCTCGGCGCGCAGCACGCGGACTTCCGCTTCGAGCGGGTGCGCAGCGCCTCCTGGCGCCTCAGGGACGCCAAACCCTCGGGCTCGTCGGACACCACCGACCTCGGGTACGCGGTGCGGGTCGTCCACGGCGGCACCTGGGGTTTCGCGTCCGGCGTGGACCTGACGCTGGACGCCGCCGCCAAGGTCGCCTCGCAGGCCGTGGCCATGGCGAAGCTCTCCGCCCAGGTGATCCGCGCGGCCGGGTCCGACGAGCGGGTGGAGCTGGCCGACGAGCCCGTGCACGCCGACCGTACCTGGATCTCGTCGTACGAGATCGATCCGTTCTCCGTGCCCGACGAGGAGAAGGCGGCGCTGCTCGCGGACTGGAGCGCGCGGCTGCTGGCGGCGGACGGGGTCAACCACGTCGACGCCTCGCTGCTCACCGTGCACGAGAACAAGTTCTACGCCGACACCGCCGGCACCGTGACCACGCAGCAGCGGGTCCGGCTGCACCCGCAGCTGACCGCGGTGTCGGTCGACGAGTCCAGCGGCGAGTTCGACTCGATGCGGACCATCGCGCCGCCGGTCGGCCGCGGCTGGGAGTACCTCACGGGCACCGGCTGGGACTGGGACAGCGAGCTGGAGCAGATCCCGCAGCTGCTCGCCGAGAAGATGCGGGCGCCCAGTGTCGAGGCGGGCCTGTACGACCTCGTCGTCGACCCGTCCAACCTGTGGCTGACCATCCACGAGTCCATCGGCCACGCCACCGAGCTGGACCGCGCGCTCGGCTACGAGGCGGCCTACGCCGGCACCTCCTTCGCCACCTTCGACCAGCTCGGCAAGCTCAGGTACGGCTCCGAGCTGATGAACGTCACCGGTGACCGCACCGCCGAGCACGGCCTCGCGACCATCGGCTACGACGACGAGGGCGTCGAGGGCCAGTCCTGGGACCTGGTGAAGGACGGCACCCTCGTCGGCTACCAGCTGGACCGGCGGATCGCGAAGCTGACCGGGTTCGAGCGCTCCAACGGGTGCGCCTACGCCGACTCCCCCGGGCACGTCCCGGTGCAGCGCATGGCCAACGTGTCGCTGCAGCCCGACCCGGCCGGGATGTCGACCGAGGACCTCATCGGGGGCGTGGACCGCGGCATCTATGTCGTCGGGGACCGGTCCTGGTCGATCGACATGCAGCGCTACAACTTCCAGTTCACCGGCCAGCGGTTCTTCAGGATCGAGAACGGGCGGATCACCGGGCAGCTGCGGGACGTCGCCTACCAGGCGACCACCACCGACTTCTGGGGCTCGATGGCCGCGGTGGGCGGCCCGCAGACCTATGTCCTCGGTGGCGCCTTCAACTGCGGCAAGGCCCAGCCCGGCCAGGTCGCGGCCGTCTCGCACGGCTGCCCGTCGGCCCTCTTCAAGGGCGTCAACATTCTGAACACCACGCAGGAGGCCGGTCGATGAGCGCCCGCACCAACAAGCCGCACGAAATCGTCGAGCGGGCCCTCGCGCTGTCCCAGGCCGACGGCTGTGTCGTGATCGCCGACGAGCAGTCGACCGCCAACCTGCGCTGGGCGGGCAACGCGCTCACCACGAACGGTGTCACGCGCGGGCGCACGCTCACGGTCGTCGCGACCGTCGACGGCAAGGAGGGCACCGCCTCCGGCGTGGTTTCCCGGTCCGCGGTGACCGCGGACGAGCTGGAGCCGCTGGTGCGGGCCGCGGAGGCCGCCGCGCGCGGTGCCGCGCCCGCCGAGGACGCCCAGCCGCTGGTCACGGGCGTACCGGAGTCTCCGGACTTCACGGACGCGCCCGCCGAGACCTCCTCGGCCGTCTTCGCCGACTTCGCGCCGGCGCTCGGCGAGTCCTTCGCACGCGCGCGTGCGGGCGGCCGCGAGCTGTACGGCTTCGCCAACCACGAACTAGTGTCGACGTATGTGGGCACGTCCACGGGGCTGCGGCTGCGCCACGACCAGCCCAACGGCACGCTGGAGCTCAACGCCAAGTCGCCGGACCGGACCCGCTCGGCCTGGGCCGGACGCTCCACCCGGGACTTCAAGGACGTCGACCCGGCGGTGCTGGACGCCGAGCTCGCCGTACGCCTGGGATGGGCCGAGCGGCGCCACCAGCTGCCCGCCGGGCGGTACGAGACGCTGCTGCCGCCGACCGCGGTCGCCGATCTGCTCATCTACCAGCTGTGGTCGGCGTCGGGCCGGGACGCGGCCGAGGGGCGGACGGTGTTCTCCAAGCCGGGCGGCGGCACCCGGGTCGGCGAGAGGCTGACCGAGCTCCCGCTGACCCTGCGCAGCGACCCGAACGAGCCGGGCCTGGAATCCGCGCCCTTCGTGGTCGCGCACTCCTCCGGGGGCGACCAGTCGGTGTTCGACAACGGTCTGCCGGTCGCCGCCACCGACTGGATCCGGCAGGGCGAGCTGGCGCATCTGATGACGACCCGGCACAGCGCCGGCCTGACCGGGCTGCCCGTCGCCCCGGCGGCCGGCAGCCTCGTCCTCGACGGAGGCTCGGACCTGTCGCTGGAGGAGATGGTCGCGAACACCACGCGCGGGCTGCTGCTGACCTGCCTCTGGTACATCCGCGAGGTCGACCCGGCCACCCTGCTGCTCACCGGGTTGACCCGGGACGGCGTGTACCTCGTCGAGAACGGCGAGGTGACCGGCGAGGTCAACAACTTCCGGTTCAACGAGTCGCCGGTCGGCCTGCTGGGGCGGGCGACGGAGGCGGGGCGGACGGAGAAGACGCTGCCGAGGGAATGGAGCGACTACTTCACGAGGGCCGCGATGCCGCCGCTGCGGGTGCCGGATTTCAATATGAGTTCTGTCAGTCAGGGCGTATAACCTCGTAGCCGGTAGTCACTCGACTGCCCGAGGACCTTTCGAGGAGATACGAGAACCGTGACGGACATCGTCGACGAGCTGAAGTGGCGGGGGCTGTGGGCCCTGTCCACTGACGAGGACGCTTTGCGCAAGGCGCTCGCGGACGGTCCCGTCACGTTCTATTGCGGTTTCGACCCCACGGCGGCCAGCCTGCACGTCGGTCACCTGGTGCAGGTCCTCACCATGCGCCGGCTCCAGCAGGCGGGTCTGCGCCCGCTGGCGCTGGTGGGCGGGGCGACCGGTCAGATCGGCGACCCCCGCCCCACGGCCGAGCGCACGCTGAACGACCCGGAGACGGTCGCGAACTGGGTGTCCCGGCTGCGCGCGCAGATCGAGCCGTTCCTGTCCTTCGAGGGCGAGAACGCCGCGGTCATGGTGAACAACCTGGACTGGACGGCCGGGCTGTCGGCCATCGAGTTCCTGCGGGACATCGGCAAGCACTTCCGTGTCAACAAGATGCTCACCAAGGACTCGGTCGCGCGCCGGCTGGAGTCCCAGGAGGGCATCAGCTACACGGAGTTCAGCTACCAGTTGCTCCAGGGCATGGACTTCCTGGAGCTGTACCGGCGGTACGGCTGCACGCTGCAGCAGGGCGGCAGCGACCAGTGGGGCAACCTCACGGCGGGGCTCGACCTGATCCACAAGCTGGAGCCCGAGGCCGAGGCGCACTGTCTCGCGACGCCACTGATGGTCAAGGCGGACGGCACCAAGTTCGGCAAGACCGAGGGTGGCGCCGTCTGGCTCGACCCGGAGATGACGACGCCGTACGCCTTCTACCAGTTCTGGCTGAACGTGGACGACCGGGACATCTCGACGTACATGCGCATCCTGTCCTTCAGGTCCCGCGAGGAGCTCGAGGAACTGGAGAAGCAGACCGAGGAGCGTCCGCAGGCCCGGGCCGCGCAGCGGGCGCTGGCGGAGGAGCTGACGACGCTGGTGCACGGCGCCGACCAGACGGCCGCCGTGATCGCCGCGAGCCGTGCCCTCTTCGGGCAGGGGGAGCTGGCGGAGCTGGACGAGAAGACGCTGGCCGCGGCGCTCTCGGAGGTGCCGCACATCCGGGTCGCCGAGCTCGGTGCCGTCGTGGATCTGTTCGCCGAGGTGGGACTCGTGGCCAGCAAGTCGGCCGCGCGGCGGACGGTGAAGGAGGGCGGGGCCTACGTGAACAACGTCAAGGTCTCGGCCGAGGACGCGGTTGCCGCCAAGGAGGACCTCCTCCACGGCCGCTGGCTCGTGCTGCGCCGGGGCAAGAAGAACCTGGCCGCGGTCGAGGTCACGTCGGCCTAGGTCCTGAGCACGGCAGAAGGGGGCGCCTCTCCCGAGGGAGGGCGCCCCCTTCTGCCGTACGGCTGTCAGGTCCGGTGTTTCCTCTTGCCCAGCGTCTTCATGTAGAGCATGTCGCCGAAGCCCACGATGATGATCGCGGCGATGAGCTGGAAGACGTGGCGGCTCCAGTCGATGCCGGGGGTCTCGTCCACACCGAACCCGCGTGCCATGGCGTTGCCGGCGATGGCGCCGAGCATGCCGAAGATAGTGGTCAGCCAGAGGGGACTGTGCTGTTTCCCGGGGATGATCGCCTTGGCGATCAGGCCCAGCACGAATCCCACGATGATCGCCCACAACCAGCCCATGGCTGCCTCCTCGTACGGCTCGACGTGAGCATTACGGTCAGTGTCGGTCCGTTCGGGCTACGCCGCATGCCGGGTGCGGCCGTACGTGCCGGGAGCGAGCCCGTCCGCCCAGGCGGGAGGTGCCCCGGTCTCGTAGGCGGCGCAGACGCGGCGTAACGTGGGAGCTGTCCGGGCCCGGTACCTCCGCCGGGTAAGAAGCGGATGCGGGGAACGGGGAGAGTCCGATGCGGGCGGATGGTGGAATGTGATGCGGAAGCAGCATGGCGGCGGCAGCGCCCAGGTGTTCCGGATCACCGGAGCCAGGACGAGCCTTCAGGAGGACGTGCGCGGACGTCAGCGCCGGTACGTCATCTCGATGACGGTCCGTACGATTTCCGTGGTGCTCGCGGCCACGCTCTGGAACGTCGAACGGCACGTCGCGATCGTCGCGCTGGTACTCGGGGCCGTTCTGCCCTATATCGCCGTTGTCATCGCCAACGCGGGGCGGGAGAACGCGCCCTCACTGCCGTCGACCTTCGTGACCGCTCCCACCCCGCCGATGATCATGCCGCCGCGAGCCGATGACGATTTCGCGGAACCCGTGCCGGAAGGCGGGGCGGGCGGAGCGGCGTCGGGCGCGCGGGGCGAACCCCGCGAGCGGACCTGAAGCACCAAGCTCAAGGAAAGCTCAGATCAATCATGTTGTTCCAGTGCCGTACGACGGGTTACCCGTGACATACTTCGTACGCGCTCCGCATCCCCCGTCGGAGCGACAGACCGACGCCGGGCAGCTCCCCCCGTGGCTGCTCGGCGTCGCCTTTTCCCCCACTTCCTTTCCCGCTCGTTTTCCCCGCCTGTGAGACGAAATCCGTGAGTGACGAGACCCCGATCTGCTCCGCGAAGGGCTGCCGCGCCGACGCCGTGTGGGTGCTCGCGTGGAACAACCCGAAGATCCACACGCCGGAGCGGCGCAAGACGTGGCTGGCCTGTGAGGAGCACCGGGAGCATCTGTCGCAGTTCCTCGGGGTGCGGGGCTTCCTCAAGGATGTCGTGAAGTTCGAGGACTGGCAGGCGCCCGAAGAAGCCTAGCCGCCGATCGCCGACATCGGCCGGTCCGGCTGGACGAACGTCGGGTCGTCCAGGCCCGCTCCCGCCTTCTTGCCCCACATCGCCTCGCGCCAGATGCGGGCGATCTCCTCGTCGGGGGCGTCGGAGCGCAGCGCCGCTCGGAGGTCTGTCTCCTCGCGGGCGAAGAGGCAGTTGCGTACCTGACCGTCGGCCGTGAGGCGGGTGCGGTCGCAGGCCGCGCAGAACGGGCGGGTGACCGAGGCGATGACGCCCACGACGTGTGGACCGCCGTCCACGATCCAGCG
Organism: Streptomyces canus; assembly: GCF_030816965.1. Lineage (NCBI taxonomy): Bacteria > Bacillati > Actinomycetota > Actinomycetes > Kitasatosporales > Streptomycetaceae > Streptomyces > Streptomyces canus. The sequence goes on from NZ_JAUSYQ010000002.1 coordinate 2,294,401, forward strand.
TTCCGCGGGGGCTGAGCCGCGCTTCTCCGAGCCCTCCTCGGTGAGGTCGAAGCGGGTGCGCAGGGAGGTCAGGATGTCCCCGGCGGTGATCATGCCGTCGCGCTTCCAGCCGTGCTGGGCGTCCAGGGGCATCTGCTCGATGAAGCGCAGTTCGTAGTCGTGCTCCACCGCCCAGGCGAGGAGGTCGGGGGCCTCGTCGTCGTTCAGTCCGGGCATCAGGACGGAGTTCACCTTGACCGGGGTCAGGCCCGCCTCGCGGGCCGCGTCCAGGCCCTCCAGGACGTCCTGGTGGCGGTTGCGGCGGGTGAGGGTCTTGAAGACGTCCGGACGCAGGGTGTCGAGGGAGACGTTGACCCGGTCCAGGCCGGCGGCCTTGAGGGCGGTGGCCGTGCGCTTGAGGCCGATGCCGTTGGTGGTGAGGGACATCTGGGGGCGCGGCTCCAGAGCCGCGACGCGCTCGACGATGCCGACCAGGCCGGGGCGCAGCAGGGGCTCACCGCCGGTGAAGCGGACCTCCTCGATACCGAGGGAGGTCACGGCGATGTCGATCAGGCGGACGATCTCGTCGTCGGTGAGCAGATCGGGCTTGGCCAGCCACTGCAGGCCCTCTTCCGGCATGCAGTACGTGCACCGCAGGTTGCAGCGGTCGGTCAGCGAGACTCTCAGGTCGGTGGCCACCCGGCCGTAGGTGTCGATGAGCACGTGGGCCCCCTCCCTCGTCGCGGATCAGTGCCGACTCCATCGGTTTCCGTCACCTGCGAGCCTACGTGACGTCGCTGACAACGACAGTGCCCGATCCCACGACGTCCGAAGCGGCCGTGTCGTAGAGATCTACGACACGGCCGCTTCGGGGGGCGTGTCAGTGGGCGCCGGTACCGGTCAGCGACCGGACCTCCAGCTCCGCGTACTTGCCCTTGTCCGGCTCCTCCTTGGAGAGGTAGGTGCCGATGATGCCGAGCAGGAAGCCGACCGGGATCGAGATGAGACCCGGGTTCTCCAGCGGGAACCAGTGGAAGTCGACGTCCGGGAACATCGAGGTGGGCTTGCCGGAGACGACCGGCGAGAACAGCACCAGGCCGACCGCCGTGACGAGTCCGCCGTAGATCGACCACAGGGCGCCAGAGGTGGTGAACCGCTTCCAGAAGAGGCTGTAGATGATCGTCGGCAGGTTTGCCGAGGCGGCGACCGCGAAGGCGAGCGCGACGAGGCCTGCGACGTTGAGGTCGCGGGCGAGGGCGCCCAGCAGGATGGAGACCGCGCCGATACCGACGGTCGCCCAGCGGGCCGCACTCATCTCCTGCTTCTCGGTGGCCTGACCGCGCTTGATGACGTTCGCGTAGATGTCGTGCGCGAAGGACGACGACGAGGCCAGGGTGAGGCCGGCGACGACCGCGAGGATCGTGGCGAAGGCGACCGCCGAGATGGTGGCCAGCAGGATCGCGCCCCAGTTGGAGTCGACGCCGCCCAGATGCAGGGCCAGCAGTGGCGCCGCCGTGTTGCCCGCCTTGTTGGAGGCGATGATCTCGTCCGGCTTGATCAGGGCCGCGGCGCCGAAGCCGAGGGCGAGGGTCATCAGGTAGAAGGCGCCGATGAGGCCGATGGCCCAGATGACCGACTTACGGGCGGCCTTGGCGGTGGGCACCGTGTAGAAGCGGATCAGGATGTGCGGCAGACCGGCGGTGCCGAGGACCAGGGCGATGCCGAGCGAGATGAAGTCCAGCTTGGTGGTGCCCGTGGCGCCGTACTTCAGGCCCGGCTCCAGGAAGGCCGCGCCCTTGCCGCTGTTGTCGGCGGCGGAGCCGAGCAGGTCGGAGACGTTGAAGTCGAACTTCAGCAGGACCAGGAAGGTCAGCAGCAGGGCGCCGACGATCAACAGGACGGCCTTGACCATCTGGACCCAGGTGGTGCCCTTCATGCCGCCGATGGTGACGTACACGATCATCAGGACGCCGACCAGGGCGACGATGCCGATCTTGCCGCCGTCGCTGGTGATGCCGAGCAGCAGGGAGACCAGGACACCCGCGCCCGCCATCTGGGCCAGCAGGTAGAAGATCGAGACCACGATGGTGGAGGTGCCGGCCGCCGTGCGGACCGGGCGCTGGCGCATCCGGTACGCGAGGACGTCGCCCATCGTGTAGCGGCCGGAGTTGCGCAGCGGTTCGGCGACCAGGAGCAGGGCGACGAGCCAGGCGACCAGGAAGCCGATGGAGTACAGGAAGCCGTCGTAGCCGAAGAGGGCGATGGCGCCCGCGATGCCGAGGAAGGACGCGGCGGACATGTAGTCGCCGGAGACGGCGAGGCCGTTCTGGAAACCGGTGAACTGGCGGCCGCCCGCGTAGAAGTCGGAGGCGTCCTTGGTCTGGCGTCCGGCCCAGACCGTGATGACGAGGGTCGCGAGGACGAAGACCGCGAACAGGCTGATGATCAGCCCTCGGTGCTCGCTGGCCTCGCCGGCCGCCAGGGTGATCGCGGGGCTCATGCGCCGCCCTCCATCCGGGACTTGATCGCCTCGGCCTTGGGGTCGAAGCGGGCGGCAGCGGTGCGCGCGTACCACCAGGCGATGAGGAACGTGGTGAGGAACTGGGCGAGGCCCAGGACCAGGGCGATGTTGATGTTGCCGACGACCTTGGTGCCCATGAAGTCGCCCGCGTAGTTGGACAGCAGGACGTACAGCAGGTACCAGGCGATGAAGCCGACGGTCAGCGGAAAGGCGAAGGAGCGGTAGGAGCGGCGCAGTTCACCGAACTCCGCGCTCTCCTGCACCTCGGTGAACTCCTCGGTGGTGGGGAGTTTATGGGTCTCTTTCGAGGGTGGCGGTGCGTCGGTGGCCACGGAGTCTCCTCGCGTTGCGGATGCGGTTGTGACGGGGATCGGGCGCGAGTGTCCTCGCCTTCCCTGCCCAAGGTCACGGCGGCACGCTCGGACCGGTTCAACTCGCTTTGCTTCTTTCCGAACTCACCTTGGGGAAGTCATTGCTGGCCAGCGACTTCGGGAGATAGCTTCGGCCTGCACCACCCGTCATGTACCTGCCCGAGCGACACCTGTGTCTCGGGCCGGTTTCGTTTCCGGATGATGTGGAGACCCCATGTCCCAGCCGCGTTCCAGACGTTCGAGGCGTTCGATACGTTCAAGAGACCGTCTCGCGCTCGCCGTGCCCGTCGTGCTGTCCCTCACGGCCTCGCTCGGCTTTCTGCCCTCGGCGGCCTCGGCCGCCCCTGCCACGGAGTCCGTGGCACAGGCAGCGGACGCGACGAACCTGTCGTACGTCGTCAACACCAAGGTGGACCACCGCACGATCGCGTCGGTGAAGAAGGCGATACCGGCGGCCGGCGGCACCGTCGTGATCGCGTACGAGAAGATCGGCGTGATCGTCGTCCACTCCTCCGCGCCTGACTTCGCCCAGAAGATCCGCAAGGTGCGCGGGGTTCAGTCGGCCGGCGCCACCCGCACCTCGCCGCTGACCCCGGCGGGCACGACGGACGAGGGCGCGGTCCAGGTGCTGTCGGACGCGCAGGCCGCGAAGGTCGCGAAGACCTCGGCCGCCACGCCGGACAGCGAGCCCCTCGAGGCCGATCAGTGGGACCTGCGCGCGATAGGCGCCGACAAGGCCGCCAAGATCAACCCGGGCAGCCGCAAGGTGACCGTCGCCGTGATCGACACCGGCGTCGACGACACCCACCCCGACATCGCACCGAACTTCTCCGCCGCGCAGTCGGCCAACTGCGACGGTGGTGTCCCGGACACCACCGCGGGCGCCTGGCGGCCGTACACCGCGGACGACTACCACGGCACACACGTGGCCGGTGAGATCGCCGCGGCCCGCAACGGTGTCGGCGTGGCCGGGGTCGCGCCCGGCGTGAAGGTCTCGGCCATCAACGTGACCGACCGGAGCAACGGCCTCTTCTACCCGGAGAGCGTCGTGTGCGCGTTCGTGTTCGCCGCCGACCACGGCGTCGAGATCACGAACAACAGCTACTACGTTGATCCCTGGCTGTACAACTGCATGGACGACCCCGATCAGCGGGCCATTGTTGATTCGGTCAACAGGGCGCAGCTGTACGCGCAGCACAAGGGCACGCTCAGCCTGGCGTCGGCGGGCAACTCCAACGACGACCTGGACTCCGACGCGATCGTCGACGCGTCCAGCCCCGACGACTCCACTGCGGTGGAGCGCACCGTCGATCCGCACGAGTGCTTCGACGTGCCGACGCAGTTGCCCGGTGTCGTCACGGTCAGTGCGACGGGCGTCAAGAACCTCAAGTCGTACTACTCCTCGTACGGCAAGGGCGTCATCGACGTCGCGGCCCCCGGTGGCGACCGGCTCTACCAGATCCCGGACACGCCGTCGCAGAACGGCCGCATCCTGTCCACCCTGCCGAACGGCGAGTACGGCTTCCTGCAGGGCACTTCGATGGCCTCGCCGCACGCCGCGGGCGTCGCCGCGTTGCTGAAGTCGACGCATCCCAAGGCGAGCCCGGCCCAACTGCAGGCGCTGCTCAAGGCGCAGGCGGACGCCACGAGCTGCCCGGCCTCCTACGACCAGGACGGCGACGGCGCACAGGACGCGGTGTGCGAGGGCGGCACCCGGGCCAACGGGTTCTACGGCTTCGGCATCGTCAACGCGCTGCGCGCGGTCAAGTGACCCGCCCGCACCGCTTGTCCCGCATAAGAACTGGAGAGACTCTCATCATGACAGGGCCCCACTCGCGCCATCGGCGTGCGCTCGCGATCCCGCTCGGTATGGCCATGGCTACTGCCATGGCGTTCCTCCCCGGCGCCACGGCGTCCGCGTCCGGCCTGCCGGGCACCACGGCCGGTGTCACCGGTGCCGTCAGCGACGTCCTCGCCTCCGCCGACGCGGACGGCACGGCGCTCAGCTACGTCGTCAACGTCCGCCCCGGGCACGGCCCTTCCGCCCAGGTGAAGAAGGCCATTGCCGCGGCCGGCGGCACGATCGTGACGTCGTACGACCAGATCGGCGTGATCGTCGTCCACTCGTCGAACCCCGACTTCGCCAAGACGATCCGCAAGGTCCACGGGGTCGAGTCGGCCGGCAACACGCGCAACGCGCCGCTGCCCGCCCAGTCGACGACCGACGAGGGCACGCCGAAGGCGCTCGACTCGGCGCAACTGGCCGCCGCGCAGGCCGCCGCCGACGCCGGCCAGGACCCGCTGGAGTCCTTGCAGTGGGACCTGCCCGCCATCAAGGCGGACAAGGCGCACGAGAAGTCGCTCGGCAGCAGCAAGGTGACCGTCGCCGTCATCGACACCGGCGTGGACGACACCCACCCGGACCTCGCGCCGAACTTCGACCGGGCCGCGTCGGTCAACTGCGTGACGGGCAAGCCGGACACCACCGACGGGGCGTGGCGGCCGAGCGCGGCGGAGAGCCCGCACGGCACGCACGTGGCAGGTGAGATCGCGGCCGCCAAGAACGGCGTCGGTATGACGGGGGTCGCGCCCGGCGTGAAGGTGGCGGGCATCAAGGTGTCCACCACCGCCGGCTACTTCTACACGGAGGCCGTGGTCTGCGGCTTCGTGTGGGCGGCCACACATGGGGTCGACGTCACCAACAACAGCTATTACACCGACCCTTGGTACTTCAACTGCACCGACGACCCGGACCAGAAGGCCCTCGTGGACGCCATCACCCGGGCCACGCGGTACGCGGAGAAGAAGGGCGTGGTCAACGTCGCCGCGGCCGGCAACGAGAACTACGACCTCGCGGCCGACGAGATCACCGACCCGGTCTCACCGAACGACGGCACGCCCTCGGACCGGGTGATCGACCCGTCGAAGTGCTTCGACATACCGACCCAGTTGCCGGGTGTCGTGACGGTCGCGTCGACCGGCGCCAAGGGCATCAAGTCGTCGTTCTCCAACCACGGCCTGGGCGTCATCGACGTCGCCGCGCCCGGTGGTGACTCGACGGCCTACCAGACGCCCCAGCCGCCCGCGACCAGCGGGCTCATCCTGGGCACGCTGCCGGGCGGCAAGTGGGGCTACATGGCCGGTACGTCGATGGCCTCGCCGCACGCCGCGGCCGTGGCCGCCCTGATCAAGTCGACGCATCCGTACGCCGCGCCGGCCCTGGTGAAGGCGCTGCTGTACGCCGAGGCCGACGCCACCCCGTGCACGGATCCCTACGACATCAACGGCGACGGCAAGGTCGACGCGGTGTGTGAGGGGTCAAAGAACCGCAACGGCTTCTACGGCTGGGGCACGGTGGACGCACTGGACGCGGTGACAAAGTAGGCCCCTCCACATATTGATTCCGTCAACACTGCATAGTGCAGTCATGATGGGAATCAACTTTGTGGTGCGGGAGGGCGCTCTTCAGGGGCGTCTTCCCGCACAGCAGCTGGCGCGGACTTGCGTCGGCGAGTGCGCGCTGGCCGCCGCCGAACTGGGAGCGCTGCGGGCCGGGCTCGCCGAGGTGCCGACGGTGCGGGTGGACGACGGTGCGGTCGCCACCGCTTTCCTGAGCGAACGTCACCTGTTGATCAATGGTCGCCAGCCGGTCAACTTCGCGCCGCTGTCCCGGTTCTGGCGGACGGCGGACGGGTGGGTCCGCACCCACGCGAACTATCCGCACCACCGCGCGCGGCTGCTCCAGGCCCTGGGGGTGCCGGAGGACCCTGCGGCCGTGGAGGCAGCGCTGGCCGAGCGGTCCGCCCTGGACGTCGAGGACGCCGTGTACGCGGCCGGGGGTCTCGCCGTCGCCCTGCGCTCTCCCGAGGAGTGGGCCGTGCACCCGCAGGCGGCCGAGGTGGCGAAACGACCGCTGGTCGAGCAGGGGCGGCTGGACACGGCACGTGCGCGTGCGTTCGCGCCGGTCGGCACCTCTCCCCTGCTGCCGGCCGCCGGCCTGCGCGTCCTGGACCTGACGCGGGTTCTCGCGGGACCGGTCGCCACCCGCACCCTCGCCCTGCTCGGCGCGGACGTCCTGCGCCTGGACGCGCCCGCGCTGCCCGAACTGCCGGACCAGCACGCCGACACGGGCTTCGGGAAACGGTCGGCGACGCTCGACCTGGCCGCCGACCGGCGGACATTCGAGGAACTGCTCGCGGCGGCGGACGTGGTCGTCACCGGATACCGGCCGGGCGCGCTGGACCGGTTCGGGCTGTCACCCGAAGCGCTGGCGGAGCGGCGGCCCGGGGTGGTCGTGGCGCAGTTGTCGGCGTGGGGCGGATACGGGCCCTGGCGCGAACGGCGAGGCTTCGACAGCCTCGTACAGGCGGCCACCGGGATCGCGCTGCTGGAGGGTTCACCGGATCGGCCGGGCGCGCTGCCGGCGCAGGCCCTCGACCACGGGACGGGTTATCTGCTGGCGGCAGCCGTGCTGCGGGCGCTGACCGAGCAGTCGTACGAGGGCGGGAGCCGGTTCGTGCGGCTGGCGCTGGCACGGACGGCCCAGTGGCTGACCGACGGCATGGACGACAAGATCGCGGCGGGTGACGCCGTGAGCGAGCCGTACGACGGCCCTGAGCCCTGGTTGGCGGAGACGGACAGCGCGCTCGGGCGGCTGCGATACGCCCTCTCGCCGGTCTCCTTCGAGAGCGGTCCGGCGGACTGGGCGCGGCCGCCGGTGCCGTGGGGCACGGATGCCGCGCGCCTGAGCTGAGCGGGCCGGAACCAACCGCGGCACCAGAAACATACCTATGGGTGGAATGCCTTACCGCCACTTGTTTCACTGCAGTTGCCCGGATCTGTCCGCTGTGGTCAAGTTCGGGGGGTGACCTTGACAAGACCCAGCTCCGAGGCGACCGACGCGGGCGACCCCACCCGGCGTCCCGGCACCGGCCTGGCGGTCGCCGTCCTTGTCCTGTCGGTACTGGCCGTGGCGATACCGCTGTTCGGGCCGTCCGCCGCGCTGCGCGGCACCGGGGAGGCCGCCGCGCCCGGGGCCGGCGGGGTGGCCCTGTTGCGGGCGGTGCTGTTCGCGGCGCTGTGTGTGCCGGTGGGCGAGCTGTTCGTGGGTCTGCTGGCCCGCTCCGTGCCCGATGCTCCACCGGATGTGCCACGCTCCTGGGCCCCTTGTGCGGCCGCCGCCGGTTTCCTCGCCGCGCTGGGTCTGGCGTCGGTGGTGGCGACCGGCAATCTGGTGCCGCACAGCCTTTCCGAGATCAATGTCGGCGGTCTGTACGCGTCGCGGGACGGCAAGTTGGCGCTCCTGGAGGTCAACGCGTTCCTGGTGGCCGGCCTGTGCGCCCGTTCGGCCCGCCCGGCCGGCCAGGTGTGGCCCCTGGCGGCCGTGGTGGTGGCGGAGGCCCTGCGCGCGCATCCCCCGACCCAGCACAGTCCGCTGACCGGCTCCGGACTGACGCTGGTCCATCTGACGTGCGCGGCGCTGTGGGCGGGCGGACTGCTGCGGGTACTGCGGACGCTGCGCCGCTGGGGCCCCGCGGAGCCGGGCGCGGCGCTGCTCGGGCTCTACGCGCGTGTGGCGGCCGTTCTGCTCGCCGCCATCACCGCGACCGGTGTGTGGAGTTCGCTGCGCCGGATGCCGCCCGGCACGATCCTTGAGCAGCTGACGGACACGGCCTACGGGCGCACGCTGCTCGCCAAGGTGCTCCTCGTGGCGGTCGTCGCCGCTTTCGCCCTGTGGGCCCGGATCCGGCTGCACCGCGCCCCCGCCTCGCTGACCGCCTGCGCTCCCGCACGTGCGGAGGTCGTCGCCCTGGGACTCGTGGTCGTGGTGTCGGGGCTGCTGACGGCGCTGCCGTTGCCGATCCGCTGGTGAAAGCCGCTTGGTGAGCGCTAGTTGGTGACGAGGACCTTGAGGGCGGTGCGCTCGTCCATCGCCTTGTAGCCGGCGGGGACACCCTCCAGGTCGACGGTCATGTCGAAGACGGGTGATGCGTCGACGGTGCCGTCCAGGACGTCGGGGAGCAGCTCGGGGATGTAGGCACGGACCGGCGCGACCCCGCCGCGCAGGGCGATGTTCCGGTCGAACATGACGCCGAGGTCGACGCCCGTGTCGCTGCCGTGCGGCACACCGACGAAGCCGATGGCACCGCCGTCGCGGGTGATGCCGACAGCCGTACGCATGGACTGTTCGGTGCCGACGGCCTCGACGACGGCGTGCGCGCCCTGGCCGCGGGTGAGTTCGCGGACGGCCTCGACGGCCGCGTCCCCGCGCTCGGCGACGACATCGGTGGCACCGAAGCGGCGCGCGATGTCGGTGCGGACCTGGTGACGGCCCAGGGCGATGATCCGTTCGGCGCCGAGCCGCTTGGCCGCGAGCACCGCGCACAGGCCGACGGCCCCGTCGCCGACGACGGCGACCGTGGCGCCCGGTCGGGCTCCGGCGCCGAGGGCCGCGTGGTGACCGGTGCCCAGGACGTCGGAGAGAGTCAGCAGGGAGGACAGCAGGCGGTCGTCGGAAGCCGCCTCCTTGGGCAGCCGTACGAGGGTGCCGTCGGCGAAGGGGACGCGCACGGCCTCACCCTGGCCGCCGTCGTAGCCGACGGAACCCCAGAATCCGCCGTGCTCGCAGGAGGTGGTCAGGCCCTCGCGGCAGTAGTCGCAGACGCCGTCGGACCACATGAAGGGCGCGACGACGAGGTCACCGCGGCCGATGGTGCCGACCTCGGAGCCGGTCTCCTCCACGATGCCGAGGAACTCGTGCCCGATCCGCTGACCCGGCTGCCGGACCGCCTCGCCGCGGTAGGCCCACAGGTCGCTGCCGCAGATGCAGGCGCGCAGCACCCGGAGCACGGCGTCGGTGGGCAGCCGCACCACGGGCTCGGGCACGTCCTCCACGCGCATGTCGTACGGGGCGTGGATGGTGGTCGCGCGCATGGCGAGGATCCTTCTCGTGCGAGGTCGTGGCGGCGCTCAGGGGGTGGTCGAGCGCACCTCACCGTACGTCGCCAGCGGTCCGGGGCGCGCTTCGAGGGCTCGTAGTGTGCCACTGGCCAGCAGGAACTGCGCGGCAATGTACGTGAGCATGATCCAGAACTCGGGCCGCGGGAGCTGGGGCCAGTCGGCGACGCCGGTCGCGATGAGGGTGTCCGAGAGGAGGAAGAGCGCTCCGCCGCATCCGGTGAGCGCCCCGAACCGCGCGGCCGACGCGCACGCCATGGTCGCGAGCAGGACGCTGTAGCCGGCGACGGGCACGCGCAGTCCGGCGGGCAGGTCCGGCCACAGGAACACCACGGTGACGGCGAGCGCGGTGCCGTAGGCGGGTGCGAGCAGGCCGACACGCGCGCGTGAGCTGCCGTAGCCCTGGAAGAGCACCAGGTAGCAGACGTGGCCCGCCGCGAAGAAGGCCATGCCGGCGAGGAAGGCGGGGTCGGCGTCGGACAGCAGCATGACGTCGCCACCCCAACCGCACAGGAGGGCGGCGACCAGGAGCCGGGGCGCCGCGGACGCGACGGAGTACGCGGCCAGGAGGGGCATCAGAAGGGGCTTGGCGACGGCGTGCCCGGGAGCGAAGCCGGTGGCCAGGGAGGTGAGGTCGACGGCGGCGGCGAGGGCGAAGACCGCGAGGAGTGCGCGGCGGGTGCGGTGGGTTCCGTGGGCCCTCGGGATTCTCACGCCGGCACGGTCTCCTCGGCCGTCTCCGGTACCGGTGCCGGTGCCCAGCCCGGCCCCCTGAAGACGCGTCCCGCCCGCTCGCGCCAACTCCGCGCCTTCTTGACGTCCTTGATGATCGCTACGTACTCGTGGGTGGCCACCTTGATCGGGTTGAACGTGTTGATGTTCTTGGTCAACCCGTAGACGGGCCGTTCGGTCTCGGCGACGAACGAGCCGAAGAGCCGGTCCCAGACGATGAGGATCCCGCCGAAGTTGCGGTCCAGGTAGCCGCCCTGGGAGGCGTGGTGGACGCGGTGGTGGGACGGGGTGTTGAAGACGAACTCGAACCAGCGGGGCATCTTGTCGATGCGTTCGGTGTGGATCCAGAACTGGTAGACGAGGTTCGCGGAGGAGCAGAAGGCGAGCGCGGCCGGGTGGACGCCGGCGGCGACGAGGGGGACGTAGAACGGCCAGACGGTCAGGGTGGTCCAGGGCTGGCGCAGCGCGGTGGTGAGGTTGAACTTCCGGCTGGAGTGGTGGACGACGTGGCAGGCCCACAGGATGCGGATGACGTGGTGGCCGCGGTGGGACCAGTAGTAGAAGAAGTCCTGCCCGAGCAGCATCAGGGGGACCGTCCACCACAGGACGGGGACGCGGAGCGGGGTGAGCTCGTACAGGGCCGTGTAGAGGGCCACGATCGGGATCTTCCACAGGAAGTCGAAGAAGAGGCTGCCGAGTCCCATACCGATGCTGGTGGCGGTGTCCTTCGTCTCGTAGCCGGCGGCGTCCTCGTCGGGATGGATGCGGACGCTGATCATCTCGATGACGGTGAGCAGCACGAAGGCGGGTATGGACCAGACCACGACGTCGGGGAGGTTCGGCATGCCTGCACCGTAGAACCGCCGGTCAGGCGCGGCTAGACGTTGTTACCCACAAGTATTACCGGTGGTACGCGCTTGCTTCTTGGCGATCTCCACCAACGGATGTCAGTGGGCGGTCTTACGCTGTGGAGGAAGTGGAGAGGGAGGTCGGGGGATGCAGGGGCTCGAGGTCGTTCTGGACGCCGAGCGGTTGGTCGCGGCGGCTGTGAGCCCCCGGGCGGCCGTTCGATCAACTGCGGTGGTCGGCCGACGAGTTGGTCCCGTCCGCCCAGAACCCGTACCGGGAGCTGCTGGAGCTGTGCTGCGAGCAGCTCATGGCGCATCCGCCGTTCGCGGCGCGGGCGACGGTGGAGCAGACCGGGTGGACGGGCGAGCTGCCCAGGGGGCGGGGCGCGGAGGCGCCGGTCGGCGCTTGCGTTCCTTCCCCACGCCGGACGGGCGGGAAGTGCCGCTGCGCCCCCGACGGCTGCGTCGAGGGACTCCTCACCAACGGACGGGCGTTGGTGCCGGCTACGTCAACTGACCCCCGCCACCCCCAACAACACCCCCACTACGTAAGTAACCCCCATCGCCAACACCCCACCCCCCACGTTCCGCAGCACCGCCCGCCCAGGAGCCGCCGCCCCCAGCCGTGCGCTGCTCCAGCCGGTCAGCACCAGCGCCGCCACCACCGACACCACCGTCACCGGTACCCGCCACCCCGACGGTGGCAGCACGATGGCGAGCAGTGGCAGCAACGCCCCCGCCGTGAACGCCAGGAAGCTCGCCCAGGCCGCATGCCAGGGGTTCGTCAGCTCGTCCGGGTCGATGCCGAGCTCCACGCGCGCGTGAGCCCGCAGTGCGTCACGTTCCGTCAGTTGTTCCGCCGCCTCACGGGCCACGGCGCGTGACAGCCCCCGTTCCTCCAGAAGGTCCGTCAACTCCTCCAGCTCCGCCTCCGGCTGTTCCCTCAACTCCCTTTTCTCCACAGCCAGCGCGGCCATCTCGGAGTCGCGCTGGGTCGACACGGACACATACTCCCCGGCCGCCATGGACATCGAGCCGGCCAGCAGGCCCGCCAGCCCCGCCGTCAGCAACGCCGCGCGGTCGCTCGTCGCACCGGCCACGCCGACGACCAGCCCCGCAGTGGAGACGATGCCGTCGTTGGCGCCAAGGACGGCCGCGCGCAGCCAGTTGAGGCGGGCGCCGAGCGCGCCGCCGTGGGCTTCGTCGTGCGTCGGTTCGGTCATCTCCGGAGGATGGCACCCCGGTCTTCGCGAGCCGGGCACCGACGCCACCGTGAGGGACTGTCAGTCGCGGCCCGTATCCTCATGGACCATGCTCGAAGACCAGACGACCGCAGCGTCCTCCCCCCCAACGTGGCCGGCCGTGTATCCGCAGGGATACGCGGTCGTCGACGTGGAGACCACCGGCCTGGCCCGGGACGACCGGATAATCTCCGCCGCCGTCTACCGGCTGGACGCGCACGGCGAGGTCGAGGACCACTGGTACACGCTGGTCAATCCGGAGCGCGATCCCGGCCCGGTGTGGATCCACGGGCTGACGAGCGAGGCACTCGAAGGCGCGCCTCTCTTCCAGGACATCGCCGACGAGTTCTCGGCCCGTCTCGACGGTCGCGTGCTCGTCGCGCACAACGCCGTCTTCGACTGGCAGATGATCGCCCGCGAGTACGCGCGCGCGGGCCGGGTGCCTCCGGTGAGTCAGCGGCTGTGCACCATCGTCCTGTCCAAGGAGCTGGGGCTGCCTCTGCCCAACCACAAGCTGGAGTCGCTGGCGGCGCACTTCGGCGTCGTACAGCAGCGGGCGCACCATGCCCTCGACGACGCGCGCGTCCTCGCGGAGGCGTTCCGGCCGAGTCTGCGGGCGGCGGCCGCACGAAGCGTGCGGCTGCCCCTGCACGAGTGCCGGCCGCTGACCGAGTGGACGGACCGGGCGGTGCCCAGGCAGTCGGCAGGCTACGGCAGTTACCGGGCGACGAGTTGGCGGCCCGCGCGCAAGCGGCCCGCGTGCCCCTACCCCAACCCGGGGCGCTACGAAGACGGCAAGCCGCTCAAGCAGGGCATGCGGATCGCGTTCTCCGGGGACACCTCGATCGAGCGCGACCTCCTGGAGGACCGGGCGGTCGAGGCCGGGCTGCATGTCGCCACCAGCATTTCCCGGCTGACCAGCCTGCTCGTCACGAACGACCCGGACTCGGGCACGTCCAAGGTGGTCAAGGCCAGGCAGTTCGGCACACCGGTCGTCGACGAGGCGGCCTTCGGGCAGCTTCTCAGGGATGTGGAGCCGGCGTCGGAGGGATGACCGTACGGAAGTCAGGACCGTACGGATGGGTGATTTGCCGTACGACTCGCCCCGCGCCGACGCGCCCGCACGGCGCCGACGGCCCACCCTGTGGCGCATGGCGACTTGCGAAGTTTGCGGCAACAACTACGGCATGACCTTCGAGGTGCACGCACAGGGTGCGGTGCATGTCTTCGACTGCTTCTCCTGTGCGATCCACCGGATGGCACCGATCTGCGAGCACTGTCGTGTGCAGATCATCGGGCAGGGTGTGGAGGTGGAGGGCCACTGGTTCTGCGGTGCGCACTGCGCTCGCGCGGAGGGAAGGGTGGGCATCGTCGACCGGGTCTGACCACACCCCTGTGCGAACACCCCGCGGTCCGAGTTGTACGGTCGTGGGGTGTACCGCTTCCTGTTGTCCCGGCAGTGGGTGATCCTCACGCTGGTCGCCCTGCTCCTCATCCCCACGATGATCAGGCTGGGCATTTGGCAGATGCACCGTTACGAGGAGCGCACCGCCCGCAACCAGCTGGTCTCCGACGCGATGTCCGCGAAGCCGGTGCCCGTGGAGCGGATGACCTCGCCCGGACACACCGTCACCACTCACGACCGGTATCGCAGCGTGACCGCGAAGGGTCACTTCGACACCGACGACGAGGTCGTGGTCCGGCGCCGCACCAACTCCGACGACGAGGTCGGGTACCACGTCCTGACCCCCTTCGTCCTGGACGACGGCAAGGTGCTGCTGGTCAACCGGGGGTGGATCCCGTCGGACGGGCCGAGCCAGACCGCGTTCCCGAAGGTCCCCGCACCCCCGAAGGGCGAGATCACCGTCACGGGGCGGCTGATGCCCGACGAGACGACCGCGGCGAGCGGCATCAAGAACCTCAAGGGACTGCCCGACCGGCAGGTCATGCTGATCAACAGCGAGCAGGAGGCCGAGCGGCTGGGCGCCACGGTGCTCGGCGGCTACATCGCCCAGACGGCACCCGAACCGAAGGGCGACAGCCCGGAACTGATCGGCGGCAACCCCGGCAAGGAGGACGCCGCGCTGAACTACGCCTACGCCATCCAGTGGTGGCTGTTCTCCCTCGGCGTTCCGATCGGCTGGGTGGTCCTGGTACGGCGCGAACTCCGCGACCGCCGGGAGAAAGCGGAGCAGGACAGCACGACGAAGACAGAGCCGGCCACGGTGTGACACGCCGGCTCGGCCCCACGCCGCCCGCAGTGTCCTCAACCGGCCCGGCACCACCTCGGCCGCAAGGGTGACGCACCGGCCCGACCCACAGCGCCGGCCGCGGTGTGTGCACCCGGTCGACCCCACAACACAACGCCGCCAGGGTGCCACCAGCCCCGTACCCCGGACCGCCGCCCACAGCGTGACCAGTCGGCCGGCCCCCGGCCCCACGCCCCACCGCCCCGACCCCAACGCCGACGCACCAACCGCAGCCTCCGCCTCACCGGCCCGGACGACCCCGGTCCCGGTCCCGGTCCCGCCAATAGAGAAACGTGCGCTCCGGCTCGGGCAGGAGCTCCCACGGATGCGGGGTCATCCGGCGGCCGATCCGCCGGAACACGGGTGCCGTGTCGGCCGGGCGGTGTGCCCGGACCAGGGCGAAGGCCAGGATGTTGAGGTCGGTGACGGCCTCGGCGTGCGGTGCGGTGGCGGTGTGGAACCAGTGGGTCAGGGCCGAGTCGATCTCGGCGCCGGCCAGGGGTTCGTTCCAGTGGCTGTCGGCCCCGAGGGGCGTCTGCCGCTGCCGGTGGGCGACGAGTTCGACGCGGGCCGCCACGGGGAGCAGGGCGAGGGACGATCCGTGCGGAGCGCGGGTGGCACCTTGCCCGGCGAAGTCCATCATGTCGGCGACCGAGCCGTGTCCGCGCGGGGACAGACAGCTCAGCAACCGGTGATAGGCACCCCGGTGCCACGGGGCACGGGTGACGGCCTCGGTCCAGACGGGCACGGCGTCCCGGGGCGGCACGGCGAGGGAGTGCATCAGGCCGAGGAGGGCCAGCCAGGGCGTCGGATCCTCGGGGCAGACCTCGGCGGCACGCAGACACGCCCGCTCGGCGTCCCGGGCAACGGTCCACCCGTCGGCCGGGGCCCGCCGTACACACCGGACACAGGCCCACAACACCAGCGCGTCCCCGTCACCGGGCCGTTCGGTGATCCACCGCTCGCACACCGCGGGCGGCAACCGGTCCGCCAGTACGGACATCCGGTGCCACCGGCGATCCCAGTCCCGCCCCGTGTCCCGCAGCAGGTCGGCGACCGGCTGCCAGAGCGGACGGCTGGAACCCGCGCCGAGGCCGTGCAGCTGAGGGGTGGGCCGGAGTTCGGTCAGCGTCGCGTGCAGTGCGTCGTCGTCGAGGGCGGGATGGACCAGGAGGGCGGTGCGGCGTCTGAACATCTCGGTCCCGAAAGGTGAGTGGGGTGTACGGGGCGGGCGGTATGCCCGCCCCGTGGTCCCCGACGGCGACGTCAGCAGCACCGCCCCTGCGGATGAGCCTCCCGGTGCCGGGTGCGCAGCACCTCGTACTCCCGTCGGGTCGGTACCGGCGCCAGCGGATGGTGGCGCAGACGCCGCTCGCGGTAGCGGTCGTACTCGGCCTCCCCGGTCAGCTCCCGCAGGTACCACCGGACGGCCCGCGCCCACCGCCGCGCTGTCGCGGTCACTGTCACGAGCGCACTCCCACGAGCTTCTCACCGGCCTGCTCGGGCAGATCGATCCGCGACTCGACATACGGCGCCTCGGTGGTCGGCGACGCGCCCGGAGCCCGGACAGCCCGCACACACACCACCGCCGCGTTGACGATCACGACCGCGACCAGCAGCAGGAACGCGGCGATCAGCACCCCGTCGACCGTGGAGTCGGTGACCACCGTGTGCATGTCGTCGAGCGTCTTGGCGGGCGCGAGCACCTGGCCCGCGTCGATGCCGTCCGCGTACTTGGTCCGCTGGGCGAAGAACCCGACCCGCGGGTCGTCGGAGAAGATCTTCTGCCAGCCCGCGGTGAACGTGATCGCGACCACCCAGGCCAGCGGGACCCCGGTGACCCATGCCCACCGCAGCTTCCCGGACTTGACGAGGACGGTGGTGCACACGGCCAGCGCGATCGCGGCCAGCAACTGGTTCGCGATGCCGAAGAGCGGGAAGAGCTGGTTGATTCCGCCCAGGGGATCGGTGGCGCCGGTGTAGAGGAAGTAGCCCCAGGCCGCCACCACCAGGGCGCTGCACAGCCAGATGCCCGGCTTCCAGTTGACCCGGCCGACCGGCTTCCACACGTTGCCGAGCATGTCCTGGAGCATGAAGCGGCCGACACGCGTGCCCGCGTCCACCGTGGTCAGGATGAACAGCGCCTCGAACATGATCGCGAAGTGGTACCAGAAGGCCTTCATGGCGGTACCGCCGAACACCCCGGAGAAGATCTCCGACATGCCGACCGCGAGGGTCGGGGCGCCTCCGGACCGGGCGATCAGCGACTGTTCCTCGACCGCCTTGGCGGCCTGGGTCAGCTGGTCGGGCGTGATGGTGAAGCCGAGGCCCGCCACCGCGTGCGAGGCCGACTGGGCTGTCGTGCCCAGCAGTCCGGCCGGGGCGTTCATCGCGTAGTACAGGCCGGGCTCCAGGGTCGCCGCCGCGATCAGCGCCATGATCGCGACGAACGACTCCATCAGCATGGCGCCGTAACCGATGAGACGGACCTGCGACTCCTTCTCGATCAGCTTCGGCGTCGTACCGGAGGAGACCAGCGCGTGGAAGCCGGACAACGCGCCACAGGCGATGGTGATGAACAGGAAGGGGAACAGGGACCCCGCGAACACCGGCCCCGCCCCCGAGGTGGCGAAGTCGCTCACCGCGTCCGCGCGCAGCACCGGGGCGGCGACCACGACGCCCACGGCCAGCAGCGCGATCGTGCCGATCTTCATGAAGGTGGAGAGGTAGTCGCGGGGGGCCAGGAGCATCCAGACCGGGAGGACCGAGGCCACGAAGCCGTAGCCGACCAGGCAGAAGACCAGGGTTGTCGGGCTCAGAGTGAAGGTGGAGGCCAGCGAGGAGTTCTGGACCCAACTGCCGCCGACGATCGCGAGCAGCAGCAGCGCGACGCCGATGAAGCTGGTCTCCACGACCCGGCCGGGGCGGATGCGGTGCATCCAGAAGCCCATGAACAGGGCGATCGGGATGGTCATCGCGACGGAGAAGGTGCCCCACGGGGAGTGCGCGAGGGCGTTGACCACGACCAGGGCCAGCACGCCCAGCAGGATGATCATGATGGCGAAGACCGCGACCAGCGCGGCCGCGCCGCCCGCCCGGCCGATCTCGTCCCGGGCCATCTGCCCGAGCGACTTGCCGTCCCGCCGCATGGACAGGAACAGCACGACCATGTCCTGCACGGCCCCCGCGAAGATCACTCCGGCGACGATCCACAGCGTGCCCGGCAGATATCCCATCTGGGCCGCCAGTACCGGGCCGACCAGCGGTCCGGCGCCCGCGATGGCCGCGAAGTGGTGGCCGAGGAGCACCCGCTTGTCGGTGGGGTGGAAGTCGACGCCGTCCTCCAGGCGTTCGGCCGGAGTGGCGCGGCGGTCGTCCGGTGTCAGGACGCGGCGGGCGATGAACCGGGAGTAGAAGCGGTAGGCGATCGCGTACGAGCCGAGCGCGGCGACGACCAGCCAGACCGCGGAGATCTTCTCGCCCCGAGCCAGCGCGAGCACGCCCCAGGCGACCGCGCCGAGCAGCGCGACGACGGCCCACAGCAGGATCGACCGAGGTGACATACGTGACTTTTCAGGCGCCTCGAGGGCAGGCTGAAGGACGGTTTCGGGCATGGCGGCTCCTCACCGGAAACGGTGGAACGGAAAAGGCGGAGAGACTCAGCGGCGATGTCGGTCCGTCAGCGCATACGCGGCGAGCAGGCACAGACCGCACCCCGGCACCCAGGCGAGCTGGTACCAGTAGAAGAACGGCGTGCCCGCCAGGCGCGGCTCCGCACCGGCGTACATCGGAACCCACAGAAGTCCCGCGGTGGGTGCGAGAAGCAGTACGGCGATCGCGACGCGCCGTAGCCGGTGATGACCGGTCCGTGCCATGACCTGCGCTCCTCTCCCCATCGCTGTGGGTCTGTGCAAGAGTTGCCCACCCGTCGCAGACGGTTGACAGCGAATGTCCAGAAGTTTTCCGGCCGGTTCCGTGTCCTCCGAACCGGCCGCCCGCGCAACTCTTGCGCGAGGGTCCAGCCATACCTGCGGGCACACCAAGGACGGTGACCATGGCCGACAGCGCCATGACCGCGACGTTCCTCGCCGTGATCGGCGGAGCGTCGCTGCTCGCCGTGACCGCGCGCCGCCTGCGTCCCAGCGACCGGCTGCCGTCCCTGGAGGGCTGGGCGCTGGCCGACCGCAGTCTCGGGCCGGTGTGGACCTGGCTGCTGCTCGGCGGCACGATCTTCACCGCGTACACCTTCACCGCCGTACCGGGACTGGCGTACGGCAACGGCGCGGCCGCCTTCTTCGCGGTGCCGTACACGGTGATCGTGTGCCCGATCGCCTTCGTGCTGCTCAGCCGCCTGGGCGAGGTGGCCCGCCGGCACGGCTACATCACCGCCGCCGACTTCGTGCGCGGCCGCTACGGTTCGCCGCCGCTGGCCCTGGTGGTCGCGCTGACCGGGATCCTCGCGACGATGCCGTACCTGGCGCTGCAACTGCTCGGGATAAGGGCGGTGCTGACCGCGGGGGGCGTGTATCCGCGGGGCGCGACCGGTGACCTGGTGATGGTGGCGCTGTTCGCGGGCCTCGCGGTGGCCACCTACCGGCACGGGCTGCGGGCGCCCACCGTGATCTCCGCGCTCAAGGCGGTCGCCGTCTTCGTCTCGCTCACCGCCGTCACCTGGCTGGTCCTGGAACGGCTCGGCGGACCGGGCGCGGTGTTCGACGGAGCCGGCGAGCGCCTGGGCGCCCCGGCGCTGCTCCTGTCCCCCGAGCAGCAGCCCGCCTACGCCACCCTCGCCCTCGGCTCCGCCCTCGCCCTGCTGATGTACCCGCACGTCCTGACCGCGGGTTTCGCCGCCGACGGCCCGCGCACCCTGCGCAAGGTCGTCGTGGCCCTGCCCGCCTGGACCGGGCTGCTCGCGCTCTTCGGGTTCCTGGGCGTCGCGGCGCTCGCGGCCGGGGTGCGGGCGCCGGCGGGCGGCGCCGAGACGGCCGTACCGATGCTGGTGGACCGGTTGATGCCGGGGCCGCTGGCCGGGCTGGTGTTCGGCGCGATCACCGTGGGGGCGCTGGTTCCGGCCGCGGTCATGTCGATCGCGGCGGCCACCAGTTTCGTGCGCAACGTCTACGTCGAGTACGTGCACCCGACGGCCACGCCCAAGCGGCAGGTGCGGATCGCCAAGGCGGTGTCGCTGACGGCGAAGGTGGGCGCGGTGGCGTTCGTGTTCGGGCTGCGCGACCAGGACGCGGTCAACCTCCAGCTCCTCGGCGGGGTCTGGATCCTGCAGATCTTCCCGGCCGTCGCCGTGGGCCTGTTCACCGGGCGGCTGCATCCGCGGGCGCTGCTCGCCGGGTGGGGCGCGGGCATGCTGGCCGGCACCTTCCTCGTGGTCCGCGAGGGCTTCTCGTCGCTCGGCAGCGGGCCCTTCCAGATCTACGCCGGTCTCGTCGCCCTCCTGCTCAACCTGACCGTCGCCCTGGCCGGAACCGCGGCCCTCGAACGGTTCGGCGTCCCGCGCGGCGCCGACCTGACCGACCTACCGTCGCGCCTGACCGTCAGGCGGCGACCGGAGACGGGAGCGAACAACCCGTGAGACAGCATCTGAGACACGGCACCCCCGGGCCCCTCCCGCTCGCCCCCGCGGCGGCCGACCCGGCCGAGCTGGAGCGCGAGGCCGGTGTGGCCCGCCTTTTCGAGCTGCACTACGCCTCGATGCTCCGCCTCGCCGTGCTGCTCGGCGCCGACGATCCGGAGAACGTGGTCGCCGAGGCCTACTACCAGATCTACCGGAAGTGGCGGCGCCTGAGGGACACCGAGGCCGCGGAGGCCTATCTGCGCTCCACGGTCTGCAATCTGACGCGGATGCGGATACGGCACCTCCAGGTCGCCCGCAGACATGTCGAGGCCCCGTCCACCGAACTGGTCGCCTCCGCCGAGAGCACCGCGCTCCTCCACGACGACCAGCGCGTCCTCATCGACGCGCTCCAGCAGCTGCCGGCCCGGCAGCGCGAGGCGCTGGTGCTCAGGCACTGGCTCGGGCTGAAGGAGAGCGAGATCGCCTCGGCGATGGGCATCTCCTGCGGCTCCGTCAAGACCCACACGGCACGCGGCCTGGCCGCCCTGACCCAGGCGATGGAGGCCCGGCGATGACGCATCGAGACACCACCGAGTCGCGTGGCACCGGTCCGGACCGCAGCACCGAGCGCGAGCTGCAGGAGGCCCTGGCCGCGCTCGCGGGCGGGGTGCACGCGGCACCCGACGCCTACCGCACGGCACGCGGCGAGTGGCTGCGCCGCGAGCGCCGCCGCCGGCTCGTCCTCGCCGTCCTCATCGCGGTCGTGTTCGCGCTCGCGACCCTGATCGGTCTGTGGGTGCTGAACCAGACTCCGGCCCACCCGGGGGTGATCTTCTCCGGCACGGCGGCGTCACTCCCCCGGCCCCACCCCTGATTGCCCGCACGACCAGCCGGGAACCCGCACTCCGTGCACCCCCGAACCCCACCGGCCGCCCGGATCCCCCGTATCGAGGACTACGCCCTCATCGGCGACGAACAGACCGCCGCCCTGGTCGGCACGGACGGCTCCGTGGACTGGCTGTGCCTGCCCCGCTTCGACTCGGGGGCCTGCTTCGCGAGGCTGCTCGGCGACGAGGAGAACGGCCACTGGCGGATCGCTCCGCTGAACGCCTACCGGTGCGCGAGGCGCGCCTACCGCCCCGGCACCCTCGTCCTGGACACCGAGTGGGAGACCGCCGAGGGCGCGGTGCGCGTCACCGACCTGATGCCGCAGCGGGACCTGGCCCCCGACGTCGTACGCGTCGTGGAGGGGCTCCGCGGCCGGGTCACCGTGCACAGCACGCTGCGGCTGCGCTTCGAGTACGGCTCGATCGTGCCGTGGATGCGCAGGTCGGACGGGCAGCGGGTGGCCGTCGCGGGACCCGACGCGACGTGGCTGCGCAGCGAGCCCCCGGTACGCACCTGGGGCGAGCACTTCGGGACGCACTCGGAGTTTACCGTCGAGAAGGGCGAGAAGGTCGCTTTCGTCCTGACCTGGCACCCCTCGCACGAGCCGCGTCCCCCGCTGACCGACCCCTTCGAGGCGCTGGAGAGCAGCGTGGCCGACTGGCAGACCTGGGCGGCGCGCTGCCGCTACGACGGTCCGCACCGGGACGCCGTGGTCCGTTCCCTGATCACTCTGAAGGCGCTCACCTACCGGCCGACCGGCGGCATCGTGGCGGCGGCCACGACCTCCCTGCCGGAGGAGATGGGCGGGGTGCGCAACTGGGACTACCGCTACTGCTGGCTGCGCGACTCCACCCTCACCCTGGGCGCCCTGGTGCAGTGCGGTTACCTGGAGGAGGCCGAGGCCTGGCGGGACTGGCTGCTGCGCGCGGTGGCCGGCGACCCGGCAGACCTCCAGATCATGTACGGCCTCGCGGGAGAACGGCGGCTGCCGGAGTTCGAACTGCCGTGGCTGTCCGGTTTCGGCGGCTCCAGGCCGGTACGCATCGGCAACGCGGCCGTGAAACAGCTCCAGCTGGACGTGTACGGCGAGGTCATGGACTCGCTGTCGCTGGCCCGGCGGGCGGGGCTGACCGCCAAACCGCACATGTGGTCCCTGCAGAGCGTCCTGCTGGATTTTCTCCGGGCCTCCTGGCGGCAGCCGGACGAGGGACTGTGGGAGGTGCGCGGCGGCCGCCGCGACTTCGTCCACTCGAAGGTCATGGTGTGGGTCGCCGCCGACCGCGCCGTGCGCGCCCTGGAGGCCTTCCCGGAACTGAGCGGCGACCTGGACGGCTGGCGCGCGTTGCGCGACGAGGCGCACCGCGAGGTCTGCGAGAGGGGCTACGACGCCGAACGCAACACCTTCACCCAGTACTACGGCTCGCGCGCACTCGACGCGTCCCTGCTGCTGATCCCGCGCGTCGGCTTTCTGCCGCCCGACGACCCCCGTGTCGTCGGCACCGTCGACGCGATCCGCACAGAGCTGGACCACGGCGGATTCGTACGGCGGTACAGCGCCGAGGAGACGACGGTGGACGGGCTGCCGGGCGGCGAGGGCACCTTCCTGGTGTGCTCGTTCTGGCTCGCCGACGCGCTCCACATGACCGGCCGCGCGAAGGAGGCGCGCGAGCTCTTCGAACGGCTGCTGGGGCTGGCCAACGACGTGGGGTTGCTGTCGGAGGAGTACGACCCGGTGGCCGGCGCCCAGCTCGGCAACTTCCCGCAGGCGTTCAGCCACATCGGACTGGTGAACACCGCCCTCACTCTGTACGGGGACGAGGAGGCAGGATAGGAACCATGGATCTTGGACTGAAGGACCGCGTGTACGTCGTCACCGGAGCGACCCGGGGGCTCGGCAACGCGGCCGCGCGTGAGCTGGTCGCCGACGGGGCGAAGGTCGTCGTGACCGGGCGGGACGAGGCGGGTGCGCTCGCCGCGGCGGCGGAGTTGGGCCCGAACGCCTTCGGGGTGGCCGTCGACAATGCCGATCCGTCGGCGGCCGAGCGGCTGATCGCCGCCGCGCGGGAGAACTTCGGCGGCTTCGACGGCGTACTGATCAGCGTGGGCGGGCCTGCGCCGGGTTTTGTGGCCGACAACACGGACGAGCAGTGGCAGTCCGCGTTCGAGTCGGTGTTTCTGGGAGCGGTTCGGCTGGCCCGGGCGGCTGCGGCCGAGCTGGAAGCCGGGGGTGTCATCGGGTTCGTGCTCTCCGCGTCCGTGCATGAACCGATTCCGGGGCTGACGATTTCGAACGGGCTGCGGCCCGGTCTCGCCGGGTTCGCGAAGTCGCTCTCGGACGAACTGGGGCCGCGGGGGGTTCGGGTCGTCGGGCTCCTGCCGTCCCGTATCGACACGGATCGGGTGCGCGAGCTGGACGCGTTGTCGGCGGATCCGGAGGCCACTCGGGCCGCGAACGAGTCCCGGATTCCCTTGCGACGGTATGGGACGCCGGAGGAGTTCGGGCGGGCCGCCGCGTTTTTGCTGTCGCCGGCTGCTTCGTATCTGACCGGGGTCATGCTGCCTGTCGACGGGGGCATGAGGCACGGTTTCTGAAGACTCTCAACTGACCCTTTCCGCTTTGTGCTTGACGCCGGTCATGCGGACCTCGGCCGGAAGTGTCTCGAGCCCTGCCGAATTGCGGGCGTGGGTCAGGGCCTCTGCCGTCAGCAAGTGGAGGGCCGTTCCCGGGTCCACGTGGGGTTCCAGCAGGAGTCGTACGCGGGTCCGGGGCGCGTCCGGACGGCCGGTCAGGTGGGCGTGGGCCCGGTGGACGCCGTCCAACTCGGCTGCCTCGCCTTCGAGTACGCCCTCCAGGGCCCGACCCCGCAGGAGCGCGCCCTCGCCGTCGCCCGTGTTGACGCGTACCTCCGTGAGCCGGCGCCTGCGGAGGACCGCGGTCAGCCACCACAGGGTCAGGAGCACCACGAGTGCCAGTGCGGCGATGACCGCAGGCCACCACCAGCCCTCGCCGTCCCAGCGGGTGCGCTCCGCGTCGCTCAGCAGGACGTCCTTCTTGCCGTCGTGAATCCACCAGGAGGGCGCGTCGAGGCCGAGGCCCACGGCGAGTACCGAGCCACCGACGACGAGCAGTACCAGCCCCACCAGGCCGATCAGTACGCGGTTGACGGTCCTGAGCATCGGCCTCAGCCCTTCTTCCTGGTCGTCCGCGCCACGTGCACCGACAGTGCGGGGGGCCGGGCCAGGCCCAGTGCCGTGATCGCCTCGGTGAGGGTCACGTCCAGGTCGGCGCGTACGTCGTCCAGTTCGCGGAAGTGGGAGACCGCGCGCACGTCGGCCTTCCTCCGGCGCATCCGTACGCGTGCGGACTGGACGCCGGCCACCTCCATGGCCCGGTCCCGCAGGACCCTCGCGGCCGCGTCCCGGTGCAGGCCCGCCCGGACGTCGGGATGGGCGCGGTTCATCGGGAGGACGCTGCGCAGACCTGGTGTGGTGGCCAGGACGATCAGCCACAGGCCCAGGGCCGCGGCGACTCCGGCGCCCACCAGGACCCAGATGTCGTCCAGGGGGCGTTCGGCGAGCTGCCGGGCGAGCTCGCGGCGCCAGTGCATGGCCGGCCGGTCGGCCCGGACGGCTGCGATGTCGTACAGGAAGATCCCCGCGACGAGCAGGAGCAGCAGGGCCACGATGCCCGCCGGGACCCTGCGCGCCGACCAGAAACGGCGTTCGCCGCCGCCCGCCCCGTCCTCCGGGGCGGGCGGTGGTCCGTACGCGGCCGCCGACGCGGACTGGTCGCGCTGGTCCGGTGCCTTCTCGAGGACCGGCAGTCGTTGTGTGGTGCCCTCGGAGCCCTGGGGCTCGCTCATCGCGTCCTCCCCTGTGCCACGCCGTGCGACGGTGCCGGATACAGCCGTTCCACCTGGACGGCGACCTCCGACACCTCCATGCCCACCAACCCGACTACCCGCTCGACCACGTGCTGACGCACCTCTCGGCACCGCGCGCCGATGTCACAGGGGTAGTCGAGTTCGAGGTGCATGCGGATCCGGGCGACCTCGCGGTGGACGACGACGGTGGCGTACGGGGGCTGGGCCTCGGCGGGGAGCCGTCCGAGCGCCTCGCGGGCCGCCTGTCCCGCGACCTTCGCGACCACCCGGTCGGCGATCCTCGTCGCCCCTCGGTCACCGGGCGGAACGGCGGTCGCGGTCAGGGGTTTGCGGAGCTCGTCCGCCGCGCCTGCCTCAGTACTCACGGACGTCATCGCCGCCGGTCACGCCGGTCGTCACGGGTGCGGAAGAGGTCGCCGATCTCCAGGTCCCCCTCCAGGAACCGGCCGACGACGAAGCCGATGGCGCCCAGCGCCGCCACCAGCAGGAAGGCGCCGAATCCGCCGAAATACCCTGCGAAGCCCAGCGCCATGCCAGCGATCATGCCGACCACGGCCATGCTCATCGTGCGCTCCCTAAAGGTCCCTGAAGTGTGGTCCGGCTACTGGAGTCGGGTCTCCGGCTCCTCGTCCTCTTCGTCGGGCAGCTTCACGTCGCTCACCGCGATGTTGACCTCGACGACCTCCAGTCCGGTCATCCGCTCCACCGCGGCGACGACGTTCTCCCGCACGGCCCTGGCCACGTCGGAGATCGAGACGCCGTAGTCGACGACGATCTCCAGGTCGAGCGCGGTCTGCACCTCGCCGACCTCCACCTTGACCCCGCGCGTGGCGGACTTCGAACCGCCGGGCACCCGGTCCCGAACCGCCCCGAAGGTGCGGCTCAGCCCGCTGCCCATGGCATGGACGCCGAGGACGTCGCGTGCCGCGAGTCCGGCGATCTTCTCCACGACACCGTCGGCGATGGTGGTCCGCCCTCGTGTCGCCGCGTCGCCGCCGCCACGCCTGGTGGTCTTCCGCGGCTGCACCGACGACTCCACCTCGGTGCTCTGCGTCATGTCGGTCATCACCGTCACCCCTTTCGGTCGTCCTCCTTCGACCACCGTATGCGCGGTTGCGCGATCGCGCGCCGGAGATGCGGCAGGCTGGAGTAATGACGGCGGAGCAGTGGGCACGGACGGTGCGGCATCAGCTGGGGTTGGGGCGGCTGCTGCCCCTGGGCGGCCAGCGCGACGGGGCGTGGATCTCCGAGGAGGTGGCTCAGGGGGTGTTGCGAGCCGCCGTGCGCGAACTACCGGATGTACGGCTCGGCGCCGTGCGTATCGGCCTCGCCGATCCGGAGGACACGCACGAGCCCGCCGTACCGCCGCCTCCGAGCGCGCTGCCGCCCGGCCCGCTGCGGGTCACGGCGGAGTTCGAGGCCACCCCCGCACGGCCGCTGCCGGTGACGGCGGAGCGGCTGCGCACGGCACTCGCCGGGGCGGCGGCGCGGCTGCTGGGGCTGGAGCTCGGCGAGGTGGACCTGCGGGTGACGGCCCTCGTGGACGAGGACGCGGAACCGTCTCCCGTACGACAGCCCGAACCGCCGCGTGCCGTGGAGGCGGGGCCGGGCGACGAGGCCCTCGCGGCCGGCGCCGCTCTGGCGGTGCCCGGTGTGCACCGGTTGACCGGTCTGCTCGGGCGTCCGGTGCACATCGAGGACCGGGAGACCGGGGACGGCTCGCTTCCGCGCCGCCATGTCCGCGTCGAACTGGCGGTGGGTGCGGACCGCCGGCCCCTGGACGTGGCCCGGGAGGTCCGCGCCGCCGTGGGAGAGGTGCTGTCGGATCGTCCGACGGTGGCCGTGCTGGTGACGGCCGTGACGGCCTAGTCGCCGACTCCGGCGAGGTCACGCAGCCGTCGGGTCTGGGCCGCCCGCTCGGCGGCGCGCTGCTCGTCGTAGGTGCGGTCCTGGGCGCCCCGCAGCAGCGCCTTGGTCTCGATGACCGCGTCGCGAGGGGCGGACAGGAGCGCGGCCGCCAGGTCCTTCACGGCGCCGTCGAGCTGGTCGAGAGGTACGGCGAGGTTGGCGAGGCCGGTGTTCACCGCCTCCTCGGCCGTGACGAAGCGCCCGGTGGCGCAGATCTCCAGCGCCCGGGCGTATCCGACGAGGCCCACCAGGGGGTGGGTGCCGGTGAGGTCGGGGACCAGGCCCAGGCTGGTCTCGCGCATGGCGAACTGCACGTCGTCGGCGACGACGCGCAGGTCACAGGCGAGGGCCAGCTGGAAGCCCGCCCCGATGGCATGCCCCTGAACGGCGGCGATGGACACGACGTCACTACGCCGCCACCAGGTGAAGCCCTCCTGGAACTGAGCGATGGCGGCGTCGAGTTCGGCGTCACCACTGCGGGCGAGGTCGATGAACGACGGCTCGCCCTCGATCCCCTCGGGCGTGAACATCTGCCGGTCGAGCCCGGCGGAGAAGGACTTGCCTTCGCCACGCAGTACCACGACCCGGACGGAGCCCGGCACCAGCCGGCCCGCCTCGGCGAGCGCCCGCCACAGAGCGGGGCTCTGGGCGTTGCGCTTGGCCGGGTTGGTCAGCGTCACCGTGGCGAGGGTGTCCTCGACGGTGAGCCGTACGCCGTCCTTGTCGAGCAGGGGAACGAGTTCCTGGCCATCCTGGCCGGACGTCGCCATGGGGTGCCTCCGATGCGTGCGGTCATCCTCCGTGCCGCAGGACGGCACAGCTAAGTGACTGCACAGTAACCACCCGGTCAGTCAGCCGACCGACCGGGTGGCCACCATCGAAGCCGATGGGCCGCCCGGATCAGGACGATGCGGCCTTCTTGCCCCGCGTCGCTCCGCCACGCCCACGAAGCGTGACGCCCGATTCGCTGAGCATCCGGTGCACGAAGCCATACGAGCGGCCGGTTTCCTCGGCCAGTGCCCGAATGCTCGCACCGGAGTCGTACTTCTTCTTCAGGTCTGCCGCGAGCTTGTCGCGCGCGGCGCCGGTTACCCGGCTGCCCTTCTTCAGAGTCTCGGCCACCCGTGCCTCCTCATGGGAAGTGCGCTCTGGTCCCCTCATGATCACCCCTCCGGGGCCCGATGGCCACCCATTCGGCAAGGTCCGTAAGACAGGGTTTTGACGACAGGAGCGCATCCCCACAAGCGGAATCTGTAATTCCACCCGCACCCGTTCGTACCGCCGAACGGGTTCTTTTGTGAAATGCCAGGTCAGCGACGTACGACGGCCGAGCCCTTGTCGATGAAGGGCTCGGCCGTGAAATCGATGTAGGACACACCTCGGTACGAGGAGATCTCACACAGATGATGGATCACCGGTGGGCCGAATGATCCATACGCCGTGGATCACGCTTTCGATCAAACGGCGCTTACTCATGCGAGGGCGACGAGATCCGCGTAGTCGGCGCCCCACAGGTCCTCGACGCCGTCCGGCAGCAGGATGATCCGCTCGGGCTGGAGCGCCTGGACAGCGCCCTCGTCGTGCGTCACCAGGACGACCGCGCCCTTGTAAGTGCTCAGCGCGCCGAGGATCTCCTCGCGGCTGGCCAGGTCGAGGTTGTTGGTGGGCTCGTCGAGGAGCAGGACGTTCGCCGAGGAGACGACCAGGGTGGCGAGCGCCAGTCGGGTCTTCTCGCCGCCGGAGAGGACTCCGGCCGGCTTGTCGACGTCGTCGCCGGAGAACAGGAACGAGCCGAGCGTCTTGCGCACCTCGACGAGGTCGAGGTCGGGGGCCGCCGAGCGCATGTTCTCCAGGACCGTGCGCTCGGGGTCGAGGGTCTCGTGCTCCTGGGCGTAGTACCCGAGCTTGAGGCCGTGGCCGGGGACGACCGCGCCCGTGTCCGGCTGCTCGGTCCCGGCCAGCAGCCGGAGCAGGGTCGTCTTGCCCGCGCCGTTGAGGCCCAGGATGACCACGCGTGAGCCCTTGTCGATGGCCAGGTCGACGTCGGTGAAGATCTCCAGTGAGCCGTACGACTTCGACAGGCCCTCCGCCATCAGCGGGGTCTTGCCGCAGGGCGCGGGCTCGGGGAAGCGCAGCTTGGCCACCTTGTCCTGCTGACGCACCGCTTCGAGGCCGGCGAGCAGCCGATCGGCGCGCTTGGCCATGTTCTGCGCGGCGACCGTCTTGGTGGCCTTGGCACGCATCTTGTCGGCCTGCGAGTGCAGGGCCGCGGCCTTCTTCTCGGCGTTCTGCCGCTCGCGCTTGCGGCGCTTCTCGTCGGCCTCGCGCTGCTGCTGGTAGAGCTTCCAGCCCATGTTGTAGACGTCGATCTGGGCGCGGTTGGCGTCCAGGTAGAAGACCTTGTTGACGACCGTCTCGACCAGGTCGGCGTCGTGGGAGATCACGATGAAACCGCCGCGGTAGGTCTTGAGGTAGTCGCGCAGCCAGATGATCGAGTCGGCGTCGAGGTGGTTGGTCGGCTCGTCGAGGAGCAGGGTGTCGGCGTCGGAGAAGAGGATCCGGGCCAGTTCGATACGGCGGCGCTGACCACCGGAGAGGGTGTGCAGCGGCTGGCCCAGCACACGGTCGGGGAGGTTCAGCGCGGCGGCGATGGTGGCGGCCTCGGCCTCGGCGGAATACCCGCCCTTGGTGAGGAACTCCGTCTCCTGGCGCTCGTACTGCCTGAGCGCCTTCTCCCGGGTGGCGCCCTGGCCGTTGGCGATGCGCTGTTCGTTGTCGCGCATCTTCTTCAGCAGGACGTCGAGGCCGCGCGCGGAGAGGATGCGGTCGCGGGCGAGCACGTCGAGGTCGCCGGTGCGGGGGTCCTGGGGGAGGTAGCCGACCTCGCCGGAGCGGGTGATCTGACCCGCGGCGGGGATGCCCTCGCCGGCCAGGCACTTGGTGAGGGTGGTCTTCCCCGCGCCGTTACGGCCGACCAGGCCGATGCGGTCGCCCTTGGCGACACGGAAGGTGGCGGACTCGATGAGGACTCGGGCGCCGGCGCGCAGCTCGATACCGGAGGCGGAGATCACGGACAGACTCCAGGGCGGATTCGGGATTGACGGGTGGACGGCTGAGGACGTTCCCGCCGTCTAATGCGCGAGGAGAATGGCCATGGGCCAAGTCTAACGGGGGCATGCAAGCACTTTTTCTGGGTTCGGGTGTTGGGTTGGTCTCGCTCCGGGGTAATCGGTCGGTCCCGTCTCCGTCCCCAGCCGCGGGGGTTCCGCATGCAGTTCGACGACGACGCCAGGTTGGACACCTCCGAGGTGCAGGACGTGCGCGGCAGCCGCATCCCGGGCGGCAGAGCGACCGTCGGCGGCGGTGTCGTGGGCCTGATCGCCCTCGTTCTGGGGCTCTTCCTCGGCGTCGGACCCGACCAGCTCGGACTCACCGACAGCGGCGGACAGCCCGCGGCCACGGCCTCGGGGCTCGCGCAGGTCGAGCAGAACTGCCGGACCGGACAGGACGCGAACACGCGGGACGACTGCCGGACGGTGGCGGTCGTCAACAGCGTGCAGGACTACTGGGACCAGGAGTTCACGCGGCGCGGCGCCGGCTACAGCCGCTCCCCCACGGTCTTCTTCGGTGAGCGGGTCAACACGGGGTGCGGGTCGGCGAGTTCTGCGGTCGGGCCGTTCTACTGCCCGGACGACCGGAAGGTCTACCTCGACCTCGGGTTCTTCGACGAGCTGCGGTCCGAGTTCGGGGCCACCGGCGGGCCGTTCGCGCAGGCGTACGTCGTGGCCCACGAGTACGGGCATCACGTGCAGGACCTGATGGGCACGCTGAGCCGGTCGCAGGACGGGCGCACGGGCGCGGACAGCGACGCGGTGAAGGTGGAGCTCCAGGCGGACTGCTACGCCGGGGTGTGGGCTCGCCACGCGACCACGACGAAGGACGAGTCGACGGGGCGGCCGCTCATCACGCGCCTCACGGACGCGGACATCACCGACGGTCTGGACGCGGCGGCGGCCGTGGGCGACGACCGGATCCAGGAGCGGTTCCAGGGACGGGTGACACCCGACTCGTGGACGCACGGGTCGGCCGAGCAGCGGCAGCAGTGGTTCCGGGAGGGGTACCGCAGCGGGGACATGGGGCGGTGTGACACGTTCCGGTGAGGGGCCGTGGCTGGTGCCGGGCCGTTGTCAGTGGTCGCTGCGAGACTGGTCGGCAGAGGGAAGTCCCGGCATGCGCCCGGTTTCCGATCCGGCGTTTGATCACAAGGGAGTGATCGGCATGGCAGGCACGAACAGTGGGCGTCCGAGCATCTACCCGACGCTGCTGTACACCGACGCGAAGGCGGCGATCAAGCAACTGACGGAGGCCTTCGGGTTCACCGAGCTGTCGGTGTACGAGGGCGAGGACGGCTCGGTACTGCACGCAGAGCTGGTGCAGGGCAACGGCGCGGTGATGCTCGGCTCGAAAGGCCGCGGCGGTGTCTTCGACGCGGCGATGAAGGACGCGGGCACCACCGGGGTGTACGTCGTCGTGGACGACGTCGACGCGCACCACCGCCGCGCCGTGGAGCACGGCGCGGAGATCCTGATGCCCCCGACGGACCAGGAGTACGGCTCCCGGGACTACATGGCGCGGGACGCCGAGGGCAATGTGTGGAGCTTCGGGACGTACGCCCCGGAGATCCACGCCTGACTCATCCTCCCGTGTGTACCTGGAAGGCGGCGCGGCGTACCGCCTTGGCGAGGGCCGGGTCGGGGTGGGCGGCGGCGAGGGCGACCAGGACCTGCACGGTGCGCGGGTGACCGACGGCCCGGACCTCGTCGAGCAGTCGGGGGACGGTCGGCTGGAGTGCTGACTCCAGGTGCCGCACCAGCATCGGGGCCTCGCCGTGGTCGGCGACGGCGGCCGCGGTGTCGACCCACAGCCAGGTGGCCTCTTCCCGGGTGAGCACCTCGTGGGCGTCCTCCGGGTCGATCCCGTCGTGCTCGGCCAGCCACAGCAGGGCGTACGGCCGCAGGGTGGGCTCGTCGGCCACGGAGCGGACGTCGGGCTCGGCCGGGGCGCCGACGACGCGCAGGGCCTCGAAGGCGAGGCCGCGCAGCAGGGCGTCGTCTCCGCGGGCGGCGCCGAGCAGCTCGGTGACGGCGCTGCCGACGGGACGGGCCGCGAGCCAGGCGCGGTACTCGGCGCGGGCCGCGTTGGGGCGCAGCTGGGCGCACCCGCGCAGCATCTCCTCGGCGGCGACCTCGATGTTTCCGGCCGGACTCTGCGCGGCGACGCAGATCTGCTCCAGCTTGACCCACACCGCCCAGCTGCCGAGCGGGGTGAGGGTGGCCTGGCCGTCGCCGTAGGTCAGGGCGCCGACGGAGGCGAGGGCGCGCAGAGCCCAGTCGAGGAGGGGGGCGAGGGGGGCGTCGGCCGTCTCGGGCTCCTCCACGGGCTCCGGCTGGGGGCCGTAGGGGATCTCGCAGCGCTCGGTGCGCAGTTCGGTGACGCGCTGCTCCAGGAGGTCCAGGAGCTGCTCGACCGGGACGGGGCCGGCCGACAGCTGGAGGAAGGAGAGCACCTGGGGCATGGCCGAGACGACCTCGGCGACGGCGGCGGGCTCGCGGTCGGTGGGTTCCGGGGAGGCCAGGGACCAGGCGTCGAAGAGGGCGACCCAGCCGCGCAGTACGGCGCTGTCGTCACGGTTCCAGGCGCGCAGCCGCCAGCCCGGGCGCGCGCTGTCGCCGTGCACCTCGATCAGACCGGCGAGGCGGGCGGTGTCCCAGGCGGCGCGGACCTGAGCCACGGTCAGGCCGAGATCCCCGGCCGCGCGCCCGGCTGTCTCGTCGGAGAGGGTGCCCTTGCCGTCGGAGCCCGTGCCGTCCCTGCCGGGGCCCAGGGCGCCGTCGGCCCAGCGCGCGACGCGGGCCGCGTCGGCGAGACCGGAGCGCGCCATTCTGGCCAGTTCCGCGGGGGCCGGTGTGCCCTCCGGCGGGCGGGGCGCGGGGCGGCGTGGGCGCCGTTGGTTCACGGCTGAGGGGGCGGCGGCCAGGGGTCGCGGGCGGACGAGTCGAAGCCTGGAGTCGCGCGGGATACGGGACGTCACGGGTGCAGTCTTCCGGTTGACGGTCCGAAAACCCAAACGGAATGCCACCGCGCGCGACGGGGCGGGCCGACGCCGGGGCCACGTGGAGGGGCATACGCCGAGATCAGGCCAGTAGTACGGGCTTAAACGGAACCTGTGCGACCGGGGCGCCCGGAGGTCACATCAGGGGGGTGAGGAAACGGCGCATTGCCTCTTCGTAGCCGCTCGGGTCGGCGTTCCACATCGCCGCGTGGGGGGCCTGACGGACCGTGTGGAGGGCGATCCGGTCGGGGTGGGTGCCGGCGAGACGGCGGGAGAGGTCCCAGGGGGCGATCGTGTCGTCCGGGCCGTGGAAGATCAGGGTCGGCGGCGGGGGCCGGTCGGAGCCCGAGTCGTCGGACCGGTCCACGTGGCCGGCGTAGGGGACGGTGCGGTCCGCATACAGGCCGAAGTGGTCGCTGGGCAGTCCGGTGCGGCCCTGTGCCGCGCGCACCGCGAGCGGCAGGAGGACGCCGGGGGTGTGGCGGGCCGCAGCGAGGGCGCGCAGGGTCCGCTCCCAGCTGAGGACCGGGGAGTCGAGCACCAGCCCCCTGACGCGGTCGCGCAGGCCCGAGTGGGCGGCGGCGCGCAGGGCCATCGTGGCGCCGGTGGACCAGCCGTGCAGGACGAGTTGGCGGGCGCCCTGACGGACGGCGAAGTCCATGGCCGCGTCCAGGTCGCGCCACTCGGTGTCGCCGAAGTGGTTCAGGCCGTCGGGCGGGCGGGGGGCGCCCGCGTCGCCGCGGTGGGCGGGGGCGAGGACCGGGAAGCGGAGGCCGTGCAGGAACTCCATGAGGTTCATGGCGTGTTCGCGGGTCGTGCCGAGGCCGTGGGCCGCGATGACCCAGGTGTCGCGTACGCCGGGGACGAACCAGGCGGGCAGGGCGCCGAGTTCGCCCGGGATCTCGACGTCGGTGTGGTCGAGGCCGAGGACCGACTTCGGGTTGCCGACGTACACGTTCGGGGTGAGCCACACCTTGTCGCCGGGTTCCAGGGTGCCGTGGGTGACGCGTTCCAGGCGGCGGACGACGGTGTCGGCGGAGTGCGGTTCCGCGGCGAGGACGGGGCCCACGACGGCGTGGGAGGCGTCGCCTGCGAGGCCGTAGGTACCGGGGCGGAGGGCGGCGAGGTCGCGGGTGAGGGTGATACGGCCGGCGGCGATGGAGTGAACGGTGAGCCGGGGCTCACCGGGCAGCGGGCGGCCCGGTGACGCCTTCAGTCCGGCGTCGCTGGCGATCCTCCCGGCGACGATTCCGGCCGTGCCGGCCGCCAGGGCTGCGGTGACGGCAGCGGCCGTCGCTTTGACAGTACGCACGCCTTTCAGTGTCCTGTCAGACCCGGCCGACGGCCAGTGGGCGTGCCTCCGGCGGTTGGGCGGGGGGCCTGCGGTGGCCTGCGCGGGTTCGGTGGCGGTGCCTGCGGTGGCCTGCACGGGTTCGGTGGGGGCGCCTGCGGTGGCCCGTGCCGGTTCGGTGGGGGCGGGCGTTCTGCGCAGTTCCCCGCGCCCCTGAATGCCTGCGGCGCAGCTGCGGCCCCGGTGGGGGCGGGTGCAGCGCGTGCAGGTGTGTGGGGGGCGGGCCGGGGTGGGGGTATCCGTCCTCGGTCCGGCGGTTGCTGTCGATCGAGATGTCCTCAGTAACGGACGCCGGCCACTGCGGGCGGACACCCCCACCCCGTCCCCTCAACGCCATACGCGGCTACCGGCCCGTCGTGGCGTGGGTGACTGCACCTCCCCAGGGGCGCGGGGAACTGCGCGACCAGCCACAACGGGCCCGCACCCGCCCGTCAACCCGACCCGGCACCCCCAATAGGCGCCCCATTCAAGCCCCGCGCTGCCCGTACCCCCGCAACCGCTCCCCCGCCTCCGCCACCTGTTCCTCCGTCAGCAGGTTCGGGGTCAGGCCCGGTACCGCGCGGGCCGTCAGCCACAGGTGGCACATCCATTCCAGTTGGGCGGTGCGGTCGTAGGCCTGGGCGAGGGTGCTGCCGTAGGCGATCGTGCCGTGGTTCTGGAGGAGGCAGGCGGAGCGGTCGGCGAGGGCGTGGAGCATGTTCTCGGCCAACTCGTCGGTGCCGTAGGTGGCATAGGGGGCAACCCGGACGGCGCCGCCGAGCGCGCCGGTCATGTAGTGGATCGCGGGGAGCTCGGGCACCAGCGTGGAGACGGCCGTGGCGTGCACCGCGTGGGTGTGGACGACCGCGCGGGCGTCGGTGCTGCGGTAGACGGCGAGATGCATGGGGAGTTCGCTCGTCGGGACCAGGCTGCCGAGGACCTGTCGGCCGTCGAGGTCGACGCCCGTCACGTCGTGGGGCGTGAGGCGGTCGTAGGGGACGCCCGAGGGCGTGACCAGGACCGTGCCCGCGACGCGCACCGAGACGTTGCCGGAGGTTCCGACGACCAGTCCGTCGGACACCGTCCGGCGAGCGGTGTCGACCAACTCCCCCCAGGCGTCCGCCTCCTCGGCACGCACACCCCGCCGCCCCGACTCGAGCGCATCCTGCGCGCCGTCCCCGACACCCCGTACGTCCCGTGGATCCCACCGTTCCTCAGCCATGCCGCGATCCTGCCAGCCGTGGCGCCCGATCGCCTCGGACCGGGGCACTGTAGGGCGCGCGCCCGAGCTCCGAAAGGGCGCAAATCCGCATACGCGCCCCTCTCTCATGGCTTGGCCGGAGATCGCCCGCAATCCGAGGGTCTTCCAGTAATCTCTGGGCTTTGTCGTGCACGACGCCATTCCGGGGGGACACATGGCCCGTGATCGCAAGCCTGCCCGTCACCGAACCCGCGCCCTGGCCGTGTCCGTGGCCACGCTCACCGTGGGAGGCATGGCGCTCGCCGGGACACCCGCCTCGGCGGCGAGCCCGCCCAAGGGGCTGACAACTGCTGGGCAATCCTTCAGTGCGTCTCAGCTCCTCTCGACTTGTGTCGTGATGGCGTGACGTTCCCCGACTGGGACTGTGCGTCATGGCGTGCCCAGCCTGGTAGGGGCCCGGGTCTTTGCCTACCCGGACGGAAACGGGTGTTCCCTCATCGAATACGTGACCTTTGCGAGCGGTGCTCGTTGGGTGCGGTGAGGGGATCTTCGAAGCGGGGGGTGAGGCTGCCGAGTGAGCGGAAAGTTCCGGCCGCAGCCAGGCCGTGTCGTGCAGGCCTACAAGTTCGCTCTCGACCCCAACGCCAGGCAGGAGCGGGCGCTGCGCTCGCATTGCGGTGCCGCCCGCGCCGCCTACAACTGGGCCGTGTCCTGGGTGACCGCCTCGTGGTGGCAACGCAAGGCGGAAGCCTCGTACGGCATCGGTGAGGAGGAGTTGACGCCGTGGCGGTCGTGGTCGCTGCCCGCGCTGCGCAGGGAGTTCAACAGGGCGAAGACCACCGACCCGAGATTCGCCGACTGGTGGGCGGAGAATTCCAAGGAGGCCTACAGCACCGGGCTCGCGAACGCGGCTGCCGCGTTCGACAACTACGCCAAGTCCAAGCAGGGCAAACGCAAGGGCGCCAGGGTGGGTGTCCCGCGCCGGAAGCCGAAGCGGAAAGCCCGCCTGGCCTGCCGGTTCACCACCGGTACGATCCGCATCGAGCCGGACGGCCGGCATGTCACCCTGCCCCGGCTGGGCACGATCCGAACCCACGAACCCACGGCCAAGCTCCTGGCCCGCCTCCGGGCCGGAACGGCGCGCGTCCTGTCCGCAGCCGTCCGGCACGAGCGCGGGCGCTGGTTCGTCTCCTTCCAGGTCGAGACCACCCGGGAGATCACCCGCATCGACCGGCCGGACAGTGCGGTCGGGATCGACTTGGGTGTGAAACACCTGGCGGTCCTGGCCGACAG
Organism: Streptomyces canus; assembly: GCF_030816965.1. NCBI lineage: Bacteria > Bacillati > Actinomycetota > Actinomycetes > Kitasatosporales > Streptomycetaceae > Streptomyces > Streptomyces canus. Next base: position 2,331,484 of record NZ_JAUSYQ010000002.1, read on the forward strand.
CTCCGGCGAGATCCGCTACGAGCCGAACCCGAAGCACCTGGACGGCGCCCTCAAACTGCTGCGGTTCCATTCCCGCCGGGCCTCCCGACGGCAGGGACCGGATCGCAGGACCGGCCAGAAGCCGTCGAAACGATGGGAGAAGGCCAACGCCGAGCGCAACAAGATCCACCACCGGGTGGCGAACCTGCGCACGGACGCACTGCACAAACTCACCACCCACGTACGCGCCGAGTACGGCACCGTGGTGGTCGAAGACCTCAACGTCGCCGGAATGCTCCGCAACAAACGGCTCGCCCGCCGAGTGGCCGATGCCGGATTCGGGGAGATCCGGCGCCAGCTCACCTACAAGGGCCGACGCAACGGCTGCCGCACCCTCGTGGCCAGCCGCTGGTACCCCTCCTCCAAGACCTGCTCGAACTGCGGCGCAACGAAAGCCAAGCTGCCGCTGCACGTCCGAGTCTTTGACTGCGACGAGTGCCCGCTTGTGATGGACCGGGACGAGAACGCAGCCCGCAACCTGGTCGCCCTCGCGGCGGCCTGCACCACTGGTACCGGAGTGGCCGGAGACCAGGGCGCCGACACGGCGCCGAAGCCCCGTGGAGCCGACCGTAAGACCCGCCGCCAACGCCCCGACCAGAACACCGGCCGAGGCGGGCGGGCAGGTGGCGCAACCCTGCCGCACCAGCGGCAGAAGGAAACGGGAGACCGTCGTCAGGACACCGAAGCGCACCCCACGCTCTGGTGACACCGCCACGGACCTTCCAGACAGAAATGCCTGGATTACTGAGAGTCGCTGAGACTCTGAGTAACGGCACGACGTCTCGTCGCACCAGAAGAACGTCGACTGGCACAAGGCCAGGGCCAAGGGCGCCAAGTTCGTCTACGTCAAGGCGACCGAGTCGCAGGCCGCGTACTTCGTGCGCAACGGCGGCGCCTGGTCCGCGGACGGCCGGACCCTGCCGCCCGCGCTCGACATCGAGTACAACCCGTACGACAAGAAGCACAAGTGCTACAGCATTACCGAGGCGCAGTTGGTCGGCTGGATCACGTCCTTCAGCAACGAGGTGAAGCGGCTCACCGGCCGCCGCCCGGTGATCTACACGACCGCCCACTGGTGGAACACGTGCACGGGTGGCAGCGGCGCCTTCGCCTCCGACCACGCGCTGTGGGTGGCCCGCTACAACGCTGCGGACGCGGGAACACTGCCCGCCGGATGGTCGTACTGGACGATCTGGCAGTACGACAACAGCGGCAGCCTGCCGGGTGACCAGAATCTCTTCAACGGGTCGGCGAATCAGCTGAGGAGGTTCGCCAGGGGGGCGTAGCCGTGGGGCGCACGGGTCGCGCGGGGGCCGCGAGGTCCGGCAAAGCCATAGCAGAAGATTCCGGTCACCGTGCGGCCCGCCTCAGTTCACCTTCCGTTCATCCAGGTTACCTACGTTCGACGGGCCAATGACCTCGAACGATTGCCTGGGTAAATGGAAAACTTCTCGCTGATCCTCGCGATTGTGGTGGTAACCGCACTCGCGTTCGATTTCACGAACGGTTTTCACGACACCGCCAACGCGATGGCCACCACCATCTCGACCGGTGCACTCAAGCCCAAGGTCGCGGTGGCCATGTCCGCCGTACTCAACCTTGTGGGCGCTTTCCTCTCGGTGGAGGTCGCCAACACGATCTCCAAGGGTCTCGTCGACGAGACCGGCATCCGTCCCGAGGTCATCTTCGCCGCCTTGGTCGGCGCGATCCTCTGGAACTTGCTGACCTGGCTGGTGGGCCTGCCCTCCAGTTCCTCGCACGCCCTCATGGGCGGTCTGATCGGCGCCACCATCGCCTCGGCGGGCATGGGCGCGGTCCACGGTGACGCGCTCATCACCAAGGTCCTGATCCCGGCGATCGCGGCGCCGATCGTCGCGGGAGTCGCCGCCATGCTGGCCACCCGGCTCTCCTACAGCCTGGGCAAGAAGGCCGACGGCAAGGCCGCCGCGAAGGGCTACCGCACCGGCCAGATCGCCTCGGCCGGCCTGGTCTCGCTGGCCCACGGCACCAACGACGCGCAGAAGACGATGGGCATCATCACCCTCGCCCTGGTCGCCGGCGGCGTCGTCGCGCCCGACTCCGACCCGCCCACCTGGGTCATCCTCTCGGCGGGTCTCGCCATCGCGCTCGGCACCTACCTCGGCGGCTGGCGCATCATCCGCACGATGGGTAAGGGCCTGACCGACCTCCAGCCGCAGCAGGGCTTCGCCGCCCAGACCAGCGCGGCCACCGTCATCCTGGCCTCGTCGCACCTCGGCTTCTCCCTCTCCACCACGCACTCCGTCTCCGGTTCGGTGATGGGCGCCGGCCTCGGCCGCAAGGGCGGCGTCGTCCGCTGGTCCACGGCCACCCGCATGTTCGTCGCCTGGGGCCTGACGCTCCCGGCGGCGGCCCTGGTGGGCGCCCTGGCCGAGTCGGTCACGGACCTCGGCGACTGGGGTACGGCGGTCGTGGCGGTCTTCCTCGTCGCCTCCAGCGCGGCGATCTGGAAGATCTCGCGGCGCGAGGTCGTGGACGCGTCCAACGTCAACCACACCGACGAGCCGGCCGGCGTGGTGACCACGGCGATCGCCGCCGTGACCCCGCCGCCCGCGGTCACGGTGACCGAGGCCCTCACCGCCACGATCCCGGCCCCGCCCGCCACGACGGAGCCGGCCGCCCCGCCGGCCGCCGTCTGAGCCCGCAGTACTAAGGAAGCCTCACCATGAAGATCGACTGGGAAGCACTCGGCTCCGTCTTCGGCGTCAGCCTCGTCGTCACCGTGGGCCTCGTGGCCCTGTTCACCCTCGGCATCATGGGCCTGTCCCGCCAGGAACGGGCCACCGCCCAGGGCGACTCGGCCGCCCTCGCGGTCACCGGCGCCTACGCCTGCTTCGCGGCGTGCGCGGCGGCGGTGGCGTACGGGATCTATCTGATCGTGGCCTGACGGCACCGGTCCCTCGACGGCCGGGAGGGTACGGAACTCAAGGTTCCGTACCCTCCCGGCCGTTCTGTCGCCCCGGTCCGCTGTCCCGCCGGACCGGCGATGTGGGGTTCTGCACACTCCCCCGCCGCAGGTCAGAAGCAAGTTGACGGCTCTCGAAGGGCCGTGGTGGACTGCCGGAGCCATATACGGCGGCAGAAGAGGAAGCCGGTGCGAATCCGGCGCGGTCCCGCCACTGTCACCGGGGTAGGTAGCCCCGGGAGCCAGGAACTCTCGCCGCCGGTCTCGTCGAACCAGGGCGTGGACACCCTGAGTGAGGACATGACGCGATGCTCGCCTGCCGATCCACCCGCAGTACCAGGCACGTGAACGACCCCGCGATCGGCTGAGCCGGTGCGTGCCGATCGCGTCTTCGCGTACGGCGCCGCCGCCGGTCTGATCGGTGACCTCCTGCTCGGTGACCCGCGTCGCGGGCATCCGGTCGCCGCGTTCGGACGGGCCGCGGGCGCCGTGGAGCGGGTGTTGTGGCGGGACCACCGGGGGTGGGGGGCGCTGCACACCGCCGTGTGCGTGGGCGGTGCGGTGGGGCTCGGCGCCGTGGCGGAGAACGTCGTACGTCCGTCCCGTACCGCTTCCGTCGCACTCACCGCCGCCGCCACCTGGGCCGTCGTGGGCGGGACTTCACTTGTGCGGGAGGCCCGGGTCATCGGGCGGGCGCTGGAGGCCGGCGACGTCGAGGCGGCCCGGGACCGGCTGCCGCATCTGTGTGGGCGCGATCCTCAGGCACTCGATGCCGACGGGATCGCGCGGGCCGTCGTGGAGTCCGTCGCCGAGAACACCTCCGATGCCGTCGTGGGGGCGCTCGTGTGGGGGGCCGTCGCCGGGGTGCCGGGGCTGCTCGGGTTCCGGGCCGTGAACACGCTCGACGCCATGGTGGGGCACAGGTCGGTCACCTACCGCCGCTTCGGGTGGGCCTCGGCCCGGCTCGACGACCTCGCCGGGTGGCCGGGGGCGCGGCTGACCGCCGTACTCGCCGCCCTGGCCGGTGACAGTCCGCGGGGTGCCGTGCGCGCCTGGCGGGAGGACGCACCCAAGCATCCGAGCCCCAACGCCGGGCCCGTCGAAGCCTCGTTCGCGGGGGCGCTGGGTGTCCGGCTCGGGGGGACCCTCTCGTACGCGGGGCGGGTCGAGCATCGGCCGGTGCTGCATCAGGAGGGGCGCGCCGTCGCCACGTACGACATCGAGCGCGCCGTACGGCTGTCACGGCGCGTCGGACTGCTCGCGCTCGGCGTCGGTGTCGCCGCGCGGGCCTTCGTGAAGGGGCGTAGGGCATGAGTGGCGGGGGTCTTCTCGTCGCCGGAACCACCTCGGACGCCGGCAAGAGTGTCGTCACCGCCGGGATCTGCCGGTGGCTGGTGCGGCAGGGGGTGAAGGTCGCGCCGTTCAAGGCGCAGAACATGTCCCTCAACTCGTTCGTGACGAAGGAGGGCGCGGAGATCGGGCGGGCCCAGGCCATGCAGGCGCAGGCCTGCCGCATCGAGCCGACCGCGCTCATGAATCCCGTGCTGCTCAAGCCCGGTGGTGAGCAGAGCAGTCAGGTCGTGCTGCTCGGCAAGCCGGTCGGTGAACTGAGCGCCCGGGGCTATCACGGGGGGCGGCAGCAGCAGCTCCTCGGGACCGTGCTCGACTGTCTCGCCGAGTTGCGGGGCACGTATGACGCGGTGATCTGTGAGGGGGCCGGGAGTCCGGCCGAGATCAACCTGCGGCGGACCGACATCGTCAACATGGGGATCGCCCGCAACGCCGGGCTGCCCGTGCTGGTCGTGGGCGACATCGACCGCGGGGGCGTCTTCGCCTCCTTCTTCGGGACCGTCGCGCTGCTCTCGGAAGAGGACCAGAAGCTCGTCGCCGGGTTCCTCGTGAACAAGTTCCGGGGGGATGTCAGCCTTCTGGAACCCGGGCTCGACATGCTCCACGGGCTCACCGGGCGGTCCACGTACGGCGTTCTGCCCTTCCGGCACGGGCTCGGGATCGACGAGGAGGACGGGCTGCGGGTGTCCCTGCGGGGGACGGTCCGGGAGTCGAACACGGCTGCGCCCCTCGGGGAGGACGTGCTGCGGGTCGCCGTCTGCGCGATCCCGCTGATGTCCAACTTCACGGACGTCGACGCCCTGGCCGCCGAACCCGGTGTCGTGGTCCGGTTCGTCGACCGGCCCGAGGAACTGGCCGACGCCGACCTGGTCGTGATTCCGGGAACCCGTGGGACCGTCAAGGCACTTCAGTGGCTGCGGGAGCGGGGGCTCGCGGCGGCCATCGGGCGCAGGGTAGCCGAGCAGCGGCCCGTCCTCGGCATCTGCGGCGGCTTCCAGATCCTCGGCGAGCACATCGAGGACGAGGTCGAGAGCCGACAGGGACACGTCGAGGGGCTCGGAGTCCTTCCCGTCAGGGTGCGGTTCGCGCGGGAGAAGACCTTGACCCGGCCGGAGGGCGAAGCCCTCGGCGAGCACGTCACCGGGTACGAGATCCATCACGGGGTGGCCGACATCCACGGGGGCCAACCCTTCCTCGACGGCTGCCGCGTCGGCCAGACCTGGGGGACCCACTGGCACGGCTCGCTGGAGTCGGACGGATTCCGGCGGGCCTTCCTGCGGGAGGTGGCGGCCGCCGCGGGCCGCCGGTTCGTGCCGGCCCCCCACACCTCGTTCGCCGCGCTGCGCGAGGAGCAGCTCGACCGGCTCGGCGACCTGATCGAACAGCACGCGGACACGGACGCGCTGTGGCGGCTCATCGAGTCCGGTGCGCCGCAAGGACTGCCTTTCATTCCACCGGGAGCGCCCGCATGAGCACAGTGTTGTTGTTGTCCACCGCCGACACGGACCTGTTGGCGGCCCGGGCCGCTTCCGGCGCCGCGTACCGGATCGGGAACCCGACCCGGGTCGATGTCGCGCAGGAGCTGCCGGCGCTGATCGAGGGCGCGGACATCGCCGTCGTACGGCTGCTCGGCGGCAAGCGGGCCTGGGAGGACGGGCTCGCCGCGCTCAAGGCTTCGGGCATCCCGACCGTGCTGCTGGGCGGAGAGGCCGTTCCCGACGCCGAGTTGATGGCCGAGTCGTCCGTACCGGCCGGTGTGGTGGCCGAGGCGCTCAAGTACCTCGTCGAGGGCGGGCCCGCCAACCTGGAGGAACTCGCCCGGTTCCTGTCCGACACCGTGCTGCTGACCGGGGAGGGGTTCGTCGAGCCGCAGAAGATGCCGGAGTACGGCGTCCACGGCGACCTGGCTTTCGTGGCAGGCCGCCCCACCGTCGGCGTGCTCTTCTACCGGGCCCATGAGCTGAGCGGCAACACCGGCTTCGTGGACACCCTGTGCGAGGCGATCGAGGCGAAGGGCGCCAACGCCCTTCCCGTGTACTGCGGTTCGCTGCGCGGGGCGGACCCCGCGCTCTACGAGATCCTCGCCCGGGCCGACTCCCTCGTCGCCACCGTCCTCGCCGCCGGCGGCACCCACGCCTCGCAGGCCTCGGCAGGCGGTGACGAGGAGGCGTGGGACATCGGGGCGCTGGCCGACCTCGACGTGCCCGTGCTGCAAGGGCTCTGCCTCACCTCGTCCAGGGCCGCCTGGGAAGAGTCGGACGCCGCCCTCTCCCCCATGGACGCGGCCATGCAGGTCGCGATCCCGGAGTTCGACGGACGGCTGATCACCGTGCCGTTCTCCTTCAAGGAGCAGGGGCCCGACGACGTCCCGGTGTACGTGGCGGACCCCGAGCGGGCCGCGCGGGTCGCCGGGATCGCCGTACGGCACGCGGAGTTGAAGCACAAGCCGAACACCGAGAAGAAGCTCGCGCTGGTCTTCACCGCGTATCCGACCAAGCACTCCCGGGTCGGCAACGCGGTGGGCCTGGACACGCCCGCTTCGGCGGTGCGGGTGCTGGACTCACTCAGGGATGCCGGATACCTCGTCGAGGGGTACCCCGACAACGGCGACGAGCTGATCCACCGGCTGATCGAGGCCGGCGGACACGACGTCGAGTGGCTGACCGAGGACCAGCTGGCGTCGGCTCCCGCGCGGGTGCCGCTCGCCGACTACCGGGGCTGGTTCGACAAGCTGGAGCCGGGGCTGCGTCAGGCCATGGTGGACGCGTGGGGTGAGCCGCCGGGCTCGCTGTACGTCGACGGGGACGACATCGTGCTGGCCTCGCTCCAGTTCGGGAACGTCGTCGTGATGATCCAGCCGCCGCGCGGCTTCGGGGAGAACCCGATCGCGATCTACCACGACCCGGACATGCCGCCGTCACACCACTACATGGCCGCGTACCGGTGGCTGGACAACTCTTTCGGCGCCGACGCGGTCGTCCACATGGGCAAGCACGGCACGATGGAGTGGCTGCCGGGCAAGGGCCTCGGTCTGAGCGGGGGCTGTGCTCCGGACGCGGTGCTCGGTGAGCTGCCGCTGATCTACCCCTTCATCGTCAACGACCCCGGCGAGGGCACCCAGGCCAAGCGGCGCGGACACGCCACCGTGGTCGACCACCTCGTGCCGCCGATGGCGCGGGCCGACACCTACGGCGACCTCGCCAAGCTGGAGCAGCTGCTGGACGAGTACGCGCTCGTCTCCGACCTCGACCCGACCAAGGCCCCGGCCGTGCGCGCGCAGATCTGGACGCTGGTCAAGGCGGCCGAGCTGCACCACGACCTGCATGTGGACGAGCAGCCGGACGACACGGCGTTCGACGAGTTCGTCATGCACATCGACGGCTATCTGTGCGAGATCAAGGACGTGCAGATCCGCGACGGGCTGCACATCCTCGGGGGCAGTCCGGTCGACGAGGCCCGCGTCAACCTCGTGCTGGCCGTGCTGCGCGCCTCGCAGGTGTGGGGCGGCCAGGCGAACGCCCTGCCGGGGCTGCGCGCCTCCTTCGCGGCTCATTTCGGGCTGGTGGAGAAGGAGTTGCTCGCCGAACCGGGGGCGCCGCTGAAGGTTCCGGTGGAGCTGTCCGACCTCGTCGAGGGTCCCGCGCGGACGGCCGCCGACGCGATCGACCTGCTGGAGCAGCTGTGCCGGCGGGTCGCGGAGGGCATGGAGGCCGTGTCCTGGGACGTGAGGGCCGTCCCCGGTCTCGTGCGTGACGTCCTGGGCACCGAACTCCCCGAGGCCGTCGCCGTGCTGGAGTTCGCCTGCACCGAGGTCGTGCCCCGGCTGGCCCGTACGACGGACGAGATCGCACACATCCTCAAGGCCCTGGACGGCGGTTACGTCCCGGCGGGGCCTTCCGGCTCGCCGACCCGCGGGCTCGTCAACGTCCTGCCGACCGGCCGGAACTTCTACTCCGTCGACCCCAAGGCCATTCCTTCCAGGCTGAGTTGGGAGGTCGGCCAGTCGCTCGCCGACTCGCTCGTGCAGCGGTACCTGGCCGACACCGGCGCGTACCCGAAGTCCGTGGGGCTCACGGTCTGGGGTACGTCCGCGATGCGTACGCAGGGCGACGACATCGCCGAGATCCTCGCGCTGCTGGGCTGCCGTCCGGTGTGGGACGAGGCCTCGCGGCGGGTCACCGGCTTCGAGGTCGTTCCCCTGACCGAGCTCGGCCGTCCGCGCATCGACGTCACGGTCCGCATCTCCGGCTTCTTCCGGGACGCGTTCCCGCACGTCGTCGGCCTGATCGACGACGCCGTCCGCACGGTCGCCGAGCTGGACGAGCCGGCCGACCAGAACTTCGTGAAGGCGCACGCCGACGAGGACACCGTCGAGCACGGTGACCGGCGGCGGGCGACCGCCCGGATCTTCGGGTCCAAGCCGGGGGCGTACGGTGCCGGTCTGCTGCCGCTGATCGATGCCCGCAACTGGCGCTCGGACGCCGACCTCGCCGAGGTGTACGCGGTGTGGGGCGGCTACGCCTACGGGCGCGGGCTGGACGGGCGAGCGGCGCGCGGGGACATGGAGACCGCGTTCAAGCGGATCAACGTGGCCGCGAAGAACGTCGACACCCGCGAGCACGACCTGGTCGACGCCGACGACTACTTCCAGTACCACGGCGGCATGGTCGCCATGGTGCGCCACCTCACAGGCGCCAACCCCGAGGCGTACGTGGGCGATTCGGCCACGCCGGACCAGGTGAAGACGCGGACGCTCGGTGAGGAGACCCACCGGGTCTTCCGGGCCCGGGTCGTCAACCCGCGCTGGATGGCGGCCATGCGCCGGCACGGCTACAAGGGCGCCTTCGAGATGGCGGCGACCGTCGACTACCTCTTCGGCTACGACGCCACGGCGGGCGTCGTCGACGACTGGATGTACGAGAAGCTCAGCGCGGAGTACGTCTTCGACGCGGAGAACCGGGACTTCATGAAGAAGTCCAACCCCTGGGCGCTGCGGGGCATCACGGAGCGGCTCCTGGAGGCCGCCGACCGTGGACTGTGGGCCGAGCCGGACGCGGACACGCTGGAGCGGCTGCGGGCCACGTACCTGGAGCTCGAGGGCGACTTGGAGGGTGACGCGAAGTGAGTACCCCGTTTCCGTTCACGGCCGTCGTCGGCCAGGAGGACCTGCGGCTCGCGCTGCTGCTGAACGCCGTCTCGCCGGCGGTCGGCGGGGTGCTGGTGCGCGGCGAGAAGGGCACCGCCAAGTCGACGGCGGTGCGCGCGCTCTCGGCGCTGCTGCCGGAGGTCGCGGTGGTCCCCGGCTGCCGTTTCTCCTGTGATCCCGCCGCACCGGACCCGTCCTGCCCGGACGGTCCGCACGAGGCGGGCAACGGCGGCATGCGTCCCTCCCGCATGGTCGAACTCCCCGTCGGCGCCTCCGAGGACCGGCTCGTCGGCGCCCTCGACATCGAGCGGGCGCTCGCGGAGGGGGTGAAGGCCTTCGAGCCGGGACTCCTCGCCGACGCCCACCGCGGGATCCTCTACGTCGACGAGGTCAACCTCCTCCACGACCACCTGGTCGACCTGCTCCTGGACGCCGCCGCGATGGGGGCGTCGTACGTCGAGCGGGAGGGCGTCTCGGTACGGCACGCCTCGAAGTTCCTGCTCGTCGGCACCATGAACCCCGAAGAGGGCGAGCTGCGGCCGCAGTTGCTCGACCGGTTCGGGCTGACCGTCGAGGTCGCGGCCTCGCGGGAGCCGGACCAGCGGGTGGAGGTCGTGCGGCGGCGGCTCGCGTACGACGACGATCCGGCCGGGTTCGCGGCGCGTTGGGCGGACGAGGAGAGTGCCGTACGGCAACGGATCGTCGCCGCGCGGGAGTTGCTGCCGTCGGTGCGGCTGGGCGACGGGGCGCTGCGGCAGATCGCGGCGACCTGTGCCGCGTTCGAGGTGGACGGCATGCGGGCCGACATCGTGATGGCGCGCACCGCGACCGCACTCGCGGCGTGGGCCGGGCGGACCGATGTGCTCGCGGAGGACGTGCGGCAGGCCGCGCTCCTCGCGCTGCCGCACCGCCGACGCCGTAACCCCTTTGACGCGCCGGGACTTGACGAGGACAAGCTCGACGAGACGCTGGCGGAGTTCAGCGGCGAGGGCGACGAGGATCCCGACCCGGACGGGCCCGGTGGGGGTGGCGGGCAGCCGCCGTCGTCCGACGGGCCGCAGACCGACGGGGGTTCCGGTGCGCAGCCGGAGGCGGGGGACGGTGGCGAGCCGCAGCCGTCCGGTGCCGGTTCCGGCGAGCAGTCCGCCGCTCGGGCTTCCGAGCCCTTCCGCACCAAGGTGCTCAGCGTGCCCGGGCTCGGCGACGGCGCTGCCGGGCGGCGGTCCCGTGCGCGGACCGAGCACGGGCGGACGACCGGTGCTCGGCGGCCCCAGGGAGCCCTGACCAAGCTGCACCTGGCGGCCACCGTGCAGGCGGCCGCCCCGCATCAGCGGGCGCGGGGGCGGACGGGTCGTGGGCTCGTCGTCCGGCGTGACGATCTGCGGCAGGCGACGCGGGAGGGGCGCGAGGGGAACCTCGTGCTGTTCGTCGTCGACGCCTCGGGGTCGATGGCGGCGCGGCAGCGCATGAGCGCTGTGAAGGGGGCTGTGCTGTCGCTGCTCCTCGACGCCTATCAGCGGCGGGACAAGGTGGGGCTGGTGACGTTCCGGGGGTCGGCGGCGGAGGTCGCCCTGCCGCCCACGTCCTCGGTGGACGCCGCGGCCGCCCGGCTGGAGACCTTGCCGACCGGTGGGCGTACCCCGCTCGCGGCCGGGCTGCTGCGGGCGCACGAGGTGCTGAGGGTGGAGCGGCTGCGGGATCCCGCTCGGCGGGCGCTGGTCGTCGTGGTGACGGACGGGCGGGCCACCGGTGGGCCCGAGCCGGTCGCGCTCGCGGGGCGGGCGGCTCGGCTGTTCGCCGCGGACGGCGTCGCCTCCGTCGTCGTCGACTGTGAGTCGGGGCCGGTGCGGCTGGGACTCGCCGGGCAGCTCGCGGGTGAACTGGACGGCACGGCGGTGACGTTGGACGAGTTGCGGGCCGACTCGATCGCCGGACTGGTGAAGGACGTACAGAGGAGGGCCGCGTAATGCCTCAGGGACAGCCGAGTGTGGTGCCGGACGATGGACTGACGACTCGTCAGCGTCGTAATCGGCCGTTGGTGGTGGTGCACACGGGCATCGGCAAGGGGAAGTCGACCGCCGCTTTCGGGCTTGCCCTGCGGGCCTGGAATCAGGGGTGGCCCATCGGGGTGTTCCAGTTCGTCAAGTCGGCGAAGTGGAAGGTCGGCGAGGAGAACGCGCTGCGGGTGCTGGGGGCGTCCGGGGAGGGCGGGTCGGTCGACTGGCACAAGATGGGTGAAGGTTGGTCCTGGGTGCAGCGCGATCTCCAGGGGGACAACCTCAGCAACGAGGAGAAGGCCCGGGAGGGCTGGGAGCAGGTCAAGCGGGACCTCGCCGCCGAGACGTACAAGCTGTATGTGCTCGATGAGTTCGCCTACCCCATGCACTGGGGGTGGGTGGACACGGATGAGGTTCTTGACGTGCTCAGGAATCGGCCCGGGACCCAGCACGTGGTCATCACCGGGCGCAACGCGCCCGAGAAGCTGGTCGACTTCGCCGATCTCGTGACCGACATGTCCAAGGTGAAGCACCCCATGGACGCCGGGCAGAAGGGGCAGAGGGGCATCGAGTGGTGACGTCTTCCGTCCCTCGGCTGGTCATCGCCGCGCCGTCGTCCGGCAGCGGCAAGACCACCGTTGCCACGGGGTTGATGGCCGCGTTCGCCGCGCGGGGGCTCGCCGTGTCTCCGCACAAGGTGGGGCCGGACTACATCGATCCCGGGTATCACGCGCTCGCGAGCGGGCGGGTGGGGCGGAATCTCGACGCGTATCTGTGTGGGCCGGAGCTGGTGGCTCCGCTGTTCCTGCATGGGGCGCGCGGGTGTGACATCGCCGTCGTGGAGGGGGTGATGGGGATGTTCGACGGGGCCGCGGGGGAAGGGGAGCTGGCGTCCACGGCTCATGTGGCGAAGCTGTTGCGGGCGCCCGTGGTGCTGGTCGTGGATGCCTCGTCGCAGTCCCGGTCCGTTGCCGCGCTGGTGCACGGGTTCGCCTCGTGGGATCCCGAGGTGCGGGTGGGGGGCGTGATCCTCAACAAGGTCGCGTCCGACCGTCATGAGGCGTTGTTGCGGGAGGCGTTGGAGTCGGCCGGGGTGCCGGTGTTCGGGGTGCTGCGGCGGGTGGCCCAGGTGGACACGCCGTCTCGGCATCTGGGGCTGGTGCCGGTCGCCGAGCGGCGGGGGGCGGCGGTGGACGCCGTCGCGGCGATGGCGGAGCAGGTCCGTGCCGGGTGCGATCTCGATGGGCTGGTTTCGCTGGCGCGGGGTGCGGGGGCGTTGTCCTGTGCGGCTTGGGATGCGGCTGAGGTGTTGGGTTCCTCGCCCCCGCCGCCCCTACCCTTCCCGTACCCAGGGGCTGCCGCCCCTTCGACCCCGCTCCCAGGGGGCTCTGCCCCCTGGACCCCCGCTCCTCAAACGCCGGAGGGGCTGGATTCGTCGATGCCGGAGGAGCTGAGCCACCCAGGGGCGCGGGGAACTGCGCGACCAGCCCCCACGGGCCCGCAGCCGATCACTCCCGTCATCGCGGTCGCCGGCGGTCCCGCCTTCACCTTCTCCTACGCCGAGCACTCCGAACTGCTTGCCGCCGCAGGAGCCGAGGTCGTCACCTTCGACCCGCTGCGTGACGAGCAACTTCCGATCGGGACGAGCGGGTTGGTCATCGGGGGCGGTTTCCCCGAGGTCTACGCCGCCGAGCTGTCCGCCAACGAACCGTTGCGGAAAGCCGTCGCCGCCCTCGCGGAGACCGGCGCTCCCGTCGCCGCCGAGTGTGCCGGGCTGCTGTATCTGTGCCGTGAGCTCGACGGGCAGCCGATGTGCGGGGTGCTCGACGCCTCGGCGCGGATGGAGGAGAAGCTCACCCTCGGGTATCGCGACGCCGTCGCCGTGAGCGACAGTTCGCTCGCCGTCGCCGGGACACGGATGCGGGGGCACGAGTTCCACCGGACCGTGGTGGAGCCGGGGGCGGGGGACGCCGCGGCCTGGGGTGTGCGGGTGCCCCGGCGGCGGCTCGAAGGATTTGTACAGCGTGGTGTGCACGCGAGTTATCTGCACACGCACTGGGCCTCGCAGCCCGGTGTCGCCCGTCGGTTCGTGGAGAGGTGCCGGACGTCATGAGCAGCAGCAGGTTGATCGGGGTCGGGGTCGGGCCCGGGGATCCCGAGCTGGTGACCGTCAAGGGCGTCAACGCCCTGCGCGCCGCCGACGTGGTCGTCGTGCCGGTCATGGACACGGGTGAGCGGGGGCGGGCCGAGGCGACCGTGCTGCACTACGTGCCACAGGAGAAGGTCGTACGGGTCGTCTTCGCCCTCAACGAGCGCACGGATCACGGCCGCCGCGAGGCCGCCTGGGACGCCGCCGGGGAGCGGGTCGCGCAGTTGTTGCGTGCCAACGGCTCCGTCGCTTTCGCGACCATCGGCGACCCCAACGTCTACTCCACCTTCACCTATCTCGCCCACACCATCGGCGAGCTCGTGGCCGACGTCGTCGTCGAGACCGTGCCCGGGATCACCGCCATGCAGGATCTCGCGGCGCGGTCCGGGGCCGTACTGACCGAGGGCACCGAGCCGCTCACGCTCGTGCCCGTCACCGCCGGTTCCGCCGTGCTCAAGGACGCCCTCAACGGGCCCGGGACCGTCGTCGCCTACAAGTTCGGGCGGCAGGCCGCCGAGGTGGCCGAGGTGCTCAGGGAGACCGGGCGGATCGAGGACGCCGTATGGGGATCGGCGCTGGGGCTGGACGCCGAGTCCATCCGGCCCGCCGCCGAGCTCGACGGGGCTCCCCTGCCATATCTGTCCACCCTCATCGCGCCCGCGCGGCGGGACGGCACCCGGGGTGGCAAGTTGTGACACCCTCCGCAGACCCCTCCGCAGACCCCTCCGCAAGCCCCTCCAGAGCCGCCGGATCAGCCGGCCAGGCCCACCACCAGCCAGATGAAACCCACGCCCGCGACGGTGCACAGCAGGGTCGAGCGGGCGGGGTGTTCGTGGTGGGCCTCGGGGAGGATCTCGGCCGCCGCGAGATAGAGCAGCGCGCCGCCGAAGAGGCCGAGGTAGCCGCCGAGCAGACCCTCCGGGATGGTCACGAACGACGTCGAGGCGGCGCCCACCACCGGGGCCGCCGCGTCCGCGAACAGCATCCCCAGCGCTCTGCGGCGGGCGTTCCCGTACAGGCTCGTGATCGTGTACGTGTTGAAGCCGTCCGCGAAGTCGTGGGCCACGACGGCGAGCGCGACGGCCGTGCCCATGCCGCCGTCCACCTGGAAGGCCGCGCCGATCGCCACGCCGTCCATGGCGCTGTGGCCGACCATCGCGGCCGCCGCCGTGAGGCCCACCTCGGGCGCCCGGCCGTCCTTCTCCTCGCCCCCGTGCGCCGCCTGACGGGCGGCCAGCAGACGTTCCACCAGATGGGCCAGCAGGAAGCCGGCCACGAAGAGGAGCAGGGCCGCGGGGACGCCGAAGACCTCGTCGCCGGCCGCGTGCAGCGCCTCCGGCAGCAGGTCCAGGCCGACCACGCCGAGCATCAGTCCGCCGGCCAGGCCGAGGACCAGATGACGGCGGTCGGTCACCCGCTGTGCCGTCCAGCCGCCGGCCAGCGTCATCAGGAACGCGCCGAGCGCGACGAAGACCGCCATAGGGCCTTCGTATCCGATCAACCCCCGTTCGCGCACATCCGGCCACCGCGCCGACCGCATCCGTAAGACCTTTTGTGACGAGAGGACCGATTCCCATGGCCGATGCCCCCACCGGCAAGGTGACCTTCGTCGGTGCCGGCCCCGGCGCCGCCGATCTGCTGACGTTCCGGGCCGCGCGCGCCATCGCCGAGGCCGACGTCGTGATCTGGGCCGCGAGCCTGGTGCAGGCGGAGGTCCTCGAGCACGCACGCGCGGACGCGGAGATCCTCGACTCGGCGACCATGTCGCTGGAGGACGTGGTCGCGGTGTACGAGCGGGCGCGCGAGGAGGGCCTCAAGGTCGCCCGGATCCACTCCGGCGACCCGGCCCTGTGGGGCGGTACGCAGGAGCAGCTCGACCGGTGCGCGCGGATCGGCATCGAGACCGAGATCGTGCCCGGCGTCTCGGCGTTCTCCGCGGTCGCCGCGCTCGCGCAGCGCGAGCTGACCATCCCCGAGGTCGCGCAGTCCGTCGTGCTCACCCGGCTCGGCGGCGGCAAGACGCCCATGCCGCCCGGCGAGGAGGTGCGGGAGTTCGCCAAGCACGGCACCACCATGGCGATCTTCCTGTCCGCGGCGCGCAGCGGGCAGTTGGTGCGGGAGCTGCTCGAGGGCGGCTATCCGACCTCCACGCCGGTCGTCGTCGCCTACCAGGCGACCTGGCCGGAGGAACTGGTCGTGCGGTGCACGATCGAGACGCTGGAGGAGACCGTCAAGGAGCACAAGCTCTGGAAGCACACGCTCTTCCTGGTCGGCCCGGCGTTGGACTCCGAGGGCACCCGGTCGCACCTCTACCACCCCGGTCACTTCCACGGGTACCGCAAGGCCGACCCGGAGGCCCGGCGGGCCCTGCGGGAGCGGGGTGCCAGCACGTGATCACGGTCGTGGGTACGGGGACGGGGGCGCCGCCCCAGGAGTTCCTGGCCGGCGCCGAGCTGGTGGTCGGCGGGTGGCGGCACCTGGACGCCGTACGGCTGCCGGAGGCCGCGGAGCGGATCGTGCTCGGACCGCTGGCTCCCGCCCTCGACACCATGGCGGAGTACCTGGAGAAGGAGCGGCGGGTGGTCGTGCTGGCCTCGGGCGACCCGGGGTTCTTCGGGATCGTGCGGGTGCTGGCCGAGCGGTTCGGGCCCGCCGCTCTGGACGTGCGGCCCCAGGTCTCGTCCGTCGCCGCCGCCTTCGCGCGGGCCGGACTGCCGTGGGACGACGCGGTGGTGGTCAGTGCGCACGGGCGTGATCTGCGGACGGCGGTGAACGTGTGCCGCGCGCGACCGAAGGTGGCGGTGTTGACGGGGCCGGGGGCGGGTCCCGCCGAGCTGGGGGCCGCGCTCACGGCCCACACTCGCCTTCTCATCGTCGCCTCCGCCCTGGGGACCGACGACGAACTCGTCGAGCGTGTCACCCCCGCCGAGGCCGCCGCCCGGGACTGGGGTACGGCGGTGAGTGTCGTGCTGTGTCTCGACGAGTCGCGGGCGCTCGGTGCGGTGCGCACGGTGGCCGGGCCCGCGGCCTCGCCCGCCCGATGGGCCCTGGAAGAGGGTGAGTTCACCCACCGGGACTCGATGATCACCAAGTTCGAGGTGCGGGCGCTGGCGCTGGCGCGGCTCGGGCCGCGGCTCGGGGATCTGGTGTGGGACGTCGGCGCGGGCTCCGGGTCCGTGGCCGTGGAGTGCGCGCGGCTCGGTGCCGCCGTCGTCGCGGTCGAGAAGGCACCCGACGGTGTCGAGCGGATCCGCGCCAACGCGGCCGCCCACGGAGTCGACGTACGGACCGTGCACGGGTCCGCTCCGGACGCGCTCACGGAACTCGACGACCCGGACGCCGTGTTCGTCGGCGGTGGTGGACGCGAACTGCCCGACATCGTCGCCGTGTGCGCCCGGCGGGCCCGGCGGAGCGTCGTCGTCGCCATGGCCGCGCTCGACCGGGTGCCGGCCGTACGCGCGGCACTCACCGACGCCGGGTTCGGCTGCGACGGCGTACTGCTCCAGTCGTCCCGCCTCGCACCGCTGCCCGGGGACGTGACCCGGCTCGCGGCGACCAATCCGGTCTTTCTGCTGTGGGGTGCCAGAAACCCCGTCTCTCATGAAGGAGTTGCTCAGTGATCGGCCTCATTTCCGCCACCGCGGCGGGGGCGGCGGCACGCGACCGGCTGGCCGCGGCATGGCCGGACCGTACGCGCGTGTACGACGGGCCCGTGGGGGACGCCGTAAGGCGGGCGTTCGCGGAGTGCGAGCAGCTCGTGTGTTTCCTGGCCACGGGAGCGGTCGTGCGGCTGATCGCGCCGCTGCTCGGTGACAAGGCCTCCGACCCGGGTGTGGTGTGTGTCGACGAGGGCGGCCGGTTCGCCGTGTCCCTGGTCGGCGGGCACGGCGGCGGCGCCAACGAACTCGCCCGGGAGGTCGGGGAGTTGCTGGGCGCCGAACCCGTGGTGACGACGGCCACCGACGCGGTGGGGGTGCCCGGGCTCGACACGCTCGGGCTGCCGGTGGAGGGCGCGGTGGCCGCCGTCTCACGGGCGCTGCTGGACGGGGAACCCGTCGCCCTGCACAACGAGTCGGGCTGGCCGCTGCCGCCACTGCCGGTCGCCGGGGAGGGGGCGTACGGCATCCGGGTGACGGACCGGCTCGTCGAGCCGGTGCCTGAGCGGGAGGTCGTCCTGCGGCCGCCCACGCTCGTCGTCGGCGTCGGCGCTTCCAAGGGCGCGCCCGTCGAGGAGGTCCTGGAGCTGATCGAGGGCTCGCTGCGCGAGGCCAAGCTGTCCTCGAAGTCGATCGCCCACCTCGCCACCGTGGACGCCAAGGCTCAGGAACCGGGGATCGTGGCGGCGGCCGAGCGGCTCGGCGTTCCCCTGGTCACCCGCTCCGCCGAGGAGTTGGCCGCCGTCGAGGTGCCCAACCCGTCGGACGCGCCCCTCGCGGCCGTGGGCACCCCTTCCGTCGCCGAAGCCGCCGCGCTGATCGGCGGCGGTGAACTCCTCGTCGCCAAGCGGAAATCGGCCGCGCGGCCCGCCATGGCGACCTGCGCTGTCGTACGGCGTCCCGCGCGCGGCCGGCTCGCGGTCGTCGGGCTCGGCCCCGGCGCCCGGGACCTGCTCACGCCCCGCGCGAAGGCGGAGTTGCGGCGCGCTTCGGTGCTGGTCGGGCTGGACCAGTACGTCGACCAGATCCGTGATCTGCTGCGGCCCGGCACCCGGATCCTGGAGTCGGGGCTCGGGGCCGAGGAGGAGCGGGCCAGGACCGCCGTGGCCGAGGCGCGGAAGGGCCAGGCGGTCGCGCTCATCGGCAGCGGGGACGCCGGCGTGTACGCCATGGCCTCCCCCGCGCTCGCCGAGGCCTCCGACGACATCGACGTGATCGGGGTGCCGGGGGTCACGGCCGCGCTCGCGGCGGCCGCGATCCTCGGTGCCCCGCTGGGCCACGACCACGTGTCCATCAGCCTGTCCGACCTGCACACGCCGTGGGAGGTCATCGAGCGGCGGGTGCGGGCCGCGGCCGAGGCGGACATCGTGGTCACCTTCTACAACCCCCGTTCCCGGGGCCGGGACTGGCAGCTGCCCAAGGCGCTGGCGATCCTCGCCGAGCACCGGGAGCCGGCGACGCCGGTCGGTGTCGTACGGAACGCGTCGCGGCCGGACGGGTCCGCTCGGCTGACGACACTGGCCGCTCTCGACCCGGCCACGGTCGACATGATGACGGTCGTGACCGTGGGCAACACGGCGACCCGCGACATCGCGGGGCGCATGGTGACGCCGCGCGGCTACCGCTGGCAGGAGGGCACCAAGTGAACCGTGTCGTCCACCCGATCGAGGTGGAGTCCTACCGGCGGCTGCGCGCCCGCCTGGACACCTCGCACTTCCCGCCGCTGACCCGGGCGGTGGTGGAGAGGGTCATCCACTCCGCCGCCGATCTGGAGTACGCCACCGATCTCGTCATGGCCGAGAGCGACCTGGAGAAGGCGCACACCGCGCTCCACTCCGGCGCGCCCGTGGTCACGGACGTGGAGATGGTCGCGGCCGGCATCACCCGGCGGGAGACCGTCTGCCGGCTGAGGGACGCCGAGTCGGGGCCCGGGCTGACCCGTTCGGCCCACGCCATCCGCCTCGCCCACGAGCAGGTCGGCCCCGGGGCGATCTGGGTGATCGGCAACGCGCCCACCGCGCTGGAGGAGTTGCTGACCCTGGACGCGGCCCCGGCGCTCGTCATCGGGCTGCCCGTCGGCTTCGTCGGCGCGGTCGAGTCCAAGGCCGCGTTGCGCGAGAGCGGGTTGCCCGCCGTGAGCAACGTGTCCGAGAAGGGCGGTTCGGCGGTCGCCTCCGCGGCGCTCAACGCCCTGCTGTACCACCCCCTTCACCCTTCTGAGGAGACATCGTGACCACCCCGCCGCCCGCCCTGCTCATCGCCGGTCACGGCACCCGGGACGAGGCCGGAGCCGAGGCGTTCCGTGACTTCGTCCGGGAGCTGGGGGCCCGCCATCCCGAACTGCCCGTCGCGGGCGGCTTCATCGAGCTCTCCCCGCCGCCGCTGGGCGACGCGGTGGCCGAGCTGGTGGAGCGCGGCGTCCGCCGGTTCGCCGCCGTACCGCTGATGCTGGTGTCGGCCGGACACGCCAAGGGCGACATCCCGGCGGCGCTGTCCCGCGAGAAGGAGCGTCACCCCGGGATCTCGTACACCTACGGGCGTCCGCTGGGGCCGCACCCGGCGCTGCTGAACGTCCTGGAGCGGCGTCTCGACGAGGCGCTGGGCGCCACCGGCGGGCGCACCCCGATGGACCGGGCCGATGTGACCGTGCTGCTCGTCGGGCGGGGTTCCACCGATCCCGACGCCAACGCCGAGGTGTACAAGGCGGCCCGGCTGCTGTGGGAGGGACGCGGATACGCGGGCGTGGAGACCGCGTTCGTGTCGCTGGCCGCGCCGGACGTGCCCAGCGGGCTCGACCGGTGTGTGGCCCTGGGCGCGCGCAGGATCGTCGTGCTGCCCTACTTCCTGTTCACCGGGATCCTGCCTGACCGGGTGAAGCACCAGACCGAGGGCTGGGCGGCCGCCCACCCGGAGGTCGAGGTGCGCTCGGCGGAGGTCATCGGTCCGGAGCCGGAGCTGCTCGACCTGGTGATGGAGCGGTACGAGGAGGCCGTCAGGGGCGATCTGCGGATGAACTGCGACTCGTGCGTGTACCGCATCGCGCTGCCGGGCTTCGAGGACAAGGTGGGTCTGCCCCAGCAGCCGCACTTCCACCCGGACGACGACGGCCACCATCACCACCACGGCCACCACCACGACGCCCACACCCATGCGCACTGACCGAGCGGGCGGCCACGACCTGCGGCACCACGGCGACGCCGAGGTGCGGGACGACGGGGCGCGGCTCACCGACCTCGCGGTGAACGTCCGCGCGGACACTCCCCCGCTCTGGCTGCGGGAACGGATCGCCGGATCGCTGACCGGGCTCGCCGCCTATCCCGACGGACGTGCGGCGCGGGCGGCGGTGGCGGCCCGGCACGAGGTGCCCGTGGAACGGGTGCTGCTGACGGCGGGGGCCGCCGAGGCGTTCGTGCTGCTCGCGCGCGGTCTGACGGTTCGTCACCCGGTGGTGGTGCACCCGCAGTTCACGGAGCCGGAGGCGGCGCTGCGGGATGCCGGGCACCCGGTCGACCGGGTGCTGCTGCGGGAGGAGGACGGCTTCCGGCTCGACCCGGCGGCCGTCCCCGAGGACGCCGACCTGGTGGTCGTCGGCAATCCGACCAACCCCACGTCGGTCCTGCATCCGGCCGCCACGATCGCTGAACTGGCCCGTCCCGGGCGGACGTTGGTGGTGGACGAGGCGTTCCTGGACGCGGTGCCGGGCGAGCGCGAGGCCCTGGCCGGGCGGACGGACGTGCCCGGACTCGTCGTCCTGCGCAGCCTGACGAAGACCTGGGGCCTGGCCGGGCTGCGGATCGGCTACGTCCTCGCCGCCCCGGAGACGATCGCCGCCCTGGAGCGGGCCCAGCCCCTGTGGCCGGTGTCCACACCGGCCCTCGCGGCGGCCCTGGCCTGCATGGAGCCACGCGCCGTGGCGGAGGCCGCCCACGCGGCCCACCGCGTGGCCACCGACCGGGCCCATCTCGTCGCCGGGCTGCGGGAGTTCGCGTCGGACGGGCTCCGGGTGGTGGAGCCGGCACAGGGCCCCTTCGTCCTCGTACGACTGCCGAGGGCGACCGGCGTACGACGGCATCTGCGCGATCTCGGTTTCGCGGTGCGGCGCGGGGACACGTTCCCGGGGCTCGGCGAGGAGTGGCTGCGGCTCGCGGTGCGGGACCGGGCGACGGTCAACTCCTTTCTTCAGGCCCTGGATCAGGCGGTGACGCTGGCCCGGCACTGAAGCGGGTGCCGTCGGGGAAACGGATCTCGACGGTGCCGCCGGGGGTGAGCGTGGCGTCCGCGCCCGTGACCGGTACGTCGGTGCCGAGAGCCACGAGGGTGATCAGGAGGGCGCCGGTGCCTTCGAGGACGGGGGTCGCCGAGTACCGCCCGTACGCGTTGGTGTCTTCGGCCGTTACGACCCTCCCGACGCCCTCGCCCCAGCCGTACAGTCCTACGACGGCACTGGTCAGCCCGTCGGCGCGGCGGGCCAGTGCCCAGCCGGGGCCGGACTCGACGACGGGCGGCGCGGTGTCGTCGGCGAGCGCCCAGCCTCCCTCCCGCGCGGGGGTGCCGGCGGCCGGGTCGATGCGGTGCACGCGGATCTCCCACGGTCCGTGGACCACGCTCACCGTCTCGACGCGGTGTCCGTGGGCCTCGTGCCAGGACGCTGCCGTACGGCCCTCGCAGCCCAGCGGGTGGATGCGGCCCCGTGCGGAGGGGGTGCCGTCGGGGGCGAGCAGGGCCAGGTGGTTGTCGGGGCCCAGGGGGGTCTCGGGGGCGGTGGCGGTGGAGTAGGCGAGCTTGGAGTAGTGCGGGCTGTCGTCGTCGGCCGCGGGCGGGGGCGGGAGGCGGTCGGTGCCGTGGTTGACGAGGCGGACGATCCCGTCGGAAGCGGTCGAGTGGATCAGCCAGCCGGGTGCGGGCAGGGCGAGGACCGTGTCGGTGGTGTCGATGGGGCCGGGTTCCTCGGAGGCCGTCCACACCGGGTGGTCCGCGGGCAGCAGCAGACCGAGGAACGCCTTGCTCGCCCAGTACGGGGAGGCGGGGCCCGAGTAGCGCTGGAGCACTCCCGGGAACGGCCGGTACCAGCCGAGGGTGAGCAGGCCGCGCTCGTCGGGGGCGCCCCGCTCGGTGAAGTGCTTCAGGGTGCCGGAGGCGAGGCGGCGGGTGAGGCCGGGCGGCAGCGGGGTGGCGTCGGCGAGGGCTCCCGCCCAGAGGGGGGCGGCGGCCGCGAACCGGTAGGTGAGGGAGCGGCCCTGGTGGACGGGGGCGCCGTCGGAGCCGAAGAAGTACTGATGGACGCCGAGGAACTCCCGCAGCCGGGCGCGGTGGCGGGCCACGGTCTCGAGGTCGGCGCGGGGTCCCGCGATCCGGGCCCACAGCACCGGGTACAGGTGCAGCGCCCAGGCGTTGTAGTAGTCGAACTTCTTTCCCTTCCCGTCGGTGTACCAGCCGCCGCCCCGGTACCAGTCGTCCAGCCGGGCGAGCCCCGCGTCGATCTCCTCCCGGCTGTGCGGGGCGCCGACGGAGGCCAGGAACTCCTCCGTGATCACCTGGAAGAGCCGCCAGTTGGAGTCGTTGGCCCTCGCCCCGACGAACCGGCCGAGCCACTCGACGACCCGGCCCCGCACACTGTCGTCGAGCCGGTCCCACAGCCAGGGCCGGGACTCGTGCAGCGCGAGGGCGATCGAGGCCGCCTCGACCATCGGCTGGGCGCGGTCGGTGATCGGCGGCCAGTGCTCGGGGTGGTGCGGATCGGTGCCGGCGGCGAGTCCGGCGGCGTACCGCTCGATGAGCGCGGGGCCGACCCGCCCCGCCGACCCGGCGATCCGGAAGGCGGCGAGCAGGAAGGACCGCGCGAACCCCTCGAGGCCGTCGGACCAGGCCCCGGAGTGACTGGGCGGCCCGGGCAGCCGGTACTGGGCGAAGCCAGGGGTGGCGTAGGGCAGGAGTCCGTCGAGCAGCCGGTCGGCGACGGCTTCCCAGTGGGCGCGGGTCCAACCGGTGAGGGGGGAGAGGAGGGGGTCGGTGGGCGGAAGGTCGGGGTGGTGCGTCGGGTCGTCGGGGGGCGACACATGCGGCGCGGTCATACGGGGGTGAGTCCTCCGTCGGTCGGTGGTGGGGCGACGCTTTTGCGTACGACGATGTGCGTGCCCAGCAGATGATGGCTTCCGGCGGCGTGTTCGGGGTCGCGCAGGGCGATGCGTACGGCGGCGCGACCGAGTTCCTCGGCGGGCGTCCGCACCGTCGTCAGCGGGGGGTTGAAGTCCTCGGCGAGCGGGATGTCGTTGTAGCCGACGACGGAGATGTCGTCGGGCACGACGAGTCCCGCGTCGGCGATCGCGCGGAGCGCGCCTGCGGCGACCATGTCGTCCCCGGCGACCACCGCCGTGAACTCCCTGGTCTCCTTGAGCAGTTCGGCCATCGCCCGCAACCCCGCCGCCCGCCCCAGCCCGCAGTCGACGACCCGCGTGGCGGCCGGCGGCAGCCCGTGCTCGGCGAGCGCGGCCCGGTATCCCGCGACGCGCGCGTCCAGGGCCGTGTTGCCCGGCAGACCCCCGAGAAAGACGATCCGCCGATGCCCCGCGGACAGCAGATGCCCGGTGATCGCCCGGGCCCCGGCCTCGTTGTCGAACTCGACGACCAGCGCCGGGATGTCGGGGTCCGGAGCGGGACGGCCGCACAGCACCAGCCGGGCCCCGGAGGAGTCGAGGGCCTGCGCGTAGTGGGCCACCCGCGAGCGGTAGGCCTCGTCCTCGACGACTCCGCCGACGAGGATCACCAGCCGGGCCCCCTCCTCCCGCATCAGTTGCACGAACTCCATCTCCCGCTGCGGATCCCCGCCGGTCGCCCCGACCACGCACAGCCACCCGCGGTCGGCGGCCTCGGCCTCCACTCCCTCGGCGACCTGGGCGTAGAAGGGGCTGGTGACCTGCCGGACGACGACGGCGGCCATCTTGCGGCCCCCGCCGACCAGCGCCCGGGCGTGCGCGTTGGCGACGTAGTCGAGATCCCGGGCGGCACGCAGGACACGGGCCCGGGTCGCGGCCGGCACCGGGTGATTGCCGCTGAGCGCGCGCGAGGCCGTCGCCATCGACACCCCCGCCCGCTCGGCGACCTCACGGATCGTGACCCGCCGCCTGGACCCCGTGTCCGTCATGTCGTTCTCCATCCCCCGCGTCTCCTGTTCCACCGGCGGCGCCTCACGTATTGGCCGCGTAGTCCTTCGCGAACTCCCCGGCCATTCTGTCGCCGCCCTGGGCCCGCCACTTCTTGACCACCGCGTCCCACTCGGACAGCGGCAGCCGCCCGGCCACGATCCCGGTGACGGCGTCGTCGAGCATCGCCCTGAGCGTGGTGCCCTGGGCGTTCTTGGTGCGGGACTGCAGGCCGTTGGAGGCGTTGCGGATGGCGTGGGGCACGACCTTCTGCTGCCAGGAGTGCAGGGCCCGTACGGCGTCCGGCATGCCCGGCACGAACAGCACCTGCGGGCCTTCGGCGAGGTACTTCAGCGGCAGGTTGGTGTTGTTCTCGACCTCGCCGAGCTTCGTGGGCTCGGGGGAGCCGTCCTTGCCGCGGGTGAAGTGGGTGCCCTCGACGCCGTAGTGGACGAGCTCCCACTCCTGGCTGCCGAAGGGGGCGGCGAGGTAGTCGAGGATGCGCAGGAGGAGCTCGATGCGCTCCTTCTTGGCCTTCTTCAGGACGGTGTAGCCGAACGAGCGGCGGGCGGCGACGATTCCGCCGGGCGTGCCGTCCACGCTGTACGGGAGGGCCGCGGCCGGGGTCAGTTTGCCCTGGGACTCACGGTACTTGGGGAGGTAGGCGCCGAAGCCGTCCTGCATGGAGCCGACGGTGCCGTTGTAGTAGAGGGTGGTGAGGTCGATCTGGGAGACGGACGTGGAGTCCGGGTAGTAGGAGCCGTTCTTGCGGAGCCGGGCCTGGAAGGCGATGGCCGCTTTGTAGCGTTCGTCGGCGGCGCAGTGCCGGAAGGTGCCGTCCTTGGTGACGGCCCACTCGTTGGGCGCGCGGTGGGCGGCGGCGTGCACGGCGTTGCCGAACAGGGAGCCGTTGGCGGCCCCGAGTGCGTAGGTGCGGCCGCTGGTGGCCCGCTGGGCGACGGCGGCGAAGTCCTCGGAGGTCCAGCCCTCCTTCATGCCGGCGTCGGTGAACATGCCCTGGTTGAGCCAGAGGGTGGAGCCGGGCAGCGGGCGTTCGAGGGGGATGCCGTAGATGCGGCCGCCGACGCGGCCCATGTCCTGCCAGGCGTGGGTGGGGATCCCGGCCAGGTTCGGGTAATCGCTGATCGCCTCGCCGGAGAGGTACGGCGTGAGGTCCTCGGCCCGTCGCTGCACGAACTCCGCCTCGCGGGGCAGGACGAAGCCGGAGAACAGGTTGATGATGTCGGGCAGGGTGTCGGGGTCGCCCGCCATGACCGTGGCCATCTTCTTCTGGTAGTCGGCCTGGGAGACGATCGTGTACTCGATCTTCACGCCCAGCGCCTTCTCGACGGCCGCCCAGAACCGGTTCGCCGAGGCCGGCTTGGGCGGGGTGCCGAAGGACACCGACATGACCTTGACGGTCGAGCCGTCGCCGGGCGTACGGGGGACGGACCTGACGAGGTCGGCGGGGTAGGCGGTGTATCCGGCCTGGACGCCCGCCTCGGTGGGGGCGAGATCCGGCTTGGGTCCGCTCGCGGCCTTGTACGCGGGCCAGGGGGCCAGCTTCTTGCCCGCGTTGGAGACGTCGCTGTCTCCGGAGCCGGTGGAGCAGGCGGTCAGCGATCCGGAGACGGAGGCCGCCGCCGCGGACAGCAGCAGGGTGCGTCGGGACAGGCTGGGCATGGGTGAATCACCTCGTGTCGGCTTGGGGGTGTCATGTGGATCAGGTCGGCTGTGAGGAACGGTGCTTCTTGGCTGACTCGAGCGGGGCCATGGGGGTCTCCCCGCTCGAGCGAAGCCGAGCGTGGGGGAGCGTGCAGCTGCAAGGCGGAGGAGGGAGTCGACGCGGAGCGATGCCGAGCTGGTCCAAATGACACCCCCAAGGTCAGCTCTTGATGGCGCCGGTGAGCACGCCCTTGGTGAAGTACTTCTGGAGGAAGGGGTAGATCAGCAGGATCGGCACGGTGGCGATCACGAGGACCGCCATCTGCACGGTCTGCGGGGCGGTGACGGTGCCCTCGCCGGTGGTGGCGTCGGTGAGCCCGGAACCGGCCACCACGTAGGTGCGCAGCACCTGTTGGAGTGGCCAGTGGTCGCTCTCCAGGTAGAGGGAGGCGTAGAACCAGGAGTTCCAGTAGGCCACCGCGTAGAAGAGCCCCACGACGGCCAACGCGGCCTTGGACAGCGGCAGTACGACGGAGACCAGCACTCGCCAGTCCCCCGCGCCGTCGAGACGCGCGGCCTCGTACAGCTCGTCGGGGATGCCCTGGAAGAAGCCGCGCAGGACGACCAGGTTGAAGACGTTGACCAGGACGGGCAGGACCAGCGAGGCGTAACTGTCCAGCAGGCCGAGCTCCTTGACCAGCAGGAAGCTCGGGATCATGCCGGGTGGGAAGAGGAAGGTGAACAGGACCAGCAGGAGCACCGGCCGGCCGCCGAAGACTCCGGGGCGGGCGAGGGCGTAGGCGAGGGTGACCGTGCACAGGAGGCTCAGCAGGGTTCCCACGACCGTGACGCCGACGCTGACGCCCAGGGCGTGGGTGACGATGCCGCCGTCGAGGATGTCGCGATAGGCCGTGAGAGAGGGGTCGGTGGGCCACAGCACCCAGCCCCCGTTGTCGACGACCTCCTCGGTGGAGGCGAGCGAGGTCGACACGATGACGAGGAACGGCACACAGACCAGCAGCACGACGACGGCGAGGGCCACCGCCTTCGCGGCCTGCGTCACCGGCTTCGGTTTCTCCATCCATCCCGGACGGGCCTGGGCACTCACTTGTAGACCCCCTGTTCGCCGAGGCGGTGGGCGACCTTGTTGGCGGCGTAGACGAGAAGGGCGCCGATGACGCCCTTGAACAGGCCCGCGGCGGCGGCGAATCCGTAGTCGCCACCGACGATGCCCTGGTAGTAGACGAAGGTGTCGATGATCTCGGAGGCCTCGGGGCCCACCGCGTCGCGCTGGAGCAGCATCTGCTCGAAGCCGACCGAGAGGATGTCGCCGAGCCGCATGATGAGCAGCAGGACGACCACCGGGCGGATGGCGGGCAGGGTGACGTGCCAGAAGCGCCGCCAGGGGCCCGCTCCGTCGATCGCGGCGGCCTCGTACTGCTGCTCGTCGACCTGGGCGAGGGCGGCGAGGAAGATGATCGTGCCCCAGCCGGCGTCCTTCCAGATGACCTGGGCGACGACGAGCGGCTTGAAGGCGTCGGGGTTGCCGATGATGTCGACGGTGTGCAACCCCATGCCGTCCAGGCCGGAGTTGAGCAGTCCGGTGTCGCCGAGCAGCTGCTGGAAGAGGGCGACGACGATCACCCATGAGATGAAGTGCGGGAGATAGGCGACCGACTGCACGAACCGGCGGACGCTGCTCCGGGTGAGGCTGTGCAGCAGCAGGGCGAGGCCGAGCGGGACCGGGAAGTAGAAGACGAGCTGGAGGACGGCGATCCAGACGGTGTTGAGCACCGAGTCCCAGAACGCGGTGTCCTCGAACATCCGCCGGAAGTTGCCGAGTCCGGTCCAGGGGCTGCCCCACAGGCCGTCGAAGGGGACGTACTCCTTGAACGCGATGACGTTGCCGACCAGCGCGCCGTAGTGGAAGAGCAGGAAGTAGGCGAGGCCGGGCAGCATCAGCAGGAAAAGGACCCTGCTCTGAAAGCGTTTTCGTCGGACGACTGCCAAGGCTCTCCCTCTTCCTGGTGGCTCAGACCGAAGAGGAAGTTAAAGCGCTTTCATGCAGGGGTCAACAGTTCTGACAAAGCTGATGAGTTGACGCAGGTCAGGGCGGTGCACAGAAGCATGTCCGCGAGTGAAAACGCTCTCAGGCCGGTCAGGACGGGGCGCGCACGGGGGAAGGCCGCTGCGCCATCCGGGAGCGTGCCGGGCGGCGGCCCGGGACCTACTGCACCACCCGGCCGTTCAGCACGACCTGGAGCGGGTTCGCCAGCACGCGTACGTCCGTGCGCGGGTCCTGTGCGTAGACCACCAGGTCCGCGGCGGCGCCCTCTTCCAGGCCGGGGCGTCCCAGCCACTTCCGGGCGCCCCATGCCGTCGCCGACAGGGCCTCCAGCGGGGGGATGCCGGCCGTCACCAGTTCCGCGACCTCCGCCGCCACCAGGCCGTGCGGGAGGGTGCCGCCCGCGTCCGTGCCGACGTAGACCGGGATGCCGGCGTCGTAGGCGTTCCGTACGGTGTCGTAGCGGCGTTCGTGGAGTCGGCGCAGATGGGCGGACCAGCGGGGGAACTTGGCCTCGCCGCCGTCCGCGAGCTTCGGGAAGGTCGCGATGTTGACCAGGGTCGGCACGATCGCGACGCCCCGGGAGACGAACAGCGGGATCAGGTCCTCCGTGAGGCCCGTCGCGTGTTCGACGCAGTCGATGCCCGACTCGACCAGGTCCTCCAGGGAGTTCTCGGCGAAGCAGTGCGCGGTGACCCGGGCGCCCAGGCGGTGGGCCTCCGCGATCGCCGCCTCGATGGCCTCCCGGGGCCAACTGGGGGCCAGGTCGCCCACCTCGCGGTCGATCCAGTCGCCGACCAGCTTGACCCAGCCGTCACCCCGCCGGGCCTCCTGGGCGACGTACGCCACGAGGTCCTCAGGCTCGATCTCCCAGGCGTAGTTGCGGATGTAGCGGCGAGTGCGGGCGATGTGCCGGCCGGCCCTGATGATCTTCGGCAGGTCCTCGCGGTCGTCCACCCAGCGGGTGTCGGAGGGCGACCCGGCGTCGCGGATCAGCAGGGTGCCGGCCTCCCGGTCGGCCAGGGCCTGCTTCTCGGCCACGTCCTGGTCGACCGGACCGTGCGCGCCCAGGCCCACATGGCAGTGCGCGTCCACCAGACCGGGCAGCGCCCAGCCCGACACCGTACGGATGTCACGGGCGGCGACGGGGCGGTCGTAGGAGATCCGCCCGTCGACCACCCACAGCTCGTCCCGGACGTCCTCGGGGCCGGCCAGGATCCGGCCCTTCACGTGCAGCACCGCGCGATCGCTCATGACCGCACCCTAGCCAGCGCGAGGTCACTGCTCGCAGGGCGGTGGTCCCTCGAAGGCGAGCTGATGGACGTCGAAGAGGACCGCCGCCCCGACGCCGGGGGCGGGTCCGCCCTGCCGAGCCGCCCAGGTCAGGAAGGGGCGCGGCTCGAAGGCTCCGGCACTCGATGTCGCCCGGGTGCCCCGCCACGGCCCGACAGCGCTCCCCGTCCTCCGGCAGCGGGGGCAGGGTGCCGCCCGCTGCGAAGCCGCCCGTGTCGTCGAGAGTCGCCATGCCCGGATGACGGCGGTTACCCGGCGTCGCGCGACAGGGGAATGGACGTCCCTTTCAGGCGCCGTCCTCCTCCACGTCGGCCATCGCGGGGTCGAGGAGCCGGGAGAGGAAGTGGCGGGTGCGTTCATGGCGCGGGGCGCCGATCACCTGGGCCGGGGTGCCGTCCTCGACGATCAGTCCGTCGTCCATGAAGACGACCCGGTCGGCGACCTCACGGGCGAAGGTCATCTCGTGGGTGACGACCATCATCGTCATGCCCTCCCGGGCGAGCATCCGCATGACCGCGAGGACGTCACCCACCAGCTCCGGGTCGAGAGCCGAGGTCGGCTCGTCGAAGAGCATCACCTCGGGGCCCATGGACAGCGAGCGGGCGATCGCGACGCGCTGCTGCTGTCCGCCGGAGAGGGAGGCGGGGTAGGCGTTCGCCTTCTCCGCCAGCCCCACGCGCTCCAGGTTCTCCGCGGCCACCTTTGCCGCCTGCGCCTTGTCCCGCCTCAGGACCCGGCGCTGCGGCAGCGTGAGGTTCTCGGTCACCGTGAGGTGCGGGAACAGGTTGAACTGCTGGAAGACCATGCCGATACGGCGGCGTACCGCGTCGATGTCGACGTCGGGGTCGGTGAGTTCGGTGCCGCCGACGAAGACCTGGCCCTTCGTCGGTTCCTCCAGGAGGTTCACGCACCGCAGCAGCGTCGACTTGCCCGAGCCGGAGGGCCCGATCACACAGACGACCTCGCCCTGGCCGATCTCCAGGTCGATGCCCTTGAGGACCTCGTTGGTGCCGAACGACTTGTGCAGGCCGCGTACTTCGATCTCCGGCCGGCTCGTCTCAACGGTCATTTCACGGCCTCCTGGGCCTTGGCCTCCATACGGCGGACCACGAACCCGAGCGGGATCGTCACCAGCAGATAGCACAGCCCCGCGACGAGGATCGGCGTGGAGTTGGCGGTCGTACTGGCCAGGTCGCGGCCGTACTTGGACAGTTCGCGCTCCTCCAGGGTGACGCCGAGGAACAACACCAGGGAGGAGTCCTTGAACAGGAGCACCAACTCGTTGGTCAGCGGCGGGAGGATGATCCGGAACGCCTGCGGGATGACGATCGAGACCATCGCGCGGGCCGGTGAGAAGCCCAGCGAACGGGCCGCCTCCATCTGCCCCTTGGGCACCGCCTGGATGCCCGCGCGGATCGTCTCCGCCATGTACGCCGCCGCGACCAGACCGAGCGCGAGGGCGACCTTGCCGTACGTGCCGCCGATGATCTCCGTACCGGGAAACGCGAGCGGTACGGCCACGCCGATGAAGATGAAGATCAGCAGCGCGGGCAGACCGCGGAAGATCTCGATGTAGACGCCGGCGAACCAGCGGTACGGACCCACCGACGACAGCCGCATCAGCGCGATGACCATGCCGAGGACGAGTCCGACGACGAAGCCGGACAGCGTGTAGAGCACGGTGTTCTTCAGCGCCAGGGTGATGACGTCGGGGAACATCTGGTCGGCGATGTCCGCCTGCGCGAACTGGTTCTTCAGCCGCCCCCAGTCCGCCGAGACCGCGAAGGCGATCACGACGCCGACGAAGACGACGTACTGGACGCCACGGGACAGGCTGCGCTTCTGACGTCGGGTCAGACCCTTTTTACGAGGCTGGAGTTGTGCGTCCGTAGCGGTCATGAGGCGGAGGGGGACGCGACCGACTCGTCGTACGGACCGATCCACTTCTCGTAGAGCTTCTTGTACGTGCCGTCGGCCTTGGCGTCCGAGAGCGCCTTGTTGACGGCGGCCAGCAGCTTGCTGTTGCCCTTCTTCACCGTGAAGCCGTACTGCTCGCCGGTGTTGATGTTGTCGGCGACCTGGAAGGCGTCGGCGTTGGCCTTGTTCTTGAGCCAGCCCTGGACGACCGGGTAGTCGATGACGACGGCCTTGACCTGGCCGGAGCGCAGGCCGTTGAGGACGGCGTCGGAGGACTCGAAGGAGACCGGGTCGAAGCCCTGGCTCTTGACGTAGTCCTCGCCGGTGGTCTGCGCCTGGGCGCCGAGCTGCACCTTCTTCGCCTTGGCGTCGGCGAGCGAGGAGATCCCGCTGCCCTTGGCGACCAGGAGTGCCTGGGTGGCGTCGAAGTAGGGGTCCGAGAAGTCGACGTTCTTCTTGCGCTCCTCGGTGATGGTCATACCGGCCGCGGCCAGGTCGCACTCGCCGGAGTTGAGGAAGGCGCCGGTCTTGAAGTTCTCGAAGGGGGTGTCGAGGATCTCCTGCTTCACCCCCAGGTCCTTGGCCACCAGGTCGATGAGCGAGACGTCGAAGCCCTGGACCTTGCCGTCGATCTCCGACTGGAAGGGCGGGTACGGCAGGTGGGTGCAGGTGGTGAGCTGCCCGCCCTTGACCAGTTCGACCCCGCCCGCGGCGGTCTTCGAACCGCTGCCGCCGTCGTCGCTGGAGGTACAGGCAGCGACGAGCAGGAGCCCGGCCGTCGCGGTGGTGGCGGCCAGGACGCGGGTCCGGCGCCCGGAGAGGGTGTTCACGGGAGGCCTCCTGTGGGGGAACTGTGGGTTCCGATTATAAGGAGAGGTTTGAGTCTCTCAAACCAATCCGATGGTTGCGAGGCCGTTCAGCCTGGGAGTCGCCGGTCGTCGGGGGGTGCCCCAGGGGTTACCTCGATCACGTCTACCCCATTGAATCCTCCCCTTCCCTGGGGGAGGGGATTCCTGGCTCAGGCTGCCTCCCGGACCGACGGTCCGGGAGGTCTTATGCCCTCGACACCAGCCGGGATGAAACCTGCCCGGGCCGGCATCACGCGGGCGGAGTTCTTGTCCCTGGGAGAGACGGCTCCGCGCGCGATGCAGGTGTAGGTGCGTTCGGACAGCGGCAGGGCGTGCTTGGCTCTCGCCCCGCACCTACTGCAGTCCATCGTGGTGTGGGCCGGATGTGCGAGGCGCACGTCCCGCGCGTGCTTGCGGCCCATCTCGGTAAGGGCCTTCTTGGTCGCGCCGATCGCGGCATCGGCGGCTTTGCGGGCCATGCTCGACTTGGCGAGAAACTTCGGGCGGAAATCCTCCACCGCGATCGCGTCATGGTCCCGGACCACTTTCTTGGCCCGCTTGCGGCCGGTGCCTTGCCGCTGCCGGGCCACTTTCTTGTGGGCCTTGGCGCGCAGCAGATTGGCCGCGCGGTAGCCCTTCGATGCGGCCTGCCCCTTAGCGGGTTTACGGCGAGCCATCATCCGGTCATACCGTGACACCTTGGCCTGGGCCCTCTTGCCGTGTTCAGGGTGCGCCAGGTCGTGTGCGTCGGATGTCGTGGTGGCGGTCTCCGTCATCCCCCAGTCGATGCCGATGACACGGCCGGTCTCCGGCAACGGCTCAGCCTCGGCAGATACCACGAAGGAGGCGTACCAGTGGCCGAGACTGTCGCGGTAGACGCGGACCGACGACGGCTCGGCAGGCAGGTCCCGCGACCACACGACGCCCAGCACGATCCCGCCCGCCAAGTGGAGGCGCCCGTCCCTGAGGCGGAAGCCGCGCCGCGTGTAGTTCAGCGTGGGGTCGGCCAGGCGTTTCTTCTTGGGCCGGGGCATTCCGGCCCGCTGGCGCATGGGCAGCCGGTCCTTGACATCCTTGAGTGCCTTGGCGCGCGACTTGCCGAAGTCGCGGATGATCTGCTGCTGCGGCACCGAACTACCAGCCCGCAGCCAAGCGTTCGCACCCCGGGCCTCGGTGAGTAGCCTGTCGAGCCGGGCCGGACCGCACGTCTCACCGTCCCGGTGGGCCTTCTTCGAGCGGGCCACGCACTCGTTCCACACCCACCGGCACCGCGCCCACTCCGTCAACAGCGCATCACGGCCGGTGGAGGACGGGCGCAGCCGGTACGTGTAGCGGACCTGCCCGGTCCCACCGACCTCCTTAAATGCCGACACGAACCCACCCCCGCCACACGCTCCACGGCGTCATCCCAGCCCCCACGGAAAGACCGTACGTACGACACACGCACAACCGTGCCCCGATCGCGCACTCTCATCCCAACCAGCGAAATCGAGAACACCCGTTCGCCTTCTTGGCGCGTGACGGCCTTGCCGACGCCCCGCGTCACCGACACGAGAGGCGATTCCTGCCCGGCGTAAACTCCAGGGCGTCCTCGCAAGAACGTGAACGAAGAGAGCACCGCCTTGACCCACCCTTTCCTGGACCTGGCTCCGCTCGGCGCGACGCAGTTCGCCTCGATCGAGGACCGTGTGGCGCGGCTGCTGCGCACCGAGCAGGACGTCGTGATCATGCAGGGCGAGGCGCTGCTGCCGCTGGAAGGGGCGATTCGCGCCACGGCAGGTCCGAGTACGACCGCACTGAACGTCATCACCGGCCCGTACGGGCAGACCTTCGGGGACTGGCTGCGGGACTGCGGGGCTACGGTGATCGACCTCGCTGTGCCGTTCCACACGGCGGTGACGGCCACGCAGATCTCCGCGGCGTTCGAGGAGCACCCGGCGATCGACTTCGTGTCCCTGGTGCACGCGGAGGCGGCGACCGGCAACACGAACCCGGTCGCGGAGATCGGAGAGGTCGTACGGCGGCGGGGCGCCCTCTTCTACCTGGACGCGGTCGCCTCCGTCGGTGCCGAGCCGGTGCTGCCGGACGTGTGGGGTGTGGACCTGTGCGTGATCGGGGCGCAGAAGGCGATGGGCGGGCCCGCGGGTGTGTCGGCGGTGTCGGTGAGTGAGCGGGCGTGGGCGCGGATGGCCGCGAACCCGAGGGCGCCGCGACGGTCGTACCTCTCCCTCCTCGACTGGAAGGAACGCTGGATCGACGGCGGCCGCAAGGCCCTGCTGCACGCTCCGGCGCAGCTGGAGATGCTGGCGCTGGAGGCGTGCGTCGAGCGGATCGAGGCGGACGGGCTGGACGCGGTGATGGCCCGGCACCGGGCCGCCGCCGCGGCGACACGGGCGGGAGCGCGGGCCCTGGGCGGCGGTCTGGAGCCTTACGTGTACGAGGACCGCGAGGCCGCCCCTGTCGCCACGACCCTTCGCACCCCGGCGGGGGTCGTCGCCTCCGAGTTGGTGTCCCGGGCCCTGTCCTCCGCCCCCGCCCTGCCGCTGGCCGCGGGCGGGGGCGCGCTGGCCAAGGAGATGATCCGCGTCAACCACTACGGGGCGGACGCGACACGGGGGGCCGTGCGGGCGAGCCTGGCGGCACTGGGCGCGGCACTGCGGGAGAAGGGACTCGCGGTGGAAGTGGAAGGCGCGCTGCGCGCGGCGGAGGACGCGTGGCGGTAGCCCTCTTCCGGCTTTTTCATTAACGGGCCCATAATTGTCAGGGTAATTCTGGGGTTTATCAGAGAATAGCTTCCCGTATTCTCCTGCCCGCTTTTCCTGGACCTAAACGCAAAGATTCTGCGAACGCGAACCGGCTGAATTCGGGGAGATCTCGTGGGGGTTACATGCCTGTGACGCGTTACACACCGTGATCGGTTTGCCCCTTATTTGCTGGGTGTAACGGTGCATAACGGTCACTTCTTGCGCGTCGGCGCGCGCCCGCGTGATAACACATGGAGCGCCCGCACGTAACCCCATCCGGCGATGCAATTTTGAATTTCCCTCGGTAAATTCAATTCGCATGACTGCCGCACAAGCAGACCTGCAAATCGACCGGCCCACGGTCGCGGACGGAGCCGCACTGTGGCGGATCGCCCGCGACTCCGAGGTCCTCGACCTGAACTCGTCGTACAGCTATCTGCTGTGGTGCCGCGACTTCGCCGCCACGTCGGCCGTCGCACGGAACGACAGCGGGGAGCCGATCGGATTCGTCACCGGGTACGTCCGCCCGGACCGGCCCGGCACCCTGCTCGTCTGGCAGGTGGCGGTGGACTCGGCCTACCGCGGCCGCGGACTCGCCGCCGCCCTGCTCGACGGACTGACCGCGCGGCTCGCCGCCGAGCGCGGGCTGACCACCGTCGAGACCACCATCACGCCGGGCAACACCGCCTCCGAGCGGCTGTTCACGGCGTTCGCCGAACGCCGTGGCGCCGGCCTGGAGCGCGAGGTGCTGTTCCACTCGAGCCTGTTCCCCGACGGGCCGCACGACCCCGAGGTCCTCTACCGCATCGGGCCCCTCTCCCCCGCTTCCCCCACTCCCTCCGCCTGACCACCCCCACGCCCCCCACGCACCCGAGGAGCGATTCGTCGTGACCATCACCCAGCCCGACCTCAGCGTCTTCGAGACCCTCGAGTCCGAGGTGCGCAGCTACTGCCGCGGCTGGCCCACCGTCTTCGACCGCGCGCAGGGCAGTCGCATGTACGACGAGGACGGCCACGCGTACCTGGACTTCTTCGCCGGCGCCGGTTCACTGAACTACGGCCACAACAACCCCGTGCTGAAACGGGCGTTGATCGACTACCTGGAGCGCGACGGCGTCACGCACGGGCTCGACATGTCGACCACCGCCAAGCGCGCCTTCCTCCAGACCTTCCAGGACCTGGTGCTGCGGCCGCGCGACCTGCCGTACAAGGTCATGTTCCCGGGGCCCACGGGGACCAACGCCGTGGAGTCGGCGCTCAAGCTCGCCCGGAAGGTCAAGGGGCGCGAGGCCATCGTGTCCTTCACCAACGCCTTCCACGGGATGTCGCTGGGCTCCCTCGCCGTCACCGGCAACGCCTTCAAGCGGGCCGGCGCCGGGATCCCGCTGGTGCACGGCACGCCGATGCCGTTCGACAACTACTTCGACGGCACGGTCGAGGACTTCCTGTGGTTCGAGCGGCTCCTGGAGGACCAGGGCTCGGGCCTGAACAAGCCGGCCGCCGTGATCGTCGAGACCGTGCAGGGCGAGGGCGGCATCAACGTCGCCCGGCGGGAGTGGCTGCAGGCGCTCGCCGCGCTGTGCGAGCGGCAGGACATGCTGCTCATCGTCGACGACATCCAGATGGGCTGCGGGCGTACCGGTGCCTTCTTCTCCTTCGAGGAGGCGGGCATCACGCCGGACATCGTCACCGTGTCCAAGTCCATCAGCGGTTACGGCCTTCCGATGTCGCTCTGCCTGTTCAAGCCGGAGCTGGACATCTGGGAGCCGGGCGAGCACAACGGCACCTTCCGCGGCAACAACCCCGCCTTCGTCACGGCCACCGCCACCCTTGAGCAGTACTGGGCGGACGGGTCCGCGATGGAGAAGCAGACCCGCAAGCGTGGCGAGCAGGTCGAGCAGGGGCTCATCTCCATCACCGAGGAGAACCTGGCCGACGTGAAGGAGTACCGCGGGCGCGGGCTCGTGTGGGGCCTGGAGTTCCACGACAAGGAGCGCGCCGGGCGGGTGGCGCACCGCGCCTTCGAACTCGGGCTGCTCATCGAGACGTCGGGCCCCGAGAGCGAGGTCGTGAAGCTGCTTCCGGCACTCACGATCACCCCCGAGGAACTGGACGAGGGACTCAGCATCCTCGCCCGT
The DNA here is from genome assembly GCF_030816965.1 of Streptomyces canus. Classification (NCBI taxonomy): domain Bacteria; kingdom Bacillati; phylum Actinomycetota; class Actinomycetes; order Kitasatosporales; family Streptomycetaceae; genus Streptomyces; species Streptomyces canus. The sequence continues at coordinate 2,368,574 of NZ_JAUSYQ010000002.1, forward strand.
TCCGTACGCGAAACCGTCTGAATCACTGTCTGAACCACCGTCTACGTAGGAGGCATCGCAGCACCGTGATCGTCCGTTCTTTCAAGGACATCGAAGGCACCGACCGGCATGTGAGGGCCGCGTCCGGCACCTGGGAGAGCAAACGCATCGTGCTCGCCAAGGAGCGGGTCGGCTTCTCGCTGCACGAGACGATCCTGTACGCGGGTACGGAGACGTCGATGTGGTACGCGAACCACATCGAGGCCGTCGTCTGCGTCGAGGGCGAGGCCGAGCTGACCGACCACGAGAGCGGGCAGACGCACTCGATCACGCCCGGGACCATGTACCTGCTGGACGGTCACGAGCGGCACACGCTGCGGGTCAAGGAGGACTTCCGCTGCATCTGTGTGTTCAACCCGCCCGTGACCGGCCGGGAGGACCACGACGAGAACGGCGTCTACCCGCTGCTCACCGAACCCGAGTCCGAGGAGGTGTGACCGCACCCATGACCACCACCGTCACCGATCTCTACCCCAGCCGCGGCGCCACCGAGGTGTCGATCCCCCGCAAGGACCCGGTCGTCTGGTCGGCCCCCGGCGCGCCGGGACCGATCGCCACCGGCGACCTGGAGGCGTTCGAGCGCGACGGCTTCCTCGCCGTCGACCAGATCATCGGCCCCGACGAAGTCCCCGTCTACCAGCATGAGTTGGAGCGGCTCGTCACCGACCCGGACATCCGCGCGGACGAACGCTCGATCATCGAGCCGAAGTCCAAGGAGATCCGCTCGGTCTTCGAGGTGCACAAGATCAGCGAGGTGTTCGCGAATCTGGTGCGCGACGAGCGGGTCGTCGGCCGGGCCCGGCAGATCCTCGGCTCGGACGTCTACGTCCACCAGTCGCGGATCAACGTCAAGCCCGGTTTCGGGGCCAGCGGCTTCTACTGGCACTCCGACTTCGAGACCTGGCACGCCGAGGACGGTCTGCCGAACATGCGGACGGTGTCCGTCTCGATCGCGCTGACCGAGAACTACGACACCAACGGCGGCCTCATGATCATGCCGGGGTCCCACCGCACCTTCCTCGGGTGCGCGGGGTCCACCCCGAAGGACAACTACAAGCAGTCGCTGCAGATGCAGGACGCCGGCACGCCGTCGGACGAGGCGCTGACGGCGATGGCCTCGGAGTACGGCATCAAGCTGTTCACGGGCAAGGCCGGTTCGGCGACCTGGTTCGACTGCAACTGTATGCACGGCTCCGGGGACAACATCACGCCGTTCCCGCGCAGCAACGTGTTCATCGTGTTCAACAGCGTGGAGAACCAGGCCGTGGAGCCGTTCGCGGCGCCCATCCGGCGGCCGGAGTTCATCGGAGCAAGGGATTTCACTCCGGTGAAGTGACCCCGTTCTGTGGGGTGCCCCTCACAGCCACGACAGCGACGCGGCCCGCTCCAGTACGTTCCGTACGGCGGCCGCGTCGCCCGTGGTGTCCCGGGGAACCGTGTCCGGCGCGTGCCGCCCACCGACCAGCAGACAGAAGTCCACGGCGTCCAGGGTGAGTTCGGCGGCCACGGGGTCGCTCTGCGAACCCAGGATCCACTCCTCGCCGCCCCTGACCGCGAACAGCACCGGCGGCGCCTCGGCCCCGAGGACGGTGCCGAGAACGCGGACGGCCAGCCTGACCAGCTGCCCCAGGTGCTCCTCGGGCGGCGGCGGCACGGCCAGGCCCAGGGCGCAGCCGATGTCGTCGGTGTGGATCCACGCCTCGAAGGCCCGCGCCAGGAAGTGCTCGGTGACGGACAGCCGAAGGCCCATCAACAGGGTTGTACCGGCGGCGAGTTCGGGATCGCGGGCATGCGGGGTGCCGAGGAGCGCGGCCGCCTGCGCGGACCAGTCGGCCACGGTCTCCTCGGGCGTACGGCCGTGCTCATGGGCGATCACCTCGGCGGTACGCCTCTCCCAGGCGTCCGTCCAGTCCGTGTCCTCGTCGATCCGCGCGCCCGGCACCCGGGCGTCGATCCCGAGCCGCAGGGCCAGATGTTCGTCGGCGGCCAGCAGATGGGCGACCGTTGCGTGCACGTCCCAGTCGTGCACGACCGGCGTCGACCAGCGCCCCGCCATCTCCGGCAGCAGCGCCTCGAGCCCGGCGACGGCCGCCGCGTAGGGGGCGGCGTGCCGGGCCACGCGGGGTGGCGCCGGGCGGGCGCGGAGGGCGCCGGTGAGAGGGGTGTCGAGGGGGGACGGCGGCTCGTCGGGCGGCGGGCCGTCCAGCAGCCGTACGGTCGCGCGCAGCCGTTCCGCCTCCGCCGCGCAGCGCTCGCACTCGGCCAGGTGCGGTGGGACCAGCCGCTCCTCGGCCGGTTCCAGGGCGCCGAAGGCCCAGGCGGCCAGCAGGTCGCGTACGTCGTCGTGATCGGTCACCGCCCGCCCCCTTCCCTGTGTTCCCCTGTCGCCATCATGCGCCCTCTTCCCACGCCGGGTCGGGTGGGTCGGCCAAAGTCTCCGCGAGGGCGCGCAGGGCGGTGCGGAGCCGGGTCTTCGCGGTGCCCTCGGGGATGCCGAGCTCGGCGGCGGCCTGCCGGTAGGTGCGGCCCGCGAAGTAGGCGAGGTGCACCACCTCCCTTTGTGGCTGCGGGAGTTCGGCGAGAGCGGTGTGCAGCAGGAGGGACCGCTCCCGGTCGACGACCGCCTCGGCGGGGCCGGGAGAGGCGTCCGGGATGCCGTGCAGGGCCGGGTCGTCGGCGCGGACGTCCTTGCGGTGCCGGGCCTCGCTGCGCACCCAGTCCACGGCCCGCCGGTGCGCCAGCACCGACAGCCAGGTCCGCAGGCTGCCCCGGTGCGCGTCGAAGGCGTACGGCCTGCTCCACAGCTGCGCGAAGACCTCCTGCGCCACGTCCTCGGCGGCGGCCCGGCTGCGGGTCACGCGCACCGCGACCGCCCGTACCAGCCCGCCGTACGTCCCGTACGCCTCGGCCAGCGCGGACTCGTCGCCGTACACCAGCCGCCGGTGCAGCTCCGCGTCTGCGGGTCGCTGTACGGACGTCGTCCCGTCCGTGGACTCCACGGCACCACCACCCCTTGATGCCCCTTCCTAGCGTCCCGGGCGGCGCGGCGCCAGCGGTTCAGGCAGACAGGGCGTCCAGGAGCCGGTCGACATCGGCGGCGGTGTTGTAGAGGTGGAAAGAGGCGCGCAGGTTGCCCGCGCGGTCGGAGACCTCGATGCCGGCGGCGCTCAACTCGCGCTGCCGGTGGCCGAGTCCGGGCACGGACACGATCGGGGAGCCGGGGGCCGGCAGCGGTGCGTGGCCGAGGGCGGCGAGTCCCGTACGGAAGCGGTCCGCGAGGGCGAGGTCGTGGGCGCGCACGGCGTCCACGCCGAGTTCCTCCAGGAGTTCGAGGGAGCGGCGGGTGCCCGTGTAGGTGAACAGGGCCGGGCTGACGTCGAACCGCCGGGCGGAGTGGGCCAGTTCGGCGACGGGGCCGTAGCAGCTGTCCCACGGGATCTCCCCCGCGACCCAGCCGGCGAGCACCGGCTTCAGGTCGCCGAAGTCCTCCGGCACGGCGAGGAAGGCCGCGCCGTGCGGGCCGAGCAGCCACTTGAAGGTGGTGGAGACGGTGTAGTCGTACGACCGCGCGTCCACCGGGAGCCAGCCCGCGGCCTGCGAGAAGTCGACGTAGGTGCGGGCTCCGTGGTCCCTGGCCGCTTCCCGCAGGGCGGGCAGGTCGGCGATCCGGCCGTCGGCGGACTGGGCGGCGCTGACCGCGACGAGGGCGGTGCCGGGGCGGACGGAGTCGGCGAGCCGTTCCAGCGGCACGATGCGCACCTTCAGGTCGCCGCGGGTGTGGAAGGGGTTCACGACGGAGGTGAAGTCGTCCTCGGCGGTGAGGACTTCGGCGCCCGGCGGCAGCGAGGCGGCGACCAGGCCCGAGTGGGTGGACACGGACGGTCCCGCCGCGACCCGGGCGACCGGGACGCCGGCGAGCCTGGCGAACGCGGCACGGGACATCTCCACGTCCTGGAACAGCGGGTCCAGCGGCCTGCCCTCGGCACGGATCAGCGCGGCCTCCTGGAGGGCGGTCACGGTGCGTGCGGGGAGCAGGCCGCTGCTCGCGGTGTTGAGGAAGGTGTTCTTCGGGGCGAACTCGGCGCGGACGAGGCTCTCGAAGGTCTCCATGGGTCCACTGTGGGGCCGGGAGACCTGTCGGTCCATTGCGATTTTCTGCGTGGTTTCGCCAAGGAACGCTTATACGTCCGCCCCGACCTGCGGGTTTGTCAGCCCTGCCGGGGTACGGCGCACCCGTCGGGACCGCAGGCCTCGGCACCGGCGTCGCCCTGGTCGATCAGCTTCAGCGGGGAGCGGTTGCCCCAGGCCTGGGTGAGGGCCTGGGTGAAGACCTCGGCGGGCTGAGCTCCGGAGACGCCGTACGTGCGGTCCAGGACGAAGAAGGGGACGCCGTTGGCACCGAGCTCGGCGGCCTCGCGCTCGTCGGCGCGGACGTCGTCGGCGTAGGCGGTGGGGTCGGCGAGGACCTTGCGGACCTCGTCGGCGTCCAGGCCGGCCTCCACGGCGAGCTCCACGAGGCGCTCGTCGCCCTCGGTGAACAGGGACCTCTCCTCGGCGAAGTTGGCCCGGTAGAAGATCTGGACGAGCTCGTCCTGCCTGCCCTGTTCCTTGGCGAGGTGGAGGAGCCGGTGCAGGTCGAAGGTGTTGCCGTGGTCGCGGTCCCGGGTCCGGTAGGCGAGCCCTTCGGCGGCGGCCTGGGCGCCGAGGTTCTCCTCGCCGGCCTGGGCCTGGGCCTCGCTCATGCCGTACTTCTTGCTGAGCATCGCGAGGACGGGCTGCACGTCGCTCTTGTCCCGCCCAGGATCCAGCTCGAACGACCGGTGGACGACCTCGACGCCGTCACGGTGCGGGAAGGCCTCCAGCGCCTTCTCGAAGCGGGCCTTGCCCACGTAGCACCAGGGGCAGGCGATGTCGCTCCAGATCTCGACGCGCATGTCTACGGCTCTCTCCAGGTCGGACGGCTGCGGAGACTCCCTCCACTGGTTGGATGAACGTTCAAGCAGCGGGTTCCATTCCCGGGGTCGCTCAGGTTCCGTCGCGCAGGTCGGCCGGCCACTCGGGCCTGAACTCGATGTGGTCGTAGGTCACCACGCACCCCTCCCCCATCGGCGACTGCGCCATGAAGCCGATCAGGGCCGCGCCGGTCTCCTTCTCGTCGCCCAGGGTGAAGAGGCGGACGAAGGTCCAGTGCTTGCCGTCGCGGGAGGCGTGGAAGGCGAAGGCGCGGCCGGTGCGGCTGACCCGCAGCCACACCGAACTGCCGTCCACGGTGAAGGAGTTGCAGTCGTCGGAGTGCCCACGGGTGACGACCGTGCAGACGGTGGGCACGTCCGGGGAGTTCTCCAGGCAGAGTTTGGCCCAGGCCCGCTCGCCGACATGGACGTAGAGCACGCCCGCGTCGAACGATCCGTTGAAGCCCACGGTGACGCGGGCTATCAGCTGGAAGTCGCCCTCGGGGGCACCGAGCAGCCGCGGCGCGTCGGCGGCGGGGTCCAGGGACTCCCCGGTGGGCGGCACGAACCGGTCCTGCCGGGGACCGGCCCACCCGGAGAGGATGCCGTCCTCATGGGCCCAGTGCCCGTCGGGGCCGTAGGTGCGGAGAGGGAAAGGGAGTTCGGGAAGTTCGACGTCCATCCTCAGAGTTTTCCAGCTCCCTCTCCGCGCGCGGGTCTCGGGTGTCTAGCGCTCGAGACGGTTGTTGAAACGGCGGGGCAGGCCCAGCGGGTTGTCGTCCCTCAGCTCCGGCGGGAGCAGGGCCTCCGGCGCGTTCTGGTACGCCACCGGCCGCAGCCAGCGCTCGATCGCCGTCCCGCCCACCGACGTCGACGTGGACGTCGTCGCCGGGTAGGGGCCGCCGTGCTGCTGGGCCGGGGCCACGGCCACGCCTGTCGGCCAGCCGTTCACCAGGACCCGGCCGGCCAGCGGCGTCAGCTCCGCCAGGATCTCGGCGCCACGCCCCTCGCCCGCGGCCTCCTGCGCCGACAGGTGCACCGTCGCGGTGAGGTTGCCCGGGAGCCGGGACAGCACGGCCCGCGCCTCGTCGTCGTCCTCGTAGCGCGCCACCACGGTGACCGGGCCGAAGCACTCCTCCAGGAGCAGGTCGTACGCCCCCTCGGTGGTCAGCTTCTCCGCCGCCACCGTCAGGAAGCCCGCGCTCACCGTGTGCTCGCCGCCCGCTCCGGGCGTCACCGGCGACTCGACCTCGGGAAGCTCGGTGCGCTCGGCGACCCCGGCGACGAAGTTGTCCCGCATGCGGTGGTCGAGAAGGACACCCGCGTCGGTGTCGCTGACGGCGTCGGTCAGGGACTTCACCAGGCCGTCGCCCGCCGCGCCGGACGGCACCAGGACCAGGCCCGGCTTCACACAGAACTGGCCGACGCCGAGGGTCATGGAGCCCGCGAGCCCGGCGCCGATGGCCTCCGCGCGCTCGGCCGCAGCCTCCTCGGTGATCACGACGGGGTTCAGGGAGCCCAGCTCACCGTGGAACGGGATCGGCACCGGCCGCGCGGCCGCCGCGTCGAACAGGGCACGGCCGCCCTTCACGGAACCGGTGAAGCCCGCGGCCGCGACCAGCGGGTGCTTGATCAGCTCGATACCGGCCTCGAAGCCGTGGACGAGACCGAGCACACCCGCGGGGATGCCGTGCTCGGCGGCGGCCCGGCGCAGCACGGACGCGACCAGCTCGGACAGGGCCGGGTGGTCGGGGTGGGCCTTGACGACGACGGGGTTGCCGGCCGCGAGCGCGCTTGCGGTGTCGCCGCCGGCGACCGAGAAGGCGAAGGGGAAGTTGGAGGCCGAGTAGACGGCGACGACACCGAGCGGGACCTTGTAGCGGCGCAGGTCAGGGATCGGCGGCGTGGCGGTGTCGTCGGGGTGGTTGATCACCACGCCGAGGAACTCGCCCTCGTCGACGATGTCGGCGAAGGCCCGCAGCTGGTAGCTGGTGCGGGCGAGCTCGCCGGTCAGCCGGACCGGGCCGAGCGCGGTCTCGGCGTCGGCGGCTTCGACGAGGTGGTCCTTGGAGTCCTGGAGCCGGTCGGCGGCGGTGCGCAGGAAGGCCGCGCGGACGGTGCGGTCGGCGAGGGACGCGCGCGCGTCGTGCGCGGCGCGGACGGCGGCGTCCACCTCCTGGGCTGTGGCCTCCACCGCAACCTGCTCGCGCTGCTTCCCGGTTCGGGGGTCGACACTCCAGACTGGTGCTGCTGCCACCGCGGTCCCTCCACGTGTATCTGGGTCAGTCACCAGGTCCGTTCGATATGCTGAACGCTGTCCCTGATGGTGAATATGCTGTTGGAGACTATTTCCCGTCGAACGAAGGGGTCAAGGCGATGTCGGCTGGCGAGACGGGCGGCGGGTCACAGGTCAAGTCCGCGGTACGGACGGTTGAACTGCTCGAATACTTCGCCGGACGCCCCGGCATGCACTCCCTCGCGGCCGTCCAGGAGGCCGTCGGGTACCCCAAGTCCAGTCTCTACATGCTGCTGCGCACGCTTGTCGAGCTGGGCTGGGTGGAGACCGACGCGACGGGCACGCGGTACGGCATCGGGGTGCGGGCGCTGCTCGTCGGCACCTCCTACATCGACGGCGACGAGGTGGTCGCGGCGGCCCGGCCGACCCTGGACCGGCTCTCCGACGACACCACCGAGACCATCCACCTCGCGCGTCTGGACGGCACGAACGTCGTCTACCTCGCCACCCGGCAGTCGCAGCACTACCTGCGGCCCTTCACGAGAGTGGGCCGCCGGCTCCCGGCGCACTCCACCTCTCTCGGCAAGGCGCTGCTGAGCACGTACTCCGACGAGCAGGTCCGCAAGATGCTGCCGGAGACCCTGCCCGCGCTCACCGAGCACACGATCACCGACCGCGAGAAGCTCATCGAGGAGCTGCACCAGATCCGGGAGCAGGGCTTCTCCGTGGACCGCGAGGAGAACACGCTGGGGCTGCGCTGCTTCGGCGTCGCGATCCCGTACCGCACGCCCGCGCGTGACGCGATCAGTTGCTCGGTGCCGGTGGCGCGGCTGACCCCGGCCCACGAGCAGATGGTGAAGGACGCGTTGTTCGACGCGCGGGACCGGCTGACACTGGCCACCCGTAGGCTCTGAGGCATGCAGATCGTTCTCCGCGAGGTTCATGACAGCGATCTGCCGGTCTTCTTCCGGCAGATGAATGACCCAGAGGCCCTGCACATGGCGGCCTTCACGCCGAAGGACCCGGCCGACCGGGACGCCTTCGACGCCCACTGGAAACGGATCCGGGCCTCCGCGGACGTGCAGCGCACGATCCTGGCCGACGGGGACGTGGTGGGCAGCGCGGCCGTGTACGGCGAACCGGGCGAGCGCGAGGTGACGTACTGGATCGACCGCGCCTACTGGGGGCGCGGCATCGCCACGGCGGCGCTGCGGGAGCTGGTCGCCCAGGTGCCCGAGCGTCCCCTGTACGCCCGCGCGGCCGCCGACAACACCGGCTCCCTGCGCGTCCTGGAGAAGTGCGGATTCCGGGTGACCGCTCAGGCGTCCGGGTACGCCCACGCGCGCGGAGCGGAGATCGACGAGTTGGTGCTCACGCTGGGCGCGTGAGACCGCCGCGGAACAAGCCGTACGACAGGCCTCGGATGAACGTCCGATGAGAAAAGCGGACGCATGGGAACGATCCGCTGCCGCCTGATCGTCTTCTCAGTGGGATGAACAAGACGATCAGGCGCGCATCGGTCTTCGCGCTGCTCCTGGTGTTCGCTCTGCTGATCCGAGCGACCTGGGTGCAGTTCTACGAGGGCCAGGCACTCGCGGACGACAACGACAACCGGCGGAACGCGATCGAGACGTACTCCTCGCCGCTCGGGAACATCATCGTGGCCGGAAAAGCGGTCACGGGTTCCGAGAGGGTGACGGACAGCGACCTCGCGTACAAGCGGACGTACACGAACGGCAAGCTGTACGCGGCGGTGACGGGCTACGCCTCGCAGGCCTACGCCCCGACCCAGCTCGAGGGCATCTACGCCGACCTCCTCAACGGCACCGACAGCAGGCTGAAGACCGTCATGGACACGGTCACCAATCAGCGGGCCGAGCCCGGTGATGTGATCACGACGATCGACCCCGCCGTGCAGAAGGCGGCGTACGACGCGCTCGGCGACAAGAAGGGCGGAGCCGTCGCGATCGACCCGACGACCGGCAAGATCCTGGCGGTCGTGTCGACACCGTCGTACGACCCGTCCTCGCTGACGGACGCCAACACCGCGGCCAGTACCTGGAAGCAGCTCACCACGGACTCCGACAAGCCGCTCACCAACCGCGCGTTGCGCCAGCCGCTGCCGCCCGGCTCGACGTTCAAGCTGGTGGTGGCCGCGGCCGCGCTGGAGGACGGCCTGTACTCCTCGGTGGACGAGAAGACGACCAGTCCGGACCCGTACACCCTGCCGGGCACGGTGACCGAGCTGGGGAACGAGAGCGCCTCGGCGCCCTGCGAGAACGCCACGATCCGCACCGCGCTGCGGTACTCCTGCAACACCGTCTTCGCGAAGATGGCCGTCGACCTCGGCCAGGACAAGGTGAAGGCGATGGCCGAGAAGTTCGGCTTCAACGACGACCAGCAGGACGTGCCGGTGCGGGCCTACACCAGCGTCTATCCCTCCGGCATGGACAAGTCCTCGACGGCCCAGACCGGCATCGGCCAGTTCGATGTCACGGCCACCCCGCTCCAGATGGCCATGGTCTCCGCGGCCATAGCCAACGGCGGCAAGCTGGTGACGCCCCACATGGTGTCGACGATCACCGACAACGGCGGCGACGTCCTGAAGAACTACGACGACGAGGCGAGCACCGAGCAGATCGTCAGCTCCGACACGGCGGAACAACTCCAGTCGGCGATGCAGACGGTGGTGGAGAAGGGCACCGGCACCAACGCCCTGATCGACGGCGTCACGGTGGGCGGCAAGACCGGCACGGCCCAGCACGGCGAGAACAACAGCCAGACGCCGTACGCCTGGTTCACGTCCTATGGAAAGGCCGACGGCAAGGAGGTTGCCGTGGCGGTGGTCGTGGAGCAGTCGAACGCGGCCCGCTCGGAGGTGAGCGGCAACGGGCTGGCCGCCCCCGTGGCCAAGGCCATGATGGAGGCGGCCCTCAAGAACTGAGGCGTCCCGGTGGCTACTTGGCGCCGAGGATCTGCTCGATCGGGTCGATCGCGAAGTACACGAGGAACAGCGCCGAGGCCGCCCACAACAGCCAGTGGATCTCCTTGGCCTTCCCCAGCACCGCCTTGATCACGACGTACGCCAGGAAGCCGGCCCCGATCCCGTTCGTGATCGAGTAGGTGAACGGCATCACGGCGATGGTCAGGAACGCCGGGATCGCGATGTCGTACCTGTCCCAGTCGATGTGCTTGACCTGCGTCATCATCAGGAAGCCCACGGCGACCAGGGCGGGCGCGGCGGCCTGGAGCGGGACGATGGTCAGCAGCGGGGTCAGGAACAGCGCCAGGCCGAACAGCCCACCGGTGACCAGGTTCGAGAACCCGGTGCGCGAGCCCTCGCCGACGCCCGCCGCCGACTCGATGTACGACGTGGCGGAGGACGCGGACGCCGCACCACCGGCCACCGCCGCCGCTCCGTCGATCAGCAGGACCCGGCCGAGGTTGGGCACCTTGCCCTCCTCGTCCAGCAGCCCCGCCTCCGCGGTGATCCCGACGACCGTTCCCATCGTGTCGAAGAAGTCGGACAGGATCAGCGTGAAGATCAGCAGGACGACCGTGACGATCCCCACGCCGGGCGCGCTGAAGGAACCGAACAGGCTGAAGTGACCGATCAGCCCGAAGTCGGGGGTGTCGACGACCTTGTCGGGCCATGCCGGTGTCGTCAGCCCCCAGGCCTTGATGTCGGCGATGGAGTTGATGATCATCGCGAGGACGGTCATGGTCACGATGCTGATCAGGATCGCGCCCTTGACCTTGCGCGCGAGCAGCCCGATCGTCAGCAGCACTCCGAGACAGAAGACGAGGATCGGCCAGCCGGTGAGGGCGCCGGTGCCCCCGAGCTGCACCGGCACGGTGGTGTTCGCGGCGTCGGGGATACGGCTCACGAACCCGGCGTCCACGAAGCCGATGAACGCGATGAACAGCCCGATCCCGACACTGATCGCCTGCTTGAGCGGTTGCGGAATGGCGTGCATGACGGCCTCCCGCAGACCGGTGACCACCAGCACACAGATGAGCAGACCTTCCAGGACGACGAGGCCCATCGCGTCGTCCCAGCTCATCAGCGGGGCGATCTGGAAGGCGACGACCGCGTTCAGCCCGAGCCCGGCGGCGAGCGCGAGCGGCAGGTTGCCACCCACGCCCATGACGATCGTCATCACCGCGGCCACCAGAGCCGTCGCGGTGGTCAACTGCACCGCATCCAACTGGTGTCCGAACTTGTCCTTCGCGCTGCCGAGAATGATGGGATTCAGGACAAGGATGTAGGCCATCGTGAAGAACGTGGCGAAGCCGCCGCGTATCTCACGGGCGAAGCTGGAGCCCCTCTCGGAGATCCTGAAGTACCGGTCGACGGACATGGTCGATGCTCCTTGGTGCCTGAATGATCGTGTGCGGATGCTGGCTGGATTGTTCCTGCGTTGAACGCGCTTCAGGTTTTCTTCGTGTTACGGATTCGGGGGCCGCCCCGTCATACACCGTTCGAAAGACCGTACGAAAGCACGTACTCGATCACTGCTACGCTTCCGGATCTCCGCCCGGCCAGCCCCGGACGATCACATGTCATTCACATGACACGCAAAGGAGAGGGAGCCCGTGGGCACAGTCGTCGACGACGCCGCCTCCGTGGAGTTCCACGCCTTCTTCGAACGCCACTATGCCGAACTGTCCCGCCTCGCCCATCTGTTGACCGGCGAGTCGGACGCCGCCGACGATCTGGCGGCGGACGCCCTGCTGGCGCTGTGGCACCGCTGGGACCGGGTGCGCGCGGCCGACCACCCGGCGGCATACGCGCGCGGAGTGGTCGCCAATCTGGCCCGGACCCGCATCCGCAGCGCGGTCCGTGAGCGCCGGCGCGTCGCCCTGTTCTGGTCCCAGCGCGAGGAGAAGGTCGAGAACCCGGACGTGGCGGGCGTGATCGACGTCCAGGAGGCGTTGCGCAGGCTGCCGTTCCGCAAGCGGGCGTGTGTCGTGCTGCGGCACGCGTTCGATCTCTCGGAGAAGGACACCGCGCTGGCCCTGGGTGTGTCGGTCGGTACGGTGAAGAGCCAGACCTCGAAGGGGATGGCCGAGTTGCAGCGGCTGCTCGGCCCTCAGAACGCTCCGCTGAAGATGCACGCCGCGATGGCGCGCACCGGTGACGCCGCAGGAAGGGACCGATGACCATGCAGCGGGACGTGCACGGCGCACTGCGCGCCCGGCTGCAGCACGCGGCCGAGGCGCACGAGCCGAACCGCGAGCAGATCCTCGCCCGGATCGAGCGCGGTATGTCGGAGCAGACCCGCCCCGACCACCGGGCGACCCGGCCACCGGTCTACGGCTGGGTGCGGGTGGTGAGCGCCACGGCCGCGGTCGCCTGTGTGCTGGGACTCGGCGGTTACGCGGTGGCGTCCGCGGTCAAGGACGAGACACCCGCCCAGACGTCGGTCGCGACCACCGGCACGCCCACTCCGTCGCCCGACGCGACCAGCCGGCCGCCCGCCCCGCCGGCGGATCCGAGGCCGAGCACCACCCCCGCGCAGGAGGCCGAGAAGCCGAGCGGTACGCCCTCGCGCACGCCGAGCGCCTCCACCGAGGTGCAGGATTCCGGCGTCGAGGACGGCCCGCTGTGGTCGGACGGCTCGGTGGACCCGCACAGCAACGAGTTCTGGGCGCAGAGCAATGTGACCCTCAGGACGTCCGAGCAACTGACCGAGCTCACGGTCGAGTTGAGGATCGGGCAGACCGGCGGTGTCACCAACACCGGCACCTGGCGCTCGCTGCCCGAAGCCGACTTCTCGCTGACGGTCGCCGAGCAGAACGGCTTCCTCGTCTACACCTGGGTGCTCAAGGACGGCCGTACGGTGCCGAAGGGCGAGTGGGTGTTCGCCGGCCAGTACAACCACGAGCGCGGTGGCCGGGACGCGAAGGGCGACGGCTACACGGCGACGGCGACCGCGAAGTCCGGGAACCTCACTGTGAAGGGCGGTTTCGCGGCCCAGGACGACGGCGCGGACGAAGGGGACTCCTAGGCCTCTTGCCGGAGTCTTACCAAAAACCTCCCTGGGCGCGGCAACCGTTTCCTCATCAGCGGCCACTTAATGGGTGCACGATCCCCCTGATGACGGAGCGCTTCCCCTTGAGCACGCACAAGAGACCTCTCACCCGCCGACGGGTGCTCGGCGCCTCGGCGCTCGGCGTGGCCGCCACCGGTGCCGCCGTCGCGGGAGGCACCGGCCTCCTCTCCGCCGCCTCCGCGGCGACTTTCGGCTACTCGGACGACGGCAGGAACTACGTCGTCGACACCGGAAGCTCCCTGGTCTTCAAGGTCTCGAAGACGACCGGCGACCTCACGTCCCTGGTCTACAAGGGCAAGGAGTACCAGGGCTACGGCGGCAGGAACTCGCATGTCGAGTCGGGGCTCGGGGCCTCCACGGTCACCGTCAGGAAGTCCGGACCGGTCGTCCTGATCAAGGTCGTGCACGGCGCGATCACCCAGTGGTACGCGGCCCGCAGCGGCCAGAACAACGTCTACCTCTGGACGGACAAGAAGGACGCCTCCTTCACCGCGACCCGCTACATCGTCCGCCTCAAGCCCGGGATGTTCCCGAACACGGGCCCGGACAGCTGGATCGAGACCTCGGACAAGATCATCGAGGCCGGTGACGTCTGGAAGCGCGCCGACGGCACGACCCACTCCAAGCACTACTCGGGCAAGCGGACCATCGACTACGACCACGTCGGCTTCACCACCGGCTCGGTGGGCCTCTGGCTGGTGCGCTCCAACCATGAGAAGGCCTCCGGCGGCCCCTTCTACCGCTCGCTCCTGCGGCACTCGAACGACAAGGGCGCCGGGCTCTACGAGATCCTGCACTACAACGAGGCGCAGACCGAGGCGGAACGTTTCGGCCTCCAGGGCCCGTACGTCCTCTCCTTCACCGACGGTGGCGCTCCGTCGTCCGCGCTCTTCCACGACCGGCTCGACACCGGCTGGGTCGATGGTCTCGGCATCACCGGCTGGGTCGGGGCGGCAGGCCGCGGCAGGGTGGCCGGGGTCGGCCTGAAGGGCATGGACGCCGCATACCCGTACACGGTGGGCTTCGCCAACGCGGACGCACAGTACTGGGCGAAGGCCGCGGCCGGCACCGGCGCCTACTCCTGCAAGGGGATGCTGCCCGGGACGTACACGATGACCGTCTACAAGGGCGAACTCGCCGTCCACACCGGGTCGGTGAAGGTCACGGCGGGCGCTGTGACCTCCCTGCACAGCCTCACGATCACCGGCGACCCGTCCACCGCCAAGGCCGTCTGGCGGCTCGGCGACTGGGACGGTACGCCCGGCGAGTTCAAGAACGCCAAGCTGATGACGTACGCCCACCCCTCCGACGGCCGCGCGGCCAAGTGGACCGGCAACGTCACGATCGGCGCCGGAGGCGAGGCGGCGTCCTTCCCGGCGTACATGTGGAAGGACGTCAACAACGGCGTCCTGGTCTACTTCAAGCTGACCAAGGCCCAGGCGGCCGTCGCGCACACGCTGCGGGTCGGGGTGACCGACGCCTTCGCGGGCGGCCGTCCCCGCGTCAGCGTCAACGACTGGGTTTCGGCCATTCCCACGGCCCCCACGCAGCCCGGCACGCGCTCCCTCACCACGGGTTCGTACCGGGGGAACAACCATTCGTTCATCTTCAACGTCCCTAGTAGTGCGTGGAAGACGGACACCACGCAGTACAACGTCCTGAAGCTCGACATCGTGAGCGGCTCGGGCGGCAGTGCCTATCTCAGCGCGGGCACGTCGTTCGACTGCGTGGACCTGCTGGCCTGAGCCCCCCTCGGCCAGCAGTTGCCGGCTGGAGCCCCCCTCGGGCCGGCACGAGGAACGCCCCGCCTGTGACGACAGGCGGGGCGTTCCGTCGTTCCCCGCTCAGTTCATCGTGGTGCCGATGACGGTGGAGCCGGTGGTCAGGAAGGCCGTCGAGGGCAGCGAACCGCCCGGTCCGCGGGTGCCGTACGCCGTGGTGGCATCCGTCGACCTGAACGCCGGGGTCGGCACCCCGCTGTCCCAGTTGTTCGCCGCGGACACCGTGGACGAACTCCGCTTCGACGACCCGCCCTTGTTGCTCACCGCCAGATTCCGCGCCAACCGGGCCTTGCCCGTGGCGAAGTAGAACCCGGCCTCGGCGTTGGAGTACGCGGTGTTGCGGTTCAGCACGATCGCCCCGGTGTTGGAGTTCTCGGTGAACCCGTTCAGCGTGTTGCCCCAGGCCGCGTTGTTGTTGACGAGGTGCGCCACCTTGACGCCCCCGCCGCCCAGCTTGAACCCGTTGCCGTTGCCCTCGAAGGCGCCGTCCCGCCACCGGTTTTTGCCGTTCCCGAAGGCCCAGCTGTGCTCGACGGTGACCGGGGAGGAGAACTGCCACAGGTCGAGCCCGTCGTCGGAGTTGTTGTAGAGCCGCGCCCCGGTGATCCGGTTGCCGGTGCCGGACCCGAACTTCACGGCGATCCCGTCGGCGTTCTGCCCGTGCCCGGCCGGGTCGTAGTTGCCGTAACTGTCCAGGTTCTGCACGAGGTTGTCGCTGGTCCCGTCTCCGCGCAGGGTGAACCCGGAGTCCCCGTTGTTCGCGGTGACGAGGTTCTTGAAGACACCGCCGACGGAGGAGGTGACCACGAAGCCCTGGGCCGGGGAGTTCTGGAAGGTGAGGTTCTGGACGGTCCAGTAGTCGCCGTAGATCCCGGCCAGCCAGGACCCGGCGGGCAGTCTGGACCCGTCGATCTTCACCTTCTCGCTGCCGTACGCCCGCAAGGTGATCCGTGCCGAACTGGTGCCGTCGGCCGTGGACTTGAGGGTGGCCGACGGAGTGTATGTACCGGCGCGGACCTGAATGACCGTGCCCGCGGTGGCGTTCTTCACAGCCGCCTCCAGCTGAGCCGTGCCGGACACGGTGACCGTCGTCGACGCGGCCTCCGCCCCGCCGCCCGACAGGCCGAGATGGACGCCGCCCGCGCACGCGGCGACGGCGACCGCCGCGGCGATGGAGAGCGTGCGGGTCCGGCGGTGGCGTCCGGTGCTGTGACGCACGGAGGCGTTCCTTTCCTGGGGAATGGGGACGCCCTGAAGTCGCCGCCGTCGCCGACGAGGTTGCCGCGCCTCGACGAAAACAATCGAAACTTTCGCTGCTTCTCCTCGCGCACTCATCGATTGACGTGCTGTTTCCCACTCGTAACACTCCGAAGGCGCGCACAGCCCTCAACAGAAACCCCCACACCCCCACACTCACAGGAGCGACATGCGCCCCCGTATCCTCCTCGTCGCCTGTCTCTCGCTACTGCTGGCCCTTCTCACCGCACCGCCCGGTTCCGCCCACTCAGGAGCACCGCCCGTGAACCACCCCAAGTACGCCGGCTATCTCTTCGCCTACTTCACCGGCGAGGGCACCGCCGACGGCGAGCAGATCCGCTACGCCCTCAGCCGGGGCAACGACCCCCTGCACTGGCGCGAGCTGAACCAGGGCAAGCCGGTGCTGACGTCGACGACCGGTGAGAAGGGTCTGCGCGACCCCTTCGTGATCCGCTCCCCCAAGGGCGACAAGTTCTTTCTGATCGCGACCGACCTGCGTATGTACAAGAACAGCAGCGGCAGTTGGGACGACGTCCAGCGGCACGGCAGCAAGTCGATCATGATCTGGGAGTCCACCGACCTGGTCCACTGGACCGACCAGCGCCTGGTGAAGGTCGCCCCGGACAACGCGGGCAACACCTGGGCGCCGGAGGCCTACTGGGACGCCGGCCTCGGCGAGTACGTCGTCTTCTGGGCGTCGAAGCTGTACGCCGACGACGACCCCGGGCACACGGGATCGACGTACAACAAGATGCTGTACGCGACCACGAAGGACTTCCGCAGCTTCAGCGCGCCCAAGGTCTGGGACGACCCCGGCTACTCGGTCATCGACTCGACCGTCGTGAAGTACAAGGACACCTACTACCGCTACACCAAGGACGAGCGGGACCCCACCTCCAGCTCGCCCTGCGCCAAGTTCATCACCGGCGAGAAGTCGACGAGTCTGACCTCGACGAAGTACGACCTGGTCGCGGACTGCATCGGCAGCGGTGCGATGGACCGGGGCGAGGGGCCGACGGTGTTCAAGTCGAACACCGAGAAGAAGTGGTACCTGTTCATCGACGAGTACGGCGGTCGCGGGTACGTCCCCTTCGAGACCACCGACCTCGACTCGGGCAAGTGGACCGCGTCCACGAACTACCAGCTGCCCGCGAGTCCCCGGCACGGCACGGTGCTTCCGGTGACGCAGAAGGAGTACGACCGGCTGCTGGCCGCGTATCCGTCGACGTCCGCCTCTGTGGTGGACGCGACGGCCAAGGGTCAGAAGGGGTACGCGATCGTCACGGAGGCCGCGTCGAAGGTCGTGCTCCCGGTGCAGACCGACACCGACCTCACGCACCTCGCTCCGAAGATCGCCGTGGGTGAGGGCGCGAGCATCGCCCCCAGGTCCGGTACCCGGCGTGACTTCCGCAGGCCACAGTCGTACACCGTGACAGCCGCCGACGGCAGCAGCCGCAGCTGGACGGTCGAGGCGGTGCGGACCGGAAGCCCCGTCCTCCCCGGCCTCAACGCCGACCCCGACGTGCACTATCTGAACGGCGAGTACTGGATCTACCCGACCACCGACGGCTTCAACGGCTGGAGCGGGACACGGTTCAAGGCGTACTCGTCGAAGGACCTGGTCCACTGGAAGGACCACGGGGTCATCCTCGACCTCGGCGCGGACGTGTCGTGGGCCGACAAGTACGCGTGGGCCCCGGCCATCGCGGAGAAGAACGGCAAGTACTACTTCTACTTCTGCGCCGAGCAGCAGATCGGCGTGGCGGTGGCGGACTCCCCCGCCGGTCCCTTCAAGGACGCGCTGGGCAAGCCGCTGGTGGCGAAGGGCGGCTCGCTGCAGGGCCAGATGATCGACCCGGCCGTCTTCACGGACGACGACGGGACGTCGTACCTCTACTGGGGCAACGGACACGGCTATGTCGTCCCGCTGAACGACGACATGACGTCCTACGACGCCGCCGCGGTGAAGGACATCACGCCGGACAACTTCCGCGAGGGTTCCTTCGTGATCAAGCGGAAGGGCACGTACTACTTCATGTGGTCCGAGGACGACACCCGCAGCGAGAACTACCACGTCGCCTATGCGACGGGACCGTCCCCGCTCGGCCCGTGGACCAAGAAGGGGACGATCCTGTCCAAGCGTCCCGAGTACGGCATCCACGCCACCGGCCACCACTCCGTGGTGAACGTCCCCGGCACCGACGACTGGTACATCGTCTATCACCGGTTCGCCCTGAACGGGCCGGGGAAGCCCGGCGGCGACGGTATGCACCGCGAAACGACCATCGACCGACTGGAGTTCGCGGCAGACGGCACGATCAAGCCCGTGGTGCCGACCCTCGAGGGGATCCGGCCGGTGAGGAACTAGCTCACGAAGTACGTCGGGTTCGGGAGCTTGTACGTCTTGTCGGCGTAGCCGCCCTCGAGGTCGGAGTACTGGTCGCCGAAGTTGGCGATGATCTCGTACCCGAGGTCGTTCTCGATGTGCGCGCGGGTGCCGGACTTGTACTGCACGGTGGTGCAGGTCCAGGTGCCCGGCGTGGCGCAGGCGCTCAGGTAGGACGGCGGGTTCGCCTTGTCCTTGAGGAACACGTGGTCGGCGTCGAGGTTCACATCGGCGCCGATCTTCTTCAGGTTCTCGACCGCGGCCGAGCGCTGCGCCTCGCTGAGGCCCGAGTTGTAGAAGACCTCGACGCCCTTCTTCTCGGCGTACTGCACGAGCTCGGGGCTGCCGAAGACGGCCGGGCGGTCGGCCCGGTTCACGTAGTCGGCCCACGTGGTCGCGTTGTAGGTGTAGTTGTAGCGCTTCTCGTAGTCGAGGCTGAGCAGCAGCGTGTCGTCGATGTCGAAGACGACGGCGGGCTTCTCACCCTTGTGGTGCGCCTTGCGGGCGGCCTGGTCGATGTACTTCCGGGCCGCCTTGTCGAGGGACGCGAGGTCCTTGGCGTACGGGCTGGTGGGGGACGCCTGGTAGACACCGTTCGCGTCGGGCGCGGTGCCGTAGTAGGTGTCGATGTCCTTGACCAGGAGCCCGATGTTGTAGGGCTCGTGCGTGGAGTTCGCCGTGGACTGGCCGGCGGTGGCCGCGCCGGCGCCGTAGAGGGCGCCGGCGGCGACGGCACACGCCGCGGTGACGGCTGCGATACGCAATGGCTTATGCATGACAGACGTTCTACGCGCGTCACCATGTCGGGCGCGAGACCCGCCCGGTAAAAAACGGGTCAAGCGCCCTGAGCCGGGGGCTTTCTGCGGTGGTGTCAGTCCATGGTCGCGCCGATGGTGGTGCTGCCCGTCGTCAGGAAGGTGGTGGCGGGCAGGGTGCCGCTGGAGCTGCGGGCGTTGTACGTCGTCGAGGCGTCCGTCGACCTGAAGGCGGGGGTGCTGATCCCGCTGTCCCAGTTGTTGCCGGACGAGGTGACCTTGGAGCCCTTGTTGACCGAGCCGCCGCCGTTGCTCACCGCGAGGTTCTTGCCGAGCTTGGCGGAGCTGGTGGCGAAGTAGTAGCCCCACTTGCTGTTGGCGTAGGCGGTGGTGCGGTTGATGACGATGGCTCCGGTGTTGGAGTTCTCGGTGAAGCCGTTGCCGGCGTTGCCCCAGGCGGCGGAGTTGTTGATGACGTGCGCGACGACCTCGCCGTCGCCGCCCAGCTTGTAGCCGTTGCCGTCGCCCGCGAAGGCGGAGTCGGACCAGCGGTTGACGCCGTTGCCCATGGACCAGGTGTGCTCGATGGTGACGGGCGAGGAGAAGGACCAGAAGTCGATCCCGTCGTCCGCGTTGTTGTAGAGGCGGGCGCCGGTGATGAGGTTGCCGGTGCCGGAGCCGAACTTCACGGCGATGCCGTCGGCGTTCTCGCCGTGGTTCGCGGCATCGTAGTTGCCGTAGGAGTCGATGTTCTTGACGGTGTTGTTCACGGTCCCGTCGCCGGTGAGCGTGAAGCCCGAGTCGCCGCCGTTGATGGTCTTGATGTTGTTCCAGACCGTCCCGGTGCAGGACTGGCAGACGACCGCGCTGTCCGGGGAGTTCTGGAAGGTGATGTTGGAGACGTTCCAGTAGTCGGCGGTCAGCTTGAAGATCCAGTCGCCGTCGGGCAGCGACGAGCCGTCGATCTTCACGGTCTCCGAGCCGTACGCGGTGAGCGTGACCGGCGCGGAGGAGCTGCCGTTGGCCGTGGACTGGAGGGTGGCCGTCGGGTAGTAGGTGCCGCCTCGGACCTGGATGACGGTGCCGGCGGTGGCGTTCTTGATGGCGTTGGACAGGTCGGTCGAGTTGCTGACGACGACCGTCGCGGCCTGGGCCTGAGTGGGGAGAACGGCGAGGCCGGAGCCGAGGGCGAGGGCGGCCGTGGCAATGAGAGCGGTACGACGAGACATGGAGTGCGGGTCCCTTCTCGTGCGGGTGGGGGGATGGTTCACAGGACGGCGTCGAGCCAGGTGAAGACCTCGTCCTGCATGCGGTCGACGAAGACATGGCCGAGGTCGGGCCAGGTCTTCAGATGCAACCGCTCCTCGGCGTGGCGGGAGTGCCAGACGGCGCGCAGCTTGTCGTACGCGACCTGTACGCCGTCGGCGGGGAACAGCGGGTCGAGCCCGCCGTTGAAGAAGAGCATCGGCCTGGGGGCGGCGATGCTTGCCACGTCGGGGAAGTCGAGGAACCGGGGCAGCCCCGGGTGGAGCATGTAGTAACTGGACTGCCCGCGCAGCGTGTTGTTGCCGGGCACCATCATTTCCTTGAGGCCGGTCATCCAGCAGACGGCTGCCGTGGCCTTGACGACGTCGGTCAGCGCGGCGGTCTGCCAGGCGCGGTAGGCGCCCATGGAGAATCCGACGGCCGCGATCCTTGCGGCATCCACCCGGTCGAGACCGGCGAGGAACCCGGCGGCGCGGGCGTCCTCGCGGGCCATGAGACCTGCGAGGGAGGAGCCGAGGTTGTAGAAGTTGCTTGCCAGAGCCTGCTGTTGGTCGTAGGTGACGGGCCCGCGGTCGCCCCAGCCGAGGGCGTCCGCGCACAGCACGACATAGCCGCGCCGGGCCAGCTCGTCACCGACGAACCGGCCGCTGAAGTACTTGTCCGTCCAGGTCTGCGCGGAGGCGAGCCGGGTGTCGTCGTACCAGGGCCGGACCAGTTTCTCCTTACCGATGTCGAACTTCGCCCCGTGATCGTGGAGAAGCAGCACGGCGGGGAACGGCCCGGGGCCGTCCGGGGTGAGCAGGGCGGCGCGGACGCGTTCGTGACGGGTGAGGGAGAGGGTGACCAACTCCCTGGTGTAGCCGTTTCCTTGAGAGCGACTGGCGAATTCGGGTGCGTACGACGTCCCGTCCTCGCGGTCGACGAGGAGGTGCTCCTCGACCGTGGCACGAGCGGTCCGTCGCCAGGTGCGAAAGTCACGGACCGGCGACGTCCCCCAGGCCAGCGGGAAGTCCAGCTCGGCCTTGAGCGCCGGGTGGAAGTCGGGCAGCGGGCCGTCCACGACCCCGGCTTCCGCGGGGCTCACCGCTCCCCCGGCCAGCATGGCCGCTCCGGCGCCCACCACGAACGCCCGTCGGCCCACCGGGTCACCGGCGCTCATAGGGCCTCCAGTCCCCGAGATACGTCCGCCGGGTGTGCACCGCGGCCTCTTCGGCGGTCAGCTGGGGCCGGTTGTCGGGGACGGAGATCACCGCGCCGGGACCGGAGTTGGCGTACTCCCGGAAGCGCATGGTCTGCCAGGGATAGGCCTCGCGCATGTTGGTGTAGGGCGCGACCGGGTCGATCCCGGGCCCGATCCGGCTGTTCCGTACCACGAGGGACGGCCAGGCGGTCGTCTCGTACGACGGCACCCAGGGCCGTGCCAGTTTGTACGCCGCGTCCTCGGCCCCCGAGGTGATGCGGGAGCGGACGGCGAGGATGCCGTAGGGGTTGGCGCGGGCCGTGGACGGGGCGAAGACCATGCCCTTGGGGGTGAAGTCGACGTCCCGCTGGAGGGTGTGGAAATGGCACTCCTCGAAGACGGCGGTGGCCCTGCCGAAGACGAAGTCGACGTCGCCCTCGATGTAGCAACGCCGGAAGTACTGCCGGTCGAAGGCGGTGAGCGCGGTGGTCTCGACGAAGAGGGTGTCCTGGTGGGCCAGGAGGCGGACGTTCTCGAAGTGGGTACGGTCGCCGTAGGTGTAGGCGGCCACCGCCTGGGTGCCGGTGATGTCGGGGTGGTCGGCGCGCAGCCAGTCGTTGGCGAGGGTGAGGTCGCGGACAGTGAGGCCGGGGGCCGCGGAGGTGAAGGTGGCGGAGCCCGCGGTGCCGTAGGTGCCCGAACCGTCCGGCTTCTGGGTGCCGTTGGCGTTGTGGTAGACGATGACCGTGGCGCGCGGGTCCGGGCTCGCGCCGCGCACGGTCAGCTCCGCCTTGTCGTCGGGGATGCTGACGACCTCGCGATATGTGCCTGGGTGCACGACGATCGTCCAGCCGGGGCCGGTGACCGCGTCCACGGCGGCCTGGACGGAGTCACCGGGGCGGACGTGGAGGACGCGGCGAGTGCCGGCGTGGGCCGGAGTGGACACCGCGACGACGAGTCCCGCAGCGGCGGCCATGAAGATCCGTCTCCGCATCTCAGCACGCCTCCTTCCACGGCTGCCAGTCGCCGAGGTAGGTCTCCCGGGTCGCGGACTCGGCCTGCTCGCGGGTGAGTTGGGGCCGGTTCTCCGGGACGGTGATCCTGGCGCCGGGACCGGTGTCGCGGTACTCGGCGAAGCGCTGGTTCTGCCAGGGGAAGGCGTCCGACATGTTGGTGTAGGGGGCGGCCGCGTCGATTCCGGGGCCCAGCCAGGTGTCCCGCACCACGAGCGAGGGCCGCGCGGTGGTGTCGGAGCTCGGGACCCACGGGCGGGCCAGCTTGTAGAAGGCATCGGGTGCCTCGCTGCTGACGCGGCTCCTGGTGACGAGGTAGCCGCGCGGGTTGGCGCCCGCCGTGGAGGGCGCGAAGACGAAGCCGTACGGGGCCGCCGCCAGGTCGGTCCGGTCCAGGGTCCGGAAGTGGCAGTTCTCGTAGACGGCCGTGGCCCGCCCGAAGACGAAGTCGACGTCTCCCTCGGCGTAGCAGTGCGAGAAGTACTGGCGGGCGAAGGAGGTGAGGGCGATCGAGTCGGCGTAGAGGGTGTCCTGGTGGCCGAGGAAGCGGCAGTGGTGGAAGGCGGAGCGGTCGCCCTGGACCTTGACGGCGACGGCCTGCGTGCCGGTGATGTCGGGGTGGTCGGCGCGCAGCCAGTCGTTGGCGAAGGTGATCCAGCGGGCGGTGAAGCCGTCGGCCTGCACGGTCGTGGTGGCCGACCCGGTGGTGCCGTAGGTGCCGCCGCCGGGCTTGGGGGTGCCGGCCGCGTTGTCGTACACGATCACGACGTCCCGGGGGTCCTCGGAGGCGCCGATCCAGGTCGCCTCGGTGCGGGTGACGTCGACGGCGACGGTCTCCCTGTAGGTGCCGGGGGCGAGGACCAGGGTCCAGCCGCTGCCGGTGGCCGCGGTGACGGCGTCCTTCACGGTGGTGTGGTCGCCACGGCCCCGCGGGTCGACGTACAGGGTCTGCGGGGTGAGCCGGGCGGCGGGTGATCCGAAGCGGCCGAAGGGGCGCCGGGCGCCGGTGGCGTGCGCAGGGGCCGATGAGAGGGCGAGCGCGGCTGCCGCTCCGGTGCTCGCGAGCAGGAAACCCCTTCTGGACAGGGGGAGTCGGTCGTGGTGCGAGGACATGCGGGTGCTCCTTGGGCGTGCGGCTCAGACGGGGGTTGCCTCGCGGGGGGGGTGAGGTGGGTGGCCGGGGCGGCCGCTGGATTCCGCCCCGGCCGGTCAGGGGGTGGTGTCAGCAGACGCGCCCGGCGCCCGCGCCGCGGTCGACGATCCCGGGCACCTTCTTGGCCGGGTCGACCTTCGTGCGCAGGGTGGGCGTCCAGCCCGCGCCGGACTCCAGGGTCTCGGCGGGGATCTCGGCGTTGTGGACGGCGATCAGGTCGGTGAGCTTGCCGTTGACGTAGTTGTCGGCGGCGGTGAGCGGTGAGATGTTCCACCGCTTGAGCACCTTGGCCGCGCTGATCCCCTCCGGCAGCGTGAACGCGTTGTGCTCGGCGACGAGTTGGGACTCCTTGCCGATGCCGAAGCTGTAGGCGTAGTCGTCGTTCGCCACGAAGTGGTTGTTGTAGGAGTCGACCTGGCCGAAGCGGACGCGGGGCGCGCGCTCGACGAGGTCGGAGAACAGATTGTGGTGGAAGGTGACCTTGAGCTTGCCCCGGTCCCCCGCCGCCGTGGACTCGCTGTCGCTGTTGCCGATCAGGATCGTCTTGTCGTGCTCGGTGAAGACGTTCCAGGAGGCGGTGACGTAGTTGGCGCCGCGGACGATGTCCAGCTCGCCGTCGTGCTGCTGGTAGAGCATGCCGAAGTAGGTCGGCGCGGCACTGTCGGGGTGGCTGCCGTCGGTGAAGGTGTTGTGGTCCAGCCACACATGGGTGGACCCGTAGACGACGGCGGTGTCGTACTCGGAGTTCCAGTTGCCCTTGTCGCCGTCGGTCGGGTCCCACTGCGGGAAGCAGTCGATCGGGCTCTCGAAGGTGAGGTTGCGGACGATGACGTTGTCGACGGCCTTGATCTGCAGGCTCGCGCCCTTGAACCCGGCGTTCTTGCCGACCCCGACGATCGTGGTGTTGGCGGGCACGTTCGCCTTGATGGTCTGGTCCTGGTGGGCCGCGGAGACGCGGCGCAGCCCCTCGGGGCTGTCGTCGGGCTCGGCGCTCAGGTCGGTGTCCAGGCCCCAGGCCTCGGGCGAGTACTTCGCCAGGTAGGCGTCGAAGTCGTACCCGGGCGCCGCGAGGGAGTCGCAGCCCTCGGAGACGGCGTCGATGGTCCCCTTCACCTTGATGATCTTCGGGGCGCTGCCACCGGCGGCGAGGGCCGCCTTGAAGCCGGCCCAGTCGGTGACGGTGTAGACGTGGGCGGCGTCGGCGGCCGCGCCTCCGGTGGTGCCGGTGCCGTCGGAGCCCCAGCCGTCGCCGGTGGCGAGGGTCTCGCGGGCGACGTCATGGCCCTTGGCCTGGGCGGTGGGGCCGGTGACAGCGAGGACCAGGGCGGCACAACCCGCCACGGCCATCGCCTTGGTTATGACATGCCCATGCCATAGCTGTGCGTTCATTGTGCGGCTCTCTTTCCACAACGAAGAAGGAGTGGTCAGGCGGTGGCCGACGACGGCCAGGTGATCCAGGACTCCGGGATCTCGGCGTCGAGCCGGCGCACGTCCCGGGGCGCCAGCACGCGGTGCCGCAGCAGCTCACGGGCGACCAGGCGCGCTACGGCAATGGCACCGGGTGGGTTGAAGTGCGTGTTGTCCTGCTCGGTGTCGGTCCAGTTGAAGTACTTCTTGGTCTCCTCGACCCCGAGCCTCTGCCACAGGGCGAGCGACAGGGCCTGGATGTCGAGCAGCGCGACGCCCTCCTCGGTGGCGAGCGCCCGCATCGCCGCCGGATAGTCGCCGTGGGTCGGCACGGCGGTGCCGGAGGCGTCGAACTTCCGCCGCTCGACCGAGGTGGCCAGCACGGGCCGGGCACCACGGGCGCGGGCACCGTCGACGTACAGGCGCAGATAGTCCTGGTACGTCGTCCAGGGCTCGGTGTAGCGGGCGGGATCCGCGGTCTTCTCGTCGTTGTGTCCGAACTGGATCAGCAGGAAGTCGCCCGGCCGAATGGCACCGAGAATGACATCGAGCCGTCCCTCGTCGACGAAGGACTTCGAACTCCGCCCGTTCACCGCGTGATTGGCGACACGCCGATCCTTGTGCAGAAAGAAGGGGAGCGCCATGCCCCACCCGGTCTCGGGCGCGGCGTCGGCGTATTTCTGGGCGGCGGTGGAGTCACCGGCGATGTAGAGGGTGCGCTGTTCCTTGGCTTGGGCAGTACCGGTTGTACTGAAAGCGACGGGCACGGCGGCCATTGCCGCCACGGTGACCTGTCTGCGTGTGAGTGACACCTTGGGTGGCCTCTCTTCCCTCAGGGCCGCGGGGAGCTGCGCGACCGGCCACGACGAACCCGCAGCTCCCCACGACCGCATTCACCCGAGCTCTTAGCCGTTCTGTTCCTTCCACTCGGCCTGAGCCTTGTTCAGCTGGTCGGCCATGGTGTCCAGGAAGTCCTTCGCACTCATGTCACCCAGCAGCACCTTCTGGAAGTTCGGCTCGTTGTCCGCCTTGGAGATCGTGTTCCAGTCGGGCAGGTAGTACGGCAGCTGGACGATGGTCGTGGACCCGTCGGTCAGCGCGGCGGCGGCCAGCTTCGTGGGCTCGGCCTCCGAGATCCAGGCGTCCTTGGCGGCGTCGTTGTTCGACGGCACCTGCCCGGCGGCCTTGTTGAACTTCGAGTTCTCCGCGGCCGAGGTCGCGAACTCGATGAACTTCCAGGCCGCGTCCTTGTTCTTCGAGCTCTTGAACACCCCCATCCCGTCGACGGGGTTGGACACCTGCACCCGCTTGCCGGAGGCGCCGATCGGCTGCGGAATGCCCCGGAACTTGTCGACCCCGAGCGCCTTCACGTGGTCCTGGTACGACCCCAGGTTGTGGTTCAGCATCCCGATCGTGCCGGAGTCCCACTGGGCGACCATCTTGGTGAAGTCGTTGTTGAGGTCGGCCGCCGGAGTGACCTTCTTGTACAGCGCCGCGTACTTCTCCAGCGCCGCCACGTTCTTCGGGTCGTTGACCGTGGTCTTGTCGCCGTCCCAGAACGAGGTGATCCCGCTCTGCCCGTACATCGCGTCCAGGGCCTGGGCGATGGACCCGGCGCCACCGCGGATGGTGTAACCGAACTCGTTCTTCTTGGCGTCGGTGAGCTTGTCCGCGGCCTCGTAGAACTTGTCCCAGGTCGTCGGCTCGTCGAGGCCCGCCTTCTTGAACAGGTCGGTCCGGTAGTACAGCACGCCGTTGTTGGCGGAGGTCGGGATCGAGTACAGCGTCCCGTCGCCGCCCCCCGACGCCTTCAGCACGCCGACCATGTCCTCGTTGAGCTTGCCGTTCAGGGAGGACTTGGCGAGCCGGTCGTCCAGCGGCTCCAGGGCGTTCTGCGCGGAGAACCCGGCGAGCATGGCCGCGCCGACACCACCGACGTCCGGCAGGCCGCCGCCCTGGATGGCGGTGTCGACCTTGGACTGGTACTCGGTGGACGCGATGCCGACGTACTCGACCTTGATGTCCGGGTTCGCCTTCTGGAAGTCGGCGATGACCTCCTTCCAGATGTCGGTGCGGACACCGCCGTTGTTGTCCCAGAAGACGATCTTGCCCTTGCCGCTGCCCTCGTCTCCCTTGTCACCGCCGGACCCGCTGCCGTCGTCACCGCAGGCGGTGGCGGTCAGTGCCAGGACGGACCCGAGGGCGACGGCTATGGCAGCGCGCCTGCTTCTGCGGATACTGATCTTCATTGATCGGCTCTCTTCTTCTTCTGATTCCAGCGGAGATATGAAGTTGTGGGGGGAAGTCGGTGGCGCCCGGACGTCAGTGGGCGGCGTACGGCGCCCAGCCGTCCGTGCCCTTGAGGTAGTTCGCGACGGTGTAGGTCCTCGCGTCGGCGGCACCGAGCTGTGGCCGGTCGGCGCTCGCGGCCGCGCCCGGCCCGGAGTTGCGGTACTCGGCGAACCGCGCGTCCTTCCACGAGAAACCGCTCATGTCGGTCCACGGAGAGGACTTCACGGCGGCCGGCAGCTCGGTGTCGCGGATCAAAACCTGCGCCACGGCGGCCGGTTCACCGCCCGGGTGCCACGGCCGTCCCAGATGGAAGGACTGGTCCGGCGCGTCGCTCACGACCTTCGACCGGGTGATCAGGAACCCGTACGGGTTGCCGGTCCAGGTCGAAGCGGCCGTGATGTAGCCGTTGTTGGTGTCCGAGCCCCGGCTCAGCGCCCGGATCACGGACCGCTCGATCACCGTCGTCGCCCGGCCGTAGACGAAGTCGACATCGCCCTCGATGTACGAGTCGCGGATGTAGACCCGGCTGATCACGTCCAGCTTGGGGCTGTCGGTCATCAGGGTGTCCTGGTTGCCCAGGAAGGCGGTGTCCTCGAAGACGATCCGGTCACCGGTCGTCTTCATCGCGAGGGCCTGCTCGCCCTTCAGCTCGACCGCGGCCTCGTCGAAGTCGTTGCTGAAGGTGAGGTGGCGGGCGGTGACGTCGTTCGCGGCGATCCGGACCGTCGCACTGCCCGTCGAACCGCCGTACTCGGCGGGGGTGTCGTAGACGATGATGGTGTCGGACCGGTCGTGTCCAGTCCCCTGGAGCACAATCCTGGGCTTGGTCGCCGGGATGGAGACCTTGGCACGGTAGGTACCCGGCGCGACGGCGATCGTCACCGGCACGGCGTTGCCGTCGGGCACGGCGTCCACCGCGGCCTGCACGGTCGGGTAGTCACCGGGGACGTGCAGGGTCACCCCGATCCGCTGCTGCGGTCCGGAGAACCTCGACACCAGCGACGGCACGGCGGCGGCCGGGTCCAGCCGGTAGTCGTAGAAGGACCGAGGATCGAATGCCGTACCCCACGCGTCCGTTCGACCGGTCGTGTTCTTCAGGATCGACCCGCGCTGCACCAACTCGGCGGTGGTGTCGGCCTGGTAGGGATGCTGGACACCGTCGTAGTAACTGTTCTCGATGACCATCTTGGTCTTGCCGCGCGCCCAGTTCCCGTACGTCCACACCGGGTCACCGTCGGCGACCTGCGAGGACAGGTAGTTGTTGTACAGGTGGGCGTAGGCGAGGTTGTCCGCCGAGGGGTTGCGCTGCTTCGTGCCGTGGAACCAGTTGTGGTCGATCGTCATCTCGGTGAGCACATTGGTGGTCCAGCCGATCCCGAACGCCTTGTTGTGGTTCGTGAACTGGTTGTAGGAGACGGTGATGTACCGGCTGTCCTTGCGGATGTCGAGCAGCCCGT
Organism: Streptomyces canus; assembly: GCF_030816965.1. Taxonomy (NCBI): domain Bacteria; kingdom Bacillati; phylum Actinomycetota; class Actinomycetes; order Kitasatosporales; family Streptomycetaceae; genus Streptomyces; species Streptomyces canus. The sequence goes on from NZ_JAUSYQ010000002.1 coordinate 2,397,804, forward strand.
CGCCCATGTGCTCGAAACGGTTGTGATCGATCCAGACATGGTCGACGGTGTCCATCTGGATCGCGTCGAAGTCGGTCGTCTTGCCGTCCCAGTCGCCCTCGACGTACGAGTCACGGATCGTCAGGTTGCGGATGATCACGTTGTGCGTGCCGGGGTTGAGATGGAGCTCGCCGTGGACGATCTCGCCGGTGTCGCCGACGCCGATGATCGTCTTGTTCGAGGCCACGACGATGTCCGAGCCGAAGGGCTCGACGGCTATCGCGCCCGAGACCCGTATGACGTACGGCTCCTCGGCCGCTGCGTAAGTGGCCAGTGCGGCCTGGTCGGTGACGGTGACGACCTTGCCGCCGGCCCCTCCGGTGGTACCGCCGGCGAGGGAGGCGAAGCCGTGCGCCCGGTCGCTCCAGCGGTCGACCGGAGTCTTTTCGGCAGCCTTGGCCTGCCCGATCGCCCCGAGGCTCAGCGCGGCCACAAGGCCGAGGACAGCGGCCAGGACTGTGCCGTATCCCGGTCTCTGCAAGCGCTTGCTATGAAGGTGCTGCGTCATTGCGGCTCCCAAAAGGCTTACGGGTTCGGTGCGTTACAGGTGGTTGATCCTGAAGTGCGAGAAGGTTGCCGCCCCGGCGTGTCCTCCTCCGACGGGCGCGAGGGCGAACAGTCCGAGCAGGGCTCCGACCCAGCGCCAGGGGGTGGCGGCGAAGACGGGTCCGCTGGGGCACGGGCCGTCGCCGACGTCGTAGAAGAACCGGCAGCGCGCCCCCGCTCCGATCTCGATCCGCAACCGTGCCCGTCCCGTGGGTGCCGGCCGCGGATGGTCGGCGTCCCGCTCCTGCTCGGCGACGCCCTCGGCGAACCGGTGCACGAGATGGACGCTCCCGTCGGCCCCGCGCTGGAGCCCGATCCAGCTGAAGGCGTCGCCCAGGACGGCTAGTCCGGCGCGTGCTCCCGGCTCCTCGCTGTGCAGGTGCAGTTCCACCTCGACCGCCGATGGCGTGCCGGGCAGTCGCTGGGTGAGGACGTTCGGCAGTCTGCGCAGGTCGTGCGCGTCGGCCGAACGGACGCAGGTGAGCCGTAGCCCGTCGCCCGAGTGGTGGGTGGCCCAGCCGGGCTGCGGGTTCGCGGTCCACTGCCACTGGCGGCCGAAGCGCCCGCCGGGGAAGTCGTCGTCGGTGGCGGGGGCCGCGTCCGGCTGCGGCGGCAGGTCGGGCTTCTCGTGTACGGCGACGGGGGCGCCGTCCTCACCGAGCACCGGCCAGCCGTCGTCGCCCCAGCGCATCGGCTGGAGGTGGACGACCCTGCCGTAGGCGCCCTTCTGCTGAAAGTGCAGGAACCAGTCCTGGCCGGACGGGGTGCGCACCCAGCCGCCCTGGTGCGGCCCGTTGACGTCGGTGTCGTGCTGCTCCAGGACGACCTTCTCCTCGTACGGGCCGAAGAACCCGCGCGAGCGGAAGGCACCCTGCCAGCCGGTCTCGACTCCGCCGGCCGGAGCGAGAATCCAGAACCAGCCGTCGTGCTGGTAGAGCTTGGGACCTTCGAGGGTGAACCAGCCGGGGATCCGGTCGCCGTCGACGATCACCTTGCCCTCGTCGAGGAGTTCACGGCCGTCGAGGTCCATGCGGTGGCCGGTGAGGCGGTTCTTGACGCCGGAGCGGGACTTGGCCCAGGCGTGCACCAGATACGCCTCGCCGGTCTCCTCGTCCCACAGGGGGCAGGGGTCGATCAGGCCCTTGCCCGACTTGACGAGGTGCGGGCGGGTCCAAGGTCCCCTGATCTCGGGGGCGTTGATCTGGAAGATGCCCTGGTCCGGGTCACCCCAGAAGATCCAGAACCGTTCGTCGTGGTGGCGCAGCGAGGGGGCCCAGACCCCGCAGTCGTGCCGGGGCTTGGTGAACTCCCCCGCAGGCTCCAGACGGTGGAGGGCGTGGCCGATCAGCGTCCAGTTGACCAGGTCGCGGGAGTGCAGCAGCGGCAGACCGGGGACCCGGCCGAAGCTGGAGGCGGTGAGGTAGAAGTCGTCGCCGACGCGGAGAACGTCGGGGTCGGACCAGTCCGCGTTCAGGATCGGATTCGTGTACGTCACTGACTGACCGCCTTCCGTACCAGGGCCGCCGCTTCGAGCCGGGGCAGGCGTCCGTCGGCCACGACGGTGACGATCCGGCGGACGACGGTCTCGCCGGGTGGCACGGCCAGCCGCTCCTCGGACGCCAATGAGGAGCCCACCCCCGGGTATTCACCGGCGCGCACGAACCACGGGTCGCGGCGGGTCCGGTCGGTGGCCCCGGCGAAGACGAGCGTCCAGGTGGCGCCGGTGAGGGCGACCCAGTCGGCGCGGGTGCCGTGGATCGCGTCCTCGCCCTCGCGGTCGACGGTGAAGACGTCCGGCGCGTCCTGTTCCTTCCTGGCCCGCCAGAAGAACCCGCCGTAGGCCGCGCCCGGGCGGCCGTTGGTCGCCGGGCTGCCGATCGACAGGGGGTCCGAGGTGACGTTGGTGAGGGAGAAGGTGAAGTCCAACGCCCAGGCGGTGCCGGTCAGTTCGGTGGCCGCGACGGTGCGGCGCTCGCGCAGCAGCTCGGTTCCGGAGGCGACCCAGCGCAGCTCCTCCACGAAGCCGTCCGGGTCGCGTAACTGGAAGGAGTGGTGGCGCTGGGCGCCGTGGTTGTCGAGCTCGGTGGGGCCCTGGTCGCGGACGTAGGTGCGCCCGCCCCAGAAGTTGTGCCCCTCGACGTCGGGAACGGCGACACCGACGCCGAGGTGGTGGATGTGGTCGGCGGGGCTGAGTTCGGTGACTGCCGTGCCGGCCAGGGTGGTGACGGGGTGCAGGTAGGGGCGAGGGGAGAGCCGGGCGGGCAGTTCGGGCCGGGTGACGTAGCGGCCGACCGGGCGGCCCGCGACACGCAGGACCGGGGAATCGGGGGTCGTCATGTGCTCACCTCGTTCGCGACGTGTGGCCGGGCCCAGTCGGCGCCCAGCTCGGAGTACAGGGCGAGGCTGTCGGCGGCGGCCGCGACGAGCCCGTCGATGCCGGGGACGACCCGGCGGTCCTCGTCGGGCAGCAGGTGCCAGGCCGTGGCCGGGAGCGGGGTCGGGTCGGGGGCCAGCCGAACGGCTTCGACGACCTTCATGAAGGCGCCGGTCGCGTCCGGGGCGACCAGCAGGCCGGCGCCGTCGGTGACGTGGTCGACCAGGTTCTCCAGCAGGTCGGTGCGGCCGTACTCGTACTCCTCGGGGCCGTGGCCGGCCCGCTGGAGCAGCACGCGGTCCTGCTTGTACCAGTAGGTGATCCGGCCACGGTCGCCGTGCACGACGACGTACGGCTCGTCGGGGTCCTCCGCGCACAGGGTCACGGCGACGGTCACCTGGAGACCGTTCGCGGTGGTGACGCGGACGCAGGAGGTGTCGTCGGACTCGATGTCGTTCGCGCGCAGCAGCTCGGTCTCGGTACGGACGACGTCCTCGGCGCGGCTCGCGTCGCCCAGGGCCAGCGCGGTGGCGACGGCGTGCGCGAGCGGGTTGGTCAGTGCTCCGTCGATCACGTCGACGCCGTTCATCCGCCGCTTGCCCGCCCAGGGCGCACGCCGGTAGTACGCCTCGGCACGCGCCCAGGCGCCGGCCCCGCCGATCCCGGTCACCTCGCCGATCGCTCCCTCTTCGACGAGCTCGCGGATCGCGGGCACGGCGTGCGAGCCCAGCGACTGGAAGCCGATCTGGCAGGCGACACCGGCCGCGGCGACTCCGTCGGCCATGCGGCGGAACTCGGCGTACGAGGGGGCGGGGGGCTTCTCCAGGAGGAGGTGCACTCCTCGGGAGGCCGCCGCGAGCGCCAGGTCCGTGTGGGTCGGGATCGGCGTGCAGATCACCGCGATGCGGGCGCCGGTCGAGTCGAGGAGCGCGCCGAAGTCGGCGGACTGCTCGGGCCTCCCCAGGCCTTCGGGGATCTCGTCGCCGGTCAGCGGGGTCAGCTCGCAGATCCCCGCCAGTCGTACGATGCCCTTGTCCTGCAGCCGGCGGATGTTCTCCAGGTGCCAGCGGCCGTGACCGCGCGCGCCCGCCAGGACGATGTCTACGGTGCTCATGGGATCCTCCCTGCGCCCGCGCCGCGGGCCACCTGCCGGTCGGCCGCCTCGGCGCTGTCGATCTTTGTGTGCAGGGTAGGCGTCCAGCCGACGTCCGCCGTGAGGTCGCGCTCGCTGCCGGAGTTGTAGGCGTTGTATATGGCGAGCAGGTCCACCGGATAGCCGTTGAAGAGGGTGCCGGTCTGGTGCAGCGCGCTGCCGTTCCAGCTCTTGACGAGGTCGGCCGCCTCGATGTGGCCGGGGGTGTGGAAGGCGTTGTTCTCGGCGTGGACGGCGGAGTCGGTGGAGATGCCGAGGGAGTAGCGGTAGTCGTCGTTCCCGGCGATGTACCGGTTGTTGTAGAGGTGCACCTGCCCGAAGCGGACACGGGGCGCGCGCTGGACGACGGACTCGAACTGGTTGTGGTGCAGGGTGACCCGGAGTCTGCCGCGGTCGCCGGTGGCCGTGTCGCTGTTGCCGATGAGCATCGCCTTGTCGTGGTCGGCGAACCGGCTCCAGGAGACGGTGACCAGGTCGGAGCCTTTGGTGATGTCCAGCAGGCCGTCGTGACGGAGGTAGTTGCGGGCGAAGTAGGTGGGCTCGTCGGCGTCGGGGTGGCCCTTGTCGCTCAGGGTCACGTGGTCGACCCACACATGCGTGGCGCCCGTCAGCCAGATGTTGTCGTACGCCGTCTTCCAGTCGCCGAGGCCGCCGGTGTTGGGCTGCCAGACGGGGAAGCAGTCGTAGGCGTCGCGGAGGTCGAGGTTGCGGATGATGACGTTGGTGGCGTTCCTGACCTGAAGGCTGCCGCCTTTCAGGACCGCCCCCTTGAGCCCGACGATCGTGGTGTTGGACCCGACGAGCAGCTCGACCCGCTCCGCCTGCTTCTTCGCGGACGCCTGGCGTGCCTCCTCCTGCGGTCCGCTCGGCTTGGCGGCGCCCCAGGTGCGGGGGTCGTAGGCGGCGAGGTACTTCTTCAGTCGGTAGCCGTCGGTGGCGTAGTCGGCGCAGCCCAGGTGGTCGCCGTCGTCGTCGGTGTTGGCGTCGATGGTCCCGGCGATCCTGATGATCTTCGGGGTGGCGCTGCCGCCGTCGAGGGCACGGACCAGTCCGGCCCGGTCGGTGACGGTGTAGACGTGCGCCGCGTCGGCGGCGGAGCCTCCGGTGGTGCCTTCTCCCTCGGAAGCCCAGCCGTCGTTCGCGGGCAGGGTGTCCCGGCTGATGTCGCGGGCGTCGGCGTGGGCGGGGAGGCAGAGGAGTCCCACCATGACGCCCGCGAGCGTGATCTGACGGAGTCTCATCGTGCCCCCGCCCCCGCGTCGAGTCCGGCGTCCGGCGACTTCCGCGCGGCCCGGGCCCAGCAGATGACCCCGCGCGCGGGCAGGTCGGTACGACGGCCGCCGTCACGCACCGTCGCACGGCCACCGGCGATCGACCCCACCGGAGCACCCTCGGCCCGGCGGGCGACCATGCGGACACCGCCCCCGTCAGCCGCCGCCCCGCCGGCCGAACCCACCAAGCCCCGCCGCCGCCCGACCACGAGCCGCGCACCCCACGACCCGGCACCAACCACCGAAACCCGCCGGAGACTCACCTCACCGCCCACCGCATACACACAGGCCTCGACCCGGCGCACGCCCCCGCGGACACCACCCCGGCCGGCCGCCGCACCGCCGGCCGAACCCACCAAGCCCCGCCGCCGCCCGACCACAAGCCGCGCACCCCACGACCCGGCACGCCGGAGGCTCGCCTCGCCCCCGCCGCCTCGCTGGACCCGGTTGACACGGCAACCTCCGGCCGCCGCACCGACCCCGGCACAGGTCGGCACCGGGCTGACGCACATCCCGCTGATCCGACGGAGTCTCATCCCTTCACCGCCCCCGCGCTGAAGCCCGTGATCAGCCACTTCTGGATGAAGGCGAACACGATCACCACGGGTACGGCCGCGATGATGCCGCCGGCGGCCAGCGCGCCGAGGTCGACGCTGTCCGCGCTCATCAGGGTGTTGAGACCGACCGGGATCGTCTGCTTGTTCTGGTTGTTGAGGAACATCAGGGCGAACAGGAAGTGGTTCCAGGAGTGCACGAAGGCGAAGGATCCGACGGCGATCAGGCCGGGCCGGAGGAGCGGCAGGACAACGATCCGGAAGGCCGTCATCCTGTTGCAGCCGTCGACCCAGGCCGCCTCCTCGAGGGAGTACGGCACGTTCTTGATGAAGTTGCTGATCAGGATCATCGACAGCGGCAGCTGGAACACCGTCTCGGCGATGATGACACTGCCCAGCGAGTTGATCATCTTCAGCTCGGCGAAGATCTCGAACAACGGCACCAGAAGCAGCGCACCCGGCACGAACTGCGAGCACAGCAGGGCCAGCATGAACGCGTTCTTGACCTTGAAGTCGAACCGGGCGAGGGCGTATCCGCCGGCCAGGGCGACGAGTGTCGTCATCACCAGGGTGGCGAGACCGACGTACACGCTGTTCTCGAAGTAGGTGCCGAAGGCCCGCTCCGTCCACACCTTCTCGAAGTGGTCGAAGGTGATCGGCCAGGGTACGAGCGAGGTCGAGCCGGACGGGCGCAGCGCGAAGAGCAGGATCCAGTAGAAGGGGATGAGCGTGAAGACGAGGTAGATCGACAGCGGCGTGTAGATGTGCCAGCGCGGGACCTCGTCCCAGGAGCGGCGGCGCTTCACCGACCGGGGCGGTTCGGGTGTCTGGTGCACGGGCGCGGGCGCGACCTCCGTGGCCTCCTTGGTGATCACTTGGAACCGCCTCCGAACTTGCTCAGCCGCAGGTACACCATCGAGCAGAAGAGCAGGATCACGAACGCGACCGTGGTCAGGGCGGACGCGTAGCCGAAGTTGTGGGCGTCGACGCTGGTGTTGGCGATGTAGAGCGGGAGGGTGGTCGTCTCCCCCGCGGGTCCGCCGCCGGTCAGTGTGTAGAGCAGGTCGACGTTGTTGAACTCCCACACCGCGCGCAGCAGTGTGGACAGGATGATCGCGTCCTTCAGATGGGGCAGCGTGATGTGCCAGAACTGCTTGATCGTGCTGGCCCCGTCGACCTCTGCGGCCTCGTACAGGTCCTTCGAGACGGACTGGAGGTCGGCGAGGATCAGGATCGCGAAGAAGGGCACCCCGCGCCACAGGTCGGCGACGACCGCCGCCGAGAAGACGGTGGAGGTGTCCGACAGCCAGCTGGTGCCGTAGGAGCCGATGCCCATGTCGGCGAGGTAACGGGTGATGCCCGTCTGGGAGTTGTAGAGCAGCACCCAGATCGCGGAGGTCAGCACCCCGGAGACGGCCCATGGTGAGAAGACCATCGCGCGCCCCAGCCCCCGGCCCACGAAGGTCTGGTTGACGATCAGCGCGAGCGCCAGGCCGAACAGCAGCTGGAGTCCGACCTCGACGAAGACCCACTTGGCGCTGAAGGTCAGGGTGTCCCAGAACTGCGGGTCCTTGGTGAAGATCTGGACGAAGTTGTCGAAGCCCGCGTACCCGTTCCGCCACGGCTTGGTGGGGTTGTAGTTCTGCAGGCTGTAGTAGAAGACGCTGATGACCGGGTAGGCGATGAAGCCCAGCATCAGCAGGGCCGCCGGCGCGATCAGCAGGTACGGCAGTCTGCGCGGCGTGGCGGAGGCACGGCGCCGCCGGGGTGGCGCGGGCGGTTTCGCCACGGCTGCGGCTTGGGCCATGACTGTTCTCCGTTCTCAGTACGTCGGACGTGCGACGTGCGTTCGTCGTGCGGGAAGCGCTTTCTCTCTGCACAGGGTTGTGCCAGGTCGTGCTGTGCGATGGTGCCGCCCGCCCGAGCGGGTCGTGGTTCAGCTCGCGTACGGGTCGGCGACCTTGCCCGGGCGGGCGAGGAACTCGAAGTCGCAGCCGGTGTCGGCCTGGGTGATCTGTTCGTTGTAGAGCGCGCCGTAGCCGCGCTCGTAACGCGCGGGCGGCGGTGTCCACTCCGCCCGTCGGCGCTCCAACTCCTCGTCGTCCACGTTGAGTTGGAGGACGCGTGCCTCGACATCGAGGGTGATGTCGTCCCCGGTCCGTACGAGGCCGAGCGGTCCGCCGACGTACGACTCGGGCGCCACGTGCAGCACACATGTGCCGTAGCTCGTCCCGCTCATCCGGGCGTCGGAGATCCGGACCATGTCCCGCACGCCCTGCTTGAGCAGGTGGTCCGGGATCGGCAGCATCCCGTACTCGGGCATGCCCGGGCCGCCCTTGGGACCGGCGTTGCGCAGCACCAGCACGCTGTCGGCGGTGATGTTCAACGCCGGGTCGTTGATGGTGCGTTGCATGGTCCTGTAGTCGTCGAAGACGACCGCGGTGCCGGTGTGCTTGAGCAGGTGCCGTTCGGCGGAGATGTGCTTGATGACGGCGCCGTCCGGACAGAGGTTGCCGCGCAGGACGGCGACTCCGCCCTCGGTCGCGACCGGGTTGTCCCGGGTGCGGATGACGTCGTCGTCGTGGACTTCGGCGCCCTCGATCTGCTCCCCCAGGGTGCCGTTCACGGTCGGCCGGTCCAGGTGGAGCAGGTCGGTGATCCGCGAGAGGAAGGCGGGCAGACCGCCGGCGAAGTAGAAGTCCTCCATGAGGTACGTCTGTCCGCCGGGCCGGACGTTCGCCAGCACCGGCACGGTACGCGCGATGCGGTCGAAGTCGTCCAGGGTGAGCTTGATGCCCGCCCGGCCGGCCATGGCGATCAGATGGATGACCGCGTTGGTGGAGCCGCCGAGCCCGAGCACCGTGGTGACGGCGTCCTCGAAGGCCTCGCGGGTGAGGATCTCGGACGGCCTCGGGCCGGTCCAGGCGAGTTCCACGGCGCGCCGCCCGGAGGCCGCGGCCATCCGCTCGTGCGCGGAGTCGACGGCCGGGATGGACGAGGCACCCGGCAGGGTCATGCCGAGGGTCTCCGCCGCCGCGGTCATCGTGGACGCGGTCCCCATGGTCATGCAGTGACCGGGAGAACGCGCCAACCCGCCCTGGAGCTCCCGCAGTTCACAGTCCGTCAGGTTGCCCGCGCGGTGCTCGTCCCAGTACTTCCACATGTCGGTGCCGGACCCGAGGGTCTCGCCCCGCCAGTGCCCCGGCAGCATCGGCCCCGCGGGCACGAAGATCGAGGTGACATCGGCCGAGGCGGCGCCCATGAGCAGCGCAGGCGTCGACTTGTCGCAGCCGCCGAGCAGCACCGCCGCGTCGATCGGATACGACCGCAGCAGCTCCTCCGTCTCCATCGCGAGGAGGTTGCGGTAGAGCATCGGGGTGGGCTTCTGGTACGTCTCCGAGAGGGTGGAGACCGGGAATTCGAGCGGGAAGCCCCCGGCCTGCCACACCCCCCGCTTGACCGCCTCGGCGCGCTCGCGCAGATGAACGTGGCAGGGGTTGATGTCCGACCAGGTGTTGAGGACGGCGATCACCGGGCGGCCCCGGTATTCCTCGGCCTCGTAACCGAGCTGGCGCATACGGGCGTTGTGCGACCAGGTCCGCAGCTGACCCTCGGTGCCGTACCACTGATGACTTCTGAGCTCTTCGGGACGCTTCCTGTCGGTCATATCGACCACCCGGCGGCTATCGCGGCGACCTCGGCGCGCTCGGCCTCGGGCAGCTCGCGGCTCGGCGGGCGCACTTCGCGGCGGCACAGGCCGAGGGAGGCGAGGGCCTCCTTGACGACGGTGACGTTGTCGGCGGAGCCGTTCGCCGCGCGGAGTTCCTCGAAGCGGCGGATCTGCTCCCAGACCTTCATGGCGGCCGGGTAGTCACCGGACCGAAGCGCCTCGATCATGTTCAGCGAAACCGCGGGGGCGACGTTGACCAGCCCCGAGGTGAAGCCGGTGGCACCGGCCGAGAAGTAGGAGGGCGCGTAGGGCTCGGCGAGCCCGGCGACCCACACGAAGCGGTCGAGTCCCGCGTCCCGTGCGAAGGCGCCGAACCTGGCCGCGTCCGGGACGGCGTACTTCACGCCGATCACGTTCGGGCAGGCGTCGGCGAGTTCGGCGAGGCGGTCGCCGCCGAGCTGGGCGTTGCGGATGTACGGAACGACTCCCAGCTCCGGGACGGCCGAGGCGATCGCGCGGTGGTAGTCGACCCAGCCGCCCTGCGAGACGTAGGGGTGGACGGGCTGGTGGATCATGACCATCCCGGCGCCGAGCTCGCCGGCGTGGCGGGCGGAGGCCACGGCGGTCGGGACGTCGTGACCGACGCCGACGAGGATGTTCGCCCGGTCCCCGGCCTCCTCGACGGTCAACTCGGTGACCAGGCGGCGCTCTTCGGGGGTGAGGGCGTAGAACTCGCCGGTGTTCCCGTTGGGGGTGAGGGTGGTGATCCCTCCGTCGAGCAGCCGACGCAGCAGGGCCCGGTGGGTGTCCTGGTCGACGGTGCCGTCCTCGGCGAACGGAGTCACCGGGATCGCCACCACGTCGGCCAGGGCCGCTCGCCGGGTCTCGAACGTCTCGCTGCTCATTCCTGACCTTCCTGGTCCAGCACTCCGGGGAACGCTCGTTCCACGAAGGACGCGATGTGGGCGTGCAGGGCGCGGGCCGCTCCGTCCGCGTCGCCCTCCAGGGCGAGCCGCAGGATCTCCCGGTGCTCGCCCGCCTCCCGTTCCCAGGAGGGCGAGGCCGCCCAGGCGACGGCGGAGACCAGGGCGGCCTGGTCGCGGACCTCGTCGAGCATCCGGCCGAGCAGCGGGTTGCCGCAGGGCAGGTAGAGGGAGCGGTGGAACTCCCGGTTGGCGAGGGAGCGTTCGGCGGTGTCGGTGGCGTCGTCGGCCCGGGTCAGCGCGTCTCGGGCGGCGTCGAGGGACGCCCCGCGCCGTACGGCCCGCTTCAGCGCCTCGGGTTCGAGGAGCAGCCGGACGTCGTAGACCTCGCGCGCCATGTCCGCGTCCACCATGCGCACCGTGACGCCCTTGTACTGGCTCATCACGACGAGTCCGGTCCCGGCCAGAGTCTTGAGCGCCTCGCGCACCGGGGTCTTGGACACCCCGAACTGTGCGGCGAGTTCGGTCTCCACCAGGGCCTGACCAGGCGTCAGACGCCCGGTGAGGATGCGGCGTTTGATCTCCTCCAGCACGTACTGCGTGCGGGAGGGGATCGGCGTGGGCACAGAGGTCATGCGCGCCTCTCGGATCTCGCGTATCGGATCTTGCGTATCTGATCTCGCGTATCGCGTCTCATATATGACGTACGAAGTACGACGCGTTGAAGGTAGGGAGGGGCGCGATGTTTCGTCAATGCTTCTGGCAAAGGAAGTTGAAGTTGCGGTGAAGACGAGGGTCAGACGAGCCGGGTGGCGCCCTCGAAGGCCGTACTGGTGCGCCCGGCGAAGGCGACGGCCGCGCGTGCGGTGGCCGCCTCCCTGGTGAGCGTGGGTCCGACGTGGGTGACGATCAGTTCGCGCGCCCCGGCCTTGCGGGCGATGTCGCCGGCGTCCTCGGGCGTCAGGTGGACCTGTTCGCCTTCGCGATGACGGTCGATGTCCGCCTCACACAGGAACACGTCCGATTCCGCGGCGAGTTCGACGAGGGCGGCGCAGGGCCCGCTGTCCCCGGAGTACGCGAGGACGCGTCCGGCGCACTCGGCGCGCAGCCCGTACGCCTCGGCGTCGTGCGCGACGGCCCGCGCGGCGAGCCGGAGGTTCCAGTGCCGGACGGCGTGGCCGTCGTACAGCGGATGGAAGTCGAGGATGCCCTCGAGGAAGCTGATGTCGGACCGCCCGAAGAATCCGGCGAGCCGATGGGCGCAGCCGGGTGGCGCGTACACCGGAATGGGGGCGGGCGGGGTCAGTCCGCCGTACGCGAAGGCGTAGACGGCGGACAGCAGATCCGCGCTGTGGTCGGCGTGCAGATGGGAGATCCAGATCGCCGTCAGCCGGGAGGGGTCCGTGTGCCGCTGCAACTCCGCGAAGGTTCCGGGCCCGGCGTCCACCCACACCTCGGCGCCCCCGCCGCGCAGCAGATAGCCGGAGCAGGGGCGGCCCGGCGCCGGGTGCGGGGAGGCGGTACCGAGGACGGTGAGGCTGAGCGGCGGCATGGTGGGGAGCGTACGGTCCGGGCCTGCCGCCCGCCGCCCGTTTCGGTTCCTCTACGGCAGGGTCGTACCGGTGTCTACGATGTCCAGCCCGGGTTCCGCCCGCTGAGCCCGATCGCCCGGTCCAGCAGCGAGGCGTCCTGTGGCACCGGGACGATCGGGCCGAAGATGGCGTCCCGGCTCGGATCCTCCGCGGAGGCCTGGAGGAAGTCGTACGACGCCTGGAGCGCGGCGGGGTCCGGGTCGTACGCCTGGCCGGTGGCGCGGGCCAGGTCCCAGCCGTGGACGACCAGTTCGTCGACGGCGACCGCGGCGGCGATCTCTGCGGGCAGGTCGACGCCGCCCGCGCGGGTCATTCCGGTCCAGGCGGCCGGGTCGCGCCAGGCCTCGGCGAGTTCGTCGAGGACCTTGGGGAGTTCCTCGCGCCAGCCGGGGCCGATGTCCGGGACGGAGTCGGTGGGCGGGGTGTCCGTCGTGACACCGAGGTCCTTGCGGGCGGCGTCACGGAAGGCCGCGGAGAGGCCGAGCAGGTGGCCGAGCAGGTTGTGCACCGCGTACTTCGGACACGGCGTGGCGTTTCCCAGCTGATCATCGGTGACGCCCTCGGCCAGCAGGGCGATGACGCGTGTCTGCGGTCCGAGGTCCAGGGGCGGGACGGTCATGCGGTGCTCCTCGTGTTCACGGTGTCGTACGGGGTAGACCGCCCCCGCCCCGAGAACTCATCGCTCGCACGTCCGGGGATCCAGGGAACCTGCCCCATCCCGATGCCGGGGCCTTAGGCCCACGATGACCAGGCATGACGAAGACATGGGCGGTCCTCCACGACCGCAACGCCAGGCTCTTTCTCACCGCGGTGACCGTCTCGGGCTTCGGCACCTCGGCCCTGTGGCTGGTGTCCGGCGTCTGGGTCAAGGACCTCACCGGCTCGGACGGCCTGGCCGCGCTGTGCATGCTCGCGATGTGGGCACCGACCCTGGCGGGCCCGCTGCTCGGCGCACTGGCCGACCGGGTCCCGCGCAAACCCTTGCTGATCGGCGACAGCCTGCTGCTGGCCGCCCTGCTCCCGGTCCTCTTCGCCGTCGACGGCCCCGACCGGGTGTGGCTCGTCCTCACGGTCCTCTTCGTGTACGGCGCCGCAGGCGTCGTCCACGACGCGGCGGAGTCGGCCCTGGTCGCCGGCGCCGTCGCCCCGTCGTTGCTCGGCGGCTTCAACGGGCTGCGGATGGCGGTCACGGAGGGCATGAAGCTGGTGGCGCCGCTGGCGGGAGCAGGGCTCTACGCGGTCCAGGGCGGGCCGGGCGTGGCACTCCTGGACGCGATCACGTTCGTACTGGCCGCGCTGTTGTACGCCGGGCTGCGGGTCCGGGACAGGCGACCGGATCCCCTCGCACCGCCGACGAGCACGGGTGGCGGGGACGAGCCGTCCGGGCGAACGGCGGCCGCGCCAAGGCCACTCAGGCGCGGCCCGACCGCCCCCAGCCGCCGCACGCTGTTCAGGCGCACGGCAGCCGTACCCGAAGCACCCGACCTCAGCCACACCACCCCCGGCCTCAGCCCGGCCACCACCAACCGACGCACGCCGTCCAGGCGCACCCACGTCGGCGCCGGAACCCGCCACATATGGGCCCACCCCATACTTCGTCCCCTGGTCCTGGCCGGCGGCACCACCATGCTCTTCGCCGGGCTCAACGGCGCGCTGATCTACGCCGTGATCGACGGACTCGGCCACTCCCCCGCGTACGCCGGTGCGCTGTACGCCGCCCAAGGCGCCGGTTCCGTGGCGGTGGGGCTGATCTCCGGGCCCGCTCTGCGCCGGCTGGGCGAGCGCCGGTTCGCCGCGTACGGCATCGCCCTGACCGCCGTCGCCGCCGGTTTGCGGGCGATCCCGTCCGACCCGCTGGCCCTCGCATGCAGTGCGGCGATCGGCGCGGGTCTCCCCTGCGTGCTGATCGCCGCGCTCACCGCCGTACAGCGCGAGACGCCGGACGCGCTCCTGGGCCGTGCCGTCGCCACGGCGCACACGCTGGTGTACACCCCGAACGTGCTCGGCCTCGCGGCCGGCGCGGCCCTGGTCGAACTGGTCGACCAGCGGCCGCTGTCGGCCCTCCTGGGGGTGGTCTGGCTGGCCACGGCGGTGCCGTTGTTTCAGAGACCGGCCAGTGCCTCACGGATCGCGTCCAGGTCGCCGTCCGACGCCAACCCCGCGTGATACAGCCGGATCTCGGTCGCGCCCAGCTCCTGTGCACGCGCCACGTCCGCCGCGAGCGTGCCAGGGCTGCCGCCCATCTGCGAGACGACGGGGAAGTTGGCGGCGATCACCGCGTCCTCGCGGGCCCGGGCGAAGGGCGTGAGCAGGTCCGGTCCGCCCGCGCAGGGCACCACGACACCGTCCGCGACGGACAGGATGTGCTCGGGGTCGACACCCGGGTTGGCACCGACGTGGTACGTCACGGGGTCGGCGTGCAGCAGGATCTGGAAGCCCTCGGGAGCGGCCGCGCGGACCGCACGGACCGCCGTCTCCTGGAGCGTACGGGCGATTTCGTCACGCCACGCGCGCGTGGCCGCCGCCGTACCGGCACTGAGCAGCTTCTCGACCCCGGCCCAGCCCCCGTCGTCCGGCGCGCCCTGCCACAGCGGCTCCAGGGCGGCCCGTACGGCGGCGGCCAGCGAGTCGGCGTCCAGCCCCTGCTCGCCGTACCCCTCGCGGCACGTCCCGCAGAAGCAGAGCGCCATGAGGTACATCCCGGCGTCGCCGAGCGGTACCCCGCCGGTCTTGTCGTGGGCGTGCAGATGCTGGAGGCCGTACCAGCCCAGCGACTCCAGTTCGGTGCCGGCCGCGCCCGGGCGCAGCGCCGCCTCGACGGCGAGGTCGATCAGGTACGCGCGTGTGGCGGGCTGTGCGATGCACGGGGCCCACGGGTAGCGGTCGCCGTAGGCGTTGACGACCGAGGTGTCCGGATGTTCGGAGCCCAGGCGGGAGTTGTGCGCGAGGACGACCCAGGTGTGCACGTCGAGGCCCGCCTCGGAGAGCTGCGCGGCCGCCTCGCCGAAGGCGTCGCCGGGGGCCCAGTCGCCGGCCGCGTACGGACGCAGTTCACGCCCTTCCCAGCGTGCGTCCGTCGGATAGAGCACGGACGCGTACTCGGCGGTGACGATGCGGTGGCGCGGGTGGCGGGGGGTCAGGGCGCGGGTGGAGTGGTAGGCGGCGGCGAGGGTCGCCTGCTGTACGCCGAGCCCGGCGATCCGGGTCGCGGCCTCCGGGTCCCCGGTGACGTCCCAGGGGTAGACGAACGTCGACGCCTTCACTGTGCCTCCTCGAGGAGCGCGTATCCGCGCTCGATGATCTCCGCGAGCTGCTTCACATGATCCTCGCCCGGTTCATGCAGCGGAGGGCGGACCTCCCCCACGTCGAGGCCCCGCATCCGGACCCCGGCCTTCACCAGGGAGACCGCGTATCCGCGGCCACGCGCGCGTAGTTCGACGAAGGGACGGTAGAACCCGTCGAGGAGGCGGTCGAGGGTGGCCCGGTCGCCGTCGATGAGCGCGCGGTGGAAGGCGAGGGCGATCTCGGGGGCGAAGCAGAAGACGGCCGAGGAGTACAGGGGGACGCCGATGGCGTGGTAGGCGAGCTGGGTCTGCTCGGCGGTCGGCAGTCCGTTGAAGTAGAGGAAGTCGCCGGGTACCTCGGTACGCACCGCGCTGACGATCCGCTGCATCAGGTCGAGGTCGCCGAGCCCGTCCTTGAGGCCGATGATCCCCTCGGTGCGGGCCAGTTCGACGACGGTCTCCGGGGTGAAGACGGCGTTGTCGCGCTGGTAGACGATCACCGGGAGCGCGGTCGCGGCGGCCACCTCCCGGTAGTGCCGCAGCAGCCCCTCCTGCCCGGCGACGACGAGATAGGGCGGCATGGCGAGCAGCCCGTCGGCCCCGGCCGCCTCGGCGAGCCGCGCGTACCGTACGGCGAGCGCGGTGCCGTATCCGGCGCCCGCCACCACCGGCACCCGCCCCGCCGTCTCCTCGACGGCCGCGCGGACGCACGCCTCGAACTCCTCGGGCGTGAGCGCGTGGAACTCCCCGGTGCCGCAGCACGCGAACACGGCAGCGGCCCCCGCCGCCACACCCTGGCGCACATGCGCGCGGTAGGTGTCGAGATCGACGGAGCCGTCGGCGCCGTACGCCGTGACCGGGAAGAACAGCGGCCCGCTGGGGATGCCGAGTCGGTGGGCGAGGTCGGCAGACGTCACAGGCTCTCCCTAGAACGAGTGGAACGAGAAGGAACTAGAAGGAACTAGAAGGAACTAGAAGGGAACGCGAAGAACGGGCGTGCGGGATTCTGATCGAAGTTTATATTTATGAACATGGGTCGCGCCACCCTTGACGGAGCAGGCGAATGATCCTTAGCTTGTCCACGAATGTGAATACCGTGCACTCATACGGCCGTCGCCCCAAGGAGACCCGAGGATGCCCGCTCCCCGTACCGTTCTGCTCACCGGTGCCGCCGGCGGGCTCGGCACCCTGATGCGGGATCTGCTCCCGGCCTACGGCTACGACCTGCGCCTGCTCGATCTGCGGCCCATCGAGGGCGAGCCGGACGCGGTCGTCGCCGACCTCGCCGACAAGGACGCGGTGCGCGAAGCCGTACGAGGTGTCGACGCGATCATCCACCTCGCGGGCATCTCCCTGGAAGCCCCTTTCGAGAAGATCCTCAAGGCGAACATCGAGGGCACCTACCACCTGTACGAGGCCGCTCACGCGGAGGGCGTCGGACGGATCGTCTTCGCCTCCTCCAACCACGCCGTCGGCTACACCCCCCGCCCCCAGGGCGCCGACCCGCTCATCCCGATCGACACCCCGCGCCGCCCGGACACCTTCTACGGCCTGTCGAAGTCCTTCGGTGAGGACCTCGCGCAGTTCTACTGGGACAAGCACGGCCTCGAGACCGTCTCCGTGCGCATCGGCTCCTGCTTCCCCGAACCGACCAGCGTGCGCATGCTCTCGCTGTGGATGAGCCCGGCCGACGGCGCCCGCCTCTTCCACGCGGCCCTGACCGCCGAGCAGGTCGGCCACAGCGTGGTCTACGGCTCCTCCGCCAACACCCGTCTGTGGTGGGACCTCACCTCCGCGCGGGCGCTCGGCTACGACCCGCAGGACGACTCCGAACCGTACGCGGAGAAGCTGATCGCCGAGCAGGGCGAGCTCCAGGACGGCAACGAGGGGCACGCCTACCTGGGCGGCCAGTTCGTGACGGACCCGCCGATCTGGCCGTACTGACACCCCGAGACGGCCGGGCGGGCACCGAACGGGCCCGCCCGCGGCCGTGTTCGGGCACCGGCGCTGCCCGATCCCACGCCTTTTCGGACGCCCCCGCAGGTCCGAGGCGGTCACTCCGCTCCGCAAACGGGCACACACGGGCAGCATCGGACCCGCAACAGGCCTGGTCAGTCCCCCGCACCCGCTGTAGAACTTCCCTCAAGGGCCGCACCGGGCCCGAACGGGCAGAGCAGCGCGTGCGAGAGGCGGGTGTCGGCCATGGACGCGAGAACCGCGGAGGAACGCCAGCGCGAGATCGTGCGGACCGCGCGTGCCACCGGCTCGGTCGACGTCAACGCGCTCGCCGCCGAACTGGGCGTGGCCAAGGAGACCGTACGACGGGATCTGCGCGCCCTGGAGGACCACGGACTGGTGCGCCGTACGCACGGCGGGGCCTATCCCGTGGAGAGCGCCGGGTTCGAGACCACGCTTGCGTTCCGGGCCACCAGCCATGTGCCCGAGAAGCGCCGGGTCGCGGCCGCCGCGGCCGAGCTGCTCGGGGACGCCGAGACCGTCTTCGTCGACGAGGGCTTCACCCCGCAGCTCATCGCCGAAGCTCTGCCCCGGGACCGGCCGCTGACCGTGGTCACCGCCTCCCTGCCGGTCGCGGGGGCCCTCGCCGAGGCCGAGAACACCTCCGTCCTGCTGCTCGGCGGCCGGGTCCGCCCCGGCACCCTCGCGACCGTCGACCACTGGACGACCAGGATGCTGGCCGGCTTCGTCCTCGACCTGGCCTTCATCGGCGCCAACGGCATCTCACGCGAACACGGCCTCACCACCCCCGACCCCGCGGTCAGCGAGGTCAAGGCACAGGCGATCCGGGCCGCGCGCCGCACCGTGTTCGCCGGCGTGCACACCAAGTTCGGCGCGGTCAGCTTCTGCCGCTTCGCGGAGATCGGCGCGCTGGAGGCGATCGTGACGAGCACGCTGCTGCCCTCGTCCGAGGCCCATCGGTACTCACTGCTGGGACCACAGGTCATCCGGGTCTGAAGGTCGAACTGCCGTGATCAGCGGGCCTTCTGCGCCATGAAGTGCCCTATATATCCCTCTATGTCCAGGAGCGATCCATGCGAACCCAGAGCCGACGACGGCCGCCGCGAGCCACGCTCGCCATGGCCGCCGCAGGGACGCTGCTCGCCCCGCTGCTCTCCGGCTGCTGGGTCGGAGCCGGCGGGGCGGGGTCGGGCGGCGACGCCATCAACGTCCTGATGGTCAACAACCCCCAGATGACCGAGCTGCAGAAGCTGACCAAGGCCCACTTCACCAAGGAGACCGGGATCAAGGTCAACTTCACCGTCCTGCCCGAGAACGACGTCCGCGACAAGATCAGCCAGGACTTCGCCAACCAAGCCGGCCAGTACGACGTGGCCACCCTGTCCAACTACGAGATCCCGATCTACGCCCGCAACGGCTGGCTGCACGAGATGAACTCGTACGTCGCCAGGGACCCGTCGTACGACGAACAGGACGTCCTCGCGCCGATGCGCCAGTCGCTGACCGGCGACGACGGCAAGCTCTACGGCCAGCCCTTCTACGGCGAGTCGTCCTTCCTGATGTACCGCAAGGACGTCTTCGAGCAGAAGGGACTGACGATGCCGGCCCGTCCCACCTGGACCCAGGTGGCCGACCTGGCCGCGAAGGTGGACGGCGCCGAGTCCGGCATGAAGGGCATCTGTCTGCGCGGCCTGCCCGGCTGGGGCGAGGTGATGGCCCCGCTCACCACGGTCGTGAACACCTTCGGCGGCACCTGGTTCGACAAGGGCTGGAAGGCCCGCCTCGACTCCCCCGAGTTCGAGAAGGCGGTGAAGTTCTATGTCGGCCTGGTCCGCGACCACGGCGAGTCCGGCGCCGCCCAGTCCGGCTTCGCCGAGTGCCTCAACAACATGACCCAGGGCAAGGTCGCCATGTGGTACGACGCCACCTCCGCGGCGGGTTCCCTGGAGGCGAAGGGCTCCCCGGTCAAGGGCAAGGTGGGGTACGCCCCCGCCCCCGTCGAGGAGACGAGGTCCTCCGGCTGGCTCTACACCTGGGCCTGGGGCATCCAGGACGCCTCACGCAACCCCGACAAGGCCTGGAAGTTCGTCTCCTGGGCCTCCAGCAAGCAGTACGAGCAGCTGGTCGGCGACCGGATCGGCTGGTCCAACGTGCCGGCCGGCAAACGCGCGTCGACGTACACCAACCCCGCCTACGTCAAAGAGGCCGCCGCCTTCCAGGAGATGACCAAGGAGGCCATCGAGCAGGCCCGGCCGAACGACCCGGGGGTGCAGCCGCGCCCCGCGCCCGGCATCCAGTTCGTCGGCATCCCCGAGTTCACCGATCTCGGCACCCGGGTCTCCCAGGAGATCAGCGCGGCCATCGCCGGACGCCAGTCCGTCGAGTCGGCCCTGAGGAAGTCCCAGCAGCTCGCCGAGAAGATCTCCGAGGAGTACGAGGGACGATGACCGCGACAACCATGGCCCCGCCGGCCACTGAGACCGTACGCACCGCGGACCCGTCGAAGGCCCGCCTCCGCGCCTGGGCCACCCGCGCCCCGCTGCTCCCCGCCCTGATCTTCATGATCGTGGTCACCCAGCTGCCGTTCGTGGCCACGGTGGTGATCTCGTTCTTCGACTGGAACTCCCTCTATCCCAAGGCCCGTCACTTCACCGGCGTCGACAACTACAAGGACGTCCTCACCGACGCGGACCTGCGCCACTCCGTGTGGACGACGGTCCTGCTGACGGTGACGGTGGTCCTGGTCAGCCTCGTCCTCGGACTGCTCCTGGCCCTGCTCCTGGACCGTCGCTTCAAGGGCCGGGGCGTAGTCCGCACCCTGCTGATCGCGCCCTTCCTGGTGGTGCCGGTGGCAGCCGCACTGCTCTGGAAACATGTGCTCTACAACCCCGAATACGGCCTCCTCAATGGGTTGTTGCACTATGTGGGCGGCCCACAGCCGGACTGGATCTCCAACACCCCGCTGCTCGCCGTCGAGGCCTCCCTGGTCTGGCAGTGGACCCCGTTCATGATGCTCATCCTGCTGGCCGGCCTCCAGAGCCGCGACCAGCAGCAGATGGAGGCCGCGCGGGTGGACGGCGCGAGCGACTGGCAGATCTTCCGCTATCTGACCCTCCCGCATCTGCGCAGGTATCTGGAGCTGGGCGCCCTGCTGGGCTCGATCTACATCGTCCAGAACTTCGACGCGGTCTTCACGATCACCTCCGGCGGCCTCGGGACCGCCAACCTCCCCTACACCGTCTACCAGAGCTTCTACCAGGCCCACGAGAACGGCCTCGCCTCGGCCGCCGGCGTCCTGGTCGTCATCGGCTCCATCATCATCGCGACCTTCGCCCTGCGCGTGGTGTCGTCCCTGTTCCGTGAGGAGGTGGGCCGGGCATGAGCACGATCACCGTGAAACGCAAGGGACTTGGCCTGGGTCTGGTGGCCTGGCTGCTGGGAATCGTCTTCTTCCTGCCGATCGCGTGGATGGCCCTGACGTCCTTCCACTCGGAGACGGACGCGGCCACCAACCCGCCCTCCTTCGGCGCCGCCCTCACCCTGGACGGCTACCGCGAGTTCTTCGGCACCGGCGGCGGCGCGAGCCCCTGGCCGGCGCTGATCAACTCGACGGTCGCCTCGCTGGCCTCGACCCTCTTCGTCCTGCTCCTGGCCCTCCCGGCGGCCTACGCGCTGTCGATCCGCCCGGTGAAGAAGTGGACGGACGTCCTGTTCTTCTTCCTGTCGACGAAGATGCTCCCGGTGGTGGCGGGCCTGCTCCCCATCTACCTGTTCGCGAAGAACACCGACATGCTCGACAACATCTGGCTGCTGGTCATCCTCTACACGTCGATGAACCTGCCGATCGCCGTCTGGATGATGCAGTCCTTCCTCGCCGAGGTGCCGGTGGCCGTGATCGAGGCCGCGCGCGTGGACGGCGCCCGTCTTCCGACCATCCTCGCGCGCGTGGTGGCCCCCATCGCCCTGCCCGGCATCGCGGCGACCGCCCTGATCTGCTTCATCTTCAGCTGGAACGAGCTGCTGTTCGCGAGGGTGCTCACCGGCGTGGTGGCCGAGACCGCCCCCGTCTTCCTGACCGGCTTCATCACCAGCCAGGGCCTGTTCCTGGCCAAGGTGTGCGCCGCGTCGCTCGTCATCTCCCTGCCGGTACTCGCCGCGGGGTTCGCCGCCCAGGACAAACTGGTCCAGGGCCTGTCGCTGGGAGCCGTGAAATGAAGGCCGCCGTCATCGAGTCCGTGGGCCGTGCCGTCGTCGCCGAGGTCCCGGACCCGACGCCGGGCCCGCGTGAGGTCGTCGTCGAGGTCGCCGCGTGCGGCCTGTGCGGCACCGACCTGCACATCCTCCAGGGCGAGTTCGCCCCCAAGCTGCCGATCGTGCCGGGCCACGAGTTCGCCGGCCAGGTGGTCGGCGTCGGCACCCAGGTCACCGAGCTCGCGGTCGGCGACCGGGTGGCGGTGGACCCGTCCCTGTACTGCTACGAGTGCCGGTACTGCCGTACGGGCCACAACAACCTCTGCGAGCGCTGGGCCGCGATCGGCGTCACGACGGCGGGTGGCGCGGCACAGTACGCGGTCGCGCCGGTGGCCAACTGCGTACGGCTGCCCGAACACGTCCGTACCCAGGACGCGGCGCTGGTGGAGCCGTTGTCCTGCGCGGTCCGGGGTTACGACGTCCTGCAGTCCCGCCTGGGCGCCCATGTCCTGATCTACGGCTCGGGGACGATGGGCCTGATGATGCTGGAGCTGGCCAAACGGACCGGCGCGGCGAGCGTGGACATGGTGGACGTGAACCCGACCCGCCTGGAGACGGCCCGCAGGCTCGGCGTCTCAGCGTCCGCCGCGAACCCGGACGAGCTGGACCGTCCCCAGGGCTGGGACCTCGTCATCGACGCGACGGGCAACGCGGCGGCGATCCAGGACGGCCTGGACCGGGTGGCCAAGGCGGGCACCTTCCTCCAGTTCGGCGTGGCCGACTACGCGACGCGGGTGACGATCGACCCGTACCGCATCTACAACCAGGAGATCACCATCACCGGCTCCATGGCCGTCCTGCACAGCTTCGAACGCGCGGCGGAACTCTTCGCGACCGGTGTCCTGGACCCGGAGATCTTCATCAGCGACCGGCTGCCTCTGGACCGGTATCCGCAGGCGCTGGAGCAGTTCGCGGCGGGGGTGGGACGCAAGATCGTGGTCGTGCCTTAGCCCCGCTGGGCCATTTGGCCGTCGGGTAAGGGAACGGCAAAGTGGGCCCGATCGTTCACGGGGCATGACAGCTATGACCCCCGGCTCGAACATCCCCCTGTCCGCCGCCCGCGTGACGGTGGACGTCGCCGCGCCCGTGCGGCTGGACGTATCGGGCCTGCTGCTCACCGCCGACGGCAAGGTGCGCTCCGACGACGACTTCATCTTCTACAACCAGCCCTCTGGCCCGGGGGTGACGTACCGCTCGGGCGGCGGTACGGCCCCCGACGCGATCACCGTCGACACGTCGGCCGTACCGCCCGGCATCGAGAAGATCGTCGTCACCGCCAGCCCGGACGCCGCGGGCCAGACCTTCCAGGGCATCGAGCCGACGGCCACGATCCGCAACGCGGACGACAACAGCGTGCTGGCCACGTTCACGCCGCCGCAGCTCGGCACCGAGACGGCGCTGGTGATCGTGGAGGTCTACCTGCGCAACGGCGCCTGGAAGGCCCGGGCGGTGGGGCAGGGGTACGCCAACGGGCTGGCCGGGATCGCGACGGACTTCGGCGTGACGGTGGAGGAACCCGCTCCGACGCCCGCCGCGGCCCCCGTCGCCCCGCCGCAGCCGGTGACTCCGCCGCCGCCCGCGCCGACCGTGCAGACCCCGGTGGCCCCGCCCGCCCCGGCCATGGACCCGCGGCTCGCCGCGTCAGCGCCCGCCGCTCCCCCCGCCCCACCCGCTCCCGGCGCCGGGAAGATCAACCTCGACAAGGGCCGGGTCAGCCTCCAGAAGAACCAGACGGTGTCCCTGGTCAAGGGCGGGCGTCCGCTTCTCTCCCAGGTCAAGATGGGTCTGGGCTGGGAGCCCGCGTACCGGGGCAAGGACATCGACCTCGACGCGTCCGTCATCGCCTACGGGCCGCAGCGCAACCACATCGACAGCTGCTACTTCGGCAAGCTGTCCATCGTCGGCGGCGCGATCAAGCACTCCGGTGACAACCTCACGGGTGAGGGCGGCGGTGACGACGAGGTGATCGTCGTCGACCTCGGCCGGCTCCCCCAGGAGGTCACCGGCCTCGTCTTCACGGTCAACTCCTTCTCCGGCCAGAAGTTCACGGAGGTCGCCAAGGCGTACTGCCGCCTCATCGACGCCGCGAGCGGAGAGGAACTGGTCCGCTTCGACCTCACGAACGCCGAGGCGCAGACGGGCGTGATGATGGCCAAGCTGATCAAGCAGTTCTCCGGCGAGTGGGAGATGACGGCGATCGGCGACTTCGTGAAGTCCCGCACGGTGAGGGGGATGGTGAAGCCGGCGGCACAGGCGCTCTAGTGCACGATGCGGTGCATGGCCAGGCGGTGAGTGGTGGGGGCCTGCGCGGGTCGGTCCCCCGCCGACTGTGTAACTCCGTTGCCCCGGCACCGGCGTCTTCGATCGAATGCCTCCATGACTCATGACGGCCCTGCGGACCATCTGGAGCAGAACCGGCGCTTTTGGGATGACGAGGCGGCTGCGTGGCACGGGCCGCTAGCCCGTGATCACTGGGCGCAGACGGAACCGTCCTGGGGACTGTGGGCCACCCCCGAGTCGCAAGCCTCCGTGCTTCCCGACGGCATCGAGGGAATGCGCGCCATCGAGCTGGGCTGCGGTACCGCCTACGTGTCCGCCTGGCTCGCCAGAGCGGGCGCCCACCCGGTCGGGATCGACCTCTCGGAGAAGCAGCTCGCCACCGCTCGCGCGATGCAGGCGGAGTTCGGCATCGACTTCCCTCTTGTCCTGGGCAATGCCGAGAAGGTGCCCTACGAGGACAACACCTTCGACTTGGCGATCAGCGAATTCGGCGCCTCGTTGTGGTGCGACCCCTACCAGTGGATCCCGGAGGCGGCCCGGCTCCTCGTTCCCGGCGGCCGACTGGCCTTCATGCGCTACTCACCACTGTTCGCGCTGTGCGTGCCGCCCGAAGGACCGGCGTCCACGACCCTGTCCCGCGGACAGTTCGGCCTGACGCGGCTGCACCGGGGATCATACGTGGAGTTCGTCCTGCCGCACGGTGAGATGCTCCGTCTGCTTCGATCCTGCGGATTCGTCGTCGAAGACCTGATGGAGATTCAAGCGCCCCGGCATGCCCACCGGGACTATCCGGAGGTTCCCGCCGACTGGGCCCGGCAATGGCCCAGCGAGGAGATCTGGAAAGCGCGGCTGGCCGGCTGACCCACGACCGGCTACGCCCGCAGCCCCTCCGTGAGCAGGGACAGGTACCGCCGGATGGACTCGCCCCCGCCGTCCGCCAACTCCGCCGCGCCGACGACCCCGTGCGCCAGCCGAAGCAACTCGATCGGCTCGACATCCGCCCGCAGCGTCCCCTCGGCCCGCGCCGCCTCCACGAGCCGCGTCGCCGCCCCCCGCACATGCGTCCCGCACACCGTGAGCACCGCGTTGCTCGCGTCCGCCACCGCCGACCCCAGCAGCGTCTTCAGCCCCCGCACCTGAATCGTCCCCACGCACAGCTCGTACAGCCACTCCGCGAGCGCTTCCCCCGGCGGCAACTCCTCCGCGAGTTCGTCGGCCCGGCGCGCGAACCCCTCGACGCGATCCACGTACGCCGCCTCCAGCAGGGCCTGCCGCGTGGGGAAATGCCGGTACAGCGTCCCGGACCCCACACCGGCCCGCTTGGCGATGTCGTCCAGCGACGCACCCTCCCCATGCTCGGCGAAGGCCTCGGCCGCCACCTTCAGCAACCGCTCGTAGTTGCGCCGAGCGTCCGCGCGCATGGGCCTGACCGGCGTCATCCAGACACTCCTTGCGAACCGGAGACTCTCTCCGCATGGTACCGAACCCCGGCCTGTCCCCTCAGGGCAGTCGGCCGGAGGCGTGAAGCGCGTCGAAGACCATCTGGTCCACGGCCGAGACCCGCGCACGATCGCCGTAGCCGAACCAGTCCGACTCCTCGATCTCCATCGAGGCAACCAGCGGACCGGTGTACTCGGCGGTGTAGCAGATCATCCGGAACTCGGTGCGTCCGTCGTCCCTCCGCGTCTCGAAGGTGCCGACGTGCACCATCGTGGCCGTATCGACCCGGGACCGGAGTTCTTCGGCGATCTCGCGCGCCAGGGTCTCGGCATCGGACTCACCGGGCTCCCGCTTCCCGCCCGGGAAGTAGAAGACATCCACACCACGGCAGCGGGTCACCAGCACCCGCCCGTCACGCACCAGAACCCAGGCCACCTTCTCCGGAACGCCCTCGCTCTTCCCCATCCCGGGACCCTACCCACCCGCACCGACACAAAGGCCCGCGAAGGTGACTTCCCGTACGCGTTCACATCTTCGTCGCCCCCGCCGCCAGATCCCGCAGAAAGTGCCGTGCGCCGATCAGGAAGACGACGATCAGCATGCGTTGGCCGCCCCGTTATGTTTTCCGCGGTCCTGCAAGAGGGCCGCTGGCCTCCGGGCCCGGCATGACTGTTGCCCCCTGTCGAAGGCATGACCTGGGGGGTGTCACCGGGCCCGGGAGGTGCCGTCGGAGACGCTGATGAGAGGTCCGGCCACCGCCCGGTCCGTCGCAATGCCGGACAGCTCGCGGTCAGCGTCCTGTTCGCCAAGCTCCGAGACGGCACCTTCTACGAATCCCGCACGCCCGCGGACGTCGAGCTCCCCGCATGACCCCAGCAAGACCGAATCACCCCAAACCCGACAGGGGTGCCTTGATGAAGGACATAGAGGCACCCCCCGGGATGATCAGCGCCTTCAGCGTGCCCGCCCAGTCGAACTCGACCGTGGTGACGAACTGTGGCACTGGCGCCAGCTGCGACGGGATCATGTCCGCCACCATCAGTAGAAGGGGAAGAGGGAGACCAGCACCCCCAGGAGCAGGGCAACCCGTACCAGCACCCCGGTCCGCCTGCTGCCGGCGCCGATCGCGAGGCCCGCGTCGGAGTTCGTGTGCTCAGCGGCCATTGCGGCCTCCCTTGTGCAGCAGCGGGATACCGCGGCGGTTGTCGCGGTCGCCCCCGGACACCAGCCGCCAGCTGATGACGGCGAAGACCGCGCTCAGCGCGAAGAGGATCCAGCCCATCGCGGCGCCGTAGCCGAACTGGAGGTCGTTGAAGGACTTCTGCCACAGATAGAGCACGATCGTCACGGTGAAGATCTGGAGGCCGCCGATGGTGGAGGTGATGATGGCGAACAGGATCACCGGCCTGAGATGCGGCACGACGACCCGGAACAGCATCTGACGGCTGCTCGCCCCGTCGACCCGGGCGGCCTCGAAGGGCTCGTTCGTGAGGGCCGAGCTCCGGTGCCGCCCTCAGGCGGGGTGCGTCTCGTCGACCACGTATCCGCGCCGTTTGTCCACCACGTTGCGCAGGGGTCGGCCCTCGAGGTGCCGGGTGAGGTTGTCGAGGAACACCTCGACGAGCGCCTCCCGTTCGCTGGTGGTCTCGCCAGCCGTGTGCGGGGAGATCATCACGCCGGGCATGTCCCACAGGGGTGATTCGGCAGGCAGCGGTTCCTGGGCGAACACGTCCAGGGCCGCGCCGCCGAGCCGTCCGGCGGCGAGGTGGTCGATGAGCGCCTCCTCGTCGACGAGTCCGCCCCGGCCTACGTTGATCAGCCGTGCCCCCGGCTTCATGGCGGCGAGCACGGGGGCGTCGACCATGCCCCGGGTGCCCTGGGTGAGGGGTGCGGCCAGGACGACGTAGTCCGCTTCCGTCAGGGCGGAGCGCAGGGTCGGCGCACCGTGGACCGTGCCGAAGTCGGGGTCGGCCGTGCGGGCCTTGCGGCCCGCGCCGCACACCCGCATCCCGACGGCACGCAGCAGCCGGGCGATGGCCCTGCCGATCGGCCCCGTCCCCCAGACCAGCACGGTGCGTCCGGTGATGCCGTCGCTGGGGCGCGGACGCCACTCGCGGCGCCGCTGGTGCTCCCAGGTGCCGGGGAAGTCCTTGGCGAGGGCGAGGATCAGGCCGAGGACGTACTCGGCGGTCGGCTGGTCGTAGACCCCGCGGGCGTTGGTCAGGACAACGCCCGGATCGTCCACCAGGGCGGGGAACAGGAAGGAGTCCACGCCCGCTGAGGCCGCGTGGACCCAGCGGGGTGCCTTGTCCGGGTTGCCGGGCCAGGCCTCGCGGATGGCCGGGGTGATGGTGACCCAGGCCAGGAGGGCGTCGGCGCCGGGGAGGAGGTAGGGCAGTTCCTCCTCCGTGGCGTAGACGGTGTCCGCGAGGCGTTCGATGAGTGCGGTGGCGGGGGGCCGGTTGCCGCGGTAGAGGACGACGAGTCGCTCGGGCATGTCAGGCTCCGACGGGCACGGCTATGTACTTGTACTCCAGGAACTCGTCGATGCCGACGCGTCCGCCTTCGCGGCCCAGGCCGGACTGCTTGACACCGCCGAAGGGCGCGGCGGGGTTGGAGACCAGTCCGGTGTTGAGGCCGATCATGCCGCTTTCGAGGCGTTCGCTGACGCGCAGGGCACGGTCGAGGTTCTGGGTGAACAGGTAGGCGGCCAGGCCGAATTCGGTGTCGTTGGCGGCGGCGACGGCCTCGTCCTCGGTCTCGAAGGTACGGATCGCTGCGACCGGACCGAAGATCTCGGTGTCGATGATCGCGGAGTCGGGGGCGATGCCGGTGAGGACGGTGGGCGGGTAGAAGCAGCCCGGCCCCTCGGGGAGTTCACCGCCGGTCAGGACGGTGGCGCCGCGCTTGACGGCGTCCCGCACCAGGTCGTGGGCCTTGCTGCGGCCGGCGTTGTCGATGAGGGGGCCGACGTCGGTGCCGGGCTCGGTGCCGTCGCCGACGGTCAGGGCGGCCATGCGGGCGGCGAGGCGGGTGGCGAACTCCGCGGCGACGGAGGTGTGGACGTAGATGCGGTTGGCGGCGCAGCAGGATTCGCCCATGTTGCGCATCTTGGCGACCATGGTGCCTTCGACGGCGACATCGAGGTCGGCGTCGTCGAAGACGATGAGGGGGGCGTTGCCGCCCAGTTCCATCGAGGTGCGGATGACGGTGTCGGCGCACTGGGCCAGCAGGATCCGGCCGACCTGGGTGGAGCCGGTGAAGGAGAGTTTGCGGATCTGCCCGCCGCGCAGGAGGGGTTCGACGACGCCGGCGGCGTCAGTGGTGACGACGATGTTGAGGACGCCGCCGGGCAGACCGGCTTCCTTCAGGATCGCGGCGAGGGCGAGGCTGGTCAGGGGGGTCTGGGGGGCGGGTTTGAGGACGATGGTGCAGCCGGCGGCGATGGCGGGGCCGATCTTGCGGGTGCCCATGGCCAGGGGGAAGTTCCAGGGGGTGATGAGCAGGCAGGGGCCGACGGGCTGGCGGGTGACCAGCAGGCGGTTCCTGCCGTCGGGGGCGGTGGTCAGCCCGCCGTCGATACGGACGGCCTCCTCGGAGAACCAGCGGAAGAACTCCGCGCCGTAGGCGACTTCGGCACGCGCCTCGGCCAGGGGCTTGCCCATCTCCAGGGTCATCAGCAGCGCGAGGTCCTCGGTGCGCGCGATGATGACGTCGTAGGCGCGGCGCAGGATCTCGCTGCGCACCCGGGGCGGAGTGGCGGCCCAGGCGGCCTGCGCGGCGACCGCCGCCTCGACGGCACGCCGGCCGTCGGCGGGTGAGGCGTCGGCGACCTGGCACAGTTCCTCGCCGGTGGCCGGGTTGTCGACGGACAGGGTCCGGCCGGACTCGGCGTCCTGCCAGTCACCGCCGATGAACAGTTGCTTGGGAACATCACGGACGACAGTCATCGTGGGTATCTCCTTGGATGTGTGGTGAGGGGCTGCCGACCGGTCAGCGGATGCGGTCCAGCGTCTTGTAATAGGCGCCCGCGAAGGGCAGGAACCAGGCAGTGCCGTTGTAGAGGGGGATGCGCGGCGGGGCCAGGTCGCGGACCGGGCTGGCCTCGGGGTGGCCGTCCAGCACCTCGGCCATGACCTGTCCCATGTGCGTGGCCATCTGCACGCCGTGGCCGGCGTACCCCATGGAGTAGTGGACGCCGTCCTCGGTCTGCCCGGCGTGCACGATGCGGTCCCTCGCGAAACCGACGGAGCCGCCCCACACGTACTCGATCTTGGTCCGGGAGAGCTGGGGGAAGATCTCGCACATGTCACGGAACAGGACGGCTGCGCTCTTCTTGTCCGAGGTGGGGTCGGACGGTGCGAAGCGGGCGCGGCCGCCGAACAGCAGCCGGTTGTCCGGGGTGAGCCGGAAGTAGTGGCAGACCTTGTTGGAGTCCACGATGAGGCGGGCCTTGGGGATGATGTCCCGGGCGAGTTCCTCGCCGAGCGGCTCGGTGACGATGATGAAGCTGCCCACGCAGACCTGTTGGCGGCGCAGCCACGGGAAGTTCTTGTCGGTGTAGGCGTCGGTGGCCATCATGACCTGCCCGGCACGGATGACACCGCGCTCGGTGCTGACCTCGAACCGGCCGGCGGCGGTACGCCGCACGCCGATGGCCGCGTTGCGCTCGTGGATCTCGACACCGGTGCGCTCGCACGCCTCGGCCATGCCGCGCACGAAGCGGCCGACGTGCAGTGCGGCGCTGAACGGGTCGAGCAGGCCGCCGTGGTAGGCGTCGGAGCCGATCTCGGAACGCAGCTCGGACTTGCCGACCAGAGTGGTCTCGTGTCCGAAGTACTTGGCCAGGTCGCGCTGTTGGGCCTTCTTGCCTTCGAAGTGGGCGGGGCGGGATGCGACGACCAGGCGTCCGACGCGACGGAACTGGCAGTCGATGGACTCCTCGTTCACGAGCCGCTCGACGGTGTCCACGGCCTTGCCGTAGGAGTTGTAGATCTCGCGGGCGCGTTCGAGTCCGTACCGGCGGATGGCCTGGCGTACGCCGATGGTGAAGCCCAGGTTGGCCATGCCTCCGTTGCGCGCGGAGGCACCGGAGCCGATCTGGCCCTTCTCGAGAAGGGTGACGCGGGCGCCCTTGCGGGCGGAGTGGAGGGCGGTGGACAGACCCGTCAGGCCGGCGCCGACGACCACCAGGTCGGTGTCCTCGGTCAGAGGCTTGCCGGAACGGTCGGGAAACACCCCAGCCGTTTCTATCCAGTAGGGAATCGTCTTCATTTCGGGTCCTCTGCGGGGAAGTTTCGAAGTGGCTCAGGTGAGCGGTTCGACGGGGAGGGCGTGCCGGCCGTCGCGGTGGCCGCCGAGTTTGCGGACCAGGGCGACCAGGGCGAGGGCCAGGACGGCCAGGGCGATGAGGACGGCGCTGACGGCGGTGACGGTCGGGTCGACGTCGAACTGCAGGGCGTTGAAGACCAGGACCGGCAGGGTGCGGGTGTCGGGGGTCGACAGGAACTGGGCGATGAAGAACTCGTCGAAGCTGGTGATGAACGAGAACACCGCTGCGGCGATCAACCCGGGTGTGGCCAGAGGGAAGGTGATGCGCCGGGCGATGGTCATCCGGTTGGCGCCCATGCTGGCGGCGGCGTCTTCGAGCCGTTCGTCGATACCCCTCAGCGTGGAGATCATGATGAGGATCGCGATGGGCGCGGCGAGCACGGTGTGGCCCAGAGCGATGGCCAGCGGGCTGCCGAGCATGCCGGCCGGTTCGAAGAACAGGAACAGGCCGAGCGCGATGACCACTTGGGGGATGAGCAGCGGAGCCAGCACCAGCCCGTAGACCGCCGTGTGCAGGGGCAGTCGGCCGCGGGCCAGGGCGGTGGCGGCGGTGGCACCCAGGATGAGGGAGAACACGGTGGTCAGGGAGGCGATGAGGCTGGACAGGGCGATGGAGGTGGCCCAGTTGCCGCCGGGCGCGGCCATCTGCTCGTACCAGTGGGTGCTGTACTCCTTGGGTGGGAAGGTGCCGATGCCGTCGGCGCCGAAGGAGGTGACCAGGATGATGACGATGGGCATCGCCAGGAACAGCAGGATCGCGGTGGCGCTCAGGGCGCGGCCGATGTGTCCGGCCCGGGTGGCGGGCAGTTCCATCATGAGCCGCTCCTTCGTGCGGCCGCCTTCTTGCGGCGGAGCTTGGCCAGGCCGAGCACGCCCAGTCCGGCGAAGGTGAGCAGAAGCAGGATGACGCCGAAGGCGGCGGCGGAGTTCCACTGGTCCTGCTTCATCACCTGCTGGTCGATGAGCGCGGCGACGACGGTCTGCTTGTCGCCGCCCATCAGGGCCGGGGTGATGTAGTAGCCCAGGCACAGGATGAAGCTGAGCAGCCCCGCGGTGCCGATCCCGGGCGCCACCAGCGGCAGGTAGATCCTGCGGAAGATCGTCAACCGGCTCGCGCCGAAGCCGGCCGCCGCGGCCAGGAGCCGGCCGTCGACACCGCGCATCACGCCCTGCAGGACCAGGACCGTGTAGGGCAGCATCACCGAGGTGGTGCCGATGACCACGCCGATCTCGTTGTAGAGCAGCGGGAACGGGGCCCCGGGCATGTGCAGGGACGTCAACAGCGTGTTGATCAGGCCGTGGTCACCGAGCATGATGATCCAGCCGTAGGTGCGCACGAGGGCACTGATGAAGTGCGGCACCACCACGATCAGCATGGCCAGCGCGGCGAAGACGGGCCGCATCCGGGCGATGGCGTGCGCCAGGACGAAACCCACCAGCAGACTGAGCACCGCGGTCTCCGCGGAGATCCGCAAGGTGGAGAGCAGTACGGACAGGTTCACGCCGCTGAGGGCGTCGGCGTACCAGTGCAGGGTGAAACCGCCGGTGTCGCCCTTGAGGCTCAGCGAGAGCACCCCGATGATCGGGTACACGAACAGCACCAGCAGGAACACCGTGACGGGGACGGCGTTGACCAGGGCGATCCGGGAGCGGTGCCCGCGCATCGCGGACGTTTTCACACGCACCTTGCCGGGTGCGAGAGCGGTGCCGGCCACGGCTCACCCCCCGTCCGTCGCGTCGAAGACGCTGACGTCGTCCCGGTCGGCGGTGACACACACCCGCTCGCCGGGACGTGGCGGGACGGCGGCGGTCTCGATCCGCAGCGGCTGCGTCCCCGGAGCGGCACCGTCCAGGCGCACGGTGATCCGGGTCAGCGAGCCGACGTAGACGGCCGTCTCGACCGTGCCGGAACAGCAGCCCTCCTCGGCGCCGACCAGGCGCAGCTTGCCCGGCCGCACCGCAGCCCGCACGCTCTGTCCGGGCACGCAGGGGTGGGCGCGGGCCGTGAGCACGCCCCCGGTGTCGAGGCGTACGCGGGTGCAGTCGTCGCCCCCGCCGTCCTCGGCCCTGCCGGTGAGGAAGTTGGCGGCGCCCAGGAAGTCCGCGACGAACGGGGTGCGGGGGCGTTCGAACAGGCCGCGGGGAGTGTCGAACTGCTCGATGCGGCCGTCCTTCATGATGGCGATCCGGTCCGACAGGACCAGCGCCTCCTCCTGATCGTGCGTCACGTAGATGACAGTCAGGCCGAGTTCGCGCTGGATGGACTTGATCTCGGTCTGCATCTGGTCGCGGAGCCTCTTGTCCAGCGCGCCCAGCGGTTCGTCCATCAGCACGATCGGCGGACGGTAGACCAGGACCCGGCACAGGGCGACCCGCTGCTGCTGACCACCGGAGAGCTCACGGGGCTTGCGGCCGGCGAACTTCGACAGGCCCGCCGCCTCCAGCGTCTCCCCCACCCGGCGGCGGATCTCCGCCTTGTCCACCCCTCGCAGCTGCAGGGGGAAGGCGACGTTCTCGGCGACCGTCATGTGCGGGAAGAGCAGGTACTGCTGGAAGACGAAACCGAAGTCACGCTTGCCCGGATTGAGTTGGGTGATGTCCCGGCCGTCGACGGTGATGCTGCCGGAGTCGGGCTCGGTGAACCCGGCCAGCATCATCAGCGTGGTCGTCTTGCCGGAACCGGACGAGCCGAGGAAGGTGACGAACTCACCCGCCGCGATCTCCATGTCCACGCCGTCGACCACCGTCGTCCCGCCATAGGACTTGGACAGCCCCGTCACCGACAACGACTTGCCCGTCGGTGCGGAGGAGCGAGGGGCCAGGGCAGCGGCGAGGTCGTCGGCGGAGAGCTCTGCAACGGTCAGACTCCGGGTCCGCTCAGGCATCGGCCCACTCCTGCCAGCGCTTGGTGACGGCGTCACGGTTCTTGTCCCACCAGGCGGCATCCGCGTCGAACCCGATCTTGAGGTTCTGCGGCGAGGTCGGCAGCGTGGCCAGGACGTCCTCCGAGATCAGCTTGGTTGCCGCCGGGACGACCGGGCCGCCGGTGGGGCTGAGCTTGGCGAACGCCGCCTGCACCTCGGGACGCAGCGAGAAGTCGATCAGCTGGTAGGCCGCGTCCGTGTTGCCCGCGCCCTTCGGGATGCCCCAGCCGTTGGTCATCCTGCGGGCGCCGTTCCACTGGTAGGCGACCGGCTGCCCCTGCTTGATCAGTTCATCGGCGCGGCCGCCCCACAGGGAGGTCATGACGACCTCCTTGCGGCCGAGCAGGACGGCCGGCAGGGCGCCGGTGTTCCAGAACTTCTTCACGTCTCCGCGGATCCGCGACATCGACGCGAACGCCCGGTCCACGTCCAGCGGGTACAGCCTGTCCAGCGGAACCCCGTCGGCCAGCAGCGCGAACTCAAGCTCCGGCAGGTCGGCCTCCGCGCTCTGCAGGGAGCGCGGACCGCTGAAGGAGTGCGTGTTCCAGAAGTCGGCCCAGCTCTTCGGGGCACGCTTCAGGCTGTCCGTGCGGTACGCCATCACGCTCGCCCACACGTTCTTGCCGACCGCGTGTGCCGGCAGGTTGTGCTCCGCGATCCCGGCGCCCTTGACACTCTTCAGCCGGTCCTGGTCCACCGGCTCCAGACACTCCAGCCCCGCCATCTTCTGGAAGTTCAGCAGTGTGTTGTCCATCAGGTCCACCTGCGGACGGCCCTGCTTGACCTGGGCGATGATCTGCGCCGACTGGTAGTTGACCGTCGTGACCGTGATGCCGGTCTCCTTGGCGAACGGCTCGTAGATCGCCTCGGTCAGAGCGTCGTTGTAGGCGCCACCACTGTTGCTGACGACGAGCCGCTTCTTGGAGCCGCCCGAGCCGCGGCTTTCGCTGCTGCCCATGAGGGTGCCGCAGCCGGTCACCACGGTGGTGGCGGCCAGCGCGCCTGCGGTGCGGAGTACGGTTCTGCGGCCTATCCGGTTGGCTTCCATCGGGCGCCTCCTGGTGAGGGTCTGGATTCGGGGGAACGGAAAACGCTGGGGTGGGGGGTCCTTCGGGGCTGTCCGTGCGGGACGGTGTGCGTCGTGATTCAGATGCCGAGCATGGTGTTGAGCTCGTCCAGGGACTTCACCGGCACGTAGTCGTAGCCGTGGGTGACCGGGTCGCAGCCCCGGTCCAGGAGGATCAGGTTGCGGAAACCCATGTCGTGCATCGGCATCAGGTCGTAGCGGGTGTGCGAGGAGACGTGCACGAAGTCCTCGGGGGACGCGTCGAGCTGGTCGAGCATGTACTCGAACGCGGCGTACCGGGGCTTGTAGTAGCCGGCCTGCTCCGCGGTGAAGACCGCGTGGAAGTCCGCCCCGAGCCGGGGCACGCTCTCCTCCAGGAAGGCGTCCCCGGCGTTGGAGAAGATCACCAGCTTGTAGTGCTCGCCCATCTTCTTCAGCGGTTCCGGCACGTCGGCGTGCGGGCCCCAGCTGCGCACGCCGTCGGCGAACCGCTTGCCCGCGTCCGGCGCCGCCTTCACACCCCACTTGCGGCAGACCCTCTCGAAGGAGTCCTGCAGCACCTGCTCATAGGGGTAGTACTCGCCGCGGACCTGGTCGTAGCGGTAGCCGCGGAACTCCCGGACGAACTGGTCCCAGTGCTCGGCCGGGATCTGGTCGCCGACGAGTTCACGCGTGATGGGGGTCATCGGCCACTCGATCAACGTGCCGTAGCAGTCGAACGAGACGTACTTCGGCCGGAACTGAAACGACGGAATGGGCATGGAAGAACTCCAGTTCTTTACTGCAGGAACAGGCTGCGATTCGGTATTTGTCGCTACTTTTCCGGCACACCTGTGACGGACTTCCCCATGGGGGAAGCGAGGTGACTTCGGGTCAGACGGCGTCGGCTGC
This sequence comes from Streptomyces canus, assembly GCF_030816965.1. Classification (NCBI taxonomy): domain Bacteria; kingdom Bacillati; phylum Actinomycetota; class Actinomycetes; order Kitasatosporales; family Streptomycetaceae; genus Streptomyces; species Streptomyces canus. Next base: position 2,433,370 of record NZ_JAUSYQ010000002.1, read on the forward strand.
GGCCGGTGCCAGGAAGTCGACGGGATGGTCGGTGGTGCCGTCCAGGGCTAGGTCGGCGGCGATCTCGCCCATCGCGGGCGACAGTTTGAAGCCGCTGCCGGAGAAACCGGCCATGACGATGATGTCGTCCTCGCCGGGGAGGCGGCCGACGAGCGGGTTTCCGGAGTCGGTGTAGCCCTCCATGTAGGCCGACATCCTGATGGGGTCGGGGTTCAGGTCGGGCATCAGCTCGCTGATGAACTCGCGCATGGTGGCGAGTTCCTCCGGGCGGACCGTCCGGTCGAGCCGTTGGGGGTCGGGTACCGGCAGATGGCGCGCGGAGTGGAGGCCCAGCTTGAAGGAGAGGCCCAGCTTGACGGACATGCCGTCGGGCGACGGCAACCCGTAGCAGTCGTGGGGTGTGCTGCGTACGAAGGCGGGGGCGCCGCCCGCGAACCAGTCGTGGCGGGTGGGGATGTGCCAGGAGCTGATCAGCCGGCGGACGTCGACCGCCTGCGGCAGGTCGGGGAGCAGGGTGTTGACCCAGGGGCCCACGGTCACCACCGCGGTGTCCACGTGATCCGTGCCCTGATCGGTGACGATGTGCACCCCGCCGCCTGCCGCGGGCGCGATCTCCCGCACGGGGGTGTAGCGGTGCAGCCGGGCGCCCAGTTGCTCGGCACGGGTGGCGGCGGCCTGGATCGACGCCTCGGGCCTGATGACGGCGCCCCTCCGGTCGAGGACGGCGGTGTGCCCGTCCGGGAGGCGGTGCTGCGGGTAGCGGCGGGCGAGTTCCTCCCGGTCCAGTACCTCGTGATCCAGCCGGTGGGCGGCGCCGGCGGCGAGGAGGCGGCCCATGGAGGGCGACGCGGTTTCGCCCATCACCAGGCATCCGCTGCGGCGTCGCAGCGAGAACCGGCTCTCGCCCTGGAGGTGGTCCCACATCCGGTCGGCGAGCCGCAGCAGCGGAATGTAGCGGGGTTCGCCGAGGTGGACGGCTCGGAAGATACGGGTCTCGCCCCCGGCCGCACCGCGGTCGTGACCCGGCGCGTACCGGTCGTAGCCAATGACCTCGGCTCCGCGGGCCGCCAGTCGCCACATGGCCTGGCTGCCCATGCTGCCGGCACCGATCACGGCGACGCGCTTCGGGATGCGCATGAGGTCGCTCCTTTCGATGGTGTGGTCCGGGTGGCAGTCGGGCCCCAGCACGGTGCGGACATCGTGGGGACTCTTCCGGTTCGGGTCCCACTGGGGATGGCGTTCACTTTCGGCCCGGGGGAACCTGCAGGTCAACCCACACTGTGTTCCACCTTGGGGCCTTCTCGAGACGGTCTGTCACTGCGGGCGGCCGGGCCGCACAAAATGCCGGCCCCCTCTTGTCACGGTGAGTGGCCGGTGCGAGGGTGACCCCGATCCCCTCGGATGAAAGCACCCCCTATGCCGCCCAGACATCTCGCAAACGGGCACTTCCCCACGATCACGCAGGTACTGCGCCTGCCCGTGCTCGCCGAAGGGATGCCGCGCGTGCTGGCCGGTGAGTCACAGCTGGACAGGGCGGTGCGCTGGGTGCATGTCACCGAGCTGCTCAATCCCGCCGATTTCCTGGAGGGCGGCGAGCTGGTCCTGACCACCGGCATGCCGTACCCCGAGGACGCCTCCGAGCTGCGGGACTACGTCGACCAGCTCGCCGACGTCGGCGCGGCCGGTCTGATCGTGGAGCTCGGTTACCGGTACCGGAAGGTGCCCGGCGAGCTGGTGGCGGCGTGCCGTGCCCGTCAAGTGCCGCTGGTCGAGCTGGCCCGAGGCGTCCGGTTCATCGACGTCACGCAGACGGTGCACGCGCTCATCCTTGACGCCCAGGGGGCCCTGCTGCGGCGCGGGAGGGACATCCAGGACGTCTTCACCGCCCTGACGCTGCGGGGCGCGGACCCCGAGGAACTGGTGCACACCACCGCGGAGCTCACCGGAGCCCCGGTGGTGCTGGAGGATCTCAACCACCGGGTCCTGATGTGCGAACTGCTCGGCCGGCCGTACGAGCCGGTGGTGTCGGCCTGGTCGCGGCGTTCGCGGGCCGCCCCGACCCCGGAGAGGATCACGCCGAGCGGCCCGGAGGGGTGGCTGATCGCGCCGGTGCAGGACCACCGGGGGCTGTGGGGGCGGCTGGTCCTGCTGGAGGGCCGGCTGAACGCCGAGCCCGACCCGGAACACGTCCTGGTGCTGGAGCGTGCGGCGGTCGCGCTGACCATGGCGCGCCTGGCCGGGCCTGCCTGGTGGGAACGCCGGGCCCACCGCTCCGTGCTGCGGGACCTGTACGAACGGCGCTTCCGCTCCCCCGCGGACGCACGCGCCCGCGCCGAGGCACTGGGGCTCCCGGCCTTCGGGCACCGGCTCTTCGCCCTGGTCATCCGCCACACCTGCACCGGCACCGAGGGTGAGCACCTCGACGAACGGATCGCGAAGGCGCTGGCGCAGACCGGCGTCCGCGCCCTGGTCGGCGAGACGGCCCCGGGTCGGATCGGCGTTCTTCTGGCACTGGCACAGGCGAGCGCCTGGCAGCCGGTCGCCGAGCGGATCGGCCGTCTGACCCGGGAGGAGCTGGGGCCGGAGGCCGTCGTCGCCGTCGGCCCCGGGGTGACCGACCTCGCCGGGATCGCCCGGTCGTGGCAGGAGGCGGTGCAGACGGCCGAGGCCATCACACCGGCCTCCCCGGAGCGGTGGTTCTACGTCCTCGCCGACGTCGGGCTGCCGGAGTTGCTGGGCGTCCTGCGGGAGGACACCCGTCTTCAGCGGTACGCGGAACGGCAGCTGACCCGCCTCATCGAGCACGACGACCGCAACAGCGGCGATCTGCTCCCGGCACTGCGCGCCTATCTGGCGGCGGCCGGGAACAAGTCGGTCGCGGCGAAACGCGCCGGCATGTCCCGGCAGGCGTACTACCAGCGCCTTCACACCATCGAACGGCTCCTCGGCTGCGACCTGGAGTCAGGTCTGCAGCGCACGTCCCTGCACGTCGCGGTGCTGGTCCTGGACGCCCGGGAAGCAGTTGTTCCCGGCGCATGACGCGAACGCCGGCCGTCACGCTGAGCAGCATTGCGGCCGGCGAGTGCCGAGCGGTCCGGGCGGGCGTCGGCGGACTTTCCGGAAGGCTCAGAGGAGCTCGATCAGCCTGTCGGTGAACTCGGCGGTGGTCGCGGTTCCGCCCAGGTCACGGGTGCGGACATCGGTCTTGGCCAGGATCGAGGCGATCGCGTCGGTGATGTCCCTGGCCGCGGCGGGTTGGCCGAGGTGGTCGAGCATCATGGCCGCGGACCAGATCGCGCCCAGCGGGTTGGCGATGCCCTGCCCCGCGATGTCGGGCGCGGAGCCGTGCACCGGCTCGAACATCGAGGGGAAGTCCCGCTCGGGGTTGAGGTTGGCCGCCGGGGCGACGCCGATGGATCCCGCGACCGCGGCCGCGAGGTCGCTGAGGATGTCGCCGAAGAGGTTGGAGGCGACGACGACGTCGAAGCGGGCCGGCTCGAGGACGAACTTGGCCGCGAGCGCGTCGATGTGCTCCTGGTCCCAGGCGACCTGCGGGAACGAGGCGGCCCGCTCGGTGACGAGCTGGTCCCAGAACGGCATGGTGTGCACGATGCCGTTCGACTTGGTCGCGGAGGTCAGGCGGCCGCCGCGCCGGGAGGCGAGCGTGAAGGCGTAGTCCAGCACACGTGTGACGCCGGCCCGGGTGAACACGGCCTCCTGCACGGCCATCTCTTCCGGGGAGTCCCTGTTGAGTCGGCCGCCGACCTCGCTGTACTCGCCTTCCATGTTCTCGCGCACGACAACGAAATCGACCTCGCCCGGCCGTGCGCCGCGCACCGGACTGTCGATGCCTTCGAAGACACGGATGGGCCGGAGGTTCACGTACTGGCGGAACCTGCGCCGGATCGGGATCAGCAGCCCCCACAGCGAGACATGGTCGGGCACCCCCGGGTATCCCACCGCGCCCAGCAGGATCGCGTCCTTGTCGCGCAGCTGGTCGATCCCGTCGGCGGGCATCATCGCGCCCTCCCGCAGGTACCGCTCGCACGACCAGTCGTACGACGTGTAGGACAGGGTGAAACCGTGGCGGCGGCCGAGAACATCGAGCACCTGCTGGGCTGGGGGCAGTACCTCGGCGCCGATGCCGTCGCCGGGGATCAGGGCAATACGGTGGTTGGTCGTCATGCCGTCGATTGGAGCAACGGGGTCCGTGGGGCGTCCAAGACGCAAAGCGGATCTCCCTTATAAGCGGTGCCTATCAGCTGCCGGCGGGCGTGGTTGCGCCCGTGACGAACGCGGCGGCTGCGGGCGACAGGCTGCCGCGGCGGCTGACGAGAGCGATCTCCAAGGTGGTCTCCGGCTCGATGTCCAGGACGCGCGCGCCCAGCCGCCCGGCGAGGTCCCGCCAGGAATCCGTGACCACCGCGAGCCCGACCCCGGCCAGCACCAGGGGCATGAGCGACACGCGGTGCTCGGTCTCGGCGGCGACGGTGAACTCGACGCCCTGTTCCCGCAGCGCGTCGACGTAGGCGCGCATCCCGCTTCCCACCTGCCCGACGATCAGCCGCTGTCCCGCAAGCTCCCCGCACTCCACCGCCGTCCGGTCAGCGAACGGGCCGTCGGCCGGCACCACCAGCACAAGACGCTGCCGCCCCAGCGCATGTGAGACCACTTCCTTGTCGGAGACCGGGCCGGCGGACGCCAGGAGCCCCAGCTCCACGGCACCGGTGCGCACCATGTCGATCACATCACGCGACGTGAACGCCGCATTGATGTTCACCCGGACGCCGGGATACCGGTGGCTGAAGGCACTCACCAAGGTGGTCAGCGGTTCCACCGCCTGCGACGGCGTGGATGCCACATCCAGGCGCCCCTCACGCAGCTCATGCACCGCCGCGACACTCGCCCGCGCCGTCTGCAGACTCCGCACGGCCTCCCGGGCAGGCTCGATCAGGGCCCTTCCGGCCTCCGTCAGGACTGCCCTGCGCCCGATGCGATGGAACAGCTCGGAGCCGAGATCACGCTCCAGCGCCCGCACGGCCTGTGACAGCGACGGCTGCGACACGTACAGGGCCGAGGCCGCACGGTTGAACCCCCCGCGATCGACAATCGCGAGGAAGTACTCCAGCTGCCGGATGTCCATACGCGCCCTCTGCCCCTCAGTAAATCAAGCGACGACTCGGAGACGGCAGGTCTCAGGCCGAGGCGCGTACCACCAGCTCAGGTGCCACCCAGGCATCCGCGCCGGTCAGCGGCTTCTCGCCGGCCCGCAGCCGTGCGACCTGCTCGACGGCCAGCCGCCCCAGCCGGCGCTTGTCGAGCCGCAGGGTGGTGAGGGCGGGTTCCACCAGTTCGCCCAGGGAGAGCCCGTCGAAGCCCAGCACGGCCAGGTCCTCCGGCACCCGCCGGCCCCGGCGCCGGGCGGCTCGTATCGCGCCGACGGCGATCAGGTCGTTGAAGCCGAACACCGCGGTCAACTGGGGCCGGGCGTCGAGGAGTTGTTCCATCGCGGCCTCGCCTCCCGCGACACCGTGGCCGACGGACATCACGATCCAGCCGTCATCGACCGGCAGCCCGTGCCGCCGTACCTCGGCCAGGAACGCCTCCCGTCGGGGCCCGGGGGCGAGCCGGTCACCGTCCAGCATGCCGATCCGCCGGTGACCTGCCCGGACCAGGTGGGCGATGCCCTGTTCGAGACCTGCCGCGGCGTCGATCCCGACGGCCGCGAACCGGGTCTGCTGCGGGCCGCGTTCCAGCAGGACGAGCGGCAGACCGCCGAGGTACCGGGCGAGGACCTCGTCGTCGTTCTTGAAGTAGCCCATCACGGCGTCCGCCTGGTGGGACAGCACGCCGAGCGCCTCCCGCTCCTTGGCACCGTCGGTGCGGGTGTCCCACACCACCACCTGCCAGCCACGCTCCTCGGCGGCCTCCAGGACCCCGGCCGCCACCTCGGGAAAGAACGGATTCATCAGATCCGGAATGACCAGCCCCGCGGTCACCGTCCCCTTCCGCACCAGCCCGCGCGCGAACCGGCTGGGCCGGTAGTCCAGCATCCGCACGGCTTCGAGCACCCGCGCCTCGGTGTCCGGGTCGATCTCACCCTTGTCGTTCACCGCCCGGGAGACCGTCTGCCGTGACACTCCCGCGAGCTGCGCCACGTCGTGAATCGTGGCCCGGCGACGAGGACCGTCGGACGCGTGACCACTGGGCTCCCGCTGCTGCTCGTCGGTCCACATGAAATGCACTGTATCCAGCCATCACGGCAACGGGCGCGGCCCGGGCTGGAACAGCGCGCTGTACCCGTTGAGAGCCGGCTGCCCTCCGAGGTGGGCGTAGAGCACGGTGGAGTCCGCGCCGATCTCGCCCCGCCGGACCAGGTCGATCATCCCGGCCATCGACTTGCCCTCGTACACGGGGTCGGTGACCATGCCCTCGGTACGGGCGGCGAGGCGCATCGCCTCCAGCGTGGTCTCGTCGGGGATGCCGTAGACACCCGCGTGGTACCGCTCGTCGAGCTCTACGTCCTCCTCGGTCAACTCCTTCCGTACGCCGATGAGTTGACCGGTGCTGTGGGCGATCCGCGCGATCTGTTCCCGGGTGGCGACGGGCTTGGCGGAGGCGTCGATGCCGAGCACGCGCCGGGGCCGGCCGCCCGCCTCCTCCAGCGCCCGGAACCCGGCGACCATACCGGCCTGGGTGGAGCCGGTCACCGAGCAGACCACGACCGTGTCGAAGAAGACGCCCAACTCCCGCTCCTGATCGGCGACTTCGTACGCCCACGCGGCGAACCCCAGCCCGCCGAGAGGGTGGTCGGAGGCGCCGGCCGGGATGGCGTACGGCTTTCCGCCCGACTCCTCGACATCCCTGAGCGCCTGCTCCCAGCTGTCCTTGAACCCGATCCCGAACCCGGCCTTCACCAGCCGTACGTCGGCCCCGGCGAGCCGGCTGATCAGGATGTTGCCGACCTTGTCGTAGACGGCGTCCGGCCAGTCCACCCAACTCTCCTGCACCAGCACGCACTTGAGCCCGGCCCGGGCGGCGCACGCGGCGACCTGGCGGGTGTGGTTGGACTGGACGCCGCCGATCGAGACGAGGGTGTCACAGCCCTTGGCGAGCGCGTCGGCGACCAGGTACTCCAGCTTGCGGGTCTTGTTGCCGCCGTACGCGATCCCGGAGTTGCAGTCCTCGCGCTTGGCCCACAGCGCGGCGCCGCCGAGGTGCGCGGTGAGGCGCTCCAGGCGGTGGACGGGGGACGGCCCGAAGAGGAGGGGGTAACGGGCGTAGGACGAAAGGGGCATGAGGACCTCCCGGGTCGGTCGCTGTGGGCTCAGTCGCTGTCGGCCAGCTCGGCCAGGCCCCGCCAGATCTCCGCCGTGACCCGGACCGCCTCGTCCACGTCACCGGCCGCGCAGGCCTCGATCAGCCGGTCGTGCAGGCCCGCCGAGCGGCAGTTGCCGCCCTCGCCGAAGCGCCGGCGCTCCAGCCGTCGGATGAGCGGGGTGTAGCGGGCGATGGTGGCGGCGGCCGCGCGGTTGCCGCTGACGCGGACGAGGACGTCGTGCAGGGCGTCGTCGGCGTGCAGGGCTTCGTCCACGTCACCGGCGGTGACGGCGCCCGCGAACCGTTCGTTGGCCGTGCGCATCGTCTCGATGTCGGCGGCGAACAGCCGGGGCACGGCGACCCGGGTGACCAGTTCGTGCATGGCCCCGACCACGGCGGCGGCGTCCCGCACCTCGGCGGCGACGACCTGGGTCACCCGCGTGTAGCTCTGCGGTTTGCTCTCCAGCAGCCCCTCGTCGACGAGCCGCGCGAAGGCCTCCCGCACCGGCGCGCGCGACAGCCCGAGCCGCTCGGCGAGATCGGCGTCCCGCACCACCGCCCCGGGCTCGATCTCGCCGGCCACGATGGCGTCCCGGATGGACGCGTAGGCGCGGTCCCGGAGCAGGGCGCGGGCGAGGGGTCGTATGGCCTCCATGAACTGAAATGTTAGATGTCAATCGCGCCCGCGCACAAGGGTGGGGACATGCGAGTGGCCCGCACCCCGTGAGGTGCGGGCCACGCTCGAGGCTCAGGCAGCCCAGGGCCAGTCGGCGTCCTGGGCCGCCTCGAGCAGCGGAACCATCCGGAAGGCCGCGTCCGTGAGACCTCCGAAGGTGTGGCGGTTACCGGAGCCGGAGGGGCCGTGGCCCGCCCGGTAGCCGGCGAGGTTCCAGGTGTAGACCGGCACGTCGGCCGGGACCTGCTCGGTCGGTTCGCCGTGCCGGTGGTACGTGTACTGCTCGTCGGTGACGATCAGCACCCGGTCCTGTCCCCGGTAGTGCGCGCGGACGGCCGAGGTGGTGTCGGTGCCGCCCAGGTCGCCGAAGCGGCCGAGGATCTTCAGCACCGACTCGCCCGTGCCGATGGACAGGCGCCGGTTCGTGGTGCCGAACTCGACGAGATCCGCGTCCGCCGCCCGCAGTGCGAGCGCCGTGCCGAAGATCGCCGCCGCGTCGGCCCGGTTGAGCTGCGAGCGGTCGGACAGCCGCGCCCACATCGAGCCCGAGCGGTCGACGAGCACCAGGGTCCGGCCGGGCAGCGCGGGCACGTTGGCCAGGGAGTGGCCGAGCGCCTGCTCCAGCGGGTACGCCCAGCGCAGCGAGGGCGCGTGCTGGTACGCGGCGAGGTACCGGAAGGGGAACTGCCGCGAGCGTGCCACCTCCGCCGGGTCACTGATCCGGGCCGCCACCCGGGCCGCGACCTCGTCGGAGACTCCGGCCTCGTCGAAGTTCCTCAGGTTACGGAGCAACGCCATCGCACCCATGGACGGGATCACGGCTTCCCAGGCCGCCTTGTCCATGGGCCCCTGCAGCCAGCCCGCCAGGGCCTCCCATGTCATCCCGGCAGCGGCCAGCCGCTCGGCCCCACCCTCGGACGTGACGACGGCACGCCGCTGCCCGACCGGCAGCGCCATCAGTTCGCGGTGCGCGGTCAGGATCCGGCTCGACGCGGGCGGCACGGCCGTGTCCGGGTGGTGCCGCCGGTCGAGGGCGTACTGGAACAGCTCGCCCTGCCACGGCTTGTCCGGGTCCGGGCCCGCGTGCACGAGGTTGAGGATGTCGCCGAAGCGGTAGCCCTTGGACGCGGTGTCGTACTTCAGCAGCGTCTTGCCGCTGTAGAGCCGCCGTACGGCGTCGGCGACCCCGCGCTTGACGGGCTTGGGGACGTTACGGCCGTACTGTGCCGTCCAGTACCCAAGGAACTCGCCGGGCTCGTCGGGCCGCTGGAGTACCGAGGCCACGACCTGCCGGTTCGAGGGACCGTCGGTGGCACCCACGTCGAGGCGTGCCTTCACGTACTCGGCGGCGCCCACGAGCGAGGCGGTGCGCAGGTTGCCCTCGCCGCGCAGCCAGCCGAGCAGGCCGGCGGTCCAGGTCGGGTCCGTGACGGCGAGCTGCCGTACGAGCGTGGCGAACCGGTCGTCGCGGTCCGCGCCGGACTCGTAAGAGGTCTGCTGGGAGACGAAGTTGGCGACCGCGAGCAGAAAGAGCTCGGAGCGTGCGTCACGCTCATGGCCCCGGCCGCCCTCGTACGTCCGCAGGATGCGTCCCGTCGACGTCACTCGCGAGGTGGGGCGGGCCCGCGCGGCCTTCTTGTTGAATCGCGCCATGGTGAATTCCCCCGAATTCTTTTCCGTTTCGGAGGGAGGCGCAGCAAAAGGAGGGTGCCCGAGGTCGAAGTCGACTGCGGTGCCTTTATAACTGGCGCGTCTTCCGTTCCGCCACACCGACCCTGAGTCGATGACGGGATTCGAACCCGCATGAGGGTTTCCCCCCACCAGTTCCCGAAGTATCCGCTGCCTGCGCACCGGGCACCCACCATGAGCTGCACCTCCCGAGATCAAAGTGCTCGCACCGGGAGGTGCATGAAGTTGTGGTGTCCAGAGTTCAGATCGGCGGAACCGACATTAGGTGCTCTGCCTCTGAGCTACACCGGCACGGAAGTACCGGTGGCGGGATTCGAACCCGCGGCCTCCCCATTAAGAGTGGAAGTAGGTCCTGCCTTCGCACCTGGACGTACATCACTCTAGGAGGCGTGCCGCGGGCCGGGCGAGCGAATTAAATTCAGCCCCGCTTCTGCCGCTTCCACGGCCCCGTGATCGCCAGCATGATCCCCGGAGTCTGGATGTTGGCGTACAGCGTCCGGCCGTCGGGCGAGAAGGTGACCCCGGTGAACTCGCTGTACTCGGGCTCCTCTTCGGTGCCGATGTTCAGCTCGTTGCGGGCGATCGGGTAGGTGCGGCCGCTCTCGGTGGCGCCGAACAGGTGCTGGACGCCCTCGCCGTCCTCGGCGATGACCAGGCCTCCGTACGGGGAGACGGTGATGTTGTCGGGGCCGTCGAAGGCACCGTCCTTGGAAGGGTCGGGGTTCACGCCGAGGAGGACCTTGAGCGTGAGGGTGCGGCGCTTGGGGTCGTAGAACCAGACCTGGCCGTCATGCTGGACGGGGCTCTCCTCACGGGCGTACGAGGAGACGACGTACGCGCCGCCGTCGCCCCACCACATGCCCTCGAGCTTGCGGGCGCGGGTGACCTGGCCGTCGGTGAACTGCTTGCGGACGGAGACCGTCTTGGCGTCGCGGTCGGGCACGTCGACCCAGTCGACGCCGTACACCGTACCGATCCTGGTGGCGCGGGAGAGGTCGTCGACGAACTTGCCGCCGGAGTCGAAGCACTTGAAGGCCTGCAGGGCCCCCGCGTTGTCGGCGAGGGTGCGCAGCTTGCCGCGGCCGTGGTGGAAGCCCGCCGGCGGGGTCCAGCGGAAAAGCAGGCCGTTGGGGCCGGAAGCGTCCTCGGTCAGGTAGGCGTGGCCGCGCTTGGGGTCGATGACGACCGCCTCGTGGGCGTATCGGCCGAACGCCTTGACGGGCTTGGGGTCGCGGTTGGCGCGGCGGTCCTCGGGGTCGACCTCGAAGATGTAGCCGTGGTCCTTGGTCATGCCGTTCTGGCCGGCCTTGTCCTCGGTCTCCTCGCCGGTGAGCCAGGTGCCCCAAGGGGTGGTGCCGCCCGCGCAGTTGGTGGAGGTGCCGGCGATGCCGACCCACTCGGCGACATGCCCGTGGCGGACCTCGACGACCGTGCAGCCACCGGAGGCGGCGGGGTCGTAGACGAGGCCCTCGGTGAGCGGCACGGGGTGGGGCCAGTTGGCACGCGGGCCCTTGAGCTCGTGGTTGTTGACCAGGAGGGTCGCGCCGCGGGGGCCGCAGAAGGTGGCCGTACCGTCGTGGTTGGACGGGGTGAACTCGCCGGACTCCAGCTTGGTCCTGCCGCTGTAGGTGATGACCTTGTACGTGAACCCGGCGGGCAGCGCGAGCAGGCCGTCGGGGTCGGGGATCAGCGGCCCGTAACCGACTCCGTGGTGGGCGCCCGCGATCTCCGCGCCCTCGCTCTCGCCGTCGGTGGCCGCGAGCGCGTTGGGTGCGGTGGCGAGGGCGCCGACAGTGCCCGCCAGCGCGACACCGGCTCCGGTGATCGCGGATTTCGCGGCAAAGTCCCTGCGGGTGAGCGACATGGTGTCTCCTGAGACGGTGGGTATGCCGTGGAGGGTGGGGGACCTCGGGTCGGCGCTACGGTCCCGCCCACATCTGAACACCGGTTGAACGCCAGGAGACTTCAGTGCACCCGGTTCCATGAATCAACAAAGGGCTGGGAAAGCGCCCCTTCAGGGGCGCGGGGCTGTGTCGATATGCGGCTCCGCCGCGCGGGCGCGACCAGCCACAACGGACCCGCACTCGCAAACCGGGATCAACCCCCTTGCTGCGACCGCGCCTTGAACGCGGCCTTCCGCGCCTCCTTCGCCACCCGCTTGTCCGGATGCAAACGCCCCATCGCCTCCAGCACATCCGCGGTGGCCGGGTGGTCGACTCGCCAGGCCGCCGCGAAGAACCCACCGTGCTGCTGGGCCAGTCCTTCCACCAGCCCCTGCAACTCCTCGGAGTTCCCCTCCGCGGCGAGCTGCGCGGCGATCGTGTCGACGGTCAGCCAGAACACCATGTCCTGGGACGGCGGGGGCACGTCCCCGAACCCCCGCTCGGTCAGCCAGACCCGGGCCAGCCCACCCAGCTCGGCGTCGTCGAGGACCTCCCGCAACGAGGGTTCGGCGACCGCGCCGACCAAGGACAACGCCTGCTGACACCGCAGCCTGCGCAAGGGTGCGCCCGCGTCGCTCCCCCGAGCCGCCGTCAGCAGTTCCCGGGCCGCCGCGAGAGGTTCGCGCCGGTCCAGCCACTGCTCGGTCTCGGCCTGCGCGGCGGAGGGCGGGAACGTCGAGGTCCCGTCGAGCAGTGCGTCCGCTCCCTTGTCGGCGAGGTCGCCGACGGCCGGTGCCGTGATGCCCGCCTCCAGCAGCCGCGATCGCAGCCCGTACAGCCCGAGCGGGGTGAGCCTGACCATGCCGTACCGGGAGACGTCGGTCTCGTCGCCGATCGCGGCGGGCTCCTCGTCGGTGTCCGCCATCAGTGCCTCGTCGACGGGCTGGTACTCGACGATCCCCACCGGCTCCAGGACCCGGAACTGGTCGTCCAGCCGCATCATCGCGTCGGACACCTGCTCCAGGACGTCGTTGGTCGGCTCGCCCATGTCGCTCGGCACGATCATCGACGCGGCGAGGGCGGGCAGCGGCACGGGTCCGGCGCCGGGACCGTCCTCGCTGACCGTGAGCAGGTAGAGGTTCCCGAGCACCCCGTCGAGGAACTCCTGCTCGGCCTGCGGGTCCCAGTCCAGGGAGGCGAAGTCGACCTCGCCGCCGTCGTCCATCGCGTCGACCAGATCGTCCAGATCCGGCACGCTCGCGTCGGCCAGCGCCGTCTCCAGCACCGTCAGCCACACGCCGAGCACGTCCTGCGGGGACCCGGACAGCAGAGCCAGGTCCTCGCCGGTGGCGACCGTGCCCTCCTCCTCGTCGACGATCTCGACGAGCCCGGTGTCGACGGCCACCCGCCAGGCCTCGCTCGCGTACGCTGCCGCCTCGTCCCCGGTCAGTCCGAGGTGCGCGGCCGCCGCGGGCAGCTGCTCCTCGACGAGTCCGCCCCCGGCGTCGACCCGCGTGTCCTCGCCGGCCCAGCGGGCGAGCCGGGCGGCCCTGGCGAGCAGCGGCGTGGACAGGGCGTCCCGCGCCAGCTCCGCTTCGGGGTGCAGCCGCACCGGCGGCAGGGGGGAGCTGTCTGACATCGGCTGGTTCTCCTAGGACGCGTCGTGCCACTCAGCCGCTCAGCGTAGACGGATATCCACCTATGCCGCCCGGTTCATGTCCCCGACAGGGTCCGTACATGGCTGAAACCTTGACAACTGGCGTGACCAGGCAGGAGATTGACGCGCGTAGAAATCCGGCGGACATCTGTTCCCTGTATTTTCTACGCGCGTCGCCACCGCCCCACAGGTCGCGGCTCCCACCGTTCCACGTTCACCCTCGTCCCGGCGCCTACGTTCGTCCCCGGAGGGATCCCCGTTGCCGAGCAAGAAGTCCGCGCGTCTCGCCGCGCTCACCGTCGCCGCCCTGTCCGCGGCCTCCACCGTCGTTCTCGTCTCGCCCGCCCACGCGGCCGGTGTGAGCATCCATGACATCCAGGGCGCGACCCGGATATCCCCGTACGCCGGTCAGAAGGTCGCGGATGTGGCCGGAATCGTCACCGGCGTGCGCACCTACGGCTCCTCCAAGGGTTTCTGGATCCAGGATCCGAACCCCGACGCCGACCCGGCCACCAGTGAGGGCGTGTTCGTCTTCACCAGCTCCACCCCGAAGGTCGCCGTGGGCGACGCCGTCACGGTCACCGGGACGGTCTCGGAGTACGTCCCGGGCGGCACGTCGAGCGGGAACCAGTCGGTGACCGAGATCACCAAGCCGACCGTCACGGTCGTCTCCAGCGGCAACGCGGTCCCCGCCGCCACGGTGGTCGACGCGACATCGGTGCCTGCCGTCTACGCCCCGGCGGGCGACCCCGCCGCGGGCAACTCGATCAACGGCCTGACCCTGGAGCCGAAGAAGTACGCCCTGGACTTCTACGAGTCCCTGGAGGGCATGAACGTCAAGGTCGCCGACACCCGTGTGGTCGGCGCGACCGACCCGTACACCGAGCTGTGGGTGACGGTGAAGCCGCGCGAGAACACCACCCCCCGCGGCGGCACCCTCTACGGCTCCTACACGTCGCAGAACACCGGACGGCTGCAGATCCAGTCGCTGGGCTCGACCTCGGCCTTCCCCGTCGCGAACGTCGGTGACGTCCTCACCGGCAGCACCGCGGGACCGCTGGACTACAACCAGTTCGGCGGCTACACCCTGGTGGCGAACGAGATCGGCACGCTGAAGAGCGCCGGTCTCGAGCGGGAGACCACGCAGAAGCAGAAGAGCGGCGAGCTGGCGGTCGCGACGTACAACGTCGAGAACCTCGACCCGTCCGACGCCACCTTCGAGGAGCACGCCTCCGCGATCGTGAACAACCTGAAGTCGCCCGACATCGTGTCCCTGGAGGAGATCCAGGACAACAACGGCGCGAAGGACGACGGCACGACCGCCGCCGACGTGACGGTGAACAAGCTGATCGACGCGATCGTCGCGGCGGGCGGCCCGAGGTACGAGTCGCGCTCGATCGACCCGGCCAACGACACCGACGGCGGCGAGCCGGGCGGCAACATCCGCCAGGTGTTCCTCTTCAACCCGCAGCGGGTCTCCTTCACGGACCGCGCGGGCGGCGACGCCACGACGGCCGTCGGCGTGACGAAGACCCACGGGAAGGCCGCGCTGACGGTCTCCCCGGGCCGTATCGACCCGACGAACACGGCCTGGAACAGCAGCCGCAAGCCGCTGGCCGGCGAGTTCGTCTTCCGTGGCCGCACGGTCTTCGTGATCGCCAACCACCTCAACTCCAAGGGCGGCGACTTCGGTCTGAGCTCGGCGACCCAGCCGGTGCCGCGCAGCTCGGAGATTCAGCGCCACCAGCAGGCGACGCTGGTCAACGCCTTCGTCAAGGACATCCTCGACACCCAGAAGAACGCGGACGTCATCGCCCTCGGCGACATCAACGACTTCGAGTTCTCCGACACCGCGAAGATCCTGGAGGGTGACGGCGAGCTCTGGTCGGCGATCAAGTCGCTGCCCAGGAGCGAGCGTTACACCTACGACTACCAGGGCAACCAGCAGGTCCTGGACCAGATCCTGGTCAGCCCGTCGATCCGGCGCGGCTGCGACTTCGAGTACGACAGCGTGCACATCAACTCGGAGTTCCACGACCAGATCAGCGACCACGACCCGCAGGTGCTGCGCTTCAAGCCGTGACCCATGAGGGATCAGGCCTGGTTGAACACCCCGTTCAGCCAGGCCTGCCACTCGCTCTCGCACTCCTTGATGTCGGTGTCGGATGCGAAGTCGTGCAGGGAGATCCCGACCGGGTGGCCCCAGTGGTTGCGGCCGAAGACGCGGGTGAGGCTCCTCTCGGTGCGCAGCCCGATGAAGTACGGGTTGCGGAAGTCGACCACGGCGTCGAAGGTGTCCGGCCCGTGGACCGTCACGCGCGTACCGGCGGCCACGTCCTCGCCGACGCCGAGCGCCCGCCCCACGACGGCGAGGGCGTCGGGGGCCTTGGACGCCTCGGGTCCGTCGAAGGTCGCGAAGGCGGCCGGGCGGGGCGCGAAGTGGGTCAGGTACTCGCGCAGGGTGTGCAGATAGAAGTCGGTGTGCTTGGCGGCGCCGTCGTACTGGTTGTCCCAGTCGTCGACGAAGATCCCGCTGTGGACGTACCGCACCCAGGCCCGGCGGCCCTCGTCACGGGGTTCGACGGTGTAGTCGAGCTGGTTGAGGGTCTGCTCGGAGATGCCGTCGACGTCCTCGACCCGGTTGGTGTAGCGGTGCGGCGGGTCCCAGGCGGTGATCGTGGACCCGAAGGGCCCCTTGCCGCCGACGCGTGGCTCGGGCGGCTCCATCGGCCACAGATAGCCGCCGGTTCCGGTGGTGATCGCCTCCCACACCTGCTCGGGGGCGGCGTCGACCTCGAACTCGCGGGCGATCTCGAACTCTTTGGACATGATCTACTCCAACTCGGTCTGTTTGAGCGTGGGATGGACGGCCACCACGATCCGGTGGTCACGGCCCCCCTCGGCGTCCGGGGCGTCGTACTTGCGGATCAGGCCGGTGACTCCGGCCGTCAACTCCTCGATGAACGCGGCCCGTTCGGCGGCCGAGGCGAAGCGCACCTCGCCGTCCAGCGCGTACGTCGCCAGCGGCTTGCGGGCCTTCGCCGCGCCGGTGATCAGCGAACCGACATCCCGCACCAGCCGGGCACCCAGCGCCAGCAGCCAGCGCGCGGAGAGCTGGTCGCGGAAGCGGTCCGGGTCGGGCTGCACGGCGGCGAGGGCGAGCGGTGAGATCACGTACGACGCCGCGGTCGCCCGCATCAGCCGCTCGGTGACGTTGCCCTTGCGGCGCTCCCCGGCGAGCTCGACCAGGCCGTGCCGCTCCAGCGCCTTCAGGTGGTAGTTCACCTTCTGCCTGGGCAGCCCGACCTTGCCGGCCAGCATGGCGGCCGACGCGGGGCCGGCCGCCAGCTCGGCGAGCAGCCGCGCCCTTATGGGGTCCAGGGAGACGGCTGCGGCCTCGGGGTCCTCGATCACGGTGACGTCCAGCATGGGTCCACCCTCGCACCGAATACTTTTCTTGTCCAGACGGTTCGAGTTTTCGGTGAGAGGCCTGCGCTCGAGCCGGGTCTCAGTCGGGAACGAGGCCCAGGGCGTGGTCGTACCGGCTGACCACGCTGCTCTTCAGCCCCGGCCAGGTCTGCACGCGCTCCCAGCGGTCCGCGGCCGAGCCGATCCCGTCCCCCGGCGCGGCGAGCGCGTCGAGATGCGCCTGGGCGCTCTCCCACTCGGCGTAGTTGAGGACGCGGGTGCCGTCCGTACTGAGGTGGAAGTGGGCGCTGATGCCACCGGGATGCGGGTTCGGCTCGTTCTCCAGCGCCTCGAGGACGGCGTCGACCCAGGCCCGCTGCCGGTCGGGGTCGGGGCCCTCGAACTCGATGTCGACGATCACGATGCATCCCGGGACCCGACGGTCACCGTCCCGGGCGACGCTGCGGTAGTGCCGGTAACGGCCGAGCCCCGTCCGCTCGATGTGGGGGACGGCGGTGTCGATCTCGTCGACGCGCTCCAGCCGCTGTGTCCGCGCGAACGCCTCGTAGGTCTGTTCGTCCGTCCACTGCGAGTAGTGCAGGAGGCTCGCGGTGTCGTGTCCGGTGTAGACGTGGTAGCCGAGCAGGCCGTCGGCGGGCCACGGCCGGCGTTCCCAGGTACCGGCGATGGCCTGGACGGTCTGCCGCTGCCGCAGCGGGTTGCCCACTCGCCAGGTACTGAAAAGGGACGCGCCCACCTCGGGCCGGGTGAGATCGGGATGGGTGTCGGTACGGCGGGTCATGCGCGAGGCCTCCTCGGATCGCTGCTCCATGCGTGCACCCACCACCCTTCAACCTCAACAAGGATTCAGGTCAAGTCGGCGGTTCGGGGGGTGGTTTCGGGAGACCCGCCACGGCATGGACGAGCAGGCCGAGGACCAGCCGAACAGCCCCTCCACGTTGTCCGCGCGATCCTGGCGTGCGGTGCTGCGGCGCACGGGGAAGGAGTTGCTGGACGACGAACTCGCCGACCGTGCGGCGGCGTTGACGTACTACGGCGTCCTGTCCCTGTTCCCCGCCCTGCTGGTGATGGTCTCCCTGCTGGGCGTGGTGGGACAGCGCGCCACGGACAAGATCCTGGACAACATCGGGGACCTCGCGCCGGGTCCGGCCCGGGACATTCTGCGGGACGCGGCGGTCCAGCTCGGTGACAGCGGCGGCACAGGCAGTGTGCTCGCGATCGTCGGCCTGCTCGCAGCACTGTGGTCGGCGTCCGGGTATGTCGCCGCGTTCATCCGTACGTCCAACGCGGTGTACGACCTTCCCGAGGGGCGTCCGGTGTGGAAGCTGACGCCGCTGCGGCTGGCGTTGACCGTGACCTTGATGCTGATGCTGGCGGCGAGCGCCCTGATCGTGGTGTTCACGGGCCCGCTGGCCGAACGGGCGGGCAGGGCGGTCGGGTTCGGCGACGCGGCGATCGCGCTCTGGGGCGTGACCAAGTGGCCGGTGCTGCTGCTCCTGGTCGTCCTGATGATCGGGCTGCTGTACTGGGCGGCCCCCAACGTCCGCGGCCGCGGCTTCCACTGGATCTCCCCGGGCAGTGTCCTCGCCACCCTGGTCTGGCTCGCCGCCTCCGCGGGCTTCGCTCTCTACGCCGCCAACTTCGGCTCCTACAACAAGACGTACGGCACCCTCGCCGGCGCCATCGTCTTCCTGGTGTGGCTCTGGCTGACGAACCTGGCGATCCTGCTGGGCCTGGAGTTCGACGCGGAACTGGCCCGGGAGCGGGCGATCGTCTCCGGCGAGGCCGAGCCGACTCAGGAGCCGTACGTGGAGCCCCGGGACACCCGGAAGTGGCCGCCGAGGCTGCGGGCGAACCGCGGGCGGTGACGGTACGCGTACGGCTGGGCGCGGGCCATCGCCCGCGCCCAGCCGTACGCATCGCTCACTTCTTGGGGTACCGCCACGCCACCACGACGACCGCGGCCACTGCCGCGCCGACGATCAGCGCCGGCCGCGGATGCCGTACCGCGGCCATGACCAGGGGCCGGGCCGGCCCGGGCACGCTGTGCTCCGCCCTGCGCTCCAGCGCGGCACTCGTCCGCGAAGCCTGGCCCTGGGTGACCTGGCCCGCCCGCAGCGTCCGGTCCTGGACCTGGTGACCGGTCTTCGCCGCCTTGACCTGGACCTTGTGTCCGGCTTGCGTGGCCCGGTCGTGCACGGTGTGACCGGCCTGTGCGGCGCTGCTGCGCAGCTGCACGGTCATCGCGCCCGCCTTGTCCCTGAGGTCTGCCGCACGTGCCATCGCGCGGCCCTTCACGTCCATCTTTCCTGCCAGCTCCTCCACCGTGTCGCCGAGTTCGCTGCGGGTCCGCTCGATCTGATGCCGCAGCTCATCGGGTCCCTTGGCCCCCGTCACGGGGGGCTCGCCGCTCGTCCTGTCCGTCATCGGTGCGCCCTTTCCCTGATCTCCTCGACATCCGCCTTGACGCTGCCGAGTGCCTCCTCGGGCGTCGGGGGTGTGGCACGGCGCAGCTGGGCGCGGCCGGTGGCGGCGAGCACCCCTGCGATCACGAACAGGACGGCCGTCACGATCAGCGCCGAGGCCCACACCGACAGCACCAGTGCGAGGGCGGCGGTGGCCGTCCCGGCCAGGGCGAGCAGTCCTGCGTAGGCGAAGGCGCCGGCCGCGCCGAGCAGCCCGCCGCCCTTGCCGGCCCGCCGACCCTTCTCGGCCAGCTCCTCCTTCGCGAGGGCGACTTCCTGCCGTACCAGCCGCGAGACCTGTTCGGTGGCCTGTCCGACGAGTTCGCCCACCGAGTGATGTTCGTCGTGCACCGGCCTGGGGGCCGTGGTTCCGGTCACGGTGTTCCGCCTCCTCTCGGTCGGAACTCCCGGGTACCCGGCCCGTCCCCCGCTACCCCTGCGGACCGCCGTCCGGGCCACGCTGTCCGAGCCGGGCCAGCTGACTCTGGAACCAGTCGAGCCGGGCCTGCAACAGGGCCGCCTCGGCGGCGAGTTCGGGCACCCCGAGGCCCTCGGGCATGCCGGGATCACCTTGCGTGAGCACCGTGGCCGGCCGTGCCACCACCCGCAGCCCCTCTCCGGCCAGCCGCGCGAACCCGGCGAGCGAGAGCGCCGTACGACCGCGCAGGCAGCCCGCGCACGAGGGCGCCAGGGCCCGCCAGCCGGGTCTGCCCCAGTCGGCGTCGGCGAGGGCCGCGGCGACCGTGCCGCAGCCGCAGGGTCCCACCGTGGCGGTCCGCACCCGCTGGCGGGCGTAGCGGAAGCCGCGCTCGAAGCGGAGGTAGCGGCCGAGGACCAGGACGTCGAGGAGGACGGCGCTACGGTGCTCGGCCGTGCACAGCAGTGCCTCGGCCGCCGCGCGGTCGTGCACGCAGTGGAAGCCGCAGTCGCAGCGACGGTTCGGCGCCCGGTGCCGCAGGCCGTAGACGCAGGACGCGTCGGCCAGGACTCCGTACGGCAGCGCGCCGCCGAGCGACACACCGGTGAACCCGGCCCGGGTGCCGTCCTGGGACAGCACCGGGTGGGCGATCTTGTATCCGGTCGGCGGCTCCGTCGGGCGTTCCTCCGGAAGCCGCAGTCTCATCGGGCCGCCGGAACCTCTTCGGGAGCCTTCAGCTCCTTGATCTCCTCGGGGAGCTCGAGCTCCTCGTCGTGGATCTCCGGCCGTTCTTCCGCGACTCCGGTGGCGAGTGCCTTGCCGAGCTTCATGACGCCTCCAGGACCAGGGGTCGTGCATCGTCCTGACCATGGTGACCCATGCGGGCCCGATTTGGACATAGGACCTTTTCGCAGCATCCCTTACCGGTACACCGTAGAAGAATTAAGTGGAGCTTCACGGTCGGTCTGCCGAGACTACGCGTATGACGACAACCGCCCCACCCTTCGGCCGCGCCCTCTGCGCCATGATCACCCCCTTCACCGAGGAGGGCGCGCTCGATCTCGACGGCGCTCAGCGGCTGGCCTCGCGGCTGGTGGCTCAGGGCTGCGACGGTCTCGTGCTGTCCGGCACCACAGGCGAGTCGCCGACCACGACGGACGCGGAGAAGGCCGCCCTCGTCATGGCGGTACAGGAGGCGGTGGGCGAGCGAGCGTCGGTCGTGGCGGGGGTGGGCACCTTCGACACCCGGCACACCGTGGAGCTGACCCTGGCGGCCGAAAAGGCGGGCGCGGACGGGGTGTTGGTGGTCAGCCCGTACTACAGCAGGCCACCGCAGGACGCGCTGGAGGCGCACTTCAGCGAGATCGCGGACGCCTCCGGGCTGCCCGTCATGCTCTACGACATCCCGGGCCGCACCGGCACCCGCATCGAGCCGGAGACGATGATCCGGCTCGCCGAGCACCCCCGGATCGTCGCGGTCAAGGACTGTTCCTATGACCTTCTCGGCACCCAAAAGGTCCTGAACCGCACGGAGTTGGCGTACTACGCGGGCTGCGACGAGCACATCCTCGCCCTGTACGCGGTGGGCGCGGCGGGCTACGTCAGCACGGTGGCCAACGTGGTCCCGGCTCAACTCCGCGCGATCCTGGACATGTTCGAGGCGGGCGACACCCCCGTGTCCGCCCGCCTCCAACAACGGGCCACGCCGCTGATCGAGGCGATGATGTCGGCGGGCCTGCCCGGCACGGTCACTGCCAAGGCCCTCCTCCACGCGCTCGGTCTGCCCGCGGGCCCGGTCCGCGCCCCGCTGCGGCCCGCCGGCCGGGAGACGGCCGACGGGCTGCTGGCGGAGTACGAACGACTCGTGGCCGCCTGATCAGGGCTGGGCGAAGATCGGCTCCCAGCGTCCGGCGTCCCCGTCGTTCCCCTGCCGGAAGCCGCTGAGCGGGGTCTCCTTGTCGCTGCCGATGGTGACCAGCACGAGCCGCTGAGGGAATTCGCTCTTGTCGTTCCTGCCGATGTCCCAGGCGATGAGCTGTTTGTCGCCCACCCAGGCGGGCAGTTGCTGTCCGCGCACCTCGGTCTTCGTACCGGTCGCGGCATCGACGATCCAGGAGGAGGTCTTCCACTTCCTGCCCGCGAAGTCACCGGCGACGAGGCTGCCCGTCCGGCGACTTCCCCGCGTCCACGTACCACTCCAGGTGCTTGTCGTTCGCCGGCGTGGGGACCTTGTCGCCCCTGAGGTCCCAGAACTCCTTGCCGATGTCCCCCATGGGGTTCCCGGACCAGACGTGCAGGCCGTCATCGGTGAGGGCGAAGTCCTGGCGGGAGTTGAGGACGGAACCGCCGAGCCCGCCGTCGTCGGAGGCGAGCCTCACCTCGTTCCAGGCGCCCTTCCCGGAGGCCACGTCGAGGACGTGGAAGCCGGAGCGGCTCGACGTCCACTCCGGGCTCCATTCGATGTCGCCCTCTGTCTTGACCCGCAGATCGGGGTTCTTGCCGTACGTCGTCGCGACCAGCTTGCGGCCGTCGCGGGAGAAGGCGAGCCCGCCGACCCCGCGCTCGACCAGGATCCACCGCTCGACCTTGCCGGTGGTCAGATCGAGCAGGCCGATCCGCGAGGTGGGCAGGTCCTGTTCGAGGACGGCGGCGGTCTTCGCGCCGGGCGCGACGGCGACCCAGGACCAGTCCGCGGTCTTGGCGTACTTGCCGGTCTTCGGGTTCAGCAGGTGGTAGGTGCGCTGGTGGACGGCGGTGTCCGCGGTCTTCTTGACCGTCTCCGGGACGAAGTACCCGGCCAGGGTCGTGCCCCCGACGGAGATCTCCTCGCGCGGTGGCGACTGGTCGGGGGGCCTTCGTCTTCTTCTCCACCACGAGGCCACCGCCACCCGAGGGCCGTACGTCGTGCTTGCCGGAGTCCAGCAGCGGCACCCCGACTCCGACGGCGACCACGGCCACCGTGACAACCGCGGCGGCCGCGATCCTGTGGGTACGGCGGCGGCGCCGGACGGCGAGCACCCGCTCGGCGAACCCCGCTGCCGCCGGGGGCTGTTCGGCGGCCTGCTCGCGCAGAGCGTCGCGCACGATGTCGTCGACGTTCACGGACGCACTCCCACGGGCGAGTAGTCACGGGACTCGAACCGCTCGGCCGGGGCGGGCCCGAGGGCGGCCAGTTCGGGTGCGAGCTGACGCAGTCGGGCCGGCGAACGGTGGGTGGTGGACCGCACGGTGCCGACGGAGCAGCCGAGCAGCCGGGCCACGTCGGCCTCCGGCATGTCCTCGAAGTAGCGCAGTACCAGCACGGTGCGCTGGCGTGCGGTGAGCCGGGACAGGGCCTGGCGCATCACCAGGCGCAGTTCGGCCGCGGCGGCGGTGTCGGCGCCGGGCTCGCCGCTGCCCGGGGGTTCGGGCGGCTCCGCGACACTGACCTTCCGGCAGGTCCTCTACCGCCGGCGGCTGACCTGCTGGCGGTAGAGGACCTGCCGTACACAGGCCTCGGGTTCGTCGATCTTCTGCCACCGTCCGGCCGTCTTGACCAGGGCGTTCTGCAACAGGTCCTCACCGGCGTGCTGGTCTCCCCCGCACAGCGGCACAGCGGTCTTCAGCAGGGCGGACGACCTGCTGTCCACGAAGTCCCGGAAACTCTCCAGCCCTTCGGCATTCATCGTCACCTTCTCTTCCCCGGCGACACCTGTGCGCCGCCCCTCCGACCCTTGTGACGCGTGCCGTGGCCCGCCGCAGCCACCGCCACGAAAAAAAGTCGCCGTAGCGGAATTCGGTCCGCTACGGCGACTTCCGCACGGGGTCGCGGGTCAGTTCCAGCAGTACCCGTCGCCGATCAGCAGCAGGTGCTCCAGCACGTCCTCCATCGGATCGTCCACCTGGCCGACGTTGACCAGGCCGACCCGGGGCCCGTTGTGCGAGGCGGTGTCGGTCTCGTCGGCGTGCGCGCTGCCGACGTCACGCCGAGTAACCCGTAAGTGATCTTCTTTTGCCGGGAGCGGCTCAGTTGTGGCTGTGCAGGATGTCGTTGAGGCCGCCCCAGACCGCGTTGTTCGGGCGGGCCTCGACCGTGCCGGTGACCGAGTTGCGGCGGAAGAGGATGTTCGAGGCGCCGCTCAGCTCACGGGCCTTGACGATCTGGCCGTCGGGCATGGTGACCCGGGTGCCCGCGGTGACGTAGAGACCGGCCTCGACGACGCACTCGTCGCCGAGCGCGATGCCGACGCCCGCCTCGGCGCCGATCAGGCAGCGCTCGCCGATGGTGATGCGGACGTTGCCGCCGCCGGAGAGCGTGCCCATGGTGGAGGCGCCGCCGCCGATGTCCGAGCCGTCGCCGACCACGACACCGGCGGAGATGCGGCCCTCGACCATCGACGTGCCGAGCGTGCCCGCGTTGAAGTTGACGAAGCCCTCGTGCATGACGGTGGTGCCCGCGGCGAGGTGCGCGCCGAGGCGGACCCGGTCGGCGTCGGCGATCCGGACGCCCTTGGGGGCCACGTAGTCCGTCATGCGCGGGAACTTGTCGACCGAGGTGACCGTGAGGTACATGCCCTCGGCGCGGGCGTTGAGCCGCACCTTCTCGATCTCGTCCACGGCGACCGGGCCGAGCGAGGTCCAGGCGACGTTGGGGAGGAGGCCGAAGATGCCGTCCAGGCTCTGGCCGTGCGGCTGGACCAGACGGTGCGAGAGCAGGTGCAGGCGCAGGTAGGCGTCGTGCGTGTCGAGCGGCTTCTCGTCGAGGGAGGCGATGACCGTGCGGACCGCGATCACCTCGACGCCACGGCGGGCGTCCGGGCCGATCGCCTTGGCGGCACCCTCGCCGAGCAGCTCGACGGCCTTCTCGGCCGACAGCCGCTCGGTACCGGCGGGGCCGGGCTCGGCCGAGAGTTCGGGGGCGGGGAACCAGGTGTCGAGTACGGTGCCGTCGGCGGCGACGGTGGCGAGGCCTGCGGCGATGGCGCCGGTGGTGCGCGGAGCAGTCGTGTCGGTCATGAGGGCAACCTAACCGGCGCAGGGCATGCGATGCGAACCCTGCGCGGGACGTCTCAGGAGTCGGGCGGCCCGGCCCCCCGTGACACCCAGGAGAAGATCACCTGGGCCGGTACGGATCATCCGGGCCGGCGGGAGACACAGGCGGTCGGTGGGGACACCCCGGGCCGACGGGAACCACCGAGGTCGGTGAAACTCTCCTGGGCCGACGAGAATCACCCGCAGTCGTGGGGCACCTGGGCCGACGAGAATCACCCGCAGTCGTGGGGCACCTGGGCCGGCGGGGAACACCCGCGGCCGGTGAAACTCACCCGCAGTCAGGGGGACCACCCGCGGTCGGCGAAACTCACCCAGGCCGACCGCGACCACCCGAAGTCGCGCGGATCACCCGCGGTCAAC
The DNA here is from genome assembly GCF_030816965.1 of Streptomyces canus. Classification (NCBI taxonomy): domain Bacteria; kingdom Bacillati; phylum Actinomycetota; class Actinomycetes; order Kitasatosporales; family Streptomycetaceae; genus Streptomyces; species Streptomyces canus. Next base: position 2,458,298 of record NZ_JAUSYQ010000002.1, read on the forward strand.
CGGGATCACCAGAGCCGATGGAGATCACCCGGGCCGACCGGGATCACCCACAGTCGTGGGGGTCACCCACGGCCGGCGGAAACCACCCGCAGCCAGGGGGACCACCCACGGTCGGCGAAACTCACCCAGGCCGACCGGGACTACCCGAAGTCGCGCGGATCGCCCGCGGTCAACCGGGATCACCAGGGCCGGCGGGGACCACCCGCCCCAGCACCTCCCGCGCGTACCCCTCGTCGTACGGTGTCCCGGTCAACAGCACCTGTAGGCAGATCCCGTCGGCCAGGGCGACCAGCGCCCGTGCCGTGACCGGGTCCGTGCGGCGGGCGAGGCGTTCGGCGAGGTCGTCGGCCCATTCGGCGGCGACGGGGCGCAGGGCGGGGCGGCGCAGGGCGGCGAGGTAGAGCTCGTACTCCAGCTCGACGCCGGTGCGGTCGCCGCCGAGCCAGTCGCCGAGGACGCGGGCGAGGTCGGCGGCCAGGTCACCGCCCGGGTCGTCCAGGGCGCCGTGCGCGGCGACCGCCTTGGCGAAGCCCTCGCTGGCCTGGCGCAACGCGGCCACCATCAGCTCGTCGAGGCTCTTGAAGTGGTACGTCGTCGAACCGAGCGGCACATCGGCCTCGGCGGCGGCGCTGCGGTGACTGAGCCCCGCGAGCCCCTTCTCCCCCACGACCCGGATGGCCGCGTCGATGATCCGCTGCCGGCGCTCGGGGTCGTGCCGCCGGGCCATCAGTGCGCCCCGCCCAGGTTCAGCACCACGACCCCCATGATGATCAGCACGATCCCGGCAGCCTTGGTGGCCGTCATCCCCTCTCCGAGGAAGAGCATCCCGATGCCGACGATGGCCGCGGTGCCCACCCCGGCCCAGATCGCGTAGGCGGTGCCGACCGACACCGTCTTGAGCGTCTGGGCGAGCAGCGCGAAGGAGAGGACGTACCCCAGCACGGTCAGCAGCGAGGGCCCGAGCCGACTGAAGCCCTCGGTGTACTTCATGGCCGTGGTCGCTCCGACCTCGGCGGCGATGGCTCCAGCGAGCAGCAGGTATCCCATGTGTACAAGCGTACATAACGGAGCCCGGGAGCGGATCCGCGGCCACCGCCCAGCAGCCGTTCTCCCAACATGGCGGCGCCCGGCCCTGTCTGATCGACCATCAGCCGCAGGTGCAGAGGTGACCACCGCGCCGATGCGCTGTGAGCCCGCCGAGAGGAATGTGGAAAGCAGCCGGTTCAAAGGGCTGCTCGGGACCGCCGGTAACCACTAGTGTTCACCCGGAACCACTTGTGTTTCACCCTTCACATACCGCGCCACCACAGCAGCGGCACGTCGCCTCGCGCCGCGCCGGAGGAACAGCGCATGCCCGAAGACAAGTCCCGGCCGCCCCAGGACCGCCCCTGGGAGAACGGCTGGACGTTGGACACCTCCCGCACGCCCGGCACCCGACGGCTCTATCTCGCCGGGGCGTTGGCGGTGGCCACGATCATCGCCTGTGTGGCGGCGATAGCCGCCACGGACAACGAACCCGGCGGACCGTCGAAAACCGCGCGGGACGAGGGGTCCGGCCTGATCTCCTTCTCCTCGCAGCCCCCCGCGCCGACCACGCCTCCGCCGGGCGACAGCGGCCTCTCGTCGGTGTCCCCCACTCCCCGGGACCCCCAGCAGCAGGGAGCCGAGCCCACCGCCACGGTCACGGCCCACCCGAAGCCGCCCAGGTCCACGGCGTCCAAGGGCAGCTCGTCGAAGCCCCGCCCTTCCGTGACCTACCGCTCGGTCCGCTCGGTCAACTACCCCGCCCGGTACTGGCACGTGGACGACGGCTATGTGGGCCTGGACCCGGTCAGCGGCTCGGAGTCCCGCGAGGACGCCACCTTCACCCTGGTCAAGGGCCTGGCGAACGGCTCCTGTTACTCCTTCACCACCCACGACGGCAAGTACCTGCGCCACCGCGACTTCGTCCTGCGGGCCGACCGCAACGACGGCTCCTCCCTCTTCAGGCAGGACGCCACGTTCTGCTCCCGGGACGCCTCCTACTCCGGCGCGAAAATGCTGGAGTCGGTCAACTACCCCGGCTACTTCCTCCGCCACCAGAACTTCGTGGTCCGCCTCGAACGCTTCGAGTACAGCTCCCAGTACCTGGCGGACTCCTCGTTCCAGCTGGTGAGCGGGCTGGCCTGAGCCGCGTACGAGTACAGGAAAGCGGCGGCACCCGACAGGTGCCGCCGCTTTCCCACGAACAGGGTCACTCAGACGTTGAACCCGAGCGCCCGAAGCTGCTCCCGGCCGTCGTCCGTGATCTTGTCCGGCCCCCACGGCGGCATCCACACCCAGTTGATGCGGAGTTCGCTCACGAGGCCGTCCGTGGCGGACTTGGCCTGGTCCTCGATGACGTCCGTCAGCGGGCAGGCCGCCGAGGTCAGGGTCATGTCGAGGGTCGCGATGTTTGCGTCGTCGATGTGGATGCCGTAGATCAGGCCGAGGTTGACGACGTCGATGCCCAACTCGGGGTCGACGACGTCGTACAACGCCTCGCGGACCTCTTCCTCCGAGGCCGGCTTCATCTCAACGGTCTCGCTCATGCCGTCTTCCTTTCGGCGTCGGCGCCGGCGCCCAGCGCCTGGGCCGTCGCGTCCTTCCACGCCATCCAGCTGAGGAGGGCGCACTTGACCCGGGCCGGGTACTTGGAGACACCGGCGAACGCGACCGCGTCCTCCAGCACCTCCTCCATCGCGTCGTCGGGCTCGATCCTGCCCTTCGACTGCATCAGTTCCAGGAAGGTCTCCTGGATCTTCTGCGCCTCCGCCAGGTCCTTGCCGACCAGCAGATCGTTCAGGACGGACGCGCTGGCCTGGCTGATCGAGCAGCCCTGGCCCTCGTACGAGACGTCCTCGATCCTCTTGCCGTCGTACTTCACACGGAGGGTGATCTCGTCGCCGCACGTGGGGTTCACATGGTGCACCTCGGCGTCGCCATCCCTCAGACCACGCCCGTGCGGGTGCTTGTAGTGGTCCAGGATGACTTCCTGGTACATCGAGTCCAGCTTCACGGTTTCAGCACGCCCTTCAGCCGAAGAAGTTCCGTACGTGCTCCAGCCCCTCGACCAGTGCGTCGATCTCGGCCGGCGTGGAGTACAGATAGAACGACGCTCGCGTGGTCGCGGGAATTCCGTACCGGAGGCAGACGGGCCGTGCGCAGTGGTGACCGACCCGGACCGCGATGCCCTGCTCGTCGAGGACCTGGCCCACGTCGTGCGGGTGGATGTCGCCGAGCGTGAAGGAGATCGCCGCGCCCCGGTCCTCGGCCGTGGCCGGGCCGATGATCCTGAGGTCCGGGACCTCCGCGAAGCGCTTCACCGCGTATTCGGTGATCGCGTGCTCATGGGCGAGGATCTTGTCCATGCCGATCGAGTTCAGATAGTCGATCGCGGCGCCCAGACCGACCGCCTGCGCGATCGGAGGCGTGCCCGCCTCGAACTTGTGCGGCGCCGGGGCGTACGTCGACGAGTGCATCGACACGGTCTCGATCATCTCGCCGCCGCCCAGGAACGGCGGCAGGTCCTCCAGCAGCTCCTGGCGGCCCCAGAGCACGCCGATGCCGGTCGGGCCGCACATCTTGTGACCGGTGAAGGCCACGAAGTCGGCCTGGAGGGCCTGTACGTCCAGCGGCATGTGCGGCGCGGCCTGCGAGGCGTCGATGCAGACCAGCGCGCCGACCTCCTGCGCGCGGCGCACTATCGCCTCGACGGGGTTGACCGTGCCCAGGATGTTCGACACCAGCACGAAGGAGACGATCTTCGTCTTCTCGGTGATGATCTCGTCGATGTTCGAGAGGTCGAGCCGGCCGTCGTCGGTCAGGCCGAACCACTTCAGCTTCGCGCCCGTGCGCTGCGCGAGCAGCTGCCACGGCACGATGTTGGAGTGGTGCTCCATCTCCGTGATGACGATCTCGGTCTCGTGGTCCACGCGGTAGGGCTCGTCGGCCCAGCCCAGCATGTTCGCCACGAGGTTGAGCGACTCGGAGGCGTTCTTGGTGAAGATGACCTCGTCGCGGCTCGGCGCGTTGATGAAGGCGGCGACCTTGTCGCGCGCGCCCTCGTACAGCGCCGTGGCCTCCTCGGCGAGCACATGCACACCGCGGTGGACGTTGGCGTTGTAGCGCTCGTAGTACTCGTTCAGGGCGTCGAGCACCTGGCGCGGCTTCTGCGAGGTCGCCGCGTTGTCCAGGTACACGAGCTTCTTACCGTCGTGGACCTGGCGGTCCAGGATGGGGAAGTCCTTGCGGATCGCCTCTGTGTCGAGGAGGCCCGGCAGCTGCGTCACGCGGATACGCCACCCTTCGTGTATGCCTCGTAGCCCTCGTTCTCCAGCTTGTCGGCGAGCTCGGCGCCGCCGGACTCGACGATGCGACCGCCGGAGAAGACGTGGACGAAGTCGGGCTTGATGTAGCGCAGGATGCGCGTGTAGTGCGTGATCAGCAGGGTGCCGACCTCGCCGGTCTCACGGACGCGGTTGACGCCCTCGGAGACGACCCGCAGGGCGTCGACGTCGAGGCCGGAGTCCGTCTCGTCGAGGATCGCGACCTTCGGCTTGAGCAGCTCCAGCTGGAGGATCTCGTGGCGCTTCTTCTCACCGCCGGAGAAGCCCTCGTTGACGTTGCGCTCGGCGAAGGCGGGGTCCATGTGGAGACGCTGCATGGTCTCCTTGACCTCCTTCACCCAGGTGCGCAGCTTGGGGGCCTCGCCGCGGATGGCGGTGGCGGACGTACGGAGGAAGTTCGACACGGACACGCCGGGAACCTCGACCGGGTACTGCATCGCCAGGAACAGGCCCGCGCGGGCGCGCTCGTCGACGGACATCTCCAGGACGTCCTCGCCGTCGAGGGTGACGGTGCCGCCGGTGACGGTGTACTTCGGGTGACCCGCGAGCGAGTAGGCGAGCGTCGACTTGCCGGAGCCGTTGGGGCCCATGATGGCGTGCGTCTCGCCCTGCTTCACGGTCAGGTCGACACCCTTGAGGATCTCCTTCGTGGCGTTGTCGGCCTCGACGGTGACGTGCAGGTCTCGGATTTCAAGCGTTGCCATGGGTGCCTCAGGACTCCTGGGAAAGGGAGACGAGCACGTCGTCCCCTTCGATCTTTACGGGGTATACGGGGACGGGGCGCGTCGCGGGAAGGCCGGACGGTTTGCCGGTGCGCAGGTCGAAGCTGGAGCCGTGCAGCCAGCACTCGATCTGGCAGTCCTCCACCTCGCCCTCGGAGAGCGAGACGTTCGCGTGCGAGCAGATGTCGTGGATGGCGAACACCTCCCCCTCGGTCTGCACGACCGAGACCGGCGTGCCGTCGAGTTCCACCCGCTTCGGGGTGTCCTCCTCCAGCTCGCTCAGCCCGCAGGCGCGTACGAAGGCCATCAGACCGTGGCCTCCAGCTCCTCGTCGATCTTCACGAGAAGCCGTTCCTCGATGTCGTCGACACCGATCTGCTGGACCAGCTCCGCGAAGAAGCCGCGGACGACCAGACGCCGGGCCTCGTCGGCCGGGATGCCGCGGGCCATCAGATAGAAGAGCTGCTCGTCGTCGAAGCGGCCGGTCGCACTCGCGTGGCCGGCTCCGACGATCTCGCCGGTCTCGATCTCGAGGTTCGGCACGGAGTCGACCCGGGCGCCGTCGGTGAGGACGAGGTTGCGGTTCATCTCGTAGGTGTCGGTGCCCTCGGCCTTGGCCTCGATGAGCACGTCGCCGATCCACACCGCGTGGGCGCCCTCGCCCTGGAGCGCGCCCTTGTAGGCCACGTTCGACTTGCAGTGCGGGGTGTTGTGGTCGACGAGGAGGCGGTGCTCCTGGTGCTGGCCCGCGTCGGTGAAGTACAGGCCGAACAGCTCGGCCTCGCCACCGGGGCCGGCGTACGAGACGCGCGGGTGGAGGCGTACAAGGTCGCCGCCGAAGGTGACCACGAACGACTTGAAGGTGGCGTCCCGGCCGATCAGCGCGTTGTGCTGGGCCACGTGCACGGCCTTGTCGTCCCAGTCCTGGACGGAGACGACGGTCAGCTTGGCGCCGTCGCCCAGGATGTAGTCGACGTTGGCGGCGAGCACCGCGTCACCGGTGTGGTCGATGACGACGACGGCCTCGGCGAAGGCTCCGAGCTCCACGACCTGGTGGCCGTAGCGGACGCCGCCCTCGCCGTGCACGGCGATGCGGATCGGCTCGGTGAGGACCGTCTCCTTGGGGACGGTGACCACGCCGGCCTTCTCGAACGCCGAGTACGCCTGGGCGGCGATGCGGTCCACCGGGGTGCCGGCCTTGCCGAGCCGGGCGTCGTCGCGGCCGACGGTCTCGATGACGACCCCCTCGGGGGCCGAGATGTCGACCTTCACGCCGTCGCCGGTGGCGACCGCGGTGCCGTCGTGCAGCCCGCGCAGCCGCTCCAGCGGGGTGAACCGCCACTCCTCCTCGCGGCCGTGGGGGACCGGGAAGTCCGCCACGTCGAAGGAGGGGGGCGCGCTCATGCGCGTGGCGACGGTCGACTCGGCGGCCACCGCGATCTGGCCGGCGGTCGTGCTGCCCACCGGGATGTTCTGAGCCTCAGCCATGGCTGTCGGTCTGCTCTCTTCCTACGTCAGTTTCGCTAGCTGTATCCGAAAGGGGGCGGGCGTCAGCCGACCGCGCCTTCCATCTGCAGCTCGATCAGCCGGTTGAGCTCCAGCGCGTACTCCATCGGCAGCTCCTTCGCGATGGGCTCGACGAAGCCGCGCACGATCATCGCCATCGCCTCGAACTCGCTCAGACCACGGCTCATCAGGTAGAAGAGCTGGTCCTCGGAGACCTTGGAGACGGTCGCCTCGTGGCCCATGGACACGTCGTCCTCGCGGACGTCCACGTACGGGTACGTGTCGGAGCGGGAGATGGTGTCGACGAGCAGCGCGTCGCACAGCACGTTCGACTTGGAGCCGTGGGCGCCCTCGCCGATCTCGACGAGACCACGGTAGGACGTACGACCGCCACCACGCGCCACCGACTTGGAGACGATGTTGGAGGAGGTGTTCGGCGCCATGTGGACCATCTTGGAGCCGGCGTCCTGGTGCTGCCCCTCGCCCGCGAAGGCGATGGAGAGGGTCTCGCCCTTGGCGTGCTCGCCCATCAGGTAGACGGCCGGGTACTTCATCGTCACCTTGGAGCCGATGTTGCCGTCGATCCACTCCATGGTCGCGCCCTCGTACGCCACGGCGCGCTTGGTGACCAGGTTGTAGACGTTGTTCGACCAGTTCTGGATGGTCGTGTAGCGGCAGCGGGCGTTCTTCTTGACGATGATCTCGACCACGGCGCTGTGCAGCGAGTCCGACTTGTAGATCGGCGCCGTACAACCCTCGACGTAGTGCACGTAGGCGCCCTCGTCGACGATGATCAGGGTCCGCTCGAACTGGCCCATGTTCTCCGTGTTGATGCGGAAGTAGGCCTGGAGCGGGATCTCGACGTGCACGCCCTTCGGCACGTAGATGAAGGAGCCGCCTGACCACACGGCGGTGTTCAGCGACGCGAACTTGTTGTCGCCGACCGGGATGACGGTGCCGAAGTACTCCTTGAAGAGCTCCGGGTGCTCCTTCAGCGCGGTGTCCGTGTCGAGGAAGATGACGCCCTGCTCCTCCAGGTCCTCGCGGATCTGGTGGTAGACGACCTCGGACTCGTACTGGGCCGCGACACCGGCGACGAGGCGCTGCTTCTCCGCCTCGGGGATGCCGAGCTTGTCGTACGTGTTCTTGATGTCCTCGGGCAGGTCCTCCCAGGACTCCGCCTGCTTCTCCGTGGAGCGCACGAAGTACTTGATGTTGTCGAAGTCGATGCCGGAGAGGTCCGAGCCCCAGTTCGGCATGGGCTTCTTGTCGAACAGGCGCAGACCCTTGAGGCGGAGCTTGGTCATCCACTCCGGCTCGTTCTTCTTCGCGGAGATGTCGCGGACGACGTCCTCGTTGATGCCGCGCTTGGCAGAGGCGCCGGCCGTGTCGGAGTCGGCCCAGCCGTATTCGTACTTGCCCAGGCCCTCGAGCTCGGGGTGGGCAGTCTCCGTGGGGAGAGTCATGCGGGGTTCCTCCCGGCCGTGCTTGCAGATGCGTTGTCAGTCATGTGGGAAATCTTGGGGATGAACGTCGTGCAGACGCCGTCGCCGTGCGCGATGGTCGCCAGTCGCTGGACGTGCGTTCCGAGCAGCTGGGAGAAGATCTCGGTCTCCGCATCACAGAGCTGGGGGAACTTCTCCGCGACATGGGCCACCGGGCAGTGGTGCTGGCAGAGCTGCTCGCCGACCGGTGCGCTGCGCGCCGTAGCAGCGTACCCGTCCGCGCTCAGGGCCTTGGCCAGGGCTTCTGTGCGCTCCTCGGGGGCGGCGGACTCGACGGCCTTGCGGTATTCCTCGGCCTGCGCGGCGATCCTCGCGCGTGCGAAGGCGACGACCGCCTCGTCCCCGCCGAACCGCTCCTGGATCCAGCTCAGGGCGTCCGCGGCGAGCTTGTCGTACGACTGGTCGAAGGCGTCCCGGCCGCAGTCGGTGAGCGCGAAGACCTTTGCGGGACGGCCGCGCGTCCGTGCGCCGTACACCCGCTGCTCCCGCGCCTCCACGACCTCGTCGGCCGCCAGGGCGTCCAGATGGCGCCGTACGGCCGCATGGGTCAGGCCCAGTCGGCCGGCCAGCTCGGCAACGGTCGACGGCCCGTGGTCCAGGATGGATCGCGCGACGCGGTTGCGGGTGGACCGCTCACCGGTCGCGAGCTCCTCCTGAGGGGCCCCCGTGGGGGTCTCCCGAGCCTCGCCGACGTTTTTCACAACGCCATTGTTGCGTAATTCCTCAGGACCGGGCAAGCCGCGTCCCGATCGATGGACGGTGCCCTGCATCACTTAGGCACCCCTAACCTGACCTGGGAGAACGATCTTTGATCGATCAAACCGGTGGCATGTCGGGGCCCTGTCAGGGACACTCCGGAACCATGCCGAAACCACCTCCCACCGGCCCACTTGTCACCCGCGACACCCTCGCGGGGGAGCTGCGCGAGCTGGGTGTCCGCAGCGGCGAGATCCTCCTCGTGCACTCCTCCCTGAGCGCCCTCGGCTGGGTCTGCGGGGGCGCGGTCGCGGTGGTCCAGGGACTGCTCGACGCCCTCGGCCCGGACGGCACCCTCGTGGTCCCCACCCAGACCGGCGACCTCTCCGACCCGGCGGTGTGGAGCAATCCGCCGGTGCCCGAGGAGTGGTGGGACACGATCCGGACGGCCATGCCCGCCTACGACCCCCTCGTCACGCCCTCGCGCGGGGTCGGGGTGATCCCGGAGACGGTGCGCACCTGGCCGGGCGCCCGGCGCAGCGCGCACCCGCAGACCTCCTTCGCGGCGACAGGCCCCCGCGCGCACGCGGTCCTGGACGGCCACGCCCTCGACTGCCGCCTCGGCGAGCACAGCCCTCTGGCCCGCCTCGAGGACCTCCACGCGCGCGTGCTGCTTCTCGGCGCGGGCTACGACACCTGCACGAGCTTCCATCTCGCCGAGTACCGCGTCCCGGCCCCGCTGGTGAGGGTCGGCCGCCCGGGACCGAACGGGTGGGAGGTGGTGACGGAGGTCTCGATCACCTCGGACCGCTTCGACGAACTGGGCCACGACTTCGAGCGCGACCGGGCCGTCGTCGTACGCGGAAACGTGGGCGCGGCTGACGCCCGGCTGTTCCCGGTGGCGGACGCCGTGCGGTACGCGCAGCGGTGGCTGACGCTGCACCGGTCATGGGAGGACATCCCCCAGGCCGCCCTGGGTGGAGATCCGGGTGGAGATCCTGCACCCGCCCGTCTGCGGCGCGGGCGGCGAACCTAGACTCGGGCCCATGCGAAGTGAGCCCGTGGTCCAGGTCCACGCCCTGGTGAAGCGGTACGGCACGAAGACCGCCGTGGACGGCCTCGACCTGGTGGCCCGGGCGGGCGTGACCGCCGTACTCGGGCCGAACGGCGCGGGCAAGACGACGACGGTCGAGACCTGCGAGGGATACCGGCAGCCGGACTCCGGCACGGTACGGGTCCTGGGCCTCGACCCGGTGCGGCAGGCCCGTGAGCTGCACCCGAGGATCGGCGTGATGCTGCAGTCCGGGGGCGTGTACTCGGGCGCCCGGGCCGACGAGATGCTGCGGCACGTGGCCAGGCTCCACGCGCACCCGCTCGACGTGGACGCGCTGATCGAGCGCCTGGGCCTCGGCAGCTGCGGCAGGACGACGTACCGGCGCCTCTCCGGCGGCCAGCAGCAGCGGCTGGCGCTCGCCATGGCCGTGGTCGGCCGCCCGGAACTGGTCTTCCTGGACGAACCCACCGCCGGCCTGGACCCACAGGCCCGCCGCTCGACCTGGGACCTGGTCCGCGACCTGCGCGCGGACGGCGTCTCGGTCATCCTCACCACGCACTACATGGACGAGGCCGAGCAGCTCGCCGACGACGTGGCGATCATCGACGGCGGCCGGGTCATCGCCCAGGGCACCCCGGAGGAGCTGTGCAGGGGCGGCGCCGAGAACACCCTGCGCTTCATGGGCCGCCCCGGGCTCGACGTGGGGTCCCTCCTCAAGGCGCTCCCCGCCGACTGCACGGCCGCCGAACTGACCCCCGGCTCCTACCGGGTGGTCGGCAAGGTCAACCCGCAACTGCTGGCGACGGTGACGTCCTGGTGCGCCCAGCACGGCGTGATGCCGGAGAAGATCTCGGTGGAACGGCACACCCTGGAAGACGTCTTCCTCGAACTCACGGGCAAGGAGCTGCGCTCATGATGCCGGCCCGCACAAGGACCTGCTGGGGGTCCGGGGGTCATCCCCCGGGAAGGCACAGCCTCGAACTCACGGGCAAGGAGCTGCGCTCATGATGCCGGCCCGCACAAGGACCTGCTGGGGGTCCGGGGGTCATCCCCCGGGAAGACACAGCCTCGAACTCACGGGCAAGGAGCTGCGCTCATGATGCCGGCCCGCACAAGGACCTGCTGGGGGTCCGGGGGTCATCCCCCGGGAAGACACAGCCTCGAACTCACGGGCAAGGAGCTGCGCGCGTGACGGCCACCGGTATGTACACCCCGAAGCCGGGCGCGGCACCGCTGGGACGCATGATCGCGACCCAGGCGGTCCTGGAGACGAAGATGCTCCTGCGCAACGGCGAACAGCTCCTGCTGACGGTGGTGATCCCGACCCTGGTTCTGGTCCTGTTCAGCTCGGTGGACATCATCGACACGGCCGAGGGCAAGGCGGTGGACTTCCTCACCCCCGGCGTCCTGGCCCTCGCGGTCATGTCGACGGCCTTCACGGGCCAGGCGATCGCGACCGGCTTCGAACGCCGATACGGCGTCCTGAAGCGCTTGGCCTCCTCCCCGCTCCCCCGCTGGGGCCTGATGACGGCGAAAACGGCGTCGGTCCTGGTGACGGAGATCCTCCAGGTGATCCTCCTGACGGTGATCGCCTTCGCGCTGGGCTGGTCCCCGCACGGCAACCCGTTGTCCGTGCTGCTCCTGCTGATCCTGGGCACGGCGGCGTTCTCGGGCCTCGGCCTCCTGATGGCAGGCACCCTGAAGGCGGAGGCGACCCTGGCCGCGGCGAACCTGGTCTTCCTCCTGCTGCTGGTGGGCGGCGGAGTGATGGTCCCCCTGTCCAAGTTCCCTTCAGGTACCCAGGACGTACTGAGCCTGCTGCCGATCACGGCCCTGTCGGACGGCCTGCGGGACGTGTTGCAGCACGGCGCCGGGATGCCGTGGGGCGACCTGGGGATCCTGGCGGTGTGGGCCGTGGCGGGTCTGGCCCTGGCCGGACGCTTCTTCCGCTGGGAGTAGGGGCCCTCGTGAACGTATGCACAAGCGGCCCCCTACGATGGAACGCGTGCCGAACCTGACCCGCGCCGACGCCGTAGCGGCCGTCCGCAACCCGCTCGCCTTCATCGCCGCACGCTGGACCCCGACTCCCCGGACGGTTCAGCGGGCTGCTCTCGCCGCGCTCGTCATGGCGGTGGTCATCGTGGTCACCGGCGGTGCGGTGCGGCTGACCGGGTCGGGGCTCGGGTGCCCGACCTGGCCCACGTGCACGGACGACTCGCTGACCGCGACCCGCGCGATGGGGGTGCACGGTGCCATCGAGTTCGGCAACCGGATGCTCACCTATGTGCTGTGCGCCGCCGTCGGATGGGCGATCATCGCCGCGCGCTCCGAGAAGCCGTACCGGCGCAGCCTGAACCGGCTGGGCTGGGCGCAGTTCTGGATCGTGATGAGCAACGCGATCCTCGGCGGCATCGTGGTCCTCGTGGGTCTCAACCCGTACACCGTCGCGGCCCACTTCGTGGCGACGACGGCCCTGATCACGGTCGCCGCGGTGATGTGGCAGCGCACCCGCGAGGGCGACACGGCACCCCGCCCGCTGGTCGGCAAGCCGGTGCAGCAGCTGGTGTGGTTCCTGGTCGCGGCCGCCGCTCTGCTGATCCTCGTTGGCACCGTCGTGACCGGCGCCGGACCGCACGCCGGTGACTCCAGCGAGGTCGAGCGGATGCCGCTGGACTGGGAGACGGTGGCCAAGGCGCACGCGGTCCTGGCCTGGATCGTGGTGTCGCTGACCTTCGCCCTGTGGTTCATCCTCAAGGCGGTCGACGCCCCCAAGGGCCCCCTGCACCGCACCCGCGACCTCTTCCTGGTCCTCCTCTCCCAGGGCGTCATCGGCTACGTCCAGTACTTCACCGACCTGCCCGAGTTCCTGGTCGGCCTGCACATGCTCGGCTCGGCCCTGGTGTGGATCGCGGTCCTGCGTGTCCTGCTGGCCCTGCGGGAGCGGTCCGAGGGTGAGGCGGCCGAGGTCCCGGCTCAGTCGTACGCGCCCACCAGTTCGTCGATCGCCGGGCCCAGGTAGGTCCGCGTCAGCTCGGCCCGGCGCTGCGTCCACCCCTCGGCAGCGGGCGGGACATCGCCGTAGCGCCGCCCCCGGATGTCCTCGACGACCTCCACGGGCGCCCCGAGTCCCGGCAGCAGTTCGAGCGCCTCGCGTTTGCTGATCAGTCGCCCCTCCCGCAGGGTGACGCTCGCGCGGGCGAAGGTCAGCAGCCCCAGGTCGACCCACACGTCCCTGGTCCACAGCGGGGCGGTGTCGAGGGCCGGGCGCCAGAAGTCGCGCTGGTCACGGACGACGAAGTCGGTGAGCTCGCGGTCCGATACCGGCGGCAGCAGTTCCGCGGGAGGTTTCCCCAGCAGCACCCGCCCGAAGCTGTGCAGTTCGCGCCGGGTCACCGGGGTGACCGGCCGCTTGAAGAGCTCCTCGTGCGCCCAGGTGAGGTGGCGGCGCCCCATGCCGGCCGCAGGCGTCAGGTAGGTGCAGTGCAGTTGCCCGGCCAGCGGCTCGGCCCGCAGCCGGGCGTGCGTCTTCGCCAGCCGCCAGACCGTGCGGGGCGTCAGCGAGGGCAGGACGGCGATCAGGTCCAGGTCGCTGCGGCCCTCCTGGTAGTCGCCGCCCGCGAGGGAGCCGTGGGCCCAGACGGCGACGGGGGCGAGCGGGGCGAGCCCGGTCAGGAAGCGGTCCAGTAACACCTCGGTCTGCATGCGCCCCATCCTGTACAGCTCACTCCAGCCTGTACACCCTGCGCGCGTTCCCCGCCGCGATCAGCCCCGCCACCCGCTGCGCGTCCGCCGGCGACCAGGACCCCTCGGCGACCCAGCCACCCAGCACCCGAGCCAGTGCCTCGCGGAACAGGCGGGCGCCCACGACATGCAGTTCGGGCAGGCTGTGGGCTCCGCTGGAAAAGACGATCTTGCCGAAGGGGGCCAGTTCCAGGATCTCCGCGAGGACGGTCGCCGCGCGGGCGCCGGTGCGGACGAGGGCGGCTCCGGAGTCGGCGTAGACGTGCGGGAAGACGCCGGCGAGATGGGCGGCGTGCCGGTGGTAGGGGTAGCTGTGCAGCAGGACGAGGTCGGTGCCGAGACCCGCGGTGGCCCGGACGAAGTCGGTGAGCAGGACCGGATCGGTGCGGTCGATGCGCACTCTCGGTTCGCCGAGCCCGGCGTGCAGCTGGAGGGGCAGGCCCGAGGCGGCCGCGATCCACAGCAGGTGCCGTAGGAGAACGGGGTCGGACAGTTCGCCGCCCACCCGGCGACCCGCCAGCCACCGGCCCGCCGCGCCCCGCACCTCTCCCGGCCCCGGTGGCTCGGGCGCGAGCGCCAGGCCGTGCCGTACCCCCGCCACCGACGTGAAGGCGACCGCGCTCGCGGCGGCTCCGTGCACCGACTCGGCGAGGTTGGCGAGGAAAGACTCCACGGTGCCGGAGGTGTCGGCGACCTGTTCGGCGAGGAGCTCCAGGCGCACGATCTCGCGGGCCTCGGCGGCCGCGGCGGAGGCCAGCTCGGTGGGTCCCGTGAGGTCGCCGGGCAGCCCGGTGTCGACCAGATAGGTCGTGATTCCACTGCCGCGCAGCAGCCTGCGGCCCGCTTCCAGCACACCCAGTTCCCGGCGCCGGGCCAGATAGCGGGCGGGCGGACAGTGCGGTTCCAGGCCGAGCAGGGGCGGGCACCATCGTCGTACGGCGAAACCCGTCTGGGTGTCGAACAGCGTGGTCCCCGGGGCGGGCGGGCCCTCGGTGCGGGCCAGCTGGGTCTCGAAGGTGCCGAGACCCAGCTCCGTCCTCAGTACGCCGTGGCAGTACTGGTCCACGAGGGACGGCGTTTCGATCATCCGGGCTCCCCGTTGCTGGACCGTGTCGCTGCTCACAGGTCCTAACGGGTGAACCGGGCATCAGGTGTTGGTGTCACACACCCCGTGCGAAGCGCTCCGCGGGCTGAACCGTCTCGCCCACCGCGAGGGATGACACCGGCCGTCCGCGACTGCGGGCCCGTCGTGGCTGATCGCGCCCACGCGGCGGGCCGCACGTCGAAGCAGCCCCGCGACCCTTCGGGGCGCGTCTGATCAGCCGTTGCTCGGTCCGCCGACCTGGATGCCCGCCATCCGGGTCCACTCGTACGGCCCCGTCCTCACCTTCGCGGCGAACTCGCCGTCGAAGTCCTCGTGGACCGTGATGCCGGACTTCTCGACGGCCTTCTCGGCGATCTCGTACGAGGGGGCCACCAGGTCGCCCCAACCGCCGTCCTCGCCGACGAGGACGATCCGGGTGCCGCGCTCACCGATGTAGGCCAGCTGTCCCTCGGCGCCGCCGTGCTCCTTGGAGAAGGCGCTGATCTGCTTGGCGAGCCGGGCGGCCTTGCGCTCGGCCTTCGCGTCAACCTGCTGCGTGTCTGCCATGACCAGGATGCTACCGACGGGTAGGGGGAACGGCGACGTGACCCTTACCTCAGGAAGGGGTCGACCGCCACCGCGAGGAAGAGGATCGACACATAGGTGATCGACCAGTGGAACAGCCGCATCTCCTTGAGCTTCGCGCCCGTCACCTCGGCCTTGGCGCGGTTCTGCAGCCCGTGCGCCTCCCACAGCCAGAAGCCGCCCGCGAGCAGCGCGACCGCGGTGTAGAACCAGCCGGTGTAGCCGAGCGGCGTCAGCAGCAGCGAGACCGCGACCATCACCCAGCTGTAGATGACGATCTGCCTGGCGACCACCTTGTTGGAGGCGACGACCGGCAGCATCGGCACGCCCACGCGCGCGTAGTCCTCGCGGACCTTCATGGACAGCGGCCAGTAGTGCGGCGGCGTCCAGAAGAACATGACCAGGAAGAGGATGATCGGCGCCCACGACATGGAGTTCGTGACGGACGACCAGCCGATGAGGACCGGCAGGCAGCCGGCGATGCCGCCCCACACGATGTTCTGCGAGGTACGGCGCTTGAGGATCATCGTGTAGACGACGACGTAGAAGAGGAGCGCGCCGAGGGAGAGCCAGGCGCTCAGCCAGTTGACGGCGAGTCCGAACAGGAGCGTCGAGACGACCGCCAGCGTGATGCCGAAGGCCAGACACTCGCGCGGCGACACCATGCCGGTCACCAGTGGACGCTGCGAGGTGCGGTCCATCAGGGCGTCGATGTCGCGGTCGATGTACATGTTGAGCGCGTTGGCGCCGCCTGCCGAGAGGTAGCCGCCGACGCAGGTGAGCAGGACCAGCTTCAGGTCCGGCACACCCTGCTGCGCCAGGAACATCACCGGAACGGTGGTGATCAGCAGCAGCTCGATGATCCGCGGCTTGGTCAGCGCCACGAACGCCTTGACACGGGCCCCGAACGGCCGGTGAACCGGGCTCTGGCTCGCACCGAGCACACCCGCTGGACGGGATTCGACGGCCGTCACGCACACCCCTACAGAGACATCCCAGCAAGCCTCACCCGTGTGAAGTCCCGGTAAAGGCTCGCGCGTACCACGCCACTGTAGACGTTGCCCATACCCGGGCATTCGCGGGGGTCGAGTCGTGTCCGAGGACGGCCCCGGAAGAGCTCGGCGTCACTCGGTTGAGCACTCGTACGAGCGGCTGCGTATTCACTTGCCGAATGCCGGTACGGGCCAGTCGGGAGGCGGATCCCCGCCCGGCCCGGCAGTCTGGAATGACTCGAAAAAACGCACGTACTTGCGGGGGTAGGCTCGACAACGGCCGGGCGTCCCGTGCACCGGCATTTCGACATGCGTGACATGTGGAGAGGAGCCCTGACCCAGGGTGAGCACCAAGCCGACCACCACAGACCTCGAGTGGACCGAGCTGGACCAGCGGGCCGTGGACACCGCCCGCGTCCTGGCCGCCGACGCCGTACAGAAGGTCGGCAACGGCCATCCCGGTACGGCGATGAGCCTGGCTCCCGCCGCCTACACCCTCTTCCAGAAGGTGATGCGGCACGACCCGGCCGACCCCGACTGGGTCGGGCGCGACCGCTTCGTGCTGTCCGCCGGCCATTCGTCCCTGACCCTGTACACCCAGCTGTACCTGGCCGGTTTCGGCCTGGAGCTGGACGACCTGAAGGCGTTCCGCACCTGGGGCTCGAAGACCCCGGGCCACCCGGAGTACGGCCACACCAAGGGCGTCGAGACGACCACCGGTCCGCTCGGCCAGGGTGTCGCCAACGCCGTCGGCATGGCGATGGCCGCCCGCTACGAGCGCGGTCTGTTCGACCCGGAGGCCCCCGAGGGCACCTCCCCCTTCGACCACTTCGTCTTCGCCATCGCCGGTGACGGCTGCCTCCAGGAGGGCATCTCCGCCGAGGCGTCCTCGATGGCCGGTCACCAGAAGCTCGGCAACCTCATCCTGCTGTGGGACGACAACCACATCTCGATCGAGGGCGACACCGAGACGGCCGTCTCCGAGGACACCGTCAAGCGCTACGAGGCGTACGGCTGGCACGTGCAGCGCGTCGCCCCGAAGCCGGACGGCGACATCGACCCGCACGCGATCTACAACGCGATCGAGGCCGCGAAGCAGGTGACGGACAAGCCGTCCTTCATCGCGATGCGCTCGATCATCGCCTGGCCCGCCCCGAACGCCCAGAACACCGAAGCCGCGCACGGCTCGGCGCTCGGCGACGACGAGGTCGCGGCGACCAAGCGGGTGCTGGGCTTCGACCCGGAGCAGTCCTTCGAGGTCGCGGACGAGGTCATCGACCACACCCGCCAGGCGCTGGAGCGCGGCCGTCAGGCCAGGGCCGAGTGGGAGAAGTCCTTCCAGGAGTGGCGGAACAACAACTCCGAGCGCGCGGCCGAGTTCGACCGCATCGCCGCGGGTGAGCTGCCCAAGGACTGGGAGTCGGCGATTCCGGTCTTCGAGCCCGGCAAGGGTGTCGCCACGCGTGCCGCGTCCGGCAAGGTCCTCCAGGCCCTCGGCGCGGTCATCCCCGAGCTGTGGGGCGGCTCCGCCGACCTCGCGGGCTCGAACAACACCACGATCGACAAGAACAGTTCGTTCCTCCCGGCGGACAACCCGCTGCCGGAGGCGGACCCGTACGGCCGCACGATCCACTTCGGCATCCGCGAGCACTCCATGGCCGCGGAGATGAACGGCATCGCGCTGCACGGCAACACCCGTATCTACGGCGGTACGTTCCTCGTCTTCTCCGACTACATGCGCAACGCCGTCCGGCTCTCGGCGTTGATGCACCTGCCGGTGACGTACGTGTGGACGCACGACTCCATCGGCCTCGGCGAGGACGGACCGACGCACCAGCCGGTCGAGCACATCGCCGCGCTGCGCGCGATCCCCGGCCTGAACGTGGTCCGCCCGGCCGACGCCAACGAGACGGCGATCGCCTGGCGCGAGATTCTCAAGCGCTGGACCAAGGAGTTCGGCAAGGGTGCCCCGCACGGCCTGGCGCTGACCCGTCAGGGCGTGCCGACGTACGAGCCCAACGAGGACGCCGTCAAGGGCGGTTACGTCCTGTTCGAGGCCTCCACCGGGACGCCCGAGGTCATCCTCATCGCCACCGGTTCCGAGGTGCACGTGGCCGTCGAGGCACGCGAGCAGCTGGAGGCCGACGGGGTGCCGACGCGCGTCGTCTCCATGCCGTCCGTGGAGTGGTTCGAGGAGCAGGACCAGGGGTACCGGGACAGCGTCCTGCCCCCGGCCGTGAGGGCCCGTGTCGCGGTGGAGGCGGGTATCGGCCTTACCTGGCACAAGTACGTCGGGGACGCCGGTCGCATCGTTTCCCTGGAGCACTTCGGTGCTTCCGCGGACGGCAAGGTCCTCTTCCAGGAGTTCGGCTTCACCGGCGAGAACGTGGCCGCGAAGGCGCGGGAATCTCTCGCCGCCGCCCAGCGCTGACGCTCACATACGACACGTAGGAGATGTAATTCCATGACAGACGCACTCAAGCGCCTCTCCGAGGAAGGCGTGGCGATCTGGCTGGACGACCTGTCGCGCAAGCGGATCACGTCCGGCAACCTCGCCGAGCTGATCGACCAGCAGCACGTCGTGGGCGTCACCACCAACCCGTCGATCTTCCAGAAGGCGATCTCCGAGGGCGACGGCTACGACCAGCAGCTGTCCGACCTCGCCGCCCGCAAGGTCACGGTCGAAGAGGCCATCCGCATGATCACCACGGCGGACGTCCGGGACGCGGCCGACATCCTGCGCCCGGTCTTCGACGCCACGGGTGGCCAGGACGGTCGCGTGTCGATCGAGGTCGACCCGCGCCTGGCGCACAACACCAAGGCGACGGTCGCCGAGGCCAAGCAGCTCGCCTGGCTGGTCGACCGCCCCAACACCCTCATCAAGATCCCGGCCGCCCGCGCCGGCATCCCGGCGATCACCGAGGTCATCGGCCTCGGGATCAGCGTCAACGTCACGCTGATCTTCTCGCTCGAGCGCTACCGCGAGGTGATGGACGCCTTCCTGGCCGGCCTGGAGAAGGCCAAGGAGCGGGGTCTCGACCTGTCGAAGATCCACTCCGTGGCGTCCTTCTTCGTGTCCCGTGTGGACACCGAGATCGACAAGCGCATCGACGCGCTCGGCACCGACGAGGCCAAGGCCGCCCGCGGCAAGGCCGGCGTCGCCAACGCGCGCCTCGCCTACCAGGCGTACGAGGAGGTCTTCTCGGGCGAGCGCTGGTCGAAGCTGGAGAACGCCGGCGCCAACAAGCAGCGTCCGCTGTGGGCCTCGACCGGTGTCAAGGACAAGGCCTACAAGGACACGCTGTACGTCGACGAGCTGGTGGCGCCGAACACGGTGAACACCATGCCGGAGGCGACCCTGTTCGCCACCGAGGACCACGGCCAGATCCGCGGCAACGCGGTCGCCGGTACGTACGAGCAGGCCCGTGCGGAACTCGACGCCGTCGAGAAGCTCGGTATCTCGTACGACGAGGTGGTGCAGCTCCTGGAGGACGAGGGCGTCGAGAAGTTCGAGGCGTCGTGGAACGACCTGCTCAAGTCGACCGAGGCGGAGCTTCAGCGCCTCGCCCCATCGGAGGGCTGAACTCTTGTCGAGCAGCAACCCGCTGCGTGACCCCGCCGACCGACGGCTCCCGCGTATCGCGGGGCCGTCGGGCCTGGTCATCTTCGGCGTCACGGGCGATTTGTCACGAAAGAAGCTCATGCCCGCCGTGTACGACCTCGCGAACCGGGGTCTGCTGCCACCGGGCTTTTCGCTGGTCGGCTTCGCCCGGCGGGACTGGGAGAACGAGGACTTCGCGGAAGTCGTCCACGACGCCGTCAAGGAGCACGCCAGGACACCGTTCCGCGAGGAGGTCTGGCAGCAGCTCATCCAGGGGATGCGCTTCGTCCAGGGCACTTTCGACGACGACGACTCGTTCGAGCGGCTGCGCGACACCATCGACGAACTCGACAAGGCACAGGGCACCGGCGGCAACTTCGCCTTCTACCTGTCCGTGCCGCCGTCCGCCTTCCCCGTGGTCATCCAGCAGCTGAAGAAGCACCGGCTGGCCGACCAGTCGAGCGGCTCCTGGCGGCGCGCGGTCATCGAGAAGCCCTTCGGCCACAACCTCAAGTCGGCCGAGGAGCTCAACGCGACCGTCGAGGAGGTCTTCGCCCCGGACCAGGTCTTCCGCATCGACCACTACCTGGGCAAGGAGACCGTCCAGAACATCCTGGCGCTGCGCTTCGCCAACACGATGTTCGAGCCGATCTGGAACCGGTCCTTCGTGGAGCACGTGCAGATCACGATGGCCGAGGACATCGGCATCGGCGGCCGGGCCGGCTACTACGACGGCATCGGCGCCGCCCGTGACGTCATCCAGAACCACCTGCTCCAGCTCCTGGCCCTCACGGCCATGGAGGAGCCCGCCTCCTTCGACGCGGACGCGCTGGCAGCCGAGAAGACCAAAGTGCTCGGCGCGGTGAAGCTGCCGAAGGACCTGGGCCGGGACACCGTGCGCGGACAGTACGCGGCGGGCTGGCAGGGCGGCGAGAAGGCGGTCGGCTACCTCCAGGAAGACGGCATCGACCCGCAGTCCAAGACCGACACGTACGCGGCCATCAAGGTGGAGATCGACAACCGCCGCTGGGCGGGCGTCCCCTTCTACCTGCGCACCGGCAAGCGGCTCGGCCGCCGGGTCACCGAGATCGCGGTGGTCTTCCAGCGGGCACCGCACTCCCCCTTCGACACGACGGCCACCGAGGAGCTCGGCTCCAACGCGATCGTCATCCGCGTCCAGCCCGACGAGGGCGTCACCGTCCGCTTCGGCTCCAAGGTGCCGGGCACCTCGATGGAGATCCGGGACGTGTCCATGGACTTCGCCTACGGCGAGTCGTTCACGGAGTCCTCGCCCGAGGCGTACGAGCGCCTGATCCTCGACGTCCTGCTCGGCGACTCGAACCTCTTCCCCCGCACGGAGGAGGTCGAGCTGTCCTGGAAGATCCTCGACCCGATCGAGGAGTACTGGGACACGCACGGCAAGCCCGCCCAGTACCCCTCCGGTACCTGGGGCCCGGTCGAGGCGGACGAAATGCTCGCACGAGAGGGACGGAGCTGGCGCCGGCCATGAAGACAGACCTCACGGACACCACCGCCAGCAAGATCAACAAGGAGCTGGTCAAGGGCCGCCGGGCCATCGGCACACCGGCCGTCGGCATGGTGCTCACGCTGGTCATCGTCACGGACGAGGAGAACGCCTACGACGCCCTCAAGGCCGCCAACGACGCGTCCCGCGAGCACCCCTCGCGCACGCTGGTGGTCATCAAGCGGGTGTCGAGGAGTCCTCGTGACCGCACCCAGTCCCGCCTCGACGCCGAGGTGCGGGTGGGCGCCGACGCCGGCACCGGCGAGACGGTGGTGCTGCGGCTGTACGGCGAGGTCGTCGACCACGCCCAGTCGGTCGTCCTTCCGCTGCTGCTGCCGGACGCGCCGGTCGTCGTCTGGTGGCCGGTGGACGCACCGCTCGACCCGGCCGGGGACCCGCTCGGGGCGCTCGCCCAGCGGCGGGTCACCGACACCTACTCCTCCGAGCAGCCGGTGCGCGAGCTGACGGCGCGCGCCGACACCTACACCCCGGGCGACACCGACCTGTCCTGGACCCGGATCACGCCGTGGCGCTCGATGCTGGCCGCCGCGCTCGACCAGGTCACCTGCAAGGTGGACGCCGTCGAGGTGGAGGGCGAGGAGTTCAACCCGAGCTGCGAGCTGCTGGCGATGTGGCTGGCGGACCGGCTGGACGTGCCGGTGAAGCGGTCGCTGTCGAGCGGTCCGGGCCTCACGGCCGTACGCCTGCACACGGACAGCGGTCCGATCGTCCTGGACCGCGCGGACGGCTCGCTCGCCACGCTCTCCATCCAGGGCCAGCCGGACCGGGCGGTGGCGCTCAAGCGCCGGGACACCGCCGAGCTGATCGCGGAGGAGCTGCGCCGGCTGGACCCGGACGACACGTACGCCTCCGCGCTGCGGTTCGGGGTGGAACGGCTGAACCCGTCGGCGCCCTTTCCGGAACCGGCTCCCAAAGGAGAACCCGGCTCCGCCGTCGGCGAACCCGACTCCGGATATTCCGTCTCCGCGGAGCCGGTCGCAGCCGGAGCCTCCGCGGAAGTCGCCGTCAAAGCCCCTGTCCAGGGCCCTGCGAAAGCTTCCGGGGAGGAAGCGGCGCCGTCGGCATCGCTGAAGCCGGTCCCTTCCGGCCTGTCCGGGAAGGCGGCGAAGTGAGCACCCCGCAGCTCGTCGTGCACCACGACAAGGAGCTGATGGCCCAGGCCGCTGCGGCCCGTCTGATCACGAAGATCGTGGACGCACAGGCCTCCCGGGGCTCGGCGTCCGTGGTCCTCACGGGCGGCCGCAACGGCAACGGCCTGCTCGCCGCGCTGGCCGCGGCGCCCGCCCGGGACGCCGTCGACTGGAGCCGTCTGGACCTGTGGTGGGGCGACGAGCGCTTCCTGCCCGAGGGCGATCCGGAGCGCAACGTCACGCAGGCCCGCGAGGCCCTGCTGGACGCCGTACCGCTGGACCCGAAGCGTGTGCATGCCATGCCTGCGTCGGACGGTCCCCACGGGCACGACGTCGAGGCCGCGGCGGCGGCCTACGCCGAGGAGCTGGCCCGTGCGGCCGGTCCCGAGAACCATGGCGCGGTCCCGACCTTCGACGTCCTGATGCTGGGCGTGGGCCCGGACACCCACGTGGCGTCCCTGTTCCCGGAGCTCCCCGCGGTACGGGAGACCGAGCGCACGGTCGTCGGCGTCCACGGCGCCCCGAAGCCACCGCCGACCCGGGTCACCCTCACGCTGCCCGCCATCCGCGCGGCCCGTGAGGTCTGGCTCCTGGCGGCCGGCGAGGACAAGGCCCAGGCCGCGGCGATCGCCCTGTTCGGCGCGGGTGAGATCCAGGCGCCGGCGGCCGGGGCCCGTGGCCGGGCCCGCACTTTGTGGCTGCTGGACTCGGCGGCGGCCTCCCAGCTGCCGAGGTCGCTGTATCCGCCGGCTTCGTCGTAACAGCCGCCTTCGAGAAGGCAGTCGGACGCCGGGTCCCTCCCAGGAGGAGCCCGGCGTCCGCGTTCTCACTGCCGTCCGCGCAGCTCCCGGTACGTCGTCACCAGGGCCTTCGTGGACGCGTCCAGGCCCGGCACCTCAGCGCCCTCGGTGAGTGCCGGCTCGACGCGCTTGGCCAGGACCTTGCCGAGCTCGACGCCCCACTGGTCGAAGGAGTCGATGTCCCAGATCGCGCCCTGGACGAACACCTTGTGTTCGTAGAGCGCGATGAGCTGGCCGAGGACCGACGGGGTCAGCTCGCGGGCCAGGATCGTCGTCGTCGGGTGGTTGCCCTTGAACGTCTTGTGCGGGACCAGCTCCTCGGCCACCCCCTCCGCACGCACCTCGTCCGGAGTCTTGCCGAAGGCCAGCGCCTGGGTCTGGGCGAAGAAGTTCGCCATCAGCAGGTCGTGCTGCGCCCTGAGGGCGTCGGACAGCTCGTCGATCGGACGGGCGAAGCCGATGAAGTCCGCCGGGATGAGCTTGGTGCCCTGGTGAATGAGCTGGTAGTAGGCGTGCTGCCCGTTGGTGCCGGGCGTACCCCACACCACCGGCCCGGTCTGCCACTCCGCGGGGTTGCCGTCACGGTCCACCGACTTGCCGTTGGACTCCATGTCCAGCTGCTGGAGATACGCGGTGAACTTCGACAGGTAGTGGCTGTACGGCAGCACCGCATGCGACTGCGCGTCATGGAAGTTGCCGTACCAGATGCCCAACAGGCCAAGGAGCAAAGGTACGTTGGACTCGGCCGGGGCGGTGCGGAAGTGTTCGTCGACGAGGTGGAAGCCGTCGAGCATCTCGCGGAAGCGGTCGGGCCCGATGGCGATCATCAGCGACAGACCGATCGCCGAGTCGTAGGAGTAGCGGCCGCCGACCCAGTCCCAGAACTCGAACATGTTGGCCGTGTCGATGCCGAAGTCCGCCACCTTCTCGGCGTTCGTCGACAGCGCCACGAAGTGCCGGGCGACCGCCTCCTGATCCGCCTTCAGCTCACCGAGCAGCCACGCGCGCGCCGAGGTGGCGTTGGTGATCGTCTCGATCGTGGTGAAGGTCTTCGAGGCGATGACGAACAGCGTCTCGGCCGCGTCCAGGTCGCGGGTGGCCTCATGCAGATCGGCGCCGTCGACGTTCGACACGAAGCGGACGGTGAGGTCGCGGTCGGTGAAGCCGCGCAGCACCTCGTACGCCATCGCGGGGCCCAGGTCGGAGCCGCCGATACCGATGTTGACGACGTTCTTGATACGCCTGCCGGTGTGGCCGGTCCACTCGCCGGAGCGGACGCGGCCCGCGAAGTCGCTCATCCTGTCGAGCACCGCGTGCACGCCCGGGACGACGTTCTCCCCGTCGACCTCGATGACCGCGTCGCGCGGGGCACGCAGGGCGGTGTGCAGCACGGCCCGGTCCTCGGTCGTGTTGATCTTCTCGCCGCGGAACATGGCGTCCCGCAGGCCGAAGACGTCGGTCGCGGCGGCGAGTTCGCGCAGCAGCCGCAGTGTCTCGTCGGTGACGAGGTGCTTGGAGTAGTCGACGTACAGGTCGCCGACCCGCAGTGTGTACGCGGTGCCGCGTCCGGCATCGGCGGCGAACAGCTCCCTCAGCCGCACCTCGCCGAGCTCTTCGCGGTGCTCGGCCAGCGCGGTCCACTCGGGCGTCCGGTTGAGCCTGGTACGGCCGTCTTCGTTCATGTCCGACTTCAGCCTTCTTTCGTGCCTGTGCCAGCTGTTCCAACCTAGTTGATCAGCGCGGCGCTCGACCCGTGGTGGCGTCGGCGTCCGGCGCACCAACAGGTACGTTCGCGTGGAGCGCGAGTATCAGCGAGGCGATGGACAGGACGAAGAAGGCCGTCGCGAACAGGGCAGAGCGAACCCTCGCAGCGCGTCAGCCGACCGGGAAACGGCTCCGGCCAGGCACCTCTCGGTGTCCCGGCCGGCTGTCGACTCTAGATCTCGCCCCTCAGTTTGGCGAGCGCCTCGGCGAGGATCGCCTCGCCGTCGGCGTCGCTGCGCCGCTCCCGTACATACGCCAGGTGCGTCTTGTACGGCTCGGTGCGCGGTGGGTCCGGCGGGTTGTCCCGGTCCTGTCCGGCGGGAAAGCCGCAGCGGGGGCAGTCCCAGGTATCGGGGACCTGCGCGTCGCTGGCGAAGCTGGGCTGCGTCTCGTGCCCGTTGGAGCACCAGAAGGAGATGCGCAGACGGGGCGCGGACTCGCCCCGCTCGGCTTCGCCCATCGGCCCCGCCCCGACCCGGCTACCTCGGATCGCGTTGCCACTTGCCACGGTCGTAACTCCCTGCGTGATGGTGCCGCGAAGCGAGTCGGCGTGTCGCTTCGTTGCGAGCGCCTCAGTCTACGTAAGGCCCAACGCGCGTCCAGTGGTTGGAGTTACAGCCCCCACACCTAGACGCAAGCCCCATGATAGGCCGCGCTCAGCTGCGCGTACCGAACATGGGGCCTTACGTGCGGAATGTACGTGCTGTGTGTGGCGTCGCCGCTCAGCTGTTCGTCTTCATGAGGAGACCGAGCACGATGATGCACGCGAACCACAGCAGACCGACCACGATGGTGATCCGGTCGAGGTTGCGCTCGGCGACCGAAGACCCGCCGACGGAGGACTGCATACCGCCACCGAACATGTCGGAGAGGCCGCCGCCCTTGCCCTTGTGCATGAGCACCAGCAGCATCATCAGGCCGCTGAAGACGATCAGGGCGATCGAGAACCCCATAACCACGGCTGGACCAACTTCCTCGGATCTGGATGGACGACAGGGGCACAGCCTCACGGCAGTGCCCCCGCAAGGGTACGACGGATCCCGCTTACCGCATACTCACTGGTCCCGGAAGCGCACGATCTTGACGAACTCGTCGGCGTCGAGTGACGCACCGCCCACGAGCGCCCCGTCGACGTCGGCCTGCGCCATGATCTCGGCGACGTTGCCGGCCTTGACGGAGCCGCCGTACTGGATGCGGACCTGGTCGGCCAGCTCCTGCGAGTACAGCTCGGCGATCTTGCCGCGGATGGCGGCACAGACCTCCTGGGCGTCCTCCGCTCCGCAGACCTTGCCGGTGCCGATGGCCCAGACCGGCTCGTAGGCGATGACGACGGACTCGGCCTGCTCGGCCGGGATGTCCTTGAGGCCGCCCTCGACCTGGCTGAGGGTGTGGGCGACGTGGTTGCCCACCTCGCGGACGTCCAGCTCCTCGCCGACGCACAGGATCGGGATGAGGCCGTGCTTGTAGGCCGCCTTGACCTTGGCGTTGACGATCTCGTCGGTCTCCGCGTGGTACTGACGGCGCTCGGAGTGGCCGATCGCCACATACGTGCACTTCAGCTTGGCCAGCATCGAGCCGGAGATCTCGCCGGTGTAGGCGCCGGAGTCGTGCGCCGAGAGGTCCTGGGCGCCGTACTTGATCTTGAGCTTGTCGCCGTCGACCAGGGTCTGCACGGAGCGCAGGTCGGTGAAGGGCGGCAGGACGGCGACCTCGACGGCCTCGTAGTCCTTGTCCGCGAGGGCGAAGGCGAGCTTCTGGACGTGGGCGATGGCCTCGAGGTGGTTGAGGTTCATCTTCCAGTTGCCCGCCATGATCGGCGTGCGCGTGCTCATGTAGGTCAGTCCTCCAGTGCGGCGAGGCCGGGGAGCGTCTTGCCCTCGAGGTATTCGAGGGAGGCGCCGCCACCGGTCGAGATGTGGCCGAATGCGTTCTCGTCGAAGCCCAGGGTGCGGACGGCCGCGGCGGAGTCGCCACCGCCGACCACCGTGAAGGCCGCGGAGTCGAGGAGAGCCTGGGCGACCGCCTTGGTGCCCTCGGCGAATTCGGGGTGTTCGAAGACGCCCATGGGACCGTTCCAGAAGACGGTGGCGGCGTCGGTGATCTTCGAGGCGTACAGCTTGCCGGACGCCGGGCCGATGTCCAGGCCCATCCGGTCGGCGGGGATGGCGTCCGCGGCGACGGTGGTGGAGTCGGCCGGGGCCTTGGTCTTCAGGTCCGGGAACGCGGGGGCGACCACCGCGTCGACCGGCAGGACCAGCTCGACGCCGGTCTTCTCGGCGCGCTCGATGTACTCCAGAACCGCCGGGATCTGGTCCTCCTGGAGGAGGGAGGCGCCGACCTCGTGGCCCCTGGCCTTGAGGAAGGTGAAGGCCATGCCCCCGCCGATGAGGATGCGGTCGGCCTTGCCGAGCAGCTCGTCGATGACGGCGAGCTTGTCGGAGACCTTGGCGCCGCCGAGCACGACCACGTAGGGGCGCTTGACGTCGTCGGTGAGCTTCTTCAGGACGCCGACCTCGGTGGCGATGAGGTGCCCTGCGTAGTGGGGCAGCCGGGCCGGGAGGTCGAACACCGAGGCGTGCTTGCGATGGACCGCGCCGAAGCCGTCGCCGACGTAGACATCGGCGAGGGCGGCGAGCTGGTCCGCGAAGGCGCCGCGCTCGGCGTCGTCCTTGGAGGTCTCGCCGGCGTTGAAGCGGAGGTTCTCGACGACCGCGACCTGGCCGTCGGCGAGGCCCGCGACCGTGGCGGTGGCCGACTCGCCCACCGTGTCGGTCGCGAACTCCACGGGGGCGTCCAGGAGTTCACCGAGGCGGGCGGCGGCCGGGGCGAGGGAGAAGGCCGGGTCCGGAGCGCCCTTGGGGCGGCCCAGGTGCGAGGCGACGACCACGCGGGCGCCGGCGTCGGCGAGGGCCTTCACGGTCGGCAGAACGGCTCGGATACGGCCGTCGTCGGTGATGGTGGTGCCGGACAGCGGCACGTTGAGGTCGGCGCGGACGAAGACCCGCTTGCCGGCCACGCCTTCGGCGAGGAGTTCGTCGATCGTCTTCATAAAGGGGACTCCTGAGGAGGGCTCTGGATCGTACGAAAGCTGATCACGTGAGTGAGGGCTCGGGCAACGCGTCCTCACGCTGCCCGAGCCCTTGCTCACACACCTAGGTGCCTGATCGGTCGATCAGAGCTGGTTGCCGACGAAGACCGTGAGGTCGACGAGGCGGTTGGAGTAGCCCCACTCGTTGTCGTACCAGCCGAGGATCTTCACCGAGTTGCCCTCCTGGACCATGGTCAGGGAGGAGTCGAACGTGCAGGAGGCCGGGTCGCTGACGATGTCCGAGGAGACGATCGGGTCCTCGGTGTACGACAGGTAGCCCTTGAGGTCGCCGTCCTCGGAGGCCTTCTTGAACGCGGCGTTGACCTCGTCCTTGGTGACCTCGCGCTGCAGCGTCACGACCAGGTCGGTGGCCGAACCGGTCGGGACCGGGACGCGCATGGCGATGCCGTCCAGCTTGCCCTTGAGCTGCGGGAGGACCAGCGCGGTGGCCTTGGCGGCACCCGTGGTGGTCGGGATGATGTTCTCGGCGGCGGCGCGGGCGCGGCGCAGGTCCGAGTGCGGGAAGTCCAGGATGCGCTGGTCGTTCGTGTACGCGTGGACCGTCGTCATCAGGCCCTTGACGATGCCGAAGTTCTCGTCGAGGACCTTGGCCATCGGCGCCACACAGTTGGTGGTGCAGGAGGCGTTGGAGATGACGTGGTGGTTCGCCGGGTCGTACTTGTCCTGGTTGACGCCCATCACGATGGTGATGTCCTCGTCCTTGGCCGGAGCCGAGATGAGGACCTTCTTGGCGCCGCCCGCGATGTGCTTCTCGGCGTCGGCCTTCTTCGTGAAGATGCCGGTCGACTCGACGACGATGTCGACGCCCAGCTCGCCCCACGGGATGTCGGCCGGGTTGCGCTCGGACAGCACCTTGATGGTGTGACCGTCGACGGTGATCGTGTCGGCGGTGTGCGACACCTCGGCCTTGAGGCGGCCCAGGATGGTGTCGTACTTCAGCAGGTGCGCGGTGGTCGCGGTGTCACCCAGGTCGTTGACAGCCACGATCTCGATGTCAGCACCCTGCTCCAGCAGCGCGCGGAAGTAGTTACGACCGATGCGGCCAAAGCCGTTGATGCCTACGCGGATCGTCACGAACCGATCTCCTCGTTGGTACGCCGGTTGTGAGACCGGCGAGCTGTATGGGATGTCCCCGACCACCCCCGACCCTACCTCCCTGAGCCCGGCGGGGTGACATCGAGATGCCCCATACCCGGCAGGGCGGTCCGTACCCGCCAGTAGGGGTACGGACCGCCCTGGACCGAGATCTCCGGTCACCCGTAATGACTACATCGAGTCACGCGGCGTTCACCCGCCTATGGCCGCGAGCGCCTTGGCGAGCAGGACCGTGCGGTCGGCCGCCGCGGTGACGTGCTCCAGGCCGAAGCCCAGCAGCACGGTGTCGTCCGTGGTGACCGCTCCGTAGGTCTTGAACAGCTCTCCGGCGCGCCCCCAGTCCTTCACGACCGCGGGGCTGCCCGCGGGCGGCCCGGGCACGCTCCACGCGCCGAGCGAGGTCTCGAAGCCCTCTGTCTCGACGTTCTGGCCGCCGACGACGACCGAGGTGTTGTCGACGAGGACGCCGCGACCGCCGGACCCGGGGTCGGTGATGTAGCTGAAGGACACCTCGACCTTCTTGCCCGCGTACGCGGAGAGGTCGAAGGAGACCTCCTGCCAGCCGGCCGAGGCCCCGGTGAGGCTGTTCCACCGGCCACTGGTGCCGGAGGCCGTGCAGCCGTCGGTGCCCAGGGTCAGATAGCGCTCGAGAGCGGGGTGGGCCGCGATGAAGAACCCGGCACCGCACTCCTCGGGCACGGCGGTACTGGTGGCGCCGCCCTTCTCGGGGAGCGTGGTCCAGTCGTCCGCCCCGGCAGTGTGCGCCTCCAGGGCGGCGTGGTCGTAGCCCTCCTCGGTGTCCCAGAGCATCCGGGTGCGCAGCGTGGGCGCCTGCGCGGCGGTCACCTGGGTGAGGTCGATGGTGCGGGTGAGGCGGTTCCAGGCGTAGTCGCTGTGCGTGACGGCCGCCATGGAGGTGCCCTCGTACGGTCCGTACGGGTTGGGTGTGCCGGGGTACGTGCCGGCTCCCGCGCTCGCGAACTGCGGGAAGGTCGCCACGGGCAGGTTGTCCGAGGTGACGCTGAAGGATCCGGCCGTGTCCAGCGGGTTGCCGGGGGCGGCTGCGAGGCTCGCGCCGGCTCCGGCGAGTCTGCCGGTGCCCTGGAAGGCCGAGGCGCCCGGCAGGGTCGTACGGGTGTAGGCGCCCAGGTAGTACTGGCTGAAGTCGTTCGACAGGGTGCCGCCGCCCAGGTCGACGCTGCCGCCGGCCCGCTCGCCCGCCTCGATCAGCTTGCCGCCCTCGTTCAGAAAGGCGCGTAGCTGGAGCTGGGTGGGGTTGCCCGGGACGGTCGCGCCCGAGTAGTGAACGACGGTCCTGAAGTGGTCCAGCACGCCGAGCGCGTCGGGCGCGCCCTGTGTGGCGACGTTCCAGACGATCGCCCTGCGGCCGGCCGCCTTGAGGGCGTCCACGTAGGTCTGCGCCTGTTCGGCGGTCGCGCCCTCCTCGGCGACCACGAGCACGTCCGCGCGCGGCCGCTCGGCCACCGTGTAGGTGAAGTGCGCGCTGGAGCTGGGCTTTCCGCTCTTCGTCCGGCCGGTGAACCAGACCTCGACCTTGTCGCCCGGATCGCCGTCGGCGACCTTGGCGCGGTACTCGTCGAAGGAGAGGTTGTCCTCACCGCCGTACGTCTCGCCGCCCTTCCAGGCCTTGAGCGCGATGTCCTTCGTACGGCCGCCGTTGACGCGGTACTTGAGCTCCTTGTCGCGCACGGACCTGCGTACGACGACGGAGACCTCCTGGTCCGCACCGCGCGAGTAGGAGGTGGTGAACGGCTTCGGGGTGAAGTCGGCGGCCTTCAGGCCGAGCGACGACTTCGGCTGGTCGGGCTTGGCCGCGGACTCGGCGACGGAGAGCGCGAAGGGGATGTTCTTCTCGAACTCCTGCTGGATCAGCCTCTCGTCGTCCGGGAAGTTGAAGACCGACTGGCAGTCCGCCGCGTTCCACTGGTCGTTCGGGTCGAGGTCCGAGGCGGTCTGGCAGGTCGACATCTCGGGGGTGAACATCGCCAGGCCGTTGACGTTCGACGCGTGGCCGTCCGCCTCGCCGTTGGTGGTGTACAGCTCCGAGGAGACCTGCGGACGGTAGCCGGGGATGGCGGAGTTGTTGGGGGTGCCGGCGAGCGCCTTGTACATGATGTCGTCGGGCGTGTCGGTGGCCACCTGCCAGCCGACGCCGTAGAGGAGGAGTTCGGCGGCGGAATGGTAGTTGATGCCGTACGTGAAGCCGATCCGCTTCTCGAAGGCGTCCAGTGCCTTGGTCTCGGGCTCCGAGGAGGGGGCCGCGCCGCGGTAGGTCTCACTGGTGGGGTTGGGGGACGAACCCTCGTTGTCGTAGCCCCACTTGTAGGAGAAGTTGCGGTTGAGGTCGACGCCGTCGCCGACACCGATGGTGCCGTCGCCGTTGTTGTCGTGCAGGTTCTTGCGCCACAGGCGGTTGCCGTCGCTCTGGAAGGTGTGGTCGTAGCCGTCGGGGTTGGCCGACAGGACGAACCACAGCTCGGTGGAGTCGACGATCTTCTTGACGCGCTTGTCGCTCTTGTAGTTGTCGACGTAGTGGTGGAGCAGCCGGCGGGTCATCTCCGGCGTGATCCACTCGCGCGCGTGCTGGTTGGACATGTAGAGGACGGAGGGTTTGGCGCCGTCCTTGGACTTCTTCGCGTTCTTGGTCAGCTTGAGCGCGAGGATGTCCTGGCCGTTCACGGTCCTGCCGATGGAGACGACCTTGGTGAGGCCGGGGTTGGCCCGGGCCGTCGCGAGGATCTCCTCCTGGAGGCCGCCGCTTCCGCTGTACGGCCGGAACACACCCTCGGCGGCCTTGTCCACGCGGGCCTCGGCCTTGGCGGTCAGGGTGTGCTCGGTGAGCTCGACGCCCTGCCCTTCGAGCTTCCGGGCCTCCTGGTCGGTGAGGTAGACCTCGACGGTCGCGGTGCCCTTCGCGGGCACCTGCTCGCTCAGTTCGTGGCCGTCCTGCCCGGCCGCCAGCAGCAGGGGTACCTGCCCGCTGGTCACCTCGGCGCGGAAGACCTTGACTTCGTTCGGATCAGGAGAACCTGCGCTCTCCGCGGCCTGGGCGACGGGCGCGATGCCCGCGCCGCCGAGCAGGAGCGCGCCAACGGCGAGGATCGGTCTCGCTCTTCGTCTCATGAGCCCCCCTTGCGGTGGTCCGCCACAGCAGCGAACAGATGCCAGGCTCATGACACTTGATGATCCAGTCAAGGGCGCCTCACGGATACGCAAACGCCGGTGCCGACGTCCCAAGTGGGCGTCGGCACCGGCGTGGTGAGTGACGGTCAGCCGACCAGGTTGTCGGCCATCTCCTCGGTGATGCTGGACTCCGTGCCCGGAATGCCGAGGTCGGAGGCGCGCTTGTCGGCCATGGCCAGCAGGCGGCGGATACGGCCGGCGACGGCGTCCTTGGTCAGCGGCGGGTCGGCGAGCGCGCCCAACTCCTCCAGGGAGGCCTGCTTGTGCTCCATGCGCAGCCGCCCGGCGGCGGCGAGGTGCTCGGGAACGTCGTCGGCGAGGATCTCCAGGGCCCGCTGGACCCGGGCTCCGGCGGCCACGGCCGCGCGCGCGGAGCGGCGGAGGTTGGCGTCGTCGAAGTTGGCGAGACGGTTCGCCGTGGCCCGCACCTCGCGGCGCATCCGGCGCTCCTCCCAGGCGAGCACCGACTCGTGGGCACCCAGCCGGGTGAGCAGGGCACCGATCGCGTCACCGTCCCGGACGACCACGCGGTCCACGCCGCGGACCTCGCGGGCCTTGGCGGCGATCGAGAGGCGGCGGGCGGCGCCGACCAGGGCGAGCGCGGCCTCGGGGCCCGGGCAGGTCACCTCCAGGGAGGAAGAGCGGCCGGGCTCGGTGAGCGAGCCGTGCGCCAGGAAGGCTCCGCGCCAGGCGGCCTCGGCGTCGCAGGTGGCACCGGAGACGACCTGCGGGGGAAGCCCCCGGATCGGGCGTCCCCGGCCGTCGACCAGGCCGGTCTGGCGGGCCAGCTGGTCACCGCCGGCCACGACCCGGACGACGTAACGCGAACCGCGGCGCAGTCCGCCCGGTGCCATCACGATCAGTTCGGAGCTGTGGCCGAAGATCTCCAGGATGTCCCGCTTCAGTCTGCGGGCCGCCATCGCGGTGTCCAGCTCCGCCTCGATCACAATGCGCCCGCTCACCAGGTGGAGGCCGCCGGCGAACCGCAGGATGGCGGAGACCTCCGCCTTTCTGCAGCAGGTCCGGGTGACGGGGAGCCGGGAGATCTCGTCCTTCACCGCTGCCGTCATCGCCATGGGCCGATCCTTCCATGCATCCGAAAAATACGGTCGTACGCGGCGGCCAACAGCTCCGGGTCGTGCCTCGGGGTTCCGTCGGGCCGGGCCACCGGCGCCAGCTCGACCGCGGCGCCGAACCGCTTGGCGGCATCGGTCAGGGAATCGCGGTCGGGCACGGCGGCCTGGTCGGCCAGCACCACGTCCAGGGCGAGTTTAGGGGCGTGTCGTCCCAAAACCTCCAAATGACGCTGCGGGGAGAAGCCATCGGTTTCTCCCGGCTGCGGTGCGAGGTTCAGGGAGAGTACCCGGCGCGCCTTCGTCTGGGTGAGCGCGTCCAGGAGTTCGGGCACCAGCAGATGCGGGATGACCGAGGAGAACCACGAGCCGGGTCCGAGGACCACCCAGTCCGCGTCCAGGACCGCCTCCACCGCCTCGGGGACCGCGGGCGGGTCGTGCGGCACGACGTGCACCGACTGCACCTCACCCGGGGTCAGAGCCACGGTCGCCTGTCCCCTTACGGTCTCCACGTCCTCGGGCCGGTCCGGGTCGTGCCCCTTGACCAGGGCCTGGAGCTCCAGGGGTACGGCGGACATGGGCAGCACGCGCCCGTGCGCGCCGAGGAGTCTGCCGACCAGGTCGAGGGCCTGGACATGGTCGCCGAGCTGCTCCCACAGGGCGACGATGAGCAGGTTGCCGACCGCGTGTTCGTGCAGGTCGCCCTTGGACTGGAAGCGGTACTGGATGACCCTGGCCCAGGTCTGGCCCCAGTCGTCGTCGCCGCACAGCGCGGCCAGCGCCTTACGCAGGTCACCGGGCGGCAGGACGCCCAGCTCGTCGCGCAGGCGCCCGCTGGAGCCGCCGTCGTCGGCCACGGTGACGACGGCGGTGAGGTCGCCGGTGATCCGGCGCAGTGCGGCGAGCGAGGCGGACAGGCCCATGCCACCGCCGAGCGCGACCACCTTGGGCTGGGCGCCGCGCCGACGGGGTCGTGCACCCCGGGCCTCGACGGGCCGGGTCGCGCGCCCTTCGGGGACGACCCTGCGCAGCCTGCTCAGCCGCGGACTACGTGCGGTCATTCCCGTCCCATGTCCCGGTGTACGACCACCGTCTCCACACCCTCGGCCGCGAGGCGCGCGGCGAGCTTCTCCGACGTGGCGACCGAGCGGTGCTTGCCGCCGGTGCAGCCGATGGCGATGGTCACGTACCGCTTGCCCTCGCGGCGGTAGCCGGCCGCGATGAGGCGCAGCAGCTCGGCGTAGCGGTCGAGGAACTCCTTGGCGCCGGGCTGGTTGAAGACGTACGCCGACACCTCCTCGTTGAGGCCGGTGAAGGGGCGCAGCTCCGGGACCCAGTGCGGGTTGGGCAGGAACCGCATGTCCGCGACCAGGTCGGCGTCGACCGGGAGGCCGTACTTGAAGCCGAAGGACATGACGGTGGCCCTGAGCTCGGGCTCCTCCTCGCCGGCGAACTGGGCGTCCATCTTGGCGCGCAGCTC
Source organism: Streptomyces canus (assembly GCF_030816965.1). NCBI lineage: Bacteria > Bacillati > Actinomycetota > Actinomycetes > Kitasatosporales > Streptomycetaceae > Streptomyces > Streptomyces canus. Next base: position 2,493,352 of record NZ_JAUSYQ010000002.1, read on the forward strand.
GTGCACGTTGAGGCTGGAGGTGTCGATGACCAGGTCGGCGTCGCCGCGCAGCTCGCGCAGGAGCTCGCGCTCGGCGTCGATGCCGTCGACGATGCGGCCGTCGCCCTGGAGGGGGTGCGGGCGGCGCACGGACTCGAAGCGGCGCACCAGGGCCTCGTCGGAGGACTCCAGGAAGACGATCCGCCGGGTGACGTGCTTGGCCGCCAGGTCGGCGAGGGACTCGCGGAGGTTGTCGAAGAAGCGCCTTCCGCGGACGTCGACGACCACGGCGATCCGCGCGACATTGCCCTGCGAGCGGGCGCCGAGCTCCACCATGGTGGGGATCAGCGCGGGCGGGAGGTTGTCGACGACGAACCAGCCGAGGTCCTCCAGACACTTCGCTGCGGTGGAGCGCCCGGCGCCGGACATCCCGGAGATGATCACCAGCTCGGGGATGGCCGCCTCCGGGACTCCGGCCGCATCGGCGGGTGCGCCCGTACTCACCTGTGCGTCTTCTCCGCCCTGGTCCTGTTGTTCTTCGTGCTCGTTCACATTCATGTCTCCTGCCCCCGTCGTTCGTCCGGGGCACCCGCCGTCACGGGCTCCCCACCGGAACCCATGGTGCCGGGTTCCTCCTCATCCATGATCTCTCCAGTCGCCGTGTTCACGGCGGGCGCGGCCGGGGCCGCCTGGGCGAGGGCCACGGCGATCGTCTCGGCCGTCTTGCGGCCTATGCCGGGGACCTCGCAGATCTGGTCGATGGTGGCGGATCGTAGTTTCTTCAAGGACCCGAAATGTTTCAGCAGGGCCTGCTTGCGCGTGTCCCCGAGCCCGGGGACGTCGTCGAGCGGGCTCGACCGGAAGCGCTGGGCCCGCTTGGTGCGCTGGTAGGTGATCGCGAAGCGGTGGGCCTCGTCACGGACCCGCTGCAGAAGGTACAGGCCTTCGCTGGTGCGGGGCAGCACGACCGGGTCGTCCTCGCCCGGCAGCCAGACCTCCTCCAGGCGCTTGGCGAGGCCGCAGACGGCGATGTCGTCGATGCCGAGCTCGTCCAGGGCCTTCTTGGCGGCGGCGACCTGGGGCTGCCCGCCGTCGACGACGACGAGCTGGGGCGGGTAGGCGAACTTCTTCGGGCGGCCGTCGTCGTCCTTGAGGCCGTTCTCGGGGGCGCCCTCCTCGGGGAGGTCGTCCACCCACTCGCCCGTCTTCTCCTTCTCGGCGAGGTAGCGCCGGAAGCGGCGGGAGATCACCTCGTGCATGGACCGGACGTCGTCCTGCCCGGCGAAGCCTTTGATCTGAAAGCGGCGGTACTCGCTCTTGCGCTGGAGTCCGTCCTCGAAGACGACCATGGACGCGACCACGTCGTCGCCCTGGAGGTGGGAGATGTCATAGCACTCGATCCGCAGCGGCGCGCTGTCCAGGTCGAGGGCCTCGGCGATCTCCTCCAGGGCACGCGAGCGCGTGGTCAGGTCGGAGGCGCGCTTGGTCTTGTGCAGGCCGAGCGCCTGGAGGGCGTTGCGCTGCACGGTCTCCATGAGGGCCTTCTTGTCGCCGCGCTGCGGGATGCGCAGGGAGACCCCCGAGCCGCGGCGCTCGGTCAGCCACTCCTGGACCGGCTCGACCGGGTCGGGCAGGGCCGGGACGAGGACCTCCTTGGGGACCGAATCGCCCTTTTCCTCGCCGTAGAGCTGCTGGAGGGCGTGCTCGACGAGGGCGCCGGTGGTGATCTCCTCGACCTTGTCGGTGACCCAGCCGCGCTGGCCCCGGACACGTCCGCCGCGCACGTGGAAGATCTGGACGGCGGCCTCCAGCTCGTCCTCGGCGACGGCGATCAGGTCGGCGTCGGTCGCGTCGGCGAGCACCACCGCGCTCTTCTCCATGGCCTTCTTCAGGGCCCCGATGTCGTCGCGCAGGCGGGCCGCCCGCTCGTACTCCATCTCCTCGGCCGCGTCCTTCATCTGCTGCTCGAGACGGCGGATGTAGGTGCCGGTGCGGCCGGCCATGAAGTCGCAGAAGTCCTCGGCCAGGTCGCGGTGTTCGTCGGCGGAGACGCGGTCGACGCAGGGCGCCGAGCACTTGCCGATGTAGCCGAGGAGGCAGGGGCGGCCGGTGCGGGCGGCGTTCTTGAAGACGCCGGCGGAGCAGGTGCGGACCGGGAAGACGCGCAGGAGGAGGTCGACGGTGTCGCGGATCGCCCACGCGTGCCCGTACGGCCCGAAGTACCTGACGCCTTTGCGTTTCTGGCCGCGCATCACCTGCACGCGCGGGAACTCCTCGTTCATCGTCACCGCGAGGTACGGGTAGCTCTTGTCGTCGCGGTACTTGACGTTGAACCGGGGGTCGAACTCCTTGATCCAGGAGTACTCCAGCTGGAGGGCCTCGACCTCCGTGGACACCACCGTCCACTCCACGGACGCGGCCGTGGTCACCATCGTGCGGGTGCGGGGGTGCAGGCTCGCCAGGTCCTGGAAGTAGTTCGCCAGGCGCTGGCGCAGGCTTTTCGCCTTTCCGACGTAGATCACCCGGCGGTGCTCGTCGCGGAACCTGTACACCCCGGGAGAGTCCGGGATCTCCCCTGGTTTGGGGCGGTAGCTGGAGGGGTCGGCCATGTCTCACACCCTACTGGCGAGGGCTGACAGTCCGGTGAGCCTGTGGACAACGGCCGGTGGCCACGCATCGGGTCGGCCGCTGATCTCCCGGTGTGATCTCCGCCTTTCTCGACACCGCCGGGGTCGCGTCCGTGCTCCTGCGCTCGCCGGTGCTGGCCGAGCGCTGAGAGCGGCCGAGCGCGCTGGACCGGTTCCGGGTCAGCGGCCTGGCGGGGCATCTGGCCAGAGCGGTCCTCAACGTCGAGCGGTGGCTGGCCGAGCCGGTCCCGGCGGGCCGGCCCCCCATTGACGCGGTCATGTACTTCGTGGCCGGTGTCGGCCCGGCGCCGGATCTGGACGATGCGGTGCCGCTACGGATCCGCGAGGTGGGCGAGCAGGAGGCGGCCGGTGGGCCCGACGTCCTGGCCGAGGCGTTCGACGCCGCTCGCGCCCGGCTCACGACCCGGCTGCCGTCCATGCCGCTCGACCGGCCTGTCGGTGTGTTCACCCACGTACTGCCGCTCGACCAATGCCTGCTCACGCGCCTCGTGGAACTGGTGGTCCACCTCGACGACCTGGCCGTCAGTCTGGAGATCCCCACGCCGTCGGTGCCCGCCGAGGCCGCCGAGGCGGTCGCCGACTGTCTCACCCGCATCGCCGCGGTTCGCCACGGCTTCCTTCCGGTGATGCGCGCCCTGGCCCGCCGTGAACGAGCCACCGGTCCGATCGCGGCGTTCTAGCGCCTGCCCGGAGCCGGATCACGGCCGCGGTGGAGGGCCCGTGGACGACACAGGCGGCCTTCCCCCTGTCCGCCGGACAGGTCCTACCGGGACTCCAGGAACGTCAGCACGGCCAGCACCCGGCGGTGGTCGTCGGTGTCCTCCGTGAGGGCGAGTTTGCCGAGGATGCTGCGGACGTGTTTCTCGACGGTGCCCTCGGTGACCCACAGGCGTCGGCCGATGCCGGCGTTGGAGCGGCCCTCGGCCATCAGGGCGAGCACTTCGCGCTCGCGAGCGCTGAGACGGGCGAGCGGGTCGTCGCGGCGCTGGGCGGAGAACAGCTCCTGCACCAGGGAGGGGTCGACCACCGAGCCGCCCCGGTGGATGCGCTCCAGGGCCTCGATGAACTCGTCGACGACCGTGACGCGGCTCTTGAGGAGGTAGCCGACCTTGCGGCCGCTCGCCAGCAGTTCCAGGGCGTCCTCGACCTCGACGAACGCGGACAGGACGAGGATGCCGGTGTCAGGGTGGCGCTCACGGATGGTACGGGCGGCCTTGAGGCCTTCGGTCGAGTGGTCCGGAGGCATACTTATGTCGACGATCGCCAGTTCGGGGCGTTCCTCGTCGACCAGTTCCAGGAGCCGGACCGCGTCACCGGCCTGGCCCGCGACCTGGTATCCGACGCGCTCGCACAGGCTGGCGAGACCCTCCCTGAGCAGGATGTCGTCGTCGGCGAGGACGACCCGTCCCCGTGCCGGCTGCTGCGCTGCGTCGTCCATGCCCCAGCCCCCCTCGCCCGGCCTGTGCGGTGCGTCGTCCAAGGTCGGAGCTCCCCCGGCCCCGCCCTCTGCCCGCGCCCCAACAGCCTGCCCCACCCTTGGGTTTACGGCTAGCCGGAAGCGGAATTGGAGGCTTGCCGTGACGACATCAGGACGTGTCCGGGCGATGCTCGAACCAGTGCAGATGCAGTCCGACCGGCCGTCCCGGGCGAGGGACGGAAGGTCGCACGGCCGAAGGGTGCGGGACATGCGGCGGACACGGATCGAGAAGCAGCGGCGGCCGGTCCGTGCCCGTCAGTACCCGGACGAGACGTACGGCACGGTCGACGTCCTGGACCCGAGGGACCCGGACCTCGTGCGGGCCAAGCGTCTGCAGACCGCACAGAACGGCGCAACCCACCGCCTCCAGAGCCGGACGGATGCCTCTCCGTCCGACAGGACCGCCCGGAGCGTACGCGACGTCACCCAGTTCAGGCTCCCCCACCTGGACGAACTCCCCGGCGTGCGCCCCGGGCGGTCACCGGTCCGGCGAGGGCTCGCCCAGGGGCAGCCGCACGTCCATGGTGGTGCCCTCGCCGGGCGGGCTGCTGACCGCCAGCTTGCCGCCGATCGCCTCGACCCGGTCGATGAGACCGATCAGCCCGGAACCGCGTCCCGGCTCGGCGCCGCCGACGCCGTCGTCGCGGATGGCCAGCTCCAGAACTCCGTCCCGGATCTCCGCCGAGACCTCCACCACGCGCGCGTGCGCGTGCTTCGCCGCGTTGGTGAGGCATTCGGAGGTCACGTAGTAGGCGGCCACCTCCAGTTGTTCCGGCAGTCGGGCCGCGGGCAGCTTCAGGTCGAGCTCGACGGGGACGGCGGAGCGGCGGGCCAGGGAGCGCAGGGCGGGTCCCAGGCCGCCTTTGGAGAGGATGGCCGGGTGGACGCCCCGGGCCACCTGGAGCAGGTCCTGGAAGGCGTCGTCGAGGCCCTTGCCGACATGTGCCAGCTGTTCGGCGAGTTCCGAGGACTGGTCGGTCACCAGGCTCTCGGCGAGCCGCAGATCCAGCTGGAGGGCGACGAGCCGCTGCTGGACACCGTCGTGCAGATCGCGCTCGATGCGCCGCCGGGAGGCGTCCGCCGCGGCCACCACGCGCGCGCGTGAGGCGGTCAGCTGGTCACGGCTGTCGGCGTTGGCGATGGCGGTGGCGACGAGTTCGGTGAAGTCGGCCAGCCGCGACTCGGTGCCCACCGGCAGCATCTCCAGGGGAGAGGCCGCGACGACGAAGCCCCACAGCCGGTCGTCGACGACGATGGGCGCGCCCACGGCGTGTCCCACGTGGGCGGCGCGCCGGGTCCGGGTGACCGCGTCGATCGCCTCGTACCCCGCCTCGCTGCGCTCCTTGCGCGTGGCCTGTTCGAGTTCTTCCGGGATGCCGAGCACCGTCCCGAGGACGGTCTGCCTGCCGTCGGGCTCCTGCCGCAGGACGGCCGCGGTGGTGTCCAGCAGGTCCCCCACCTCCTCGGCCACCCTCGCGAACACCTCGGACGGCGGGGCGCCGTGTGCCACCAGGGTGGCGACCCGGCGCAGGGCGGCCTGTTCCCGGGCGGTGCGGCGGCTCTCGGTGACGTCGCGTGCGGTGGCGTAGATGAGTCCTTGTTCCAGGACCGGCCGGGCGCTCCACTGCAGCCAGCACTCGGTGCCGTCCGCGCGCAGGTAGCGGTTCTCGAACTCGGCCACCTCGACGCCGTCGGCCAGCCGTGCGAGGGCCGCACGGGTGGTGTCCCGGTCCTCCTCGTGCACGAACTCGATGAACGGCATCGACAGGATCGTCTCGCGCGGGTGGCCCAGAGTGCGCTCGAAGGCCGGGTTGACCCGCTTGAAGTAGCCGTCGGTCCCGCTGATGCAGAGCAGGTCCAGAGAGAGGTTGAAGATGCTCGCCAGTTCCTGCTCGGCCTCCTCGCGCCGCCCGTGCGCCGCCGCGAAGGAGGCCATGGTGCCGTTCATGCCGCCCAGCAGCTGGCTCCACGTGCCCTCGAAGGAGGCTTCGTCGGCGCGGTGTTCGAGGCGGTTGTGGTCGATCGCCGTGTTCATGGCGCGGATCTCGGCTGCCAGCCGCTCGGTGGTCACGCGCAGTTCGCGGAAGGTGTCGGCGACATCGCCCAGTTCGTCGCGGCCCGCGTACCGGATGTCGTACGAGAGATCGCCGTACGACAGTGCCCGGGCGCCCGCGGCGACCTGGCCGAGGGGCCGGGTGATCGACCGGCTGAGGGCGAGCGCGAGGAAGGTGACGAGGGCGAGCACGGCCAGGGAGGCGGTGAGGTCGCGCACCACGCGGACCTCCGCGTCGCGGCGGTCGTGGCCGGCCGTGGCGTCGAGTTCGAGGGCGGCCCGGTCCTGGATGCCGCGCAGCGCGTCGATGCGGGCCCCGGAGTCGGCGAGCCAGCGCTCGTACGAGGGCCAGGCGGCGGTCTCCGGGCGGGCGGTGGCGAGCAGGTCGCGGATCCTGCGGACGGCTCGGCCGGGGTCCCGGAACTGGATGACGTACAGCTGGGTCCGCAGTTCGGCCGAGGTGTTCTCCCGGAAGGCGTCCAGCTGGGCCGTCTCGAGCGCGGGCCAGCGTCCGGCGCCGGTGGGCCGGCCTGCGGGCCCGGCGAGCAGGGCGGCGACCTCCGCCTGTTCTCGGTCGGCGGCCTCGATGGCTCGCAGGAGCGCGATGTGGGCGTCGGCGGCGCGGCCCGAGGCCCGGGTGGGGCGGCCGGCTTCGAGCGCGGTGACGTCGTGGAGCAGGGTGTCCTCGACGCCGCCGTACTGCTCGGCGATGTCGGGGGCGGTGAGCGAGCCGGTGGTGATCTGGACGCGCAGGGAGTGCAGTTGACGGCCGAGGGCGCCGAGGTCGCCGGCGATGTCGGATCCGGACCACGAGGCGGCGCGGGTCACGGCGCGCTCCAGGGCCCGGTCGGTGGCGCGTTCGGCCTCCGTCCGTTCCGCCGGCGTGTCCTGGCCGGGGCGCAGCCGGGCCTTGACGGCGGCGAGCCGCTCGCCTGCGACGGCGTCGGTGACCTCGGCCGTCGCGAACGACACCCCGGTGCCGGTGTGGAAGTCGCGCAGGGTCCGCGCTTCCCGCCACTGGGCCACGGAGCTGAAGGCGGTGAAGGCGAGCAGCCCGGTCACCGGCAGCAGGACCAGCAGCATCAGCTTCCGGCCGACGCGCAGCCGGGCGAGCAGCGGGACGCGGTGCGGGACCCCGGAGCTTCGTCCGAGCGGTGAGCGGCGCATGGCAGGGCCTCAGGCGCCGACGCTTCCGTGCATGGTGCCGTTGGGTTCCGTCATGCGAAACACCCCTTTGTGGAGGGCCTTTTCACGCGCCCGCGCAGGGCTCGGTCGGTCGTGGCCCGGCCCCTTCAGCATGCCCGCGAACTCCGCTGGCGTCCATGCGTCCCGAGAGCCACGCGCCCCGGCACGGCGACGGCTCACGATCCGCCCTTCGGGTAACCGTCATGGGCGGCGAGGTCCTTGTCGATGGCCTCGACCGCCTCGTCGAGCGTGGCCTTCACCGGGGCCCTGTCGATCATGATCTTCGGGAAGGCCCGGGAGAACGCCTCGGTGATCGCCGGGTAGGCGGGGGTGCGCGGCCTCGGCCGGGCCACGCCGTCCGTCAACTGCTCGATGAACAGGTGCTCGGCGCCGCCCTCGGCGTACTCCGGCGAGAGCTTCACCGCGCTGTGCGTGGCCGGGATCGCGCCGTTGGCCACGCTCATGCGGTGGATCTGGTCCGGCTTCAGCAGATAGGCGAGGAAGCGCCATACGGCGTCGCCGTCGGCCCCGCCCGAGGTCACGCCCCACTGCCAGGAGCCCATCCCGGTGACGGTGCCCTCGCCGAAGTCGGGCAGCGGCACGATCGCCAGGTCACCGGGGAACTTCCTGGTGTAGTCCGGGTACCACCAGTGGCCTGTCCAGGAGATGACACTGCGCTCCTGGGCGAAGGCGTGTTCGCTCCTGCCGGGCTCGACGAGCCCCTCCTCCACCCAGTTCTGCAAGGTGGTGAGCGCCTCGACCGCCTCGGGTCCGTTCAGGAAGCCGTCGGCGGTCCGGAACGTCCTGGGGTCGATGAGATCCCCTCCCGCCGACCACACCGCGGGCGCGAAGCCGTAGGTGTTCCACTCCTCGCCGGGTTTCGCGTCGACGAGGCCCATGTCGAGCGGATACCGGTACCCCGCCTTGCGCAGGGTGCGCAGGATGTCCCTGAACTCGCGGACGGTCCAGGCGTCCTCGGCGCCCTGGGGAATCCTGAGATGGGCCTTCTTCAGCACTGAGGGCCGCACATAGAGCCCGAGCCCGGAGTCGAAGGTGCCGAGCCCGTACAACCTCCCCGCGTAGGTGCCCTGTTGGCGGATCGAGGGCAGCAGGTCCTTCCGCAGGCCGTCGGGCAGACAGGAGTCGATCGGCTTGATCTTGCCCGACCAGGCGTAGCTGTAGAGCCGGGGTCCGTCGAAGTCGAGCAGGTCCGGCAGGTCGCCGCTGGCCGCGGCGGAGAGCACCAGTTCGTTGTACGGCCGCTGCTCGGGCAGTGTGACGGCCTCGACCCGTACCTCCCGCTGCGCCTTGTTGAAGTCCCGGACCTGGCGGCGCAGTGTGTTGTACTCGGCGCTCGGCCCCGCGTGGAACCACACGGTGACCTGCGTGGTGCCCTCGATCCTGCCGTCACAGGTGGTGTCGGTGCGGACCCGCTCGCCCCTGTCGCCGCCGCCTCCCCCGCCACCGCACGCGGCGAGCAGCAGCGCGGCTGCCACCAGCCCCGAGGCCAGGGCGCGACGCCCACGGCCTCTTCCGACGTCTCCGAGCGGCGCTTTCATCGCACACCCCCACTCGACCGGACTCGCACGGCCTTCCCAGGGCAGCCCACATGCTACCGCCCGTCACCTCTCGCTGCGCTGGGTGAGCGGGAACTGGCGCACTCGGTACAGGACTTGAGCACATTCCAGGTGCCGGGAAGCAATCCGTCCCGACTCTTTCCGGGTAGCCGGAAAGCGCAATCCCCGGACGGTTGGGACCCTGTGCGCATGTCCATGCGCTGTCTTCTCGTCGATGACAGCATCCGGTTCCTGGAGGCCGCGCGAAGTCTGCTGGAACGCGACGGTATACCTGTCGTCGGCGTCGCACTGTCGGGTACCGAGGCTCTCGCACGGGCCGCGGAGCTGAGCCCGGACGTCGTCCTGGTCGATCTCGACCTCGACGGCGAGAGCGGGTTCGACGTGGCGGTGGAGCTGGCCCGCAGTGTCTCCTGCGTCATCATCCTGATCTCCACGCACGCGCTGGACGACTTCGAGGAGCTGGTCGCCGGCAGCCCGGCGCGCGGCTTTCTGCCCAAGTCGGCGCTGTCGGCGCGGGCGATCAGGGAGTTGCTGGGCGGCGACGGGGAGGCCCCGCCCGCCTGAAACGGAGGGCCCGCCGTCCGGCCGGGAGTGCGCCATCGTTCGGCGGCAGGTGTTGTCGGGACTTGGTCAACACGCTTCAATGCGGGGGAACTCGGGGCCGGGAACGACGGCGTACGGATGTGAAGCCTCCTTGCGGCACTGCCGCGGACGGCCCCGACGCACCCTCACGAACGGCCTGACCAGCCGCCCGGACCTGCACAGAAAGGCCCCTGCATGCCGCACGCCACACAGCACGCGGACGTCGCGACCGTCGCCGACGCGGAACTGGACACGGCCCTGCGAGGCGGCCCCTTCCACGTCGCGCTGCGCGCCGCGATCGCCGCCCGGGGGCTGCCGCTGCAGCGCGTCCAGCACCATCTGACGCGGTACGGAGTCAGGGTGGGCGTCACCAGCCTGAGCTACTGGCAGCAGGGTGCCCGGCGCCCGCAGCGTCCCGAGTCGCTGCGGGCCGTACGGGCGCTGGAAGAGATCCTGCAGCTGCCGGAGGAGTCACTGATCCGGCTCCTCGCCGAGCACGACGACCGGTCGGCCGCTGTGCAGCCCGCGGCCCGTTCCTACCGTTCCCTCCTCGCGGCCTCGGACGTCCTCGAACAGCTGTTGGGCGAGCTGGACTCGCCGCCCGACGGCGGCCTGCACACTCTCGGCCACCACGAGCGGATAGACATCGGGGCGCGCCGCGAGCTGCGCGGCCGCGAGTCGCACCACATCGTGCGCGCCCACCGTGAGGGCGTCGACCGTTTCATGGCCGTCCACCACGGCGACCCGGGGTGCAAGCCTGACCTCATGACCGTGCACGCCCTGGAGAACTGCCGTACGGGACGCGTCCGTTCGCACCACGACACGGGGGTGCTCGTCGCCGAGCTGCTCCTCGACGCCCGGCTGCGCGCGGGCGACACCTTCCTGTTCCGCTACTGCGTCGAGGACGGCACGGCCGGAGTGTCCCGCGAGTACGTCCGCGGCTTCGGCTCACCGGGCGGTCAGTACGCGCTCCAGGTCCGGTTCGACGAGAACGCCCTGCCCCTGCGCTGCCACCGCTTCGCCCAGCACTCCCCCGCGGCCCCCCGCAGCGGCCGCCAGGAGCTGGCCCTCACCGGCCACCACCACTCGGTGCACCTCGTCGAGCCGCGGGTGCGCTCGGGGGCCGTGGGGATCGGGTGGGACTGGGAGTGAGCGGTGTGCCGTCCGCTCGGTGACGGCACGTAAACGCTTGCGCAAGCGTTTACGTGCGCCGCTGAATGGGATACCTTCCGGGCCATGGGCCGCCGTTCTGGTGCCCTGTGGGCGTCCTTCCGGGAGGGGAACCCGATGCCGACCATGGCCGACGTGGCACGCAGCGCGGGGGTGTCCGTGGCGACCGTCTCGCACGTCCTCAACGGCACCCGGCCGGTCCTGCCCCACACCCGCCAGGCCGTGCTGGACGCCGTCGACGAGCTCGGCTACACGCCCAACACCCTCGCCCGCTCCCTGGTGACCTCCCGCACCCACTCCATCGGGCTCGCGGTGTCGGCGATCAGCAACCCGTACTTCACGGAGATCCTCCAGGGCGTCGAGGCGGGTGCGCTGGAACACGGCTACAGCCTGCTCATCGCCGATCCGCACGACGATCCCGACCACGAGTGCAAGGTCGTCCAGCTGCTGCACGAGAGGCGTGTGGACGGCATGATCGTCGCGCCCTCGGCGGACCCGCGCGAATTGGTCTCCTACCTTGGGCGCCACCGGGTCCCGACGGTGTTCCTCGACCGCGTGATCGACGGAGTGATCGAAGGCGTGGCCGGCGGTGGGGTCGAGGCCCCGGCGGACGGCCCGCAGCGCTTCGACCAGGTCTGCGCCGAGAACACGGGGCCGACGGCCCGGCTGGTCACCCATCTCGCCGGACGCGGCCACCGGCGCATCGGCCTGGTGGCGGGCCTGCCCGGACTGAGCACCACCGCCGAACGGATCACCGGATACCGCCAGGGCCTCACCACCGCCCGTCTCCCCTACGACGACGACCTCGTCGTCCACGGCGACTCCGAGTCGGCCGGAGCCGAACGGGCCACAGCCACCCTGCTCTCCCTCGCCGCACCGCCCACCGCCCTCGTCACCGCCAACAACGCCATGACCATCGGCACCCTGCGCGCCCTGCGCGACCGCGGTCTGTCGGTACCGGACGACCTCGCCCTGTGCTGCTTCGACGACTTCGCCTGGGCCGACCTGTTCTCGCCCCGGCTCACCGCGATCGCCCAGCCCAGCAGGGAGATCGGCGCACAGGCGGTCCGTGTGCTCCTGGACCGCCTCGCCGCGCCGGACCGGCCCGCCCGGACCGTGCGCCTCGACTGCACGTTCGTCCACCGCACGTCATGCGGCTGCCCCGACTCCGGGGAGCGGGGGCAGCCCTCGCAGCCCTCGCAGCCCTCGCAGTTCTCTCAGCCTTCCCAGCCCTCGCAGCCCTCGCAGTTCGAGAAAGGAAACGTCTCGTGATCGTCGTCGCCGGTGAGGCCCTGATCGACCTGGTACCGCAGGGCAGAGGCGCCCTCGCGAGCCTCACGCCGGCGCTCGGCGGCGGCCCCTACAACACCGCCGTGGCCCTCGGCCGGCTCGGCTCCCCCACTGCCTTCTGCTCCCGCACCTCGCTCGACGCCTTCGGCGAGGCCCTGCTCGACGGGCTGCGGGAGGCGGGGGTGGACGTGTCCCCCGTGCAGCGCGGTACGGAACCCACCACGCTCGCCGTCGCCACGATCGACACCAACGGCTCGGCCGCCTACTCCTTCTACGTCGACGGCACCGCCGACCGTCTGTTCGCCGCCCCCGCCTCACTCCCCACCGACACGCGCGCGGTGTCCTTCGGGACCTGCTCGCTGGTCCTTGAGCCGGGGGCGAGCGCATACGAGGAGCTGCTGCGGACCGCGGCCGCGCAGGGTGTGTTCACCGCGCTCGACCCGAACATCCGGGCCGGGCTGATCCCCGACGCGGACGCCTACCGGGCTCGGTTCAAGAGCTGGCTGCCGTCGGTGTCGCTGCTCAAACTCTCCGAGGAGGACGCGCTGTGGCTGGGCGGCACCCCGCGCGAGTGGCTGGCCTCGGGACCCTCGGCCGTCGTGGTCACCCATGGCGGTGACGGGCTGACCGTGTTCACCCGGGACGGGGCGGCGCTTGCCGTGCCGGGCGAGAAGGTCGACGTCGTGGACACCATCGGCGCCGGCGACACCGTGAACGCGGCCCTGCTGCACGGTCTGGGCACCCTCGACGCGCTGTCCCCGGCGGCGCTCGCGGGCCTGGGCGTCGAGGACTGGACCCGGCTGCTGCGATTCGCGGCACGCGCGGCCGCGATCACCTGCTCACGGGCGGGGGCGCAGCCGCCGTACGCGTCCGAACTGGGTGGACTGTAGGCACTGACGAGACCGGTATCCGTCCGCACGGGGCGGCACGTCGACCCAGGGGGCTGACGACGGAGCGAGCGGTGCCCCGCGGGGAGTTCCCGCGGGGCACCGCTCGTCGCGTGTTTTCACCGGATGTGTTCGGCTCGCCGCCCCGGCGTCTCAGGCCTTGCGGGCCCGGGTGGCCTTCTTGGCGGGCGCGGCCTTCTTGGTTGTCGTCGTCCTGGCCGTCGCCGTCTTCTTCGGCGTCGACTCGGCGGCGACCGTCTTCTTCGCCGCGGCCGTCTTCCTGGCCGGTGCCTTGCGCGGGGCCTTCACGGAGGCTCCGTCGCTGATCCGGTCGGCGCCGAGGATCTCCCTGAGGAACTTGCCGGTGTGGCTGGCCGGGACTCCGGCGACCTCCTCCGGGGTGCCCTCGGCGACGACGAGTCCGCCGCCCGCGCCGCCCTCGGGGCCCATGTCGACGACCCAGTCGGCCGTCTTGATCACATCGAGGTTGTGCTCGATGACGATGACGGTGTTGCCCTTGTCGACCAGCCCGGACAGGACCTTCAGCAGCTTGCTGATGTCCTCGAAGTGCAGACCGGTGGTCGGCTCGTCCAGGACGTAGACCGTACGGCCGGTGGACCGCTTCTGGAGCTCGCTGGCGAGCTTCACGCGCTGGGCCTCGCCACCGGACAGGGTGGTCGCGGCCTGGCCGAGACGGACGTAACCGAGACCGACGTCCTTGAGGGTGTTGAGGTGGCGGGCGATCGCGGGGACGGCCTCGAAGAACTCCGTCGCCTCCTCGATCGGCATGTTCAGGACGTCGGCGATGGACTTGCCCTTGTAGTGGACCTCCAGGGTCTCCCGGTTGTAGCGGGCGCCGTGGCAGACCTCGCACGGGACGTAGACGTCCGGGAGGAAGTTCATCTCGATCTTGATAGTGCCGTCGCCCGCACAGTTCTCGCAGCGGCCGCCCTTGACGTTGAAGGAGAAGCGGCCGGGCATGTAGCCGCGGACCTTCGCCTCGGTGGTCTCGGCGAACAGCTTGCGGACGTGGTCGAAGACGCCGGTGTACGTCGCCGGGTTGGACCGCGGGGTGCGGCCGATGGGCGACTGGTCGACGTGCACGACCTTGTCGACGAGGTCGTCACCGTCCACGCGCGTGTGCCGGCCCGGGACGCTCCGCGCGCCGTTGAGCTCGCGCGCCAGGTGCGTGTACAGGATGTCGTTGACCAGGGTCGACTTGCCGGAGCCGGAGACACCGGTGACCGCGGTGAACACGCCCAGCGGGAAGGACACATCGATGTCCTGGAGGTTGTTCTCGCGGGCTCCGTGCACCGTGAGCTGCCGGGACGGGTCGAGGGGGCGGCGGATGTGGGGCAGCGGGATGGCCTTCTTGCCCGACAGGTACTGGCCGGTCTCCGACTCGGCGTTGGCGAGCAGCTCCTTCAGGGAGCCGCTGTGCACGACCTTGCCGCCGTGCTCACCCGCGCCGGGGCCGATGTCGACGATCCAGTCGGCGACCTTGATGGTGTCCTCGTCGTGCTCGACGACGATGAGCGTGTTGCCCATGTCGCGCAGCCGGACCAGGGTCTCGATCAGCCGGTGGTTGTCGCGCTGGTGCAGGCCGATGGACGGCTCGTCGAGGACGTACAGGACGCCGACGAGTCCGGAGCCGATCTGGGTGGCCAGACGGATGCGCTGGGCCTCGCCGCCGGAGAGGGTGCCGGCCGCGCGGTTCAGCGAGAGGTAGTCCAGGCCGACGTCGACCAGGAACTTCAGCCGCTCGTTGACCTCCTTGAGGACCCGCTCGGCGATCTTCTTGTCACGGGCGCTGAGCTTCAGCTCACCCAGGAAGTCCGCGCAGTCGCTGATGGACATGCCGGAGACCTCGGCGATCGACTTCCCCATGACGGTGACCGCGAGGACGAGCGGCTTGAGGCGGGTGCCCTCACAGGTGGGGCAGGGCACCTCGCGCATGTAGCCCTCGAAGCGCTCGCGGCTGGCGTCGCTCTCGGACTCGCTGTGCCGGCGCTTGACGAAGGGAACGGCACCTTCGAAGGGGGTCGTGTAGACCCGCTCGCGGCCGTACCGGTTGCGGTAGCGGACCTCGATCTGCGTCTTGTGACCGTAGAGCAGGGCCTTCTTGGCGCGCTGGGGCAGCCCGGCGAAGGGGATGTCCGTCCGGAAGCCCAGCGCGTCCGCGAGAGCGCCGATCAGACGGCCGAAGTAGTCCTTGGTGTGGCCGTGCGACCAGGGGTGGATGGCGCCCTCGTCGAGGGACTTGTCCTCGTCGGGGACGATCAGCTCCGGGTCGACCTCCATGCGCGTGCCGATGCCGGAGCAGTCGGGGCAGGCGCCGAAGGGCGAGTTGAAGGAGAAGGAACGGGGCTCCAGCTCCTCGAAGGACAGGTCGTCGTAGGTGCAGTACAGGTGCTCCGAGAACATGCGCTCGCGCTCGGGGTCGTCCTCGGGGAGGTCGACGAAGTCGAGCACGACCATGCCGCCGGCGAGGCCGAGGGCGGTCTCCACCGAGTCGGTGAGACGGCGCTTGGCGGACTCCTTCACCGTGAGGCGGTCGATGACCACCTCGATGGTGTGCTTCTCCTGCTTCTTCAGCGTGGGCGGGTTGGAGAGCTGAATGGTCTCGCCGTCCACGCGCGCACGGCTGTAACCCTTGGTCTGGAGATCGGCGAAGAGATCGACGAACTCTCCCTTGCGCTCCCGCACCAGCGGCGAGAGCACCTGGAAGCGGCTCCCCTCCGGCAGCTCCAGGACCCGGTCGACGATGGCCTGCGGCGACTGGCGCGAGATCGGGCGGCCGCACTCGGGACAGTGCGGCTTGCCGATGCGCGCGAAGAGCAGGCGCAGGTAGTCGTAGACCTCGGTGATGGTGCCGACCGTCGAGCGCGGGTTGCGCGAGGTCGACTTCTGGTCGATGGAGACCGCGGGCGAGAGGCCCTCGATGAAGTCGACGTCGGGCTTGTCCATCTGGCCGAGGAACTGGCGGGCGTACGAGGAGAGCGACTCCACGTAGCGACGCTGGCCCTCGGCGAAGATGGTGTCGAAGGCCAGGGAGGACTTGCCCGACCCGGACAGGCCCGTGAAGACGATGAGCGAGTCGCGAGGCAGGTCGAGCGAGACGTTCTTCAGGTTGTGCTCGCGCGCGCCACGGACGATGAGACGGTCGGCCACGCCGGTCCGCACCTTTCTTGGCTTGAGAGGAGTGACAGGGGCGGGGCCCCCGTGCTTTCTCAGACTAGGGGGAGCCACTGACAACGCCGGTCGGATTCCCCGGAGGCATAACAATCCCCGACCATCCAGCATGCCCGACGCCGCACCCGACCATATAGCACGCGCTTTCGATTTACGGCACTGCTTCACCACCTTCACCCAAAGGGGTGGCGGGGCTAGGGTCAGCAGCATGATTGATCACGCTCATGACCTGGTGTCTGTACGTGGTGCGACCGAGCGGCTCCTGACCGCAGCCGCCACGTTGGACAACGCGTCCGTGACCGAGTCGTCACGGCTGCCCGGCTGGAGCCGCGGCCATGTCCTCGCGCACCTGTCCCGCAATGCCGACGCCCTCGTGAACGTTCTGCGGGGACAGCCCATGTACCCCTCCGCGAAAGCGCGTGACGCCGACATCGAGCGCGACGCCCCGCGCCCCCTCGACGTCCAGCTCGCCGACCTCCGCGAGAGTGCCGAGCGCTTCCAGGAGGTGGGGGCCGCACCGGCCGACTGGTCGCGCACGGTCGAGCTCCGCAACGGGGTCACCGACTCGGCGTCCCGGGTGCCGTTCCGGCGGTGGGCCGAGGTGGAGCTGCACCACGTGGACCTCGGGATCGGCTACGAGCTGGAGGATCTTCCGGAGGACTTCGTCCAGCGCGAGATCACCTTCCTCGCGGAGCGTTTCCTGGGCCACCCCGAGGTGCCTTCCCTCATGATCGAGGAGGCCGACGGCCACCGGCTCCCGACGGGCGGCCACGGGGACATCGCGCTCGTCGTCACAGGGCGCCGGGCCGACCTGCTCGGCTGGCTGGCCGGCCGCCGCGACGGCTCGGCCCTGACGGTCCACGGCGGCACCCTCCCCTCGCTGCCCCCGCTATAGGCTGACCGTCATGACGTACAGCGGACAGGTGACGGTCGGCGGGCCCGCCGACGTGCACGAGCTCAAGGACCTGATGATCACCAAGATCGCGGTCGGCCCGATGGACAACAACGCCTATCTGCTGCGCTGCCGGGCCACCGACGAGCAACTGCTGATCGACGCGGCCAACGACGCGGACACCCTGCTGGGCATGATCGGCGACGACGGCATCGCATCCGTCGTCACCACGCATCAGCACGGCGACCACTGGCAGGCGCTCGCCGCGGTCGTCGCGGCCACGCGCGCGCGTACGTACGCCGGCCGGGACGACGCCGAAGGCATCCCCGTGCCCACTGACGTCCTGGTCGACGACGGCGACGTCATCCGCGTGGGGCGTGTGGAGCTGACCGCGCGCCACCTGGTCGGGCACACACCGGGCTCGATCGCCCTCGTCTACGACGACCCCCACGGGCATCCCCATGTGTTCACCGGGGACTGTCTGTTCCCGGGAGGTGTGGGCAACACCCGTAAGGATCCCGAGGCGTTCGCCAGCCTGATCCACGACGTCGAGACGAAGATCTTCGACGCGCTCCCGGACGAGACGTGGGTGTACCCGGGACACGGGAACGACACGTCGCTGGGCGCGGAGCGGCCGCAATTGCCGGAGTGGCGCGCGCGGGGGTGGTGAACCCCGGGGTACGCGCCCCGCGCATACCCTTCGCACGCGCCCCGTGTGAACTCTTCACACACGCCGGCGCCACGCACGCGCTCCCGGCGCACATGGTTGCGCAGTCAACTGGGAGCAGCCCCGCACAGGATGACGGCTCCTGCGCGGTACGGGCCGCCGGTCTCCTCATCCCCGCCCTCGACCGGCGGCCCAGGCGCCTTGTCCGAAAAGCGTTCACAAGAATGCAACACACGTTCCCAATATGCGGACAACTGCCGCTGTGACCTCGACAAACGGGACAGTGGACTGTCACTCTCCCGCCATGCACCTTGCCCCCCGCGCACTGCGCCGCGCCGCCGTCGCGGCATCCATAGCCCTGCTCGCCACCGCCGTCGGCTGTGCTCCGCAGTCGGAGGACGACGCGAACGCCAAAGCCTCGGGGTCGACCGGAACCACCTGCGCCAAGGGCAAGTTGGCCACCAAGAGCTCCGGAAAGCTGACCGTCGCGACCGACGAGCCCGCGTACGAGCCGTGGTTCAAGGACGACAAGCCCGCGAGCGGCAAGGGCTTCGAGTCGGCCGTCGCCTACGCCGTGGCCAAGCAACTCGGCTATGACAAGAGCGCTGTCGTCTGGCAGAGCGTCCCCTTCAACAAGGCGTTCGCACCGGGTGAGAAGACCTTCGACTTCGACATCAACCAGGTGTCGATCAGCGCCGAGCGCAAGAAGGCCGTGGACTTCTCGTCCGGCTACTACGACGTGCGGCAGGCCGTCATCGCGCTCAAGGGCACCAAGGCCGCCAAGGCGAAGAGCATCGCGGACCTGAAGGGCCTCAAGCTGGGCGCCCAGGTCGGCACGACCAGCCTCAACTACATCGAGGACGTGGTGAAGCCGACGCGGGAGGCCGCCGCGTACGCCAAGAACGACCAGGCCAAGTCGGCGCTGCAGAACGGCCAGGTGGACGCCATCGTCGTCGATCTGCCGACCGCCTTCTACATCACGGCGGCCGAGGTGACGGACGGCACGATCGTCGGGCAGTTCGAGAACCAGGCCGGCACGCCGGAGCAGTTCGGGCTCGTCCTCGACAAGGGCAGCGCGCTCACCTCCTGCGTGACGGCCGCCGTGGACGCCCTGCGCAAGGACGGCACGCTCGCCGAGCTGGAGCAGGAGTGGCTGTCGGACGCCGTCGACGCCCCGGTGCTCAAGTGACGCTCACGAAGGACGAGTCCGGCGCCGGGACACCGGAGGCGGGCGATTCGTACACACCGTCGCAGCGGCGGATCGAGCGGGAGCGTCTCAAGCGTGCCCGCGCCCGCCGCGCGTCGGCGATCGCCGCGGTCTCCACCCTGGTCACCGCCGTCGTCCTCTATCTGGTCGTCGTCAGCGCGCCCGGCTGGCCGCGCACCAAGGAGACGTTCTTCAACGGGCAGTACGCGCGCGAGGCGTTCCCGAAGGTCCTCGAAGGACTGTGGCTGAACGTCCGGCTGCTACTGATCTGCGGTGTCGCCGTGCTGGTGCTCGGCATGCTGATCGCCATCGCCCGCACGCTGCGCGGCCCGGTGTTCTTTCCTCTGCGTTTCCTGGCCGCCGCCTACACGGACTTCTTCCGCGGGCTTCCGCTCATCATCAACCTCATGATCGTCGTCCTGGGCGTCCCGGCGCTGCGGCTCCAGGGCGTGACGGTCGACCCGGTGCTGCTGGGCGGTACGGCCCTCACGCTGACGTATTCGGCGTACGTGGCCGAGGTGTTCCGCGCCGGCATCGAGTCCGTGCACCCCTCGCAGCGCGCCGCCGCCCGCTCGCTCGGTCTCTCCAACCGGCAGGCGCTGCGTCATGTGGTGCTGCCGCAGGCCGTGCGCCGCCAGGTGCCGCCCCTGCTGAACGACCTGGTGTCCCTCCAGAAGGACACCGGTCTCGTGTCGATCGGCGGCGCGATCGACGCCGTACGGGCCGCCGACATCATCGTCGGCCGCAGCCTCAACTACACGCCGTACATCGTCGCGGGCCTGGTGTTCGTGGCGCTGACCATCCCGATGACCCGCTTCACGGACTGGGTGACGGCACGGATGGACCGTCAGCGGGCCCAGGGAGGGACCACATGAGCGAGGCACCGGTGCTGCGGATGGAGTCCGTCCGCAAGACCTTCGGCGACTCGGTCGTGCTGCGGGACGTCGACCTGGAGGTCGCCCCGCACACGGTGACCGCCCTGATCGGCGCCTCCGGCTCCGGCAAGTCGACCCTGCTGCGCTGCGCCAACCTCCTGGAGGAGATCGACGACGGGGCCATCTGGCTGGACGGCGAGGAGATCACCGATCCGCGCGTCGACCAGGACGCGGTACGGCGCCGTATCGGCGTGGTCTTCCAGGCGTACAACCTCTTTCCGCACATGACGGTGCTGGAGAACATCACGCTGGCCCCGCGCCGGGTGCACGGAGCGACCCGCGCGCAGGCCGAGGAACACGCCCGCGAGCTCCTGGAGCGGCTCGGGCTCGGCGACAAGGCCGGCGAGTACCCCGACCGGCTCAGCGGCGGTCAGCAGCAGCGTGTGGCGATCGTGCGCGCGCTCGCCGTACGCCCCCGGCTGCTGCTGTTCGACGAGATCACCGCGGCCCTCGACCCGGAGCTGGTGGGCGAGGTCCTGAACGTCGTGCGCGACCTGAAGGGCGACGGCATGACCATGGTGCTGGCCACGCACGAGATGGGCTTCGCGCGCGAGGTCGCCGACCAGGTCTGTTTTCTGGACTCGGGTGTGGTGCTCGAGCGCGGGACCGCGGGGCAGATCTTCGGCGACCCGCAGCAGGAGCGCACGCAGCGCTTTCTGAAGCGGATCGTGGAGGCGGGGCGACTGTAGCGGTGGCGAAGCGGCGGTAAGGACCGTGCGTCCAGGGCATCGGTCCTTACACGTCGGCCTGGGCCGGCCCCGCCAGCGCCGCGACGCGCTCCACGCCGAAGACGTACCCCTGCACTCCGCAGCCGGCGATGACTCCGTCCGCGCGCAACGAGACGTAGGAGTGGTGCCGGAAGGACTCGCGCCGGTGGATGTTGGAGATGTGCACCTCCAGTACCGGCAGCCCGTCACAGGTGTTGAGGGCGTCCAGAATGGCGACCGACGTGTGCGAGTAGGCACCGGGGTTGATGACGATCCCGCAGTGCTGGAGCCTCGCCTCGTGGATCCAGTCGACCAGCTCGCCCTCGTGGTTCGACTGCCGGAAGTCCACCGTGCCGCCGTGCGCGGCGGCCGCCTTGGCGCACAGGGCCTCGACGTCGGCCAGGGTGTCCTTGCCGTAGATCTCCGGCTGACGCTGACCCAGCAGGTTCAGGTTGGGGCCGTTGAGAATCATGATCGGGGCGTTGGCCAGGGTGCGGGGCACGGTTCCTCCGGTCGGTGAAGGCGGGCTGCTGGGACCCGGTTTATCACGGTGCGCCACGCGCGGTGCGGCCCGTACCCTCCGGGCATGACGACGATCTCGTACCCGCCCAAGCCCGTACCGGGCGACCGCATAGCCGTCATCTCCCCCGGCGCCGGTCTGCCGGGGCTCTTCCCGCGCCCCTACGAGTTGGGGCTCGAGCGGCTGCGCAAGGAGTACGGGCTGGAGCCGGTCGAGTATCCGTCGACCCGCAGGATGGGCTCGACGCCCCAGGAGCGCGCCGACGACATCCACGCCGCCTTCGCCGACCCGGACGTCAAGGCGGTCATGGCGTCCATCGGCGGTGATGACCAGATCACCGTGTTGCCGTTCCTGGACCGGGAGTTGATCCGGGCGAATCCGAAGCCGTTCTTCGGGATGAGCGACAACACCAACCTGCTCGCGTTCCTGTACGGCACCGGCATCGTCGGCTACCACGGCGCGACCGTGATGACCGCGCTCGGACGGCCGGTGGCCATGAGCGCGCTGACCGCCGACTCCCTGCGGGCGGCCCTGTTCACCTCGGGCGAGTACGAACTGACTCCCGCTGCCCGCTGGCGGGACGTCGACCGTGACTGGGCGGACCCCGCCACCTTCGACTCCGAACCGCAGACCCGTCCCGGCAACGGTTGGACCTGGGTGAACGCCGACCGGACGGTGGAGGGCCGGGCTTGGGGCGGCTGTCTGGAGATCGTGGGCTGGCTGCTCATGGCCGACCGCGAGATCGCGCGTGATCTGAGTCAGTACGACGGCGGAGTGCTGCTCCTGGAGACCTCGGAGGAAATGCCGAGCGACGTCGAGGTCTTCCGCACCCTGCGCAACATGGGCGAGCGCGGACTCCTCCAGCGCTTCTCCGCACTGCTCTGGGGCCGTCCCAAGACGTGGGCCTTCGACCGCCCCAACAGCCCCGAGGAGGCGGATCGTTACGCCGCCGACCAGCGCGAGGCGGTACTGCAGGCCATGCGCGTATATGCCCCGCACACCACCATCGTCTTCGACGTGGACTACGGACACACCGATCCACAACTCGTCATCCCCTACGGCGGTCTCGTCCGAGTCGACGGTCCCGCCCGGCGCATCACCGTCACGTACTGATCACGCCCGAGCGCGCTCACGCGCCCCCGTAACCGCTGATCACCGTGGGTAGTTGATGCGGCATGCACGACGTACGCACGGTAAAGGCGCCCTCCATGCCGCGGCTCGCGGCCGCCTCGCTCGCCGGGACGGCCATCGAGTTCTACGACTTCTTCGTCATCGGGAGGAAGTAGTCGCGGTGCCGTACGGTCTGGGTCGCCACGAACAGCCCGTACAGGATCAGCGAGGACAGCGCGGCGAACGTCAGCTGGGTGGCGGAGAACTCCGGGCCCGGTTTGCTCGTCGTGAACGTCGGCAGCACCAGGCTCAGCGTGGCCAGGGTGGCGACCGTGGCGAGGGCGGCGCCGGTGCCCTCGGGGTTGAAGACCGCGGTGCCCTGGCGCAGTGCGGCCACGAGGAGGCTGATGCCGACAATGCCGTTGCAGGGTGATCATCATGGCCGCGAAGACCGTGTCCCTGGCCCGGGTCGAGCCCTTGTCGCCGCCGTCCACCATCAGGATGACGATCAGGGCGACCTCGATGATCGTGACGGCGACGCGAGGACGAGGGAGCCGAACGGTTCACCGACCCGGTGGGCGATCACCCTCGGCGTGGTGCACGGGGGCCAGCACGGCCCCCGCGAGGACCAGGGTCACGAGCACGACGACCGCGCCGGGCAGATCGCGTCCCCACGTGAACACCAGCAGGACGACCGCGAGCACCGGCACGGCGGACGTCCAACTCGTGGTGGGCGTCGGGAGCCGAGCGATCATGCAGCGATCGTCGCAGAGGCCGACCGGCTCCGCACCGTGCCTGGGCTACTTGATGTCGCCGGACTCCAGGACGTCACAGTTGGTGTAGACGCGCTCTCCGATGCTCAGGGCGCCCAGCTGCTCCGCGAGTTTGCTCGTCTCGGGGTCGTCACTGTTGCGCATGGCCTCGTCGTACGAGTCGAACTCGATCAGCGCCAGATAGTGGTTGGGCTTGTCCCGGTCCTTCAGGAGCATGCGGTGGGTCGGGCCGCCCGTCCTGCCCGCGTTGCGCTGCCCCGCCTCCTGCAGCAGCTGCTGCATCTCTTCCATGCGCTCGGTCTCGAAGCCGATGATCTGCACGAACTTCATGAGTGTCTCCAGCCGGCCACGGCGCCCCCGGGCCGGGGAACGCGCTGGAACCAAACAAGCACCGGGAGCGATACCCGGCAATTCGCCGTGCTCCGCTCCCGGTGCTGATTCTTCTACGTCTGCGGTGGTCAGGCCTCGATGCTGTCCTTCGGAGCGCCTTCGCCCTCCGCCTGCGCCGCCTCGGCCGCCGCCTGCTTCCTGGTGGCCATCAGACTGGTGATCGTGGTGACGATCAGGACCGCGCAGATCACGCCGAGCGAGACCGGAATGCTGATCTCGGGGACGTGGACCCCGGACTCGTGCAGGGCGTGCAGCACCAGCTTGACGCCGATGAAGCCCAGGATGATCGACAGGCCGTAGCTCAGGTGGACCAGCTTCTTCAGCAGACCGCCGATGAGGAAGTACAGCTGCCGCAGACCCATCAGGGCGAACGCGTTGGCCGTGAAGACGATGTACGGGTCCTGGGTCAGGCCGAAGATCGCGGGGATCGAGTCGAGCGCGAAGAGCACGTCGGTGGAGCCGATCGCGAGCATCACGACGAGCATCGGGGTCATGACCCGCTTGCCGTTCTCCACGATCCACAGCTTGGTGCCGTGGTAGCGGTCGGCCACGCCGAACCTGCGCTCGGCGGCCTTGAGCAGCTTGTTCTCCTCGAACTCCTCTTCCTCCTCGTCCGCCCGGGCCTCCTGGATGAGCTTCCAGGCGGTCCAGATGAGGAAGGCGCCGAAGATGTAGAACACCCAGGCGAAGCTGGCGATGATCGCGGCACCGGCCGCGATGAAGATCGCGCGCAGTACCAGGGCTATGAGGACACCGACGAGAAGCACCCGCTGCTGGTACTGCGAGGGCACCGCGAACTTCGCCATGATCAGGACGAAGACGAAGAGGTTGTCCACGCTCAGGGACTTCTCGGTGATGAAGCCCGCGAAGAACTCTCCGCCGGCCTGGCCGCCGCCGAAGACGAGCAGACCGAGCCCGAAGAGGCCGGCCAGGGCGATCCAGACAACGGTCCAGATGCCCGCTTCCTTGATGGACACGTCGTGCGGCTTGCGGCCGATGAAGAAGTCGACCGCGATGAGGGCGGCGAGGCCCACGATCGTCAGGACCCACAGGGTCACGGAAACATCCACAGTTCCTCCGGCAATACGTAACGGCAAGTAACCAGCGTCGTCGCGCTGCCGGAGGTCTCTTCCACCCACGGTGGGCCGACGCCCCGGGATCAGGCCTGATCCGTATTGACGGGTACGCCGCATCGACAGGGAGTACTCCCCTCCGTGCCACCAACCGTACCCCAATCACCAAGGAAAGGTAAAGCGATTGGCAAAAGGAAGGTCAAAATACCAGGTGGGAGGCACTTTACGGGTACTTGGTACGAGCCGCCGCGACCTGGTTCAGGACCTGTTGGACGACCTGGCTGCCGGGTGGGACGAGCGCGGGCTCGTAGGTCCAGGCATGCCCGACCCACGGGTCGGCAAGGTGGTCGTCGGGCACCGGGGTCAGTCGCATGAGGGAGCGCCACAGGGGGTCGAGGAGGGGGCCGTAGGCGGAGGCCTCCTCACGGTCCGCGACCATCATGAGGTGGACGCCGACGGACGGTCCCTCGTCCGCGAGGTAGCGCAGCTGGGTGACGGCCCGGTCGTCGAAGCCGTGCGGGAAGTCGTTGACGATCAGGAGTTGCTCGGAGGTGTCGAGGCCGGGCGGGAGGGCGTCGGCCGCGCCGCCGCGCACCGCCATCTGCACGAGGTCGACGCGCTCGGTGAGGCGGGCCAGGACGTCCGCCACGCCCGCGGCGCCGACGGCGGGCGGGGCCGCGAGCACGCCCGCCCACACCAGCGGGGCGAGTGACTGCGCTCCCGACCCGGCCGGGTCGATGACGTGCACGGTGTAGTCCCCGGCGGGGTGGACGGCGAGGAGCCGGGCCGCGAGCGCCACGGCCGTGTCCATGGCGAGGCGGTGCAGTTCGTGGGAGTCGAGGAACGAGCCGTCGAGGGATCCGGTGGCTCCGCTGTCGATCCACAGGCCGCGCTCCAGCGGCAGCCGGACCAGCATCGGGATACGCAGCTCGGCGCACTCGGGCAGATGCAGATCGCCCAGGCGCACGGCCATGGGCGCCTCGAACGGCACGCGGTAGTCATGCCAGGCGGAGTTGTCCCAGCGGGCGTACGCCAGGGGCAGGGCGGGTTCGACCACTTCGGACTCGGCCGTGAGCTGGCCGAGATCCCGGTCGTAGGCCGCGCGGGCCTGTTCGACCAGCTGGGCATACTTGGCGCGGGCCGCCTCACGTGCGGCGTCGCCCTGCCCGCCGATCCGGCTGCGCGGGTCGGCGAGGGCCGCGTCGAGCTCCTGCTCCCTGCGCGAGTCGGCGAAGTCGACGGCGCTGCGGTACGCGGCCGTGGAGCGGGCCAGGTCCTCGAACATGCCCCACACCTGGTTGTAGAGCCGCTCGTCCATCGACCAGCCGGTCGCGTCCCCTGCAACGGGCCGCGCGGGCTGCCCCGGCTGAACCGGGGGCACGGCGGGCGGAGGCGGGGGCGGGGCGGCGTTCTGCCGTCGGGGGTGGCTGTAGTCGATCGGGCCGCCACCGGTGGGCGCGGGAGGCTGAGCCGCGGACGCGTCCGCGGGCACCTGGGTGTGTCCGGGCTGCGGCCCGCCGGTCGCCGGGGCGCCCTGCGCGCCGTAGGGAGAGGCGGGCTGCGATGTGCCGGAGGCCGGGCCGCCGCTCGGGGTCGTCGGCTGCGGCAGTGTGCCCGGTGGCTGTGTGCCGTACGGAGACAGCGGCTGCGGGGGTACGGCACCGGCGGCGCCCTGGGTCGCGGAGGAGCCCTGGTCGGGGCCCGGTGCCGGTGTGGTCGTCTGCCGGGCACGGTCGCCGTCCGCCGTGCGGGCCGGGGGCGTCACCGCTCGGGCCAGGCCCTGGGCCACCGCCTCATGGATGGTGTTCGCG
Source organism: Streptomyces canus (assembly GCF_030816965.1). NCBI lineage: Bacteria > Bacillati > Actinomycetota > Actinomycetes > Kitasatosporales > Streptomycetaceae > Streptomyces > Streptomyces canus. The sequence continues at coordinate 2,519,477 of NZ_JAUSYQ010000002.1, forward strand.
AGCTGGCGGGCCCAGGGAAGGCCCTGGTCGGTGAGGAGTTCGGTGAGACCGCCCGCGTAGCCCTGGCCGACGGCGCGTACCTTCCAGGCGCCCTGGCGTCGGTAGAGCTCCAGCGCGACGACCGCCGACTCGGCGTCCAGACCGGTGATGGTGTAGCTGGCGAGCTCGGTGCCGTCGAGGCCCGTGACCGCGACGAAGGGGGCGGCGACGGCGCCGAAGCGCACGGGTCCGCCCGCCGAGGGCAGGGCGAGCAGCACATGGACCCGGTGGACGGCCTCGGGCACGGCGCCGAGATCCACCGCGAGGCGGTGTTCGGCGGCCGCCTGCCGGGAGACCTCCAGACCCGGCAGGGCGGGCGCTCCCGGGTGGACGACCCACTCGACGCCGTGCACCGTGCCGTGCTCGTCGCCGAGCGTGGCTCCGGCCACGACCGGCGTACCGGCCGCGATCCGGATCTCGAGACGGGCCTGGGAGAGCGGGTGGTTCTGCCCCCGCACCAGCTCGGCCGTCATCGCCTTCTCCCCCTGTGTCGTGGTGTCGGTCGGGTGCCGCTCGGCGGGCCCGTTACAGGTGCGGCAGGATCGACGGCATCAGGTCCTGGAAGGTGCGGCCGTTGGCCGGGGTGCCGAGGGCCGTCATGGTCCAGCCCGGGCCCGTCCGGTGCACCTTCGCCATGATCTGGGCGGTGTAGGCGCCGCCGCCGGCGAGCGTGTAGCGGGCCAGTTCGTCGCCGGTGGTCTCGTCGACCAGCCGGCAGAAGGCGTTCTGCACCTCCTGGAAGGTCTGGCCCGTGAAGGAGTTCACGGTGAAGACGATCTGGTCGATGTGAACGGGGACGCGGGCCAGGTCGACGAGGATCGCCTCGTCGTCCCCGCCCTGGCCGACGCCGCCGACGAGATTGTCACCGGTGTGCTTGACCGAACCGTCGTCGCTCACCAGGTGACGGAAGAAGACGACGTCGACGGGCTGCTTGTCCGCGAACAGGACGGCGGAGGCGTCGAGGTCGACCTCCCGCGTGCGCGTGCCGAACAGGCCGCGCCGCGGAGCCGCCTGCCAGCCGAGACCCATGCGCACCGCGGTCAGGCTGCCTCCGTCGTTCTTCTGCAGACTGATGGCCTGACCCTTGGTCATGTTGACGGTCACGCGCCGAACCCCTCTCGCTGCTGCCCCCTGTTACCGCGGTGCCCGCGGTTGTCCAGAACCCTACGCAGGGGCACCGACGGTGACGCACCCCGGAGCGCACTTTGTGTCGGTCTTGCAACACAGCGCGATGGGGGTCAGGCCAGGCCGGCCTCCTTCATCTGCCGGAGCTCCTTCTTCATCTCGGAGACCTCGTCGCGCAGCCGGGCCGCGATCTCGAACTGGAGGTCGGCGGCGGCGGCACGCATGCGTGCCGTCATCTCCTCGATCTGCTCGGCGAGCTCGGCCGCGGGGCGGTCGGTCGGGACGGTTTCCTTGGCCTTGCCCTTGGCGGCCTTGGTCCCGGCCGCCGCCTTGCCGAGAGAGGGCACGGGGGCCTTCGCTGCCTTGCCGTCCTTGCCCTTGCGGTAGCCGGAGCCGAGCAGCTGCTCGGTGTCGACGTCCTCGCGGGCGATCTGAGCGACGATGTCGTTGATCTTCTTGCGCAGCGGCTGGGGGTCGATGCCCCGCTCCGTGTTGTAGGCGACCTGCTTCTCCCGGCGCCGGTTGGTCTCCTCGATGGCCTTCTCCATCGCCGGGGTGATCTTGTCGGCGTACATGTGGACCTGGCCGGATACATTGCGCGCGGCGCGGCCGATGGTCTGGATCAGGGAGGTGCCGGAGCGCAGGAAGCCCTCCTTGTCGGCGTCGAGAATGGCCACCAGGGACACCTCGGGCAGGTCGAGTCCCTCGCGCAGGAGGTTGATGCCGACGAGGACGTCGAACTCGCCGGAACGCAGCTCACGCAGCAGCTCCACGCGGCGCAGGGTGTCGACGTCGCTGTGCAGATAGCGGACCTGGATGCCGAGCTCCAGGAAGTAGTCGGTGAGATCCTCGGCCATCTTCTTGGTGAGCGTGGTGACCAGGACACGCTCGTCCTTCTCGGTGCGGGTGCGGATCTCGTGCACCAGGTCGTCGATCTGGCCCTCGGTGGGCTTGACGACGACCTCCGGGTCGATCAGGCCGGTGGGGCGGATGATCTGCTCCACGGCGCCGTCCGCGCGCGAGAGCTCGTACTTGCCGGGCGTCGCCGACAGATAGACGGTCTGGCCGATGCGCTCCGTGAACTCCTCCCACTTGAGGGGGCGGTTGTCCAGAGCCGAGGGGAGGCGGAAGCCGTGGTCGACGAGGGTGCGCTTGCGGGAGGCGTCGCCCTCGTACATCGCGCCAATCTGAGGCACGGTCACGTGCGACTCGTCGATGACGAGCAGGAAGTCGTCCGGGAAGTAGTCGATCAGGGTGTTCGGCGGGGAACCGGGCGAGCGGCCGTCGAAGTGCATCGAGTAGTTCTCGACGCCCGAGCAGGAGCCGATCTGGCGGAGCATCTCGAGGTCGTACGTCGTGCGCATCCTCAGACGCTGAGCTTCCAGGAGCTTGCCCTGCTTCTCCAGCTCGGCCAGGCGCTCCCCGAGCTCCTTCTCGATGTCGTTGACGGCCCGCTCCATGCGCTCGGGTCCCGCGACGTAGTGCGAGGCCGGGAAGACGTACAGATGGTCGTCGTCGCTGATGATCTCGCCGGTGAGCGGGTGGAGCGTGGACAGGGCCTCGATCTCGTCGCCGAACATCTCGATACGGACGGCGAGTTCCTCGTAGACCGGGAAGATCTCGATGGTGTCGCCGCGCACCCGGAAGGTGCCCCGGGTGAAGGCCAGGTCGTTGCGCGTGTACTGGATGTCGACGAATCGGCGCAGCAGCTGGTCGCGGTCGATCTCGTCGCCGACCTTGAGCGCGACCATGCGGTCCACGTACTCCTGCGGGGTACCGAGGCCGTAGATGCAGGAGACCGAGGCGACCACGATGACGTCCCGGCGGGTGAGCAGCGAGTTGGTCGCGGAGTGGCGCAGGCGCTCCACCTCCTCGTTGATCGAGGAGTCCTTCTCGATGTAGGTGTCCGACTGCGGGACGTAGGCCTCGGGCTGGTAGTAGTCGTAGTACGAGACGAAGTACTCGACGGCGTTGTTCGGCAGCAGCTCGCGGAACTCGTTCGCCAGCTGGGCGGCCAGCGTCTTGTTCGGGGCCATCACGAGGGTGGGGCGCTGGAGCTTCTCGATCATCCACGCGGTGGTGGCGGACTTTCCGGTGCCGGTCGCGCCGAGCAGGACGACGTCCTTCTCACCTGCCTCGATGCGCTTGGCCAGCTCGGCGATGGCCGCCGGCTGATCGCCGCTGGGCTGGTAGGGGCTGACGACCTCGAAGGGCGCCACCGTACGTTCGATGTGGGAAACGGGCCGCATGGAGTCCACCGTACGACTCCCCACTGACAACGCGGCCCGATCAGGGGCTTCGGGTGGAGGAGGGGCCGGTGGGTCAGCGGTTCTGCGGGGTGCGGGAGTCGCTGTGGGTCAGGTTCCGGCGGGGGCGGAGCGAGGGACGGCGGGCGGCCGGGTGGTGGACGAGTTCGCGCGCGGGGACGCCGGGTTTGTTCTCGACGGGCGACCACACGGGCTTGCCCATGACCATCAGCGGATCAAACATCACGACGACACCCGCGATCAGCAGGAAGGCGAGCGGGCCGATCATCATCGGCGCGAGCAGGGAGGCGGGCGAGTCACCGGCGATGGGGGCGGACGTGCGGTGCACGTGGACGCTGAGGGCGGCCATGCCGGTGTAGTGCATGCCCGTGACGGCGAGGCCCATGATCAGGCTCGCGCCCACGCTCCACAGGAATCCCCTGACCTGCCCGGCTGCCCAGAGGGCGGCGGTGGCGGCGACGACGGCTATGACCACGGAGATGGCGACGGTGACGGTGTTGTACTCCAGCTGCCCGTTCAGGCGCATCCCCGCCATTCCCAGGTAGTGCATCGAGGCGATGCCCAGGCCGGTGACGGCACCGCCGGTCATCAGAGGTGTTCCGGTCGCGCCCCGGTAGCCGACGATGAAGACCCCGATCCCCACCATGACGACGGCGACGCCCAGGCTCGCGAAGGTGATGGCCCTGTCGTAGTGGATGGGTGCCTGTTCGACCTTGAACCCCATCATCGCGACGAAGTGCATGGTCCAGATGCCGGAGCCGATCGCCGCCGAGCCGAGGGCCAGCCAGCCGGGTCGCCAAGACCGGTTGACCAGCATGGATCTGGTGGTGCAACGCAGGCCGAGGGCGCCACCGAGGCAGGCCATGAGGTAGGCCACCAGCGGTGTGACGAGTCCGTAGCTGAATCCGTCGACCGTGCCTTGCATGCGCGGCTACCTTCCGCCCTCTTACGTCCTGGAATTCCCTGAAATGTGCCCCTTCCCAGCACCGCACGAGCGGTCGGGGTCGAGGCAGAGAGTATGACTCTCACCGGAATGGTCGAACGATTCTCCGGCAAAGAAACACGCCCTTGCCGCAGTTGTGCGGCATCGGTGAGCGGACTTGGAACACGACCGTTCAGGATGTGCCCATTCTGTACCCCACTGCCGTTGACGCGGTGCTGTCACAGTTGTGCTGTACGTGATTGCTCGACGCGAGGAGTACGTATGCACGCGCGCGCTGCGACCGCCATGACCACCGCGCTCCTGGGGACCGCCGCCCTCCTGCTTCCCGCAACCGACGTCCGAGCCGTCGAGGACGGCACACCGCCCGTGATCATCGCGCACCGGGGCGCCTCCGCCTACGCCCCCGAGAACACCCTGGCCGCCGTCGACAGCGCCGCACGGCTCGGCGCCGTCTGGGTCGAGAACGACGTCCAGCGCACCAAGGACGGCGAACTCGTCGTCCTCCACGACGACAGCCTCCAGCGCACCACCGACGTGGAGCAGGTGTTCCCCGGTCGGGCGCCCTGGAAGGTGAAGGACTTCACCGCCGCGGAAATCGCGCGTCTGGACGCGGGCAGCTGGTTCGGCGCCGCCTACGCGGGCGCGCGCGTGCCGACGCTCGAGCAGTATGTGCACCGCGTCGATCTTCACCATCAGAATCTGCTCCTCGAACTCAAGAACCCGGAGCTGTATCCGGGCATCGAACAGGAGACCCTCAAGCTCCTCAGCAACGAGGGGTGGCTCGACCGGAAGCACAGGAGCCGGCTGGTCGTACAGAGCTTCAGCGCGGCCAGTCTGCGGACCGTCCACGATCTCAAGCCCGGTGTGAAGACCGGCTTCCTCGGAACGCCGTCCGTGGCGGACCTGCACGCGTACGCGGTCTTCGCCGACCAGATCAACCCGTCGTACACCGCCGTCTCCAGGGCGTACGTCTCCGCGGTCCAGGCCTTCACGGGTCCGCACGGCAGGCCGCTCGAGGTCTCCACCTGGACCGTCGACACTGCGGACGCCGCCCGGCTGGTCGCCGGGTACGGCGTCGACGGCATCATCACCAACACGCCGGACGTGGTGCGGGACGCGCTGCACGAGTAGCGGCCTGTTCGCGCCGGCCGCCGGGTGTTGTCAGTGCCGGCTCGTACGGTGGACGCATGAACAGCCAAGGACAGGACGAGCAGCGGGTCGTGTGGACCGTCGTCGGCACGGACATCGGGCCGCTGCTGCTGGCCGCGACCGACGAGGGCCTGGTCAACGTGGTCTTCCACGCCACCGAACCGGTCCGCGACAAAGCGCTGGAGCGGCTCGCGTCCCGGCTGGGTACCGAGGCCGTCGAGGCGCCTGGCTCCGCACTGCTGGCCGAGGCGATACGCCAGGTCGAGGCGTACTTCGCGGGCGATCGGCACGACTTCGAGCTGTCCCTGGACTGGTCGCTGATCTCGGGCTTCAACCGGCAGGTGCTGCGCGAGCTGGCGTCGGGTGTGCGGTACGGCCAGGTCGTCGGATACGGCGATCTGGCCGGACGGGTCGGCCAGCCGGGTGCCGCGCAGGCCGTGGGGGTGGCCATGGGCTCCAATCCGCTGCCGGTCGTCGTGCCGTGTCATCGGGTCGTGGAGAGCGACGGCGGCATCGGCGGGTTCGGCGGCGGTCTGGAGACCAAGCGGAAGCTGCTCGCGCTGGAGGGCGTGCTGCCTGAGCCGCTGTTCTGACGCACGGCCGGCACCCAGCGGCAGGCAGCCCAGCCACTGGCATCCGAGGGATCGGAGCCGAAGGGACGGTGATCAGACATGAGCGGAAACAGGGCAGTCGCGTGTCTCAAGCCAGGCGCTGTGGAGGTCAGGACCGTCGACCCTGACGGACGCTTGAGCTCCAGGACGGACCATCTGCGTCAGCGACCAGCACATGGTGCGCGGACGGACGACCGCGCCCGAGGGGCTGGGCTGGTCCTCGGACCGCCAGGGCGCCAGTCGTAAGTACGTGCTCGACCCGCACGGAGCGCTGACCGGCGTAGGGGCGGTCTGACATCTCGCAGGAGGGGGCCACACACGCGTGGCGTGTGGCCCTCCTCGCGCGTCGGTCCGCGTCAGTCGTAGTGGCGCGCCTCGAAGACGTTCCCGTCCGGGTCGCGGAAGTAAAAGCTGCGCCGGGCCGTTCCGCGGGCGCCGAAGGACTCTCGGGAGATGTCCGAGACCGGCACGGACCGTTCCTCGAGGCGGGCGCGGAGTGCCTCGAAATCGTCGGCGGGCAGGGCCAGGCAAACATGATTGACGGGGTGTCCCGCGCTCTCGGCAGCGCCAGGGACCATTTTCATGTGGTCCGCCATGGTGAGCGGCATGAGGTCGAAGATGGTCTCGTCGTTGAGCCGTACGGAGGGGAAGGACACCGCCCCCGCGGCGAAGTCGGTGAGCCTCACGGGTTCCATGCCCAGGGTCTTCTCGTAGAAGTCGGCCGATGCCACCGGGTCACGGACCCAGAGGACGACATGGTCGAGACGTGTCGAGCTGTCCTTCATGCACCCCAGGCTGGTGTCGTCCTCCACAGCCCGCAAGGGTTTGACCTGACGTGCCGCCCGCCAGAGATGAGGGAAGACCGAACGACAGGAGGCAGGCCCGTGGTGCTGGTGGTGTCCGAAGAGGTGCGCGAGGCGATCGACGCGCGTCGACCCGTAGTGGCTCTGGAGTCCACGATCATCGCGCACGGGTTGCCGCGTCCGCGCAATCTGCAGGTGGCGCTGGAGCTGGAGGACGTCGTACGGCGGCAGGGAGCCGTACCGGCGACGATCGCCGTACTGGACGGGCGGCCCCTCGTCGGCCTGGACAAGGAGCAGTTGGAGCGGGTCGCCAACGAGGACGGGATCCGCAAGCTGGGTCACCGGGATCTGCCGCTCGCGGTGGCCGCGGGGGTGAGCGGGGCGACCACCGTGTCGGCGACGGCGCAGCTGGCGGCCCTGGCCGGGGTGGAGGTGTTCGCGACGGGCGGGCTCGGCGGGGTGCACCGGGAGTGGACGACGACCCAGGACGAGTCGGCCGACCTCGGCCTGCTGGCACGCACACCGATCACCGTGGTGTGCGCGGGCGTGAAGTCCATCCTGGACGTGCCCGCGACGCTCCAGCGACTGGAGACGCTGGGGGTCGCGGTCGCCGGGTACGGGACGGACCGTTTCCCCGGCTTCTATCTGTCCGACTCCGGCTATCCCGTGGAGTGGCGGCTGGACTCCCCGCAGCAGGTCGCGGAGGTCATGCGGGCGCGGGAAGCGCTGGGCGCGCCCGGCTCTGCGCTGATCGTCGCCAACCCCGTCCCCGAGGAGGAGCAGCTGGACCCCGACTTGCACGCGCGGGTGCTCGCGGCCGCGTTGCGCGCGTGCGAGGAAGCGGGGGTCACCGGCCAAGGGGTCACGCCGTTTCTGCTGGACTACCTGGTGCGGCACACCGACGGTGCCTCGCTGAACGCCAACCTGGCGGCGGTGCGCGGCAACGTGCGGCTGGCGGGGCGGATCGCCGCGGCGCGGGCCGGGGCGTGACGACGGACGCGCTCGGTACCGCCGCGGCCGGCCGGGGTGGCGCCCTGCTGGTCGTCGGGGATGTCATCACGGACGTCGTCGCCCGGCACCGGGGGCCGCTCGCCGCGGGCACGGACACCGCCGCCGCGATCCGTACGGTGCCGGGCGGGGCAGGGGCCAACGTGGCCTGCTGGGCCGCCCGCGCGGGCGGTGCGGAGGTACGGCTGCTGGGGCGGGTGGGCGCGGACGCGGCCGCCTGGCACGAGCGGGAGCTGGCCGAGTGCGGGGTACGGCCGCGGCTCGTCGCCGATCCGGAGGCACCCACCGGGACGGTGATCTGCCTCGTGGACACGGGAGAGGCCGCCGAACGGACGTTCCTCACGGACAGCGGCGCCTCGCTGCGGCTGGAGCCGGACGACTGGTCGGACGCGCTGCTCGACGGCGTGGCGTGGCTGCACCTGTCGGGCTATCTGCTGTTCTCGGAGCCGAGCCGGGCGCTGGTGGCGGTGGCCCTGGAATCGGCACGCACGCGTGGTGTTCCGGTGAGCCTTGATCCGGCGTCGGCGGGCTTCCTCGGTGAGCTGGGAGTGGACCGCTGCCTCTCGCTGATCGAGGGGGTGGACGTCCTGCTGCCGAGCCGGGACGAAGCGTGCCTGCTCACCGGGCTGGCCGACGCGGCGGACGCGGCGGCCAAGCTGAGCCGCCACGTCCCGCTGGTGGTCGTCAAGCAGGGAGCGGAGGGTGCGGTGATCGCGCGCTCCGGCAGCGTGTACGCCCGCGTGTCCGCCGTAGCGGCGACGCCCCGGGACACAACCGGGGCGGGCGACGCCTTCACGGGCGGGTTCCTCGCGGCCCTGCTGGCGGGCGCCGCACCCGAGGACGCGGCTGCGGACGGCTGCCGGGCGGGTGCGCTGGCGGTGGAGCGGGTGGGTGGGAGACCTCCGATGCCGGACTGACGACCGACATCCCGGCGCCCCGGCTGCCGCTCCCGTCCTACGCCTTGCGGCCCCACGCCGAGATCAACGGGGCCGTGGCCAGGTCCATCGTGCCGGTGGCGACGTTGGCGAGGTGGCGGTCGATGTCCTCGTCCGTGGCGAGGCCCGCCGTGACCAGCTGCTCGCGGATCTGGCGGATCGTGGCGGACTCCAGGGCGGCACAGGCCGGCGAGGCGAGCGGGAAGTAGGCGTCGGCCGCCACCTGGCGCAGACCGGCCTCGCGCAGCAGGCGCGGGAGGGTGCGGCCGTAGGAGAGATCGGCGCCGCGGTCGGCGAGCAGCCGGCGGAACCCCTGGCGCAGCCGGTTCGCCAGTTGCTGGTCGGGGCCGCGCTCGTCGGGGCAGGTCAGGGGTTGCAGGGCGGGGTCGGCGTCCTCCAGCAGGAGCCGTCCGCCGGGGCGCAGGGACTTGATCATCGACCGCAAGGCCCGTTCCCGGTCGGGCACGTGGACGAGGACGAGCCGGGCGTGCACCAGGTCGAAGTCCTCCCCCGGCGGTTCCTCGGCGCTCACGTCGTGAACGCGTATGTCCACCTCCGGCGGGCGGGCCGCCGCGGCCAGGCGGGTGGTGTCGATGTCGGTCGCGACGACCTTTCCGGTCGGACCGACCTTCTCGGCCAGCCAGGACACCACGGACGTGCCGCCTGCGCCGACCTCCCAGCAGCGCCAGCCGGATCCGATGCCGCATCCTTCGATGTGCCGGAAGGTCGTGGGGTCGAAGAGGGTGGCGAAGGCGTCGAAGCGCTCGCCCGCCTCCGTCTGCCGGTTGTCGAGGAGATACCGGTCGGTTCCTGTCATGCCGCGATGATCGCAGTTGGCATGCTTGTCCGAAACGGACGACGCGGTCCCACGACGAGATGGCCGGCCTCCGTCCGACGAGGCGACGGCGCCGAGGCGGACGCGGATCGGTTGTCCACAGGCGGGAACCAAGCGGAACCTTCCCTGCCCACAGGCTCACCCGACGCTTACGTCGGCCTGGCAAACTGGCCCGCCAGGACGCAGACACGCGTCGCTGGGAGATCCACGCGAGGAGATCCGGATGTCCATGGCAGGGAATCTGCGAAAGGTCACGAGCCTCGGCAGCGTCGGCGGCCTGCGCAAGGTGGCCCGGCTGGCCCGGCGGCGCCCGCGCGTCGACCTGAGCCACCACGCCCGCTCCCCGCTGGGCACCTCGGTCGTCAACTGCGTGACATACAAGGAGGGAGCCCGTATCCCGGTCGACGGTGACCTGGTCGACACCGTGGAGCGGGTGCGCAAGAGCCGTGACGGCTTTGTCTGGCTCGGCCTGCACGAACCGTCGGACCATGAGTTCGAGGGCATCGCGGACCTCTTCGACCTGCACCCGCTGGCCGTCGAGGACGCGGTCGAGGCCCATCAGCGCCCGAAGGTGGAGCGCTACGGCGAGACGCTGTTCGCGGTGTTCAAGACGGTCTGCTACGTCGAGCACGAGGAGCTCACGGCGACGAGCGAGGTGGTCAACACCGGAGAGATCATGGTGTTCGCCGGCGAGGACTTCGTGATCACGGTGCGGCATGGCAGTCACGGATCGCTGGGTCCGCTGCGCGAGGAGCTGGAGTCCGATCCCCAGCAGCTCGCCAAGGGGCCGGCCGCGGTGCTGCACGCGATCGCGGACCATGTGGTCGACGACTACCTGGACGTCACCGACTCGATGCAGTCGGACATCGACCTGGTCGAGACGGCGGTGTTCGCGGACAACGGCGCCCGGGTCGACCCGGGCCGCATCTACCAGCTCAAGCGCGAACTCCTGGAGCTGAAGCGGGCGGTGGTCCCGCTCAGCCGCCCGCTCGAGGAGCTCTCCACGCGGCCGATCCATGTCGTCGCCCCGGAGATACAGGCGTACTTCCGCGACGTCTCCGACCACCTGCTGCGCGCCAAGGAGCAGATCGCCGCGTTCGACGAACTGCTCAACTCGATCCTTCAGGCCCACCTCGCGCAGGTGACGGTCTCGCAGAACGAGGACATGCGGAAGATCACGGCCTGGGCCGCGGTGATCGCCGTCCCGACGATGGTCTGCGGTGTGTACGGCATGAACTTCGACCACATGCCGGAGCTGCACTGGACGTTCGGCTACCCGTTGGTCATGGGCGTGATAGCCGTCGCCTGTGGCGTGCTGTACCGCGGCTTCCGGCGCAACGGCTGGCTGTGACCGGGGGTCGTCCGCGGGACGGTCAGTGGGTGGTGGAACTGCGTGCGTAGACGCTCTCGGCCCAGCCGGCGATCTGCTCGTCCGTCAGGTGCCGGGCCAGGTCGGCCTCGCTGATCATGCCCACCAGGCGCTTGTTCTCGATGACGGGGAGCCTGCGGATCCGGTGCTCCTGCATCTCGTGCAGGACGTCGGTGACGTCGGCGTTCGCGTCGATCCAGCGGGGTGTGCCCTGGGCCATCTCGCCCGCGGTGACCTTGGCCGGGTCGTGGCCCACGGCCACACAGCCGATGACGATGTCGCGGTCGGTGAGGATGCCGCACAGCCGTTCGTTCGCGTCACTGATGGGCAGGGCTCCGACGCCGAGCTCGCGCATGAGCTGGGCGGCGCGGTCGAGGGTCTCGTGGGCGGGGATCCACTGGGCGCCCCGGTGCATGATGTCTCCGGCGGTGGTCATGGAGTACCTCCCGGTGCCGGACGGCCGGCGCGGCGCGGACGGCACCGCAAGTCCCGGCGCCCTACATTCTCGCCGCGCCACCGGGGGCCCGCACCCGGAATCTGTCGGTGACGGCGGCCGGTCTCGGGCGGCGACGCCCCAGTCCTCGGACGGGCCCGGTCAGCCGCTCCATGCCGGGTGGCGGGGGTCGTCGGCGCGGACGAGGACGTCGGCCGTGCCGGCCGGGTCGGTTTCGTCGGCGTAGCGCTCGTAGGCGGGGAGGGTCCAGTGGTCGGGCGCGGGAGTACGGCGGCGGAGGGCGCCCTCGGAGAGGAGGACGTGGACGGTCAGGTCGAAGGGGAACCAGTGGTGCAGCAGGAGAGGGCCGTGGAGCAACAGGACGCCGCCGGGCGGGAGACGGACGTAGGGACTGCGGGTGGCGCGGTCGGTGACCGGGTCCCACAGGTCGGGCAGGACTCGGCCGTCGCCGCCGGGTTCGAGGGGGCCGAAGACCTCGCGCCAGAGAGCGCCGGTGTCGAACCAGCCGCTGTAGTAGGCCTCCAGGTCGTGGTGGCCGTATTCCAGACGGAGCGAGGCGGGGCGCAGGAAGCCCTCCATGCCGACGACGAGCGAAGGGCGGCCGCGTATGCGCAGAGCCTCAGCGACACGCTCGGCGAGTTCGCCGGGGCGGGCTGCCGGGGCGCCGTCGAGGGCGACGCGGGGCCAGGGGCTGCCGTCGGCCGGCTTCAGGTCGAGGAGTCGGTCGGCCAGCTGCTCGCCGAGCCGGTCCCAGGTGATCGCTTCGAGTCGCACACGGCCATGATGCGTCAGCCGTTGTGCCGAAGGTGTCGCGCTCGTGGACCCGGTGGGCGGCGGACAGGGGTCACCACGCCGGTTGTCCGGTGTCGGTCATGAGCGCGGCTGGGGAATGAACCCCTCATGGCAGGCCTCGTGACTTCCCCGACCCCTGGCGGACCTCTTGTCGTCCAGCCGTTGAGGAGACGGCACTGTGCGGAGTGCCGGGGCGGGCCGTTGGCGATGCTCGTCGTCGAGGGCGGGGCGCCGCGGTGTCTCGACTGCGCCGACCTCGGGCACCTGGTGTTCCTGGCGCGCGGAGACACCGCGCTCACCCGCCGCTCGCGGGAGGAGAGCGCGCTGTCGGCGGTCGTCGTGCGGTTCAACCGGCGCAAGGGGCGTTACGAACGGCAGGGCGTCCTCGTCGAGGAGGCGGGGCTGGCGCGGGCCGAGGAGCGGTGCCTGGCTGACGCGGAGGCACGGCGGCGGCGCCGGGTGCGGGACGCGCGGCGGCGGGCGGTGGAGGACGTGCGGTTCACCGAGGCGTTCGCGGCGGAGATACGGCGGTTGTTTCCGGGGTGCCCTGAGGAGCGGGCTCGGGCCATCGCCTCGCATGCGTCCCTGCGCGGCAGCGGGCGGGTGGGGCGGAGTGCCGCGGGACGAGCCTTGTCGGAGGGCGCGGTCGTGTCGGCGGTGGCGGCTTCCGTGCGGCATGTGGACACGCCGTACGACGCGTTGCTGATGAGCGGGGTGGCGCGGCATGAGGCGCGGCGGCGGATCTCGGGGAGTGTGGAGGCTGTGCTCAGGAGGTGGCGGGTGCCGGGAATGGTGGAGGAGGTGGCTCAGGCGCCGGGCTGAGGACGCCGGGACCCGGCCGCTGCGGCCCGGCGGAGACGGAGGGCCCGGCGGAACAACCGGTGTGGCGGATCTCAGGGGTTCGGGTGGGGTGGACGTTCGGTTATGAGGGTGCGCGCCATGGCCATGGTTCGAGGGGTGGGGGCGGGATTCACTGGTGGGGACGGGTGGTGCTGGGCCTGGGGCTCGGCCGGAGGCGGGAGCTGGTGTGGTGATGATCGAGGGGCCTTACTTCGGGCTGGTCGTGCTGGGGGTGCTCGGGACCGGGCTGGTGGCAGGGGTCTTCTGTGCGTTCTCGACCTTGGTGATGAGGGGGCTCGCCGAGTTGCCGCCCGCGCAGGGCGTCGCCGCGATGAACGCGATCAATGTGACCGCGCTGCGGCCGCCGTTCATGGCCGTGTTCGCGGGCTCCGCGGTGCTGTGCGCGATGATCGCGGTCGTGACGTTCGTGCTGTGGCCGGACGAGGGGACGGTGGAGTTGCTGGTGGGCAGCGCGCTGTATCTGTTCGGCTCGTTCGGGCTGACGATGGTGGCGAACGTGCCCCGCAACGACGCCCTGCTCAAGCTGGACCCGGGTACTCCGGAGGCGGCGGCGTACTGGCCGACGTACGTGCGCGAGTGGACGATGTGGAACCACGTCCGCGCGGTCGCCTCGGGCGCGGCGGCGCTGGCGTACGTGCTGGCCCTCACGTGAGCGTTGCCCACACTGTCTCCGAACGCCGAGAAAGCGCTGTCCCAGCGGCTGACCGGCACTCTGCGTGAGGGGCCGATCAGCCGTATCGTGGCGGAAAGGAGTTCCGCAGGAGTGCCGCCCGATGACGCACGGCCCACGGCGGACGCGTCGGCGTCACCAGCGCGAGCAAGGAAGACGGCCATGGCCGATCCCAAGGGATTCATGACCACACCTCGCCAGGACTGGCCTCGCAGGCCGGTCGAGGAGCGGGTCCGGGACTGGGACGAGGTGTACGTCCCCGGGGCGCTGCTGCCCATCATCAGCAAGCAGGCGGACCGCTGCATGGACTGCGGCATCCCGTTCTGCCACGACGCCTGTCCGCTGGGGAATCTCATCCCCGAGTGGAACGACCTGGTCTCGCGAGAGGACTGGCGGCAGGCCGCCGACCGGCTGCACGCGACGAACAACTTCCCCGAGTTCACGGGGCGGTTGTGTCCGGCGCCGTGCGAGACGGGGTGTGTGCTCGCCATCAACCAGCCGGCGGTCACCATCAAGAATGTCGAGGCTGCCGTCGCCGACCGGGCCTGGGAGCTCGGGTTCACGCCGCCGCGGCCACCGGACCGGTTGTCCGGGCGGACCGTCGCGGTGATCGGGTCGGGGCCGACCGGGCTCGCCGCGGCACAGCAGTTGACCCGGGCGGGGCATACGGTCGCCGTCTACGAGAAGGACGACCGGCTCGGCGGCCTCATGCGGTACGGCATCCCCGAGTTCAAGATGGAGAAGCACCATCTGGAGCGGCGGATCGAGCAGATGCGGGCCGAGGGGACGAAGTTCCGTACGTCCACGGTGGTCGGGCGCGACGTCGGGGCGGCGGAGCTCAGGTCGCGGTACGACGCGGTGGTGATCGCCACGGGGGCCACGGCGTGGCGCGAACTGGACGTGCCGGGGCGGGAGTTGGCCGGGGTTCAGCAGGCAATGGAGTATCTGCCGCTGGCCAACCGGGTGCGCGAGGGGGACCTGGCGGAGTCCCCGATGTCGGCCGCCGGGAAGCATGTCGTGATCGTGGGCGGGGGTGACACGGGGGCCGACTGTCTGGGGACCGCGGTGCGTGAAGGGGCCGCCTCCGTGACCCAGTTGGACATCTATGCGCAGCCGGGTGGTGAGCGGGACGAGGATGCCGAGCCGTGGCCCACGTATCCGAAGATCTACCGGTTGTCGGCCGCGCACGAGGAGGCCCGGGATCTGGAGACCGCGCCCGCGGCCGACGCGGACGCACGGTTGTTCGCGGCGTCCACGCTGCGCTTCACCGGGGACGGGGACGGGCATGTGCGGTCGCTGCATCTCGTCGAGGTGGACGCGGCGCGGCGGCCGGTGGCGGGGACGGGGCGGACACTTCCCGCCGACCTTGTGCTGCTGGCACTGGGGTTCTCCGGGCCGGATCGGGGGGATGGGCTCGTGGAGCAGTTGGGGCTGGGGATGGAGCCCCGGGGGACGGTCGCGCGGGATGCCGGGTTCGGTACGAATGTGCCGGGGGTGTTCGCTGCAGGGGACGCCGCGCGGGGGCAGTCGTTGATCGTGTGGGCGATCGCCGAGGGGCGGGCGGTTGCGGCGGCGGTCGACCGGTATCTGACGGGGAGTTCGCGACTGCCGGCGCCCATCGGGCCGTATGACCGGCCGATGACGGTGTAGGGCGGCGGACGGGCCGAGGGGGGCGGCGAGTCGGTACCGCTGGGGCGCGGCGTCGCGGTTGCGGGCATTCGCGGTTGCACGCCGTCGCGGCGGATCGAGGGGGCCGGCACGACAAGGAACCGCCGGACCAGTGGGGTCAGGAGAGCCGCAGGACCCAGCCGGCGCCCTCCCTCGCCTGGCGCCGCCCCTCCACCCAACGCCGTCCCTCCCCCCGCCAGAGCCACCCCTCTACCCAAGACCGACCGCTCTTCGAACAGAGCCACCCCTCAACCCAAGACCGCCCGCTCCCCGCCAGACACCACCCCTCCACCCGAGCCGGCCCCTCCACCCAACGCGCCGCCCCCTCCCCGCCAGACGCCGCTCCCTCACCCGAGCCGGCCCCTACCTCACCCCCGCTCGTCCGTCCCCGCCACCTTCGCCGTCGACAGCGCCACCCTGTTCCATGTGTTGATCGTGAGGATCAGGGACAGCACGTGGGCCAGTTCCTGCTCGTCGAAGCAGGCCGCGGCCTCCGCGTAGACCGTGTCGGGGACTCCGCCGTCGGCCACCAGCGTCACCGCCTCCGTGAGGGCCAGGGCGGCCTGTTCCTTCTCTGTGAAGAAATGACGGGCCTCTCGCCAGACCGGGACCATGTGGAGGCGGTCCTCCGTCTCGCCGGCCTTGCGGGCGTCGTTGGTGTGCATGTGGAGGCAGTACGCGCAGTGGTTGAGGTGGGAGGCGCGGATCTGGATCAGTTCCACGAGGGTGGGGTCGAGGCCCTCGCGGGCGGCCGCGTCGAAGCCGATCAGGGCCCGGAACACTTTCGGGGCGGCCTTCGCGAAGTTCAACCGAGCCGTACCTGTCACGTTCGTGTTCGTCGTCATGTGATGAACCTACGGGCCGGAAAGACCGGCTGTAGGGTGCATTTCCATGGCAGAATCGTGGGTCAATTACGCGGAGCGGATCGGCTCCGACCTGCACCTTGAGCTCTCCGGTCGGGGCAGCAAGCGGGCCGCGCTGATCCGGGCGTTGCGGGACGCCGTACGCAGTGGGCGGCTCGCCCCCGGCACCCGGCTGCCGCCCTACCGCTCGCTCGCCGCCGACCTCGGCGTCGCCCGCAACACGGTGGCCGACGCCTACGCCGAACTCGTCGCCGAGGGCTGGCTCACCGCCCGCCAGGGATCCGGCACCCGCGTCGCCGAACGGTCCCGGCCGCTCCACCCCGCCGTACGCCGGAGGAAGTCGGCCCCCCACCCACGCGCACGTTCCACCCGCCACGACCTCCGCCAGGGCACCCCGGACGCCTCCGGCTTCCCCCGAACCGCCTGGCTCGCCTCCTACCGCCGGGCCCTCCACCAGGCCCCGAACGAGGTCTTCGGCCCCGGCGACCCCGCCGGACGGCCGGAGCTCAGAGCGGCCCTCGCCGCATACCTCGCACGCGCGCGTGGCGTGCGGACGGAGCCGGACCGGATCGTCATCTGCTCCGGGTTCGCGCACGCCCTGCGACTGCTCTTCGGAGGCGGAGGCGGAGGCCGGCAGCCCCTGCGCGGCCCGCTGGCCGTGGAGGCGTACAGCCTGCCCTTCCACCGGGAGCTGCTCGCGGCCGAAGGCGTCCGGACCGTGCCACTCCCCCTCGACGAACACGGCGCACGCGTCGACCGGCTGACCCGCGAGCGGGCCGTCCTGCTCACACCGGCGCACCAGTTCCCCACCGGCGGTCCACTGCACGCCGAGCGCCGGGCGGCGGTGGTCGACTGGGCACGCGCGCGTGGCGCGGTGGTGCTGGAGGACGACTACGACGGGGAGTTCCGCTACGACCGCAAGCCTGTCGGCGCCCTGCAGAGCCTCGACCCCGAGCAGGTGATCCTGATCGGCTCGGTCAGCAAGAGCCTGTCGCCCGCGGTGCGGCTGGGGTGGATGGTGCTGCCCGAGCGGTACGTCGGTGAGGTACTCGCGGCCAAGGGCGAGCGGGAGGCCTGGGCGAGTGTGCTCGACCAGCTGGCCCTCGCCGACCTCATCGTCTCCGGGTCCTACGACCGTCACGTACGGCAGATGCGGCAGCGGTACCGCGGCCGTCGGGACCGGCTCGTCGCCGCGCTGGCCGAGCTGGCGCCGCACATCGAGGTCAGCGGGGCCGCGGCGGGGCTGCACGCGGTGCTGCGGCTGCCGCCGGGCACCGAGCGGTCCGCCGTCAAGGCCGCGATCTGGCAGGGCGTCGCGCTGGACGGGCTCGCGGAGTTCCGTCACCCGGACACGGACATGCCGGCCCACGACGGCCTGGTCGTGGGGTATGCGACACCTTCGGAGCATGCGTACGCGGCGGCGCTCGAGGCACTGTGCGGGGCGCTGCCACCGGGCGAGACGCAGGCGTCGTAGGAGACAACGGCATCCGCTGATCCCCCTGGGGCTGATCCCCCTGGGGCCTGCCCCCCGAGGAGCCCCACGCGTCCGCTCCTGCCCGATCTCCCCCGGGAACTGTCCGAAAGGCGGGAGTCGGCCGTACCGGCACCATGGCGGCGTCGTATCCCGTGAAGGCCGGTGAGCAGTCCTCGGCGTCGACGGTCCGGCGCAATGTCGCAGTCGGACCGCCGTCGATCGAGCAGATCTCCTACGGCCTGAACCTCGGCCCCGACAAGGCGGAGCAGCCACCGCTGTCGGTGGTGGCCGTCAGCAGGCTGGTGGATGCCCCACGGCGCATGGCGTCCTGGTTCTGAGTGTGCCTCCGAGATACGAGTCGCACATCCGCGGGATGCGGCTTGTTGGTGTCCATCTCAACCATTAAGTGATTACCGATCAATTGAGCACTGAGGTCAGGAGAGCAGGAAGTCGGCCACCCCCGCCTTCGCGCCCTCGATGAACGCGGTCATCTCGTCGGTGGTGTAGATCAGCGCCGGCCCGTCCGGATCGGTGGACTGGCGGACGGCGATCCGGCCGTCGGCGAGCTTCATCGCCTCCAGGCAGTTGCCGCCGTTGCCGCCGCTCCACGGCTTGTGCCAGCCTTCGCTCCCCAACTCCCGGGCGGGCATGCCGTTGTAGACGGGTAGGCGCGGCTTGATGCGATTCATTCACAGCTCCTTGCGGAGATCCCGGAGGATCTCCTTCGTGCGATGTGCCGTAGCGGCCTGCGCCGCCATGCGGTCCATGACCTCGAGATGGGTCGCCACCTCGACGCGCGCGTCCAGATAGATCGCGCCGGTCAGGTACTCGCTGTAGACCATGTCCGGAAGTTCGGGCACGGCGAATCGGAAGAGCACGAAGGGCCCGTACGTGCCGGGGTGCGGCCCGTTGGCGAACGGGGCGACCTGGAGCGTCACGTGGGGCAGCTTCGTTGCCTCGAGCAGTTTGTCGATCTGGGCACGCATCACCTCCGGGCCGCCGACGGGGCGGCGCAGCACGGTCTCGTCCATGACGACCCACAACCGGGGCGCGTCCTGACGGGTGAGCAGTCCCTGCCGTTCCATGCGCAGGGCGACATGGCGCTCGATGTCCTCGGGGCTGGTCTGGCCGATGGCGCCCGAGCGCAGGACGCCACGCGCGTAGTCCTCCGTCTGCAGCAGACCGGGGACGAAGTGCGGCTCGTACTCGCGGATGAGCGCGGCCGCGCCCTCCAGGCTGACGTGCATCGAGAACCAGCCGGGCAGCACGTCATGGAAGCGCTGCCACCAGCCGGGGCGGTTGGCGTCCTCGGCGAGCTGGACGAAGTCCTCGGCCTCCTGGTCACTGACGCCGTAGGCCTTCAGCAGGAGCTGGAGGTACGGGATCTTGAGCCCCACCTCGGCCATCTCCATACGGCGGACGGTGGCGGGGGCGACACGGAGGATACGGGCGGCTTCTTCGCGTTTGAGCCCGGCACGTTCCCGCAGGTCCAGCAGGCGTCGGCCGAGGACGACCTGGCCGACCGTCGGCGCGGACCGCGGTTCGCTCACGCTCCACCTCCACGAAGTCATGTACGGGCGCCAGAGCCACCAGCATGCTGACAGCCCAGCGGCGCCATTCGAAGACCCAACTCGAAAATCTGTACGGATACGAATACCGCTGCGTACGGATCTCCGGTGATCCCAACTGGCGCCGCCCAAGATGCTGTTGCGAGCAGTGTGCCACGGCCTCTCACCACGTCACACAGCACTCTGCATTTTTCAGAGTGACACTTGCCAAGTGTTCACGACGGGGCGATAGTGGCAAGCGTGATTCCGTCCCCGCCCTTAGGAACAGACGCTGCCGTAGGCCACCCCCCGGGTCTCGGCGCTGTCGCGGCAGAAGGGCCCGACAGGGCTGCTGCCCGGCGCCGGTTCCGTTTCGAGCTGGCCGCGCATCCGGGTTCTCCCGCGCAGGCCAGACGCCTGACGAGGGCGCGGCTGACCCATTGGGCGGTCTGCGAGGACACCTGCGACTCGGCCGCCCTGGTCGTCTCCGAGCTGGTCACCAACGCCATCGTGCACACCGCGAGCAGCCGTGTGGTCTGCGAGCTGCACGACGATGACGACCTGGTGCGGATAGCCGTACGTGACGAGGGCTGCGCGCCAGGTGAACCGCACCCGTCCCCGCAGCGCGGCGAAGAGGAGCACGGGAGGGGACTGCTCCTCGTCGACTCCCTCTGTCACGCGTGGGGCGCCCATGAGCACGGCCCCGGTCTGCTGGTCTGGGCGGAGCTGCCGCGCAAGGCGGACGCACCCCGCGAGGACACCGGCCCGCGCAACGATCTGGGCTGGGGAGCCCGCCCCAAGCCGGTTCCCTCCGGGGGATCGGGCCAGGGGGACGAGGCCGAGGAGCATCACAGAGCGGCACCCGTGGGGGAAGCGCGCGATCACGGAGCGGGCGCGGGCGCATGGGCGTGAGCGGCGGATCCGGCGGCCAGGTGCTGACCATGGATACGCTGGTCCGCCTCGGCCGCGGGCTGCGGGCGCCGGGGACGCCGCGCAGGCTGGCCGTTCCGGAGGGGATGACGGTGCCGCTGGGCTGCGACGCGGTCGGGGTGCCGGTGCAGTTGAGCAGAGAGCTGGTGACCCGGTTGCCGCGGGTCGGGTGTGTGTACGCCGACGACACGCACTGGTGGTGGATCGTTCCTGCCGACTCCGACTACGCGCTCGAATGGCCCAGGCCTGCCCAGTACGCCACCGGGGCGGTTGTTCCGGACGCCCCGGTGGTGCCGTCTCTTGTCCATCGGGCTGAGGGGACGTTGCCGTACACGCCGCCGATACCGCTGTATCTGGCGTTGTGCCGGCTGACGGGGACGACTCCTGGTTGGTCGAGGCCGGTCAGTTCTGCCGGGTAGGCCGCCTTTCGGCGCGGGCCTGCGGGGCCGACCGCGCCCGCGCGGCGGAGCCGCATAGTGACGCAGCCCCGCGCCCCTTCGCGGCGCGTTGTACGCCCGCGTGTTTTCTCCGCCCCCTTTTGCGCCCTCCCTCCATGCGCCCCGCCGCCGCCATAGTGGCCCCGTCCAGGATCGGGGGAGGTCTGCGGTGGGGAAACGGCGTGACACTGAGCAGCCCGGAGTCTCCGAGTCGGAGCGCCTGCTCTTCGGGGGGCCGCTGAGGTACGACACGGGCTGGAACTCCCACTCCGACGCGTTTCTGGAGCTGGGGTTCCGGGCCATGGTGGGGCGGCTGCCGTCGCTGTTGTCGGCGAGTCTCCGGCTGGCCTGGGAAGCGGACCGGCGGGCCGCGCGGACCGTGCTGGCCGCCGAGGTGACCCGGGGTCTCGCGCAGGCGGTGAGTCTGCTCGCGGTCAACAGTGTGCTGGGCCGGCTGATCGGCGGGGGCGCGCTGGAGGACCGGCTGCGAGGGGCTGTGCCCGCCTTGGTCACCATGGCCGCCGTGATGCTCCTCGGGGCGCTGTTGCGGGCCGCGTCGACGCATGCCACCGGACGCCTCGAGCCCAAGGTGGAGCGGGTGGCGACCGAGCGGTATCTGGAGCGGGCGGCCACCGTCGAGCTGGCCGCGATCGAGGACCACGCCTTCCACAAGCTGCTGGACACCGCGCAGTACGGCGCCACCTCGGCCCGCCGGATGATCTCGTTCGCGACGCGGGTGGTGAACGCGATGATCTCGCTGATCGCGGCGGCGGGCGTGCTGACCGTGCTGCACCCGGCGCTGCTGCCGCTGCTGGTCACGATGACGATCCCGAGCGGCTGGGGCGCGCTGACCATCGCGCGCCGCCAGTACGAGTCCTTCCACACCTGGGTGCAGCACGTGCGGGCGGGCCGCCTGCTCGGCGCCCTGCTGATCGAGCCGGAGGCGGCGCCGGAGATCCGTGTCCACGGGGTGGGGCCGTTCCTGCTCAGGCACTACCGCGCGATGGCGGAGACGGCGGAGGCGGAGCAGGCCCGACTGGCCCGGCTCGCGGCCCGGACGGGTCTGATAGCGGCGGCCTGGACGGGCCTGGCGACGGTGGCGACGTACGCGACACTGGGCGGGCTGCTGCTGGCGGGCGCGATGGCGCTGTCGGTGGCGGGTACGGCCGTGATCGCCGTGCGCACCGGCTCGCAGAGCCTGAACACCCTGGTCATCGAGATGAACGCGCTGCACGAGGAGGCCCTGTTCGTGGGCGACCTCCAGCGGCTCTACACGGAGGCGGCCGAGCGGGCGATCCCGGAGGGTGGGGCCGCGCTGCCGGACGAGCCGCGGGAGATCCGCTTCGAGAACGTCTCCTTCTCCTACCCGGGCGACGCGACCCACCCCGCGCTCGACGACGTGACCCTCACCCTGCCGCTCGGCAAGATCGTCGCGCTGGTCGGGGAGAACGGCTCCGGCAAGACCACCCTGGTCAAGCTGCTCGCGGGGCTGTACGCCCCCGACCGGGGCCGGATCCTGTGGGACGACCTGGACGCGGCGCACGCGGACCGGCAGCTGCTCGCCGAGCGGGTCGCGATGGTCGCCCAGGACTTCAAGCGGTGGCCGTTCACCGCCCGCGTCAATGTGGCGGTGGGCCGCTCCTCGGTGCCGCTCACCGAGGAGCGGGTGTCCGGCGCGGTCGCCGAGGCCGGAGCCGGGGAGGTGCTGGCCGATCTGCCGCGCGGCCTGGACACCCTGCTGGCCCGCAACTTCAGCGGCGGGCACGAGCTGTCCGGCGGGCAGTGGCAGCGGCTCGGGATCGCCCGCGCCGCCTACCGGCGCGGGCGCATCCTGATCGTGGACGAGCCGACGGCCGCCCTGGACGCACGGGCAGAGCTGGAGGTCTTCGAGAAGATCCGCGCCCTGGCCGGCACCGGTCAGACGGTCGTCCTGATCACCCATCGGCTGGCGTCCGTACGCCACGCGGACCTGGTGCACGTCCTGGAGCAGGGCCGGCTCGTGGAGTCGGGCACGCCCGACGAGCTCCTCGCCTCCGGTGGTGTCTACGCGGAGCTGTACTCGCTCCAGGCCGAGCAGTTCACGGCAAAGGTGCCCGCCAAGGAGGCGGGCTGACCTCACGCGACAACGTCTACCGCTGCCTCTCCACTGCGGACGATCACCAGGAACGTGTCCGACGCGAGATCCATGACGACCTCCGCCGGCAGCCCCTCAAGACGCCTCGCCTGCGCGAACTCCTCCGCCGGCCACGATCCGCGCGGCCCGCCAGCGGGAAAGCGTTCGAGCACTGTTCGCCCGTTCACCACCCTGCACCTCCAGAAAGCGTTGCACTCCCCGTAGGAGCGCTTGTAGGAGTTAACGCCTTCCAGGGCCCGAAAGCCTCGGTGAGTTGCCGTACTGAGACGTAGCCGACACAGATTCACCCCGGAGTGTGAGGGTCCCGTCACCGTGCGACGACATCACCCACCCTCCGTGTCAGATCTCGTACTCTCCGTGATACCTCATGCGTACGCTGCCCGCAGGCGCCCCGAGAGCGGACGCGCGCCCCTTGGGTTCCTCCCATTCCCCCTGCCGTCCCAGTGCGGCGAGGTCGGGGAAGCTGGTGGTCGAGCCGAGTCCGTCGAGGCCGCGTTCATAGGTCGAGTAGGTGTGGAAGACCCGGTCAAGGTCGCGCAGGAAGCAACTGATGCCGGGTCGCTCGGCCGGTTCGCCGTCGATCTCCAGGGTGGCCTCGAAGTCGTGGTCGAAGTCGCCGCCGTACGACGAGTACCAGGGCACGGCCCATCCCATCCGCGCCTTGAACGGCAGGATCTTCGTATACGGCGCTCTCGACACGGCCGCGAATGTCGTCCCCCGCGCCTTGAGATGGGCCAGGTGTCCGATCTGGTCCAGGAAGGCGGAGCAGCTGCGGCAGCCCGCGTCCCATTCGGGCGCGAACATGAAGTGGTGGACGACGATTGGCCGCGCCCCTCGAAGAGGTCGAGCAGGGTGGCCTTGCCGTCACCGCCTTCGAAGACGTACTCCTCCTCGACCTCGACCGTGGGAAGCCTGCACCGCTCGGCGTTGAGGGCGTCCCGCGCGCGTGGCCGCCTTCTCCCTGACCAGCAGCTCCGCGCGCCATTCGTCCGGAGAGACGATCTCCGGAAGCGCCATGAGGTCCCTCCTGTGCAACGGTCCGTTCGAGGTGGTGACCGTGGGGGGGAACTCATCGCTGTCGCGACACATTCCTGGACGGGTTTGATGGGACGGGTCGAAGCTGTGCTGGGACGGGTTGACTCAGTACGACACCTGGAGCGCGAGCAGGCCCCGGGCGCGCAGGGAGGTGCGCCACCTCGGGGTGGGCTCGGCGAGCGCGAGATCCGGGAACCGTTCCAGCAGCGCGGCCAGGGCGATCTCGGTCTCGGCACGGGCCAGCGGGGCGCCGAGGCAGTAGTGGATGCCGTGGCCGAGGGCGAGGTGGCCGGAGGCGTCGCGGGCGAGGTCCAGACGGTCGGGGTCGGGAAAGCGGTCGGGGTCGCGGTTGGCGGCGGACGGGGAGACCCAGACCGTCTCGCCCGCGGGGACGGTGACCCCGCCAATGGTGACGTCCTCCACGGGGAAGCGGCGGATGGCCAGCAGGGCAGGGCCCTCGTAGCGGAGGAACTCCTCGACGGCCGCGGGGAGCCGGGTCGCGTCCTCGCGCAGGGCGGCGAGCTGTCCGGGGTGCTGGAACAGGGCGAGCACCGCGTTCCCGATCAGCTGCACGGTGTTCTCGTACCCGGCGAAGAGGATGAGGAAGGCCAACGACATCAGCTCGTCCTCGCTGAGCCGGTCGCCCTCGTCGCGGACGGCGATCAGATCGGAGAGCAGGTCGTCCGCGGGTGCCCGGCGCTTGTCGGTGAGGAGCCGCGTGAAGAAGCCGAGCATCGACACGACCGCCTCCTTGGCCGCTGTGGGTCCGGCCGCCGGGTCCGGCGCGACGAGGGTGTCGGTCCACACCCGGAAGTCCAGCCGGTGCTCGTCCGGAATCCCGAGCAGGTCACAGATGACCGTGATCGGGAGGGGCGCGGCGTAGGAGGCGATGAGATCGGTGGTCCCGTGGGAACCGAGCGCGTCGAGGAGCCGGTCGGCGGTGCGCCGGATCGGCCCGCGCAACTGTTCGATCCGACGCGGGGTGAAGGCCCGCCCGACCAGCCGACGGATCCGGGTGTGGTCCGGCGGATCCATGTTGAGCAGGTTGGCGTCGAGCGCGGGCGGCAACGAGAACCCCTTGTACGTCCCCGCCGTGGCGTACCGCTTGTCCAGCGACAACCGCGGATCGGCGAGAGCCGCCCGCACGTCGTCGTACCGCGTGACGATCCAGGCGGGCGTCCCGTCGGGCCCGGCGATCCGATGCACGGGCGCGGTGTCGCGCAGGCGCCGGTACACGTCGTAGGGGCGGTCGAGGAGGTCGTCGGCGGGGTCCATGGGCGTCAGCCTAGCGGCGCGGAGATCATGGGCTGCCCGACTCGGTGACCCCCTGGGCGAGTTGACCGACGACGTCCACGACTCCGTGCCCGAAGGCGGTGGGAGCGATCAGAATCCCGAAGACCAGCACGATGGCCACGGTCAGCTTCTCGTCGTTCCGACTGCGCGCATGCGTTCGCCGACGCAACCGCAGCACGATGATCACAGCGAGCAGTACCGCGACGTCGATCGTCAGCTCCACTGGGCCGGTCCTCCCCGTCAGACAGGTGCGCTCCGGCTTTCATGTGTAGCGTGAAACCATCCCTCGCAACCGCCCGGTCACCGACGGTTGGCGCCAAAACGCTTCTCTCAGGCCGGATTTCAGGTGTTGTAATCCTGGATCCGTTTGCCATGGCTCCGGTCCAGCAGTCCGGGCATCCGCTCCCCCAACTCCCTTACGACCGCGCCCACATCAACAGTGAGCAGCTCCCGGTCCCGCATCAGCACACGGCCGTCGACGATCGTCGTACGCACGTCGGAGGAGCGGGCGCTGTGGACCAGGGTGGCGGCGAGGTCGTGGACGGGCTGGGTGTGCGGGCCGGTGAGGTCGACCAGGATGATATCGGCACGCCGGCCGGGGGCGATGCTGCCGACGACCTCACCGAGGCCGACGGCGCGGGCGCTCTGGAGGGTCGCGTGGTGCAGGGCTTGACGGGACGTCAGCCAGCGCGGGTCACCGGTCGTCGACTTCTGGATCAGCGCGGTGAGCGCCATCGACTCCCATACGTCGAGGGAGTTGTTGGAGGCGGCCCCGTCCGTGGCGAGTCCGACGGGGATTCCGATGTCGTGCAGGGCGCGCACGGGCGTGGTGGTGGGCCAGGCGAACTTGAGGTAGCCGCGGGGGGCGGTCGCGACAGCCGTACGGCCGACGGCACTTGCGAGAATCGGCAGGTCCCTGTCGAGGATGCCGGTGCCGTGCGCGATCAGGACGTCCGTGTCGAGGATCCCGGTGCGCCGCAACACCTCGATGGGCGTCACACCGTGCCGGGCGAGGCTCGTCTCGGCCTGGTCGCGGTTCTCGGCGGCGTGGAGATGGACGGGGAGGCCGTGCTCCAGGGCGAGCGAGGCGGTCGCGGTGAGGTCGCTGTCGTCCACGGTGTAGGGCGCGTGCGGGGCGAGCGCCGTGGTGATGCGGCCACCGGCGCCGCCGCGGTGCCGTAGAGCGAACTCCAGGGACTTCTCCCGCCCTTGGGGCCCCTGCGAGGAGAAGTACGCCTCCCCGAGACGCGCGGATGCCGCACTCCTCGACGACCGCGGCGACGGCGTCCATCGAGAAGTAGTGGTCGGCGAAGCAGGTGACACCGCCCCGGATCATCTCGGCGCAGGCCAGCCGTGCCCCCAACTCCACATCCTTCTCGGTGAGGTTGGACTCGATCGGCCAGACGACGTCGTTGAACCACTCCTCGGTCGGCAGATCCTCCGCGACACCGCGCAGGGCGACCATGGGCGCGTGGGTGTGGCAGTTGACGAGCCCGGGAAGGGCGATCTGCCCCCGCCCGTCGATGCGCTCCGCCGCGGGCAGTTCCTCGGCCTGCGCACTGCTGATCACCGACTCGATGACACCCTCCCGTACGACGATCGCGGCGTCGTGCACGAACCCGACCTGCTCATGATCGTCGTGCGCCAGCACCGTGCACGGGGTGATGATGAGACCTGCGGGGGAAGGCGTCATACAGGCACCGTACGACGCGGTCCTGCCCCCCCAGTGGGTGAACGGCGCATCCCGTCGCCGCTCTGTCGCGGCGGCGCGGGCACATGCACGCCGGCCTCACCGCACCGCCCGTCGTACGCCTTCCGGAAGGGGTCCGGCATGCTCGTCGGCACCTGGAATCTAGAGAATCTGATGCTGCCGCACAGCGGCGACGGCGCTCCCAGGACCGAGGCCGAGTACGAGGCGAAAGTGGCGGCCCTCGCCTCCGTGATCACCACGCTCGACCCGGCGCTGCTGGGCGTCCAGGAGGTCGGGCAGGAGGAGACACTCGCCGATCTGGTCAAGGCGATCGGCGGGGAGTGGCACACCGCGCTCTCCCGGCACGCGGACCACAGGGGCATCCGCGTCGGCTTCCTCAGCCGTACCCCCCTGCGGATACGGCGGGACACCCATGCGTTCGCGGACGGGCTGCACCCCGTGCAGGTCAAGGACGGCAACAAGCCGGACGCGCACGAAAGGGAGACCAGCCGCGGTTTCCTCGCCGTGGAGACCGGCACCGGCGACGGGGTGCTCCAGGTGGCGGTCGCCCATCTCAAGTCGAAGCTGCTGTCGTATCCGGGCACCGGGGACCGGACCCGCTTCCAGCCGCACGACGAGGCCGAACGGGCCCGCTTCGGCGCCTACGCCCTCTACCGGCGGGCGGCCGAGGCGACGACCCTGCGCGCCCTCGCGGACTTCCTGCTCGAAGGCGCCGGGACCGAACGGGACGTGATCGTCCTCGGCGACATGAACGACGTGGTGAACGCCGCCACCACACAGATCCTGCTCGGGCCGCCCGGCTCCGAGCTCGACAAACCGCGCGCGTTCCTCAAGTCCGACCTCGGCGATCCGTTCCGGCTGTGGGACATCGCCCCGCGCATACCCGCAGCGCGCCGCTTCTCCCGGGTCAGCTTCGGGCGCGCCGAACTGATCGACCACGTCCTGGTGAGCCACCGTCTGGCCCGCCGCATCGTGGAGGCGGGGACAGGCCTGCCCGAGCAGCAGGAGGACGCCCTCGTCCTGCCGTCGGTGGACGAGGATCCGAAGAAACGGGTGGGGACGCCCGGGTCGGACCACGCACCGGTGTGGGTACGGGTGTAACTCCTCACCGGCCTTGACCGGCTCTACCCGGCCCTAACCGGCGAGGGGAACTCCGGGCAGTTGAACGCCCACTCGTCCTCGCCCCTCGTCGAGTCGGCCGAGTTCGTCGAGTAGTTCGGTGAGCCGTTGGACCTGTTCGGGGGCGAGTCGCCCTGAGTCGTCGAGGTGGACGGCGCAGGCGGTGGTCGTGTCGACGATCCCTTCGAGCACGGCGACGATCTCGTCGGCGCCCTCCGAGTGCCGGGCGAGCGCGGGGAGTTCGGCGGCGGCGAGGGCGATGGCGGTACGGGCCTCGGCGAGCGCGCGGTAGGCCTCGCGGCGGAGGGTCCAGCGCCGGGCGCGGGTGTCGTCGGCGGGGGTGTCTCGTACGACGGACCCGGCGCCTTGTGGGACAGGGCGCGGGGTCTGCCGTGGAACAGGCCGCTCGGTCTGCCGTGGACCAGGCCGCGCCATCTCCCGTGGGCCAGGCCGTTCGGTCTCCCGCAGAACATGCGTGAGGTACGCCTCGGCCGCGCCACTCGCCGCGGCCAGCCGGGACCGCACTCCCCCGCCCCGCTGCCCCGGCATCGGCAGGTGCCCCACGATCAGCACGATCGCGCAGGCGAGCAGGGTCTCGGTGATCCGGCCGACGGAGGCCTGCGGCTCGCCGCCCACCATCACGAGCGCCAGGACGAGGACCGTGACGACGGCGGTCTGCGCGGCGAAGTGCCGGGTGGCCACGGGAATGAGCGCCCCGCTGACGGCGACCAGCGCGACGAGTCCTTCGGGCCGCGGCAGCATGAGCGCGAATCCGGCGAAGACCAGCGCTCCGAGGACGGTCCCGGCGGCCCGGCACAGCACCCGGGAGACGAGCGGTCCGAGGTCGGGCTTGACGAGGAAGACGGTGGTGGCGGGCAGCCAGTACCAGTGCTGGTGCTCCCCGTACCAGTGGGAGTGGTGCAGCGCCTGTGCCACGGCGACGCTTGCCCCGAAGCAGAGGGCGACCCGCAGCCCGTACTCCCGCCCGCCGGCCCCGAAAACGGACCGCAGCACGCCCCGGACGGTGAGCCGGCGCTTGTGCAGATCCCCGCCCCGGCCCCGGTCGAAGGCCTCGGCGGCCCGCAGCAACGCGTCGTCGAGTGCCCGGAGCGCGGGCGCCGACCGGGCGGGCGCGGGCAACGGCCCGGTGTGCGTGTTCTCCCGTACGGCGACGGCGAGCCGTCGGGGTCCCGCGGAGGCCCGCCCGGGCACCGCCTCCTCCGCCCAGGCGAGCGCGGTGGCGGCCTCGGCGAGCGGCAGCGCGGCGGCATACTGCGCGTGCAGCCGCCGCTCGGCGGCCGAGCTGGCGTACCGCCGCAGCCGGGGTCCGGTGAGCGCGTCCTGCGCGTGATCGAGGGCGGCGGTGAGCGCGACGCGCCGCGCGGTGGCGTTCTCACTTCCCACGGCGTCCAGGAGCGCGGCGACGGCGTCGTACACCTCGGCGACGGCCTCCCGCTCGCCGTCGAACCGGAAGTCCCCGACGAGGGCACCGGGGGTGGGCAGCACCAGCCGCAGCGCGAGCAGCCAGCAGGCACCGCCGAGATACACGACGGCCCGCAGCCCCCCTTCCTCCGGCAACGGCATGCCCGCCCCGATCGCCGAAGCGACCAGCAGCTGCGTACCGGCCCCGGAGGCGACGGGTCCGACGGCACTGACACCCCCCGCGACCAGCCCGACAAGGGTCAGCAGCACGGTCAGTGGGACCGCCCCGATGTGCTCCCCCGCGGTGGTCCCCACGAACATCCCGACCGCCCCGGCGAGCGCCGGCACCCCGATCCGCTTGACGGAGACCCGCCGGCTCCCGGGCCGGTCGTTGATCCCGGCGAGCATGGCGGCGATGGCGGCGACCACACCGAGGGAGGTGCGGTCGGCGAGGACGGCGACCAGGAGGATGGGCCCGGCCGACAACGCGCCCCGCACCACGGCGTTCCAGGGAATCGGCCCACGCTGAGCACGCAAAGCGTGAGCGAGCCAGGGCGGTAGGGCGAATGACACGGGGCTCCTGTCGTCTGGGGGAGGCGGGGGTGTGCCTTCGGGCGACGGTGGCCGGGCGTTGGGCTGTGGTGTCCACGGTAGAGCGCGTTCCTGGAGGGTCCGGGACGCTTGTGTTACTGGGGTGTGACGATGTCTGCAGGGGCCACGTTCTTTATGAACGCAACCCGGGAGGGCGAGTCGGCGGACGCTCAGCCCGCTCAGTTCGTTCTGTCGAACAACTCCCGCACCTCCGCGACCGCGCGGACGGCCGACCCGGGTGATGCCGTCAAGGACTCGACGATCCGGTCGACGTCCCGCAGTCCGGCCCGTTCCAGCAGCCGTTTCTCATTCGTCACCCACTCCCCCCGCCCTGCCAGCACCGAGTGCCCCATCTGCACGGCGGACGTGGCGAGGGTTCCGGCCGTCTCGGTGAGGCGGGCGGCCGGGGCATGGTGGGCCTCGGCGTAGGCGAGGGTGGCGTGGGCGGTGTCGCGCCAGCGGGCGGCGGCCGCGGCACGGAGTTTCGGCGGGTAGGCCGCGGGGCGCGGGAGGTCACCCCTCAGGATTTGGTTGATCGCGAGCTCGGCCACGATCAGGTAGGTGGGGATTCCCGCGAGATGGAACAGCAACGGCTCCACCCTGAACCGCCCCTCCTCCGCCTCCGCCAGCTCCCGTTCCACCACGTCGAGATCGCGGTAGTGGACGTCGACCCGCCGCTCGTCGATCGTCAGCCAGGCACCCCCGTTGAACACCCCGCCACCCCAGCCGCCGATCTCGGACACCTCGCCCTCCCAGCCGACGGCACGGAGATCGGCCGGGTCGAAGGCGCCCCGGTAGTAGACCGCCAGGTCCCAGTCGCTGTCCGGCCGTGCGGTCCCCTGGGCGCGGGAGCCGCCGAGGGCAACGGCCCGGACGGCGGGAAGGGCGGCGAGCCGGTCGGCGGTGGTGTCGAGGAAGGCGGCGTCGGAGAGTGTGGGGGACATGGGCGCAGCGTACGAAGCCCGGGGGCGTCCCTCCACGGGTTTACGCGGCCAGCGTTGCAAACCCGCTTCCCCGGGCCCGGAAATTCAGGTGCGGTCCCGTCCCCCGCCCCCGATGATCGGAAAGTTGTCTGCCGTTCACCCCAGGAGTCCACGTGATCCAGCGCGTCACTGTCCCGGCCCTGTTCCCACCGCCGGCCTACTCCCACGCCTCCGTCGTCGAGGCCGGCACGAAACTCGCGTTTCTGGCCGGGTCCGTTCCGCTGGACGCGAAGGGGAACCTCGTCGGTGAGGGGGACCCGGCGCGGCAGGCCGAGCAGGTGATCGCGAACCTTCGGGAGCAACTGCACGCGGTGGGAAGTGACTTGGAACACGTGCTGGCCACCGACGTGCACGTCGTGAGCAGCGAGCCGGCGGTGCTGTCCGCCGTGTGGGAGGTCGTGGAGGCGTCCGGGCTGAGCACCGGCCCGCACTCGTCGACACTGATCGGGGTCGCCTGCCTCGGCTACACGGGCCAGTTGGTGGAGATCACGGCCACGGCCGCCGTACCGGAGAGGGCCTCGCGGTGAGCGCGGTCGTCATCCGCCGGGCCACCGCCTCCGACGCCTCCGCCACGGCCGACGTCTATCTGCGTTCCTTCACCGCCGCGTTGCCGACGGTCGTACGGCCACGGTCCGACGACGAGGTGCGTGCCTACATCCGGGACGTCGTGGTGCCGTCGCGGGAGACGTGGGTGGCGGTGGCGGAGGAACAGGTCGTGGGCCTCATGGTGATCGCCGGCGACCTGCTGTCCCAGCTGTATCTCGACCCCGACTGGCGGGGGCACGGCATCGGCGACCGGTTCGTCGCGCTCGCCAAGGAACGCAGTCCGCGGGGGCTGAGCCTGTGGACCTTCCAGGTCAACAGGCCGGCCCACCGCTTCTACGAACGTCACGGCTTCGTCGAGGCCGAACGCACCGACGGCAGCGGCAACGAGGAGCGGGAGCCGGACGTGCGGTATGTGTGGCGGCCCTGAAGCGTGCCGCCCCGAACCCCGTCAGTCCGACCGCGCTCCCCACACCCGCCGCTTCGGCACCGGCTTGGCATACCCTCCCGCCCGACTGGTGTTCAGCCCCAGCCCCACCAGCGACTCCGCGAGCTTCACCGCCGCCCCCACCCCGTCGACGACGGGAAGCCCCAGCTTCTCCCCCACCGTCCGCTGCAGCCCGGTCATCCCCGCGCACCCCAGCACCAGGACCTCGGCGCCCGCGTCCCGCACCCGCTCGGCGGCCGCCAGGAACGCGGCCTCCGTGCGGTCGGCGTCGCCCAGGTCGAGAACCCCCAGTCCGGTCCCGACGACGGCGGCGCAGTTGCGCCCCACCCCCGCCAGCTCCAGGCTGTCCTCGATCTGCCCGCACGACCGCTCCAGCGTGGTCACCACGCCGTAGCGCCGGCCGAGCAGACAGGCCAGATGGGCGGCGGCCTCGGTGATGTCGACGACCGGTACGTCCACCAGCTCCCGGACGCCCCTCCCGGCCGTGCTCGCCGAAGCCGGCCATGACGACGGCGTCGTAGGGAGGACCCTCGTACGTGCGCAGCAGGTCGATGACCGCCGCCGCGGACAGATAGCTGTCGAGCCAGCCCTCCGCGGACTCGGGTCCCCACCGCGGGGTGAGCCCGAGCACGGCGGTGCCCGGGCCTGCGGCGGCCCGGGCACCTCGTACGATCTCCTCGGTCATCTCCTGCGTGGTGTTGCAGTTGGTGACGACGATCCGCACGTTCCTCAGACCTCCAGAGGCTTCTCGGTCACACCGGCGGAGTCGGAGGTCCGCTCGCTCCGGCACAGCAGCGCGTACAGGCCGGCCGCGAGCGCCGTACCGATGAACCAGGAGTACGGGGCCACGTCGCTGAACGTCTTCAACAGGGCGAGGACGCCCGCGACCGCGGCCGCCGGCAGGAACGCCCACAGGGCCTTGGGGTTGACCCCCTTGCGGTAGTAGTAGCGGGAGCCGGGCTCGGCCTTGAACAGCTCGTCCACGTCCACGCGGCCCTTCTTGACCCAGTAGTAGTCGAGCATGATCACGCCGAACAGCGGGCCGAGGAAGGCGCCGAGTCCGCCGAGGAAGTAGTTGACGACCGTGGGGTTGGAGAAGAGGTTCCACGGGGTCACGAGCAGCGCCGCGACCGTGCTGATCATGCCGCCGATCCTGAAGGTGATCTTCTGCGGCCAGACGTTGGCGAGGTCGTACGCCGGTGAGACGAAGTTGGCGACGATGTTGACGCCCATGGTGGCGACGGCGAAGGTGAGCGCGCCCAGGACCATCACCCAGGTGTTGCCGACCTTGGCGACGAGCTCCGCCGGGTCGGTGATGGCCTGGCCCCAGACCTCCAGCGAGCCCGCGGTGACGATCACGGAGACGACCACGAAGGCCGTGGAGTTGATGGGCAGGCCCCAGAAGTTGCCGCGGCGGACGGTCTTGTAGTCCGGTGCGAAGCGCGAGAAGTCGCAGAAGTTGAGCATCAGCGTGCCGTACGTGGCGAGGATCAGGCCGATCGCGCCGAACCACTGCCGCCACTGCTCACCGACGGAGACCGGGTGCGGGGTGGTGGTGAGCGAGATGCTCCAGCCGGCCTTGGCCAGCACCCAGATCGCCAGCGCGATCATGACCAGCCAGATCGCGGGACCGCAGAAGTCCTGGAACTTCCGCACCGACTCCATGCCCTGGCTGATGATCAGCGCCTGGATCAGCCACAGGGAGAGGAAGGAGACCCAGCCGAGCGCGTCGAGGCCGAGGAAGGAGCTGTGCGTCCAGGACTCCAGGCCCGGCCAGGCGGCCAGCAGCATCACGTTGACGGCGACGGAGGCCAGATAGGTCTGGATGCCGTACCACATGATGGCGATCACGGCCCGGATGAGGGCCGGGATGTTGGCGCCCCACACACCGAAGCTGATACGGCTGACGACGGGGAACGGCACGCCGTGGCGCTGGCCGATCTTCCCCATCCAGTTCATGCCGACGTAGATCAGCACGAAGCCGACGAGCAGGGACGTGAAGACCTGCCACACGTTCATGCCGAGAACCAGCAGTCCGGCCGCGAAGGTGTAGTTGCCCAGGTTGTGGACGTCGGACATCCACATGGCGAAGAGGTCGAAGACCTTCCAGTTGCGCTTGCCGGCGGGCGCCAGGTCTTCGTTGGTGAGCCGGGGATCGGGGACGAACGCTGGTGCGCCGGTGACTTCGGCACGGTCGGCGAGGGACACGGGACCTCCAGGGACGGGGACAGGAGGGGGGCGGCCGCCTGGCATCCAGTTTTGGTATACCAAACTGCGGACATGGTCCCGCCGTCAAGAGTTCCGACCGATGTCGCGTCCGTTAACGCTTCGTAAAACAGCTCCGGAGTCGGAGAAGATGGCTCCATGAGCTCCACGACGAACATCGAGCCTCTCGGCGCCGTCCGCGAACGCGTCCTGGCCACCCTGCGGCAGGAGATCATCGCGGGCGGGCTGCGCCCGGGCGACCGGCTGGTCGAGCGGGAGCTCGCCGAGCGCTTCGGGGTCTCCCGGGTGCCGGTCCGCGAGGCGATCCGCGCGCTGGTCGCCGAGGGCTTCGTCCACTTCGAGACGCCCCGCCGGACGGTCGTACGGCGACTGACCCCGAACGACGTCAAGGAACTCTTCGAGCTGCGCGAGGCGTTGGAGGTGTACGCCGCCGGCCTCGCCGCCACGCGCGCGACCCCTCAGGACCTCGCCGAGGTCGAGCGGCTCCTCGCCCTCGCGGCGACCGCGACCGAGGCGGGCGACGCGGAGACGATCACGGACGTCAACAGCCGTCTGCACGACAGCATCGTGGCCATGGCCCGCAACAGCCTGCTGGTCGACGCCCTGGAACCGGTTGCGGGGCGGCTGCGCTGGATGACCCGGCGGAACGAGGAGTGGCCCCAGCTCCTCGTCGAACACCGGGACTTGTACGAGGCGATCGCGTCCGGCGACCCGGACCGGGCCCGCGCGCACGCCCTCGCGCACGTGCGGACCAACTACGAGTCGACGGTACGGCAGCTGTTCGGGGACACGGGCGAGAGGATCTAACGGGTCCAGCCGCGCGCGTACTTGTCCGTCGCCGCAACCATCACGTCCACACCCCGCTCCCCCGCGAAGTGTGCGCCGTCGTCGATCACCGTCAACTCGCTGCCGGGCCAGGCGTGATGGAGCCGCCAGACGGTGCCGAGGAGGTTGCCGAGGTCGAGGCTGCCCTGGACGAGGGTGCCGGGGATGTCCTTGAGGAGGGGCGCGTCGCGCAGGACGACGCCCTCGTCGTTGCCCTCGCCCAGGAAGTGGTCGTTGCCCCAGTAGTGGGTGACGGTACGGGCGAAGCCCTGCCGGAACACCGGGTCCTCGTAGCGCGGCACGGACCGCGGCGGCGCGGACTCGATCGCCGTCTCCCAGTCGGTCCAGGCCCGCGCCGCCCGCTCGCGCACCTCAGGATCGGGCGACTCCAGCAACCGGTTGTAGGCGGCGGGGATGTTCCCGGCCCGCTCCTCGACCGGCAGCTCGCCGACGAACTGTGCGAACGCCGCCGGGAAGATCTTCCCAAGTCCCCTGGTCAGCAGGGTGACTTCGGGATTCGCGCCGGTCGCGATCCCGGTCAGCACCAGCTCCGTCACGGCCTCCGGATGGGTCTGCGCGTATCGCAGCCCGAGCATCGACCCGAAGGAGATGCCCCACACCAGCCACCGCTCGATCCCCAGATGCCGCCGCAGCAGCTCCAGGTCCGCGATGAGATGCGGGGTCGTGTTGACGCTCATGTCCGTGTCGTACGCGCTCGCGTGCGGCGTCGACCGCCCGGCGCCACGTTGGTCGAGGAGCACGATCCGGTACGCGGCGGGGTCGAACAGCCGACGCACCCACGGCGTGCAGCCGGACCCCGGCCCACCGTGCAGCACCACCGCCGGCTTGCCGTCCGGATTCCCGCAGGTCTCCCAGTACACGTGGTTGCCGTCGCCGACGTCGAGCATGCCGTGGTCGTACGGTTCGATCTCGGGGTAGAGGGGCATCCGGCGACCCTAACCGTCGTACGGCGGTCCCGTCGTCAGGTTTTCGGCGGTACGGCCACGCAGTCCTGCCCTCTCGGCAGCCGTGCTCAGCACGTCCCGCAGCATCGCGGGCGTGAGCTTGCCGGTGAAGGTGTTGCGCTGGCTGACGTGGAAACAGCCGAAGAGTTCGAGGCCGTCGAGCGGGACGCGCGCGCCGTGTCCGAAGACGGGCCGCGGCCGGGGCACGCTCCAGCCCGCCTCCGCGAACGCGGGCAGCGCGGCCTGCCAGCCGAAGGCACCCAGCACGACCACGCTCCGCAGCGTGGGCCGCAGCAGGTTCAGCTCCTGGACCAGCCAGGGCCGGCAGGTGTCGCGCTCCCCAGGAGTGGGCTTGTTGGCGGGCGGGGCGCAGTGCACGGGCGAGGTGATCCGCACGCCGTACAGCTCCAGGCCGTCGTCCGCGGTCACGGCGGTCGGCTGCGAGGCGAGCCCGATGTCGTACAGCGCCTGGTACAGCACGTCCCCGGAACGGTCACCGGTGAACATCCGCCCGGTACGGTTCCCGCCGTGCGCGGCCGGCGCGAGCCCGACGATCAGCATCCGCGCGTCCGCCGGCCCGAAGCCGGGCACCGGCCGCCCCCAGTACGTCCAGTCGGCGAACGCGGCCCGCTTGGTCCGGGCCACCTCCTCCCGCCAGTCGACCAGCCGTGGACAGGCGCGACAGCCCGCGATCCGGCGGTCGAGATCGGCGAGGGCGTTCACCGTTCCACGGTACGGGCACATCCGAGCCGTGAGGGTGGGGTGGGCCGGCACTCCGGGCACCGCCCGGAAAACCCACCTGGCGTACACGGCCCCGGGTACTAAGGTCGGAGCCATGGCTGTGGAACCTACGGACGACAACGAGACCGGTGGGACGGACCGGGCCGGAACGACGGCCGACGGTCCCGACGCGGAGGTCGCCGGTCCCGGCCTCTCGGCTCCCGAGGCACCGGACCCGAAGATCGCCGCCGCGATCGCCGCCGCGGAGGCCGCCGGGCCGCAGAACGGCGAGACCGTGCGGATCGACAGCTGGATCTGGTCCGTACGGCTGGCCAAGACCCGTTCCGCGGGAGCCACCGCCTGTCGGGGCGGGCATGTGCATGTGAACGGGGAGCGCGTGAAGCCCGCCCACTCCCTGCGCGTCGGCGACGAGGTGCGCGTCCGCCAGGAGGGCTGGGAGCGGATCGTCATCGTCAAGCGTCTGATCCGCAAGCGGGTCGGCGCCCCGGTGGCCGTCCAGTGCTACGTCGACAACTCTCCCCCGCCCCCGCCCCGCACGGCCGTCGCCCCCGCCGGCATCCGCGATCGCGGCACCGGCCGCCCGACCAAGCGCGACCGCCGCGAGCTGGAACGCCTGCGCGGCCTCACGGAGGGCAACCGCCGCACCCGCTTCGCCGGCCCGGGCGGACCCAGCGGCTCGGAGGGATTCGGCGACTCGGACGCGATCGCCGACTCCGGTGCACCCGACGGCTCGGGCGGCCCCGACAGTTCGGGCGGGGCACGCCGCTCCGGCAGGGACAGGCGCTCGAACCGGGGCGGCCACTCGGGCAGAACCGGACGCTGAGGCGAAACCGCACGCTGCTCCGGCGTCGGCGGACAAGCGACCGTCGGCCACCACCGTGAGGCCGGTCCCCTCCCGAAAGGCAGGGCACCGGCCTCACCGCGGTGGCCGTGGCGCGGCTCTCCTCACGCCCGTCGTCGCACCAGGCGCAGCAGGTCCGCGTTGTGCCGGCGCCGGGCCCAGGCGATCAGGGCGAGCGGGACGATCAGGATGAGCGGAGTCGCCGCGTTCTCCCCGTCGAAGTAGGTGAGCTGGACGACGAACGCGCCGACCATCAGCCCGCTCAGCGCCACGGCCGCCACCGACTGCAGCACCGGGACCAACAGGGCGATCCCACCAGCCAGTTCGAGCACGCCGATGATGTACATCCCCGCACTGCCCCAGCCCATCTTGTCGAAGCCCTCGGCGGCCGAGGGGTGCGCGATCAGCTTGGGGAGCGCGCTCGCGACGACGTAGAAGAGGGCGAGCACGACCTGAAGGGTGCGCAGGGCGATCCGGGCCCGGCGGCCGCGTACGGTCGAGGACTCGGCGATGACAGGGGAGACGGCGGAGGAAGCAGCGGTACGGGTGACGGGGACGGTGGTCTCGGACATCGGGGTCTCCTGGGGGAAGCGGTCCGTGTTGCTGTCGAAGAGGTAGACCTGCGCCCGCACCCGGACTCATCGCCATCCCCTGACCGGTTTCCTCAGCCGGTCGTCACCACCGCCCGCACCCGTCCAACGGCCCGTGTCCGCACGGCCGTTCCCGAGTCACACAGGTTCACCCGTCCGAGCTACCAGGGGAACCAGCCGTGCCCGAGGTACCAGTGCCCGCCGGCCCGCAGGTGATCACCGACAGCCCGCTCCAGCGCTGTCCGGCGTGGCAGGCTCTCCACCGACAGCTCCGGATCCCCGAACACGAACTGCACCGGCTCGGCGTCCTCCGGCTCCGGGTCCTCGGGGGCCAGCCGGAAGCGCTCCTGGAACCGGACGATGTTGGAGTCCGCGGGCAGATACCCCTTCAACTGCGGGTCGAGCAGCCAGGAATGGCACAGCGCGGCACCATACGGCTCCTCCGCGAAGTGCCGGGCGAAGAACTCGGCGGCCAGGGTGAGCGAGCGAGCGCACGCCTCCGGTGACAGCGGCCCGAGGAAGTCGGGGATGTGCAGGCTCAGACAGGGCGTGCCGGGGGCGATGTCCAGCCCGGCAGCCGCGAGCGTCCGACGGTTCCACGGCCCGTATCGCGTCCGCTCGAACTGGAGTCGTCCCAGCTGGTACAGCTCGCCCCGGGAGTGCCGGGTCAGCCAGCGGGGTGACTGCACGCCCGTCCTGCCGTACCGCCTGCGGTGCACGGCCATGTTCCGCCCGAGGTCGGCGAGGGTGCGCCGGGACACCTCGGCCGGGATGCCGCGCGAGCGGTGGTACGCGCGCGTGTGGGGCAGCGCCGCCACGAACACGTAGGCGGGGAAGCAGCGTTGGAGGGCGCCGGCCGGCCAGTCGAGCTCGGGCAGGACGACCGGGTCGTCGGCCCTGCCCATGTCCCGGACGAGTTCGTCGACGGAGTGTTCCAGGAACCGCCGCAGCTCCGGGTCGTCCATGACCCGTCGGCCCATCCGTACGAGTTCGCCCACGTCCTCGTGCGGTACAGCGAGTTCCACCAGCACCTCGGCCAGTTCGTCGGCGTCCGGAAGCACGCGGTGACCCCCTCTTCGGCCCTTTGGTCAACGTCCGTTCCGAAGAGTACGTTGCAAGGGAGGAGTGGTGATCCCGATGCGTACGGGCAGTGAGCCGGCGACCGCGCGCAGTGCGCTGCGGATGCGGTTCTGGCTGAGTGTGTGGGGGCTGGTCTGGGCGGTCTTCGGTACGGTCGCGTTCGCGCTGGCGGGCCGGACCGGGTGGGCGATCGCCTGCGGAGTGCTGTGGCTGGTGATCACCGCCGACATGGCGATGATCCTCCGGCACATCCGTCAGGGCCCGCACTACCAGCCGGGTCCCGACATCCCGCCGTACCGCCCGCCGGAAAACCGACCCAGGTAGCGGGCCGACACGCTCAGGTGTCGAACCGCGCCGCCTTCAGGAACTCCGGCTTCGGGTCCAGCGCGGCCGCCAGCCGGAAGTGACGCCTGGCCTGGTCGGTCCGGCCCTGCCGCTCATAGGTACGGGCGAGTGCGAAGTGGGCGAAGGCATTGTCCGGCTCGCGCTCCAGAACGATGGTGAACTCCAGCTCGGCGGGCCGCAGTTGCGCGGCGGCGAAGAAGGCACGCGCGCGCAGCAGCCGGGCAGCGGTGTTCTCCGGGTGGGCGGCGATGACGGAGTCGAGCAGCTTCACCGCGCCCCGCGGGTCCCGCGCGGAGAGCAACTGCTCGGCTGCGCGGAAGTCGATGACATGCGTCTCCGGAGTACGTCCGGTCGATCCGCTGGTCTCGGGCACGGCAAAGTCCTTCCCTCACTGGAAGGGTTCAACGCCCGGACAGGGGGGTGCTATTCCTGAGACGTCCGGGACGCGCGTGCCCGGCGTACGAGATCGCCCCATACCTCCTGTACGCGTCGCCGCAGCACTTCCAGGGGTACGTCGTTGTCGATCACGACGTCCGCGATCTCCAGGCGCTTCTCGCGTGTCGCCTGGGCTGCCATACGCGCGCGTGCGTCCTGCTCGGTCATGCCACGCAGCCTGACGAGCCGGTCGAGCTGGGTCTCGGGGCTCGCGTCGACGACGACCACGAGGTCGTAGAGCGGCGCGAGGGCGTTCTCCGCGAGGAGCGGCACGTCGTGGACGACGACGGCGTCCTCGGCTGCGGCGGATTCGAGCTCGCGGGAGCGGGCGCCCACCAGCGGATGCACGATCGAGTTCAGTACGGCCAGCCGGTCCGGGTCGGCGAAGACGATGGAGCCCAGCTTGGGGCGGTCGAGGCCGCCGTTCTCGGCGAGTACGTCCTCGCCGAAGGCCTCCACGACCGCGGCGAGGCCGGGCGTGCCCGGCGCGACGACCTCGCGCGCGATGCGGTCCGCGTCGATCAGGACGGCGCCGTGCTCCACGAGGAGCCTCGACACCTCACTCTTGCCGGCGCCGATACCGCCGGTCAGGCCCACCTTCAGCATGACCGGAAGCCTAGACGCTCGGCCTGGGGGCGATGCGGGGTGGTACGGGAGGAGACCTGGGGCGCGTGCCTCAGCTGTCGCCTTCCCGTTCGGCCAGGAAGCGCTCGAACTCCAGGCCGATCTCGTCCGCCGACGGGATGTCCACCGGCTCGGCCAGCATGTTGCCCCTGGTCTCCGCGCCCGCCGCCGCGTCGTACTGGTGCTCGAGACCCTGGACGAGGGCCACGAGATCCTCGTCGCCCTCCTGGATCTGGCGCTCGATCTCGGTCTGGGTGCGGTGGGCGTCGGTGCGCAGGGCGTGGGCGATGCCGGGCAGGACCATGCCGGTGGCGGCCGTGATGGCCTCCAGGACGGTCAGGGCCGCGTCCGGGTAGGTCGAGCGCGCGATGTAGTGCGGAACGTGCGCCGCGACGCCCAGGACGTCGTGACCGGCCTCCATGAGCCGGTACTCGACCAGGGCCTCGGCACTGCCGGGCACCTGCGCCTCGTCGAAGGGGCTGCGGTGGCCGGGGACGAGGTCATGGCGGTTGCCGTGCGGGGTGAGACCGACGGGGCGGGTGTGCGGGACGCCCATCGGGATGCCGTGGAAGTTCACGGACAGCCGGACGCCGAGCCGCTCCACGATCTGCTGGACGGCCGCGGCGAAGCGTTCCCACTCCACGTCCGGCTCCGGGCCCGACAGCAGCAGGAAGGGCGCTCCGGTGGCGTCCTGGACGAGCCGCACGTCGATCGTGGGCTCCTCGTACTCCGTCCAGCGGTCGCGCTTGAAGGTGAGCAGCGGACGGCGGGCGCGGTAGTCGACGAGCCGGTCGTGGTCGAAACGGGCCACGACCTGGTTCGGCAGCGAGTCGAGCAGCCGGTCGACGATCTGGTCGCCGGTCTCGCCCGCATCCATGTATCCGTCGAAGTGGTAGAGCATGACCAAGCCGGCCGACTCCTGGGCGAGCGCCATGTCTACAACGGCGAGGCCCTTGGGCTCCCATGCGTACAAACCCTGCGGATCAAGCACTGTGACCGCTCCTCCTCGTGTTCATACGCGTCAACGCGCCCTGGAACAGCGGCATTCCCACCCGGGCCCTTGATCAGGCCATCTCTTACGCCCTTTTCATGACAGAGGGAGAAACAACGCGCCCCGTCAGGGGCGCGGGGCTGTGTCGATATGCGGCTCCGCCGCGTGGCCGCGACGAGCCCCCACCGGCCGTCGGACAAACGCTGAAGGACCGCACCCCGAAAGGTACGGCCCCTCAGTCAAGAGCTACTGCTCAGTGGGCGTCAGCTCTGCCCACCGGCCAGCTTCTCGCGCAGCGCGGCAAGCGCCTCGTCCGAAGCCAGCGCGCCGGAGGTGTCCGCACCCTCGGAGGAGTACGAACCGCCACCGCCGCCGCCACCACCGGCGGCCGGAGCCGCACCCGCGGCGTCCCCGCCCTCGGC
The DNA here is from genome assembly GCF_030816965.1 of Streptomyces canus. Lineage (NCBI taxonomy): Bacteria > Bacillati > Actinomycetota > Actinomycetes > Kitasatosporales > Streptomycetaceae > Streptomyces > Streptomyces canus. The sequence goes on from NZ_JAUSYQ010000002.1 coordinate 2,561,621, forward strand.
GGCAGCAGCCGCGTCGGCCTCGCGGGACTTGATGACCTGCTGCTGGTGCTGCTCGAAGCGGGTCTGCGCCTCGGCGTACTGGTGCTCCCACGCCTCGCGCTGGGTCTCGTAGCCCTCGAGCCAGTCGTTGGTCTCGGGGTCGAAGCCCTCGGGGTAGATGTAGTTGCCCTGGTCGTCGTACGACGCGGCCATGCCGTACAGGGTCGGGTCGAACTCGACCGAGGCCGGGTCCGAACCGAACGCCTCGTTGGCCTGCTTCAGCGAGAGGCTGATGCGACGGCGCTCGAGGTCGATGTCGATGACCTTGACGAAGATCTCGTCGTTGACCTGGACGACCTGCTCCGGGATCTCCACGTGGCGCTCGGCCAGCTCGGAGATGTGGACCAGACCCTCGATGCCCTCGTCCACGCGGACGAACGCACCGAACGGAACCAGCTTCGTGACCTTGCCGGGCACGACCTGGCCGATCTGGTGGGTCCGGGCGAACTGCTGCCACGGGTCTTCCTGGGTCGCCTTCAGCGACAGGGAGACACGCTCGCGGTCCATGTCGACGTCGAGAACCTCGACGGTGACTTCCTGGCCGACCTCGACAACCTCGGACGGGTGGTCGATGTGCTTCCAGGAGAGCTCGGAGACGTGGACCAGTCCGTCGACGCCACCCAGGTCCACGAAGGCACCGAAGTTGACGATCGAGGAGACCACACCGGAACGGACCTGACCCTTCTGGAGGGTCGTGAGGAACGTCTGGCGAACCTCGGACTGGGTCTGCTCGAGCCAGGCACGGCGGGACAGGACCACGTTGTTGCGGTTCTTGTCCAGCTCGATGATCTTGGCCTCGAGCTCCTTGCCCACGTAAGGCTGAAGGTCGCGAACGCGGCGCATCTCGACGAGGGAGGCCGGCAGGAAGCCACGGAGGCCGATGTCGAGGATGAGACCACCCTTGACGACCTCGATGACGGTACCGGTGACGATGCCGTCTTCTTCCTTGATCTTCTCGATGGTGCCCCAGGCACGCTCGTACTGGGCGCGCTTCTTCGAGAGGATCAGGCGGCCTTCCTTGTCCTCCTTCTGGAGAACAAGGGCCTCGATCTCATCGCCCACGGCGACGACCTCGTTGGGGTCGACGTCGTGCTTGATGGAGAGCTCGCGGCTCGGGATAACGCCTTCGGTCTTGTAACCGATGTCGAGCAGGACCTCGTCCCGGTCGACCTTCACGATGACGCCGTCGACGATGTCGCCGTCGTTGAAGTACTTGATCGTCTCGTCGATCGCGGCGAGGAAGGCTTCCTCGTTACCGATGTCGTTGACCGCTACCTGCGGAGTGGTAGAGGTGGTCTCGGTGCTGCTCGTCATGTGGGAAAGGGCTCCGGTACGGACAGTGAGTCGTAGGTACTGCTTACGCCGGGAGCCTGTTTCGCTCTGCAGAAGCCGGACAGCCAAGGAAGCGCCACACAATCGCTGGTGGCGCCTCGACAACCGAGGGGACATACAACAGATGCGAGCGCAGCCTGCTACGTCTGAGGAGCGCAGGCCCGCAGCGCAACTTGTAGCATACGGGGGCAGCCGGACAGGGTCAATGCGCGAAGGCGCACACCCGGGGCGGATCGCCGCATACCCGGCAGAAAACCAGTCTCACGAGGCCACGCGGACCCGCCGACGTCCCATTCGTGACGTCGTCACGACGGTCGGGACGGAAGAGCCCGCAGACTAATACGAGGGAGCCGATCATCCAAGAGCCCGCATCGCACCAGCAGGAGACGGGTCCGGACGCGGAGTCGCAGGCCACCCGGCGTGACGCGGACGTCACCGAGAGCTCCCGGGCCAACCGGGGCTGGTGGGACCGCAACGCCGACGAGTACCAGGTCGAGCACGGCACGTTCCTCGGCGACGACCGCTTCGTGTGGGGCCCCGAGGGTCTCGACGAGGTGGAGGCCGAGCTGCTGGGCCCGTCCGAGGACCTCAAGGGCCGGGACGTCCTGGAGATCGGCGCCGGCGCCGCCCAGTGCGCGCGCTGGCTGGCGGCGCAGGGCGCCCGCCCGGTCGCCCTCGACATCTCCCACCGCCAGCTCCAGCACGCCCTGCGCATCGGTACGTCCTTCCCCCTGGTGTGCGCCGACGCGGGCGCGCTGCCCTTCGCGGACGCCTCGTTCGACCTGGCGTGCTCGGCGTACGGCGCGCTGCCCTTCGTCGCCGACCCGGTACTGGTCCTCAAGGAGGTGCGGCGCGTCCTGCGCCCGGGCGGCCGCTTCGTCTTCTCGGTCACCCACCCCATCCGCTGGGCCTTCCCGGACGAGCCCGGCCCCGAGGGCCTCTCCGTCTCCGCCTCCTACTTCGACCGCACGCCCTACGTCGAACAGGACGAGCAGGGCCGCGCGGTGTACGTCGAGCACCACCGCACGATCGGCGACCGGGTGCGTGACGTGGTCGCCGGCGGCTTCCGCCTGGTCGACCTGGTCGAGCCGGAGTGGCCGGTCTGGAACACCTCGGAGTGGGGCGGCTGGTCTCCCCTGCGCGGGAATCTGATCCCCGGGAGTGCGATCTTCGTGTGCGAGCGCGACTGAGGCGCTCCGGCCGTCGTACGACACTGGGGACGTGATCCGTTACGACGCCCTGGACTCCCTTCCCGTACGCGGTGCCCTGCCCGCGCTGCGCGACGCCCTGGAAGGCCACGGAACGGCCGTCCTCGTCGCCCCGCCGGGCACGGGCAAGACGACCCTCGTGCCGCTGGCCCTCGCCGGCCTGCTGGACCCGGACGCACCCGCGCGGAAGGTCGTCGTCGCCGAGCCCCGCCGGATCGCCGCCCGCGCGGCGGCCCGGCGGATGGCGTGGCTGCTGGGCGAGAAGGTCGGCGCGAGCGTCGGCTACAGCGTGCGCGGTGAGCGGGTGGTCGGACGGCACGCGCGCGTGGAGGTCGTCACGACAGGCGTGCTGCTCCAGCGGCTCCAGCGCGACCAGGAGCTGGCCGGCGTCGACGTGGTGGTGCTCGACGAGTGCCACGAACGGCACCTGGACGCGGACACGACCGCGGCCTTTTTGTGGGACGTACGGCAGGCCCTGCGGCCGGAGCTGCGGCTGGTGGCCGCGTCCGCGACGACCGACGCGCAGGGGTGGGCCCGGTTGCTGGGCGACGCGCCCGTGGTCGAGGCGGAGGGTGTCCCGCATCCGGTGGAGGTCGTGTGGGCGCCGCCGGCCCGTCCGGTACGGCCGCCGCACGGCATGCGCGTCGATCCCGCACTGCTCACGCACGTGGCGTCGGTCGTACGGCGGGCGCTGTCCGAGCGGCAGGGGGACGTGCTGTGCTTCCTGCCGGGTGTGGGAGAGATCGCGCGCGTGGCCGGCCAGTTGGGCGGTCCCGGTGACGTGGAGGTGCTCCAGGTGCACGGCCGGGCTCCGGCGGCCGTGCAGGACGCGGTGCTGGCGGGCGGGGAGCGGCGGCGGGTGGTTCTGGCGACCTCCGTGGCCGAGTCGTCCCTGACCGTGCCCGGAGTACGGGTGGTCGTCGACTCGGGGCTCGCTCGGGAGCCGCGCGTCGACCACGCGCGCGGGCTGAGCGCACTGGCGACCGTACGGGCCTCGCAGGCGGCCGGTCGCCAGCGGGCGGGCCGCGCCGGACGTGAGGCGCCGGGTGCGGTGTACCGGTGCTGGGCGGAGGCCGAGGACGCCCGTCTGCCGCGCTTCCCGTCGCCGGAGATCAAGGTGGCCGACCTGACGGCGTTCGCGTTGCAGGTGGCCTGCTGGGGCGATCCGGACGCGTCCGGGCTGGCTCTTCTGGACCCACCGCCGGGCGGGGCGATGGCGGCCGCGCGGGGCGTTCTGACGGCCGTGGGGGCGGTGGACGCCGACGGACGGGCGACCGCGCGGGGCGTGCGCCTGGCCCGTCTGGGCCTGCATCCCCGGCTGGGGCGGGCGCTGCTGGACACCTCGGGTGCCGGCGCCGAGACGGTCGCGCTGCTGTCGGAGGAGCCGCCCCGGGAGTACGGCGACGACCTGGCGGCCGCCGTCCGGACCGCGCGGCGGGGCGGTGACGCCTATGCGGGACGGTGGCGGACGGAGCTGCGGCGGCTGCGGTCCGCCTCGGCGGAGTTCACCGAGCCGGCTGCCGGAAACGACGGTCTCGTCGCCGCGCTCGCCTTCCCCGAACGGGTCGCCAGAGCCGACTCGGGCTCCTATCTCATGGCCTCCGGCACCCGCGCCGAACTCTCCGACGGCTCCCCGCTGCGGGGCTCGCCCTGGATCGCCGTCGCCGTGGCGGACCGGCCCGTCGGAAGGGGGCACGCGCGTGTGCAGCTCGCCGCCGTGATCGACGAGGACACGGCCCGGTCGGCGGCCGCGTCCCTGTACTCCGAGCGCCAGGAGGTGCACTGGGCCGACGGGGACGTCGTGGCACGGCGGGTGGAGCGGCTCGGGGCGATCGAGCTCACGGCACGGCCGCTGAGAGACGCCGACGCCGTCCTCGTACGCGAGGCACTTCTCGAAGGGCTCCGCCAGGAAGGGCTACGGCTGCTGCGGTGGACACCCGACGCCGACGTACTGCGGCAACGGCTCGCGTTCCTGCACCACCACCTCGGCGACCCGTGGCCCGAGGTGTCCGAGGACGCGCTCCACGCGCGCGTGGACGAGTGGCTGGAGCCCGAGCTGAGCCGCGCCCGGCGACGGGCCGACCTGGCGCGCATCGACGCCGGACAGGCGCTGCAAAGGCTCCTCCCCTGGGCCTCCGGTGAGGCCACGCGACTGGAGGAGCTGGCGCCCGAACGGATCGCCGTACCGAGTGGGTCCAGGATCCGCATCGACTACGGCAGCCCCGAACAGCCCGTCCTCGCGGTGAAGTTGCAGGAGATGTTCGGGCTGCAGGAGTCGCCCCGGATCGCCGGCGTGCCCCTCCTCGTCCATCTCCTCTCCCCCGCCGGGCGCCCCGCGGCCGTCACCGCCGATCTCGCGTCCTTCTGGAAGGACGGGTACAAGGGCGTCCGGGCGGAGTTGCGCGGCCGGTATCCGAAGCATCCGTGGCCCGAGGACCCGGCGGGCGCCGAGCCGACGCGGCACACCAAGGCACGGCTCAGGCCGTGACCGGTTCGGGTTCCTCGGCCTTCATGGCGGCCGGGCGGCGGCTGCGGGCTTCCAGCCACAGCGACAGCGCCAGCAGCAGGAGGCCCAGGATCAGGAAGCCCCACGGCAGGTACGAGGTCATGAGGAGGACGAGGGTGCGGTTCGACTTGACCAGGTCGACCGTGTGCCTGATGTAGTCCTCGCGCATCTTCACGTCGCCGGCGAAGACGGTCACCTTGTCGCGGCCGCCGAGGAGGGTGCCGCCGCGCAGTTCCTCGGTGTGGAGCTCCTCGCCGTAGACGGGCGCGCCGGTGAGGGGTTCGACCCAGAACTTGCGGACCGTGGTGTACCAGCGGGTGGTGCCGGTCTTGGCGATGGACTCGGGGCTGATGCCCTGGACCGGCATGGTCTTCGGGAAGGGCACCTTGGTCCAGGGGATGGTCTGCTCGAAGTAGTAGACGTCGACGCCGCGGAAGGTCTGGGTGCCCTTGTAGTGGATGGGGGCCGAGGTGCGGGCCTGGGCATCGAAGTACTCGTAGTCCCGTTTCTCCGTCAGGAACGGGAACTTGAACTCGATGCCCGCGCGCTTGACCGGGTCGCCGTCGACCATCTCGCCGGTCGCGTGGACGGGTTCCTGGGTGTGGGCGTCGAAGATGTAGCGCTCGGGGATCTTGGAGACCATCTTGCCGTCGGGGCCGACCACGTAGGACAGGCCGTCCCAGACGACGACATCCTTACCGGCCGTCTGCTCGATCTTCTCCGAGGCCTCCACGTTGCCCTTGAGGGTCTGCACGATGGTGACCTTGGGGACCTTCTTCTCCTTCATTCCGTCGTTGTAGTCGATGAGGGTCGCGTCCTTGGCCTCCAGGACCATGTCCTGGTACTGGTTCGCGGGGATCTTGGCGAGGCGCGGGAAGGCGTACCAGCGCAGCAGCGGGGACAGCGCCGCGAAGAACACGGCGAGGGCGAGCAGGACCAGGCTGGTCTTGCGGCGCATCTCGGCCTCCCGGGGTCACGGGTGTGCGGGCACTGTGGTCAGCAGCGGTTTCGGGGACGTCCCGCCGGTCGGCGTGCCGAGTGCGGTGATGGTGAGGACCAGCGCGAACGCGAGGGCCAGACCGGTCGCGGCGGCGATCAGGGCGCGCATATCCACCTCCCGGCGCACAGGAACTGATACATCGTCAGGTCCGGCACGGTAGCAACGGGCGGGCGAGATGAGAACAGCTCGCGCACGGACGAAGGGCGCCCGCTCCGCCGTGGCGGAAAGGACGCCCTTCGAGGTGGCTCCGGTGGCTACGAACTCGCGCTGGGGCTGGGCGACGGGCTCGCGGAGGTCTGAGCGGCCGCCACGGTCAGCGTCACGTCGAGCGTCGCGCCGCCCGCGGTGGTGATGCGGAGCACGAAGGTGCCGGTGGCGTCGTCGGAGTAGAGCTGCGGCAGCTTCAGCAGGCCGTCGGCGTCCGTGGTGAGCCCCGTCAGGGTGCGGACGGTCTTGCCGTCGGCGTCCTTGAAGTAGGGGCCCTTGTCGTTCTCGGTCGCGTCGTCGGCCGACTTGATCAGGGTGGCGGTGGCGGCGACCTTGTCGGCGACGGCGTCCTTGTAGGTGGCCTTGACCTGGACCGCGTCGGCAAACTCGCCGCCCGGGGTGCAGGTCAGCGCGGTGTCGCTGGTGCGGACGAGGGTGTCGGCGACCCGCTGGGTGACGGTGGCCGAGTAGATCGGGCCGGTGACGGTACGGCCGATGAGGGTGGCGCGGACCGCGAAGGTGCCGGTGGTCTCGCCCGCCTGGAGCGCGGGCGCGGTGGCCACGCCGGAGCTGTTGGTCAGCGCGGTGGCGACCTTCTCGCCGCCGGTGAAGGCGGCGTCGGTGTCGCCGACGATCGTGTAGCGGATCCGGACCTTGGCGACGCCCTTGCCGGCGGCGTTCTCGGCCTTGGTGCTGATCTGCTCGGTGAACGCGTCGCCCGCCATGGCGGTGAGCTTCGCGGTGCCCGAGTCCTCCAGGTGGTCCACGGACTGGGTGGGGGTGACGGGAGTCGTCGGGGGCGGCGTGGTGGGAGTCCCCGAGGGGGGCGGGGTGGTCGACGGCGGGGTCGGGGTCGGCGAGCCGGGCGTGCTCGGCTTCGACGGGTGCGACGGGTTCGAGGTCGAGGGCGACGACGGCGAGGAGTACGAACCCCCGCTGCCGCTGCCGCCGTCGCTGCGGTTGTCCGGGATCGTGCCGGTGCCGTCGGGGATCTCGTAGGTGCCCTTGCGGAAGTACTCCAGCCACGACAGGACCGTGTTGAGGTAGGCCCGCGAGGGGTTGTAGCTGAGGATCGCTCTTTCCAGGTCGCCCTGGGTCGACAGGTCCCGGCCGTTGCGGCACAGGTAGTGACCGGCGGCGAGGGAGGCGTCGTAGATGTTGTTCGGGTCCTTCACCCCGTCGCCGTTGCCGTCGCGGCCCGCCCACGCCCAGGTGGACGGGATGAACTGCATGGGCCCGACGGCCGAGTCGTAGGCGCTGTCGCCGTCGTAGGCACCGTTGTCGGTGTCTCGGATCAGCTCGAAGCCGTTGCCGTCGAGCTGCGGGCCGATGATCCTGGAGGTCGTGGTGCCGTCGGCGTCGACACGGCCGCCGCGGGCCTGGCCCGACTCGACCTGGCCGATGGCGGCGAGGAGCTGCCAGGGCAGGTTGCAGCCGGGCTTGGACTCCTGGAGTTGGGCCGCGGCCTTCTTGTAGGCGTCGAGGACGGTCGCGGGTATGCCTGCCTCGGACTCGACCGGAGTGGAGGTGGAGGTGCCGTCGGTCGGCGCGGGGCTCGGGGTGTTCAGCGGCGGCAGGTCCGTGTAGTACGGCGATTTGCCGGTGGCGCCGCTGTCATCGGCGGTCGCGTCGGGAGAGGGCTGGGCGTCGGCGGCGGTGGATCTGCCGTTGTCGTCGGCCGTCACCCCCGGAGCCTGGGAGGCGGACAGTGCCGCGACCGCGGCCGCGGCCACGGCGGTGGTCACCGCTCCCTTGCGCAGCCTCCTGCCGAATTGCGCCGCCATAAAGTGAACCCCTCCCTCCTGTGGACGCCCGAGCGCCCTTGTCCGTCTGTCGCTCTCGTCCAGTTGTGACGGTCGTGCCACCCTGGAGGTTGCCCCTGTGACGCGCGGCAATTCCTGATGCGCACGTTCGACCGAGCTCCCCAGCGCGGTGACCCGTGTGACCCTACGACAACTTCCTTTTCGCGGACACCGGTTCGTGCCCGGTATTCACCGGTTGGCCATGTTCGATCGGTGCGGGCTCGCGTCGCTCATACTGGACGGAACCGATCACCCGGGCCGCCGCCCGGTCAACCCCCGCCGCGAGGAGCCCCGTTGCCGTTCACCCTGAGCCATGCGGCGGCGGTACTGCCCGCGGTACGCACCGACGGAACCGGGCGGCGCCGACTGGTTCCGGCCGTGCTCGTGGCCGGATCCTTCTCTCCCGACATGACCTATTACGCGGCAAGTGTCGTCTCTGGGGCGATGGAGTTCGGCACCGTCACGCACTCCTTCCCGGGCGTCTTCACGATCGACGTGCTCGTCGCCTGGGCGCTGGTGGGTCTGTGGCTGCTGCTGCGAGAACCACTGGTGGCGCTGCTGCCACGAGGGCGACAGGGCGGGGTGGCGACGCTGCTGCGCTGCGGGGCGCCACGCGCGCGCGTGAGTGCGGGTTTGGTCGCACGGTGGTATGTCTCCGCCGTCCTCGGGGCGCTGACCCATGTCGTGTGGGACGCGTTCACGCATCTCGACCGGTGGGGGATGCGGCTGTTCCCCGTCCTGGACCGCGAGGTGGCCGGGTCGCCGCTGTACTGGTACCTGCAGTACGGCGGTTCGGCGCTGGCCGCGGTGGTGATCGCCGTGTTCTGCGGGTACGCGCTGCGCCGGGCACCCGTGTCGGCCGAGCCGAGGGGCGTTCCTGTTCTGTCGGTGCGGGACAGGTGGTGGGCCGTGGCCGTGATCGGCGGGTGCATGACGGTGGGCGCGTTGCAGCGGGCCTCGCGGTGGTGGGCGTACTGGGGCTCCACCGCGAAGCCCTGGGAACTGATCCCGACCCTCTGCTTCGGCGCGGGCGCCGGCCTGGTGCTCGGGATACTCCTGTACGCCTTGGGGGTCAGGCTGTGGCGCCCGGCCCTGGTGTCCGGTGCCGAGGAAGAGGCCGGCCTCCCGCTCGCTCGCTGACGGGATCCCGGATCGCCATGAACACCGTCATGGTGGGCATCGGACGGGACCGGGGCAGCAGGGTGAGGGCAAGGGCCAGATAACTGAGCGCCAGCTCGGCCCACAGCCGAGGGCCGGACGGCTCTTCTTCCACGTGGTCCACGGCGTACCGGTCGCGGCAGGTGACGCGGTGCTGTAGCTCTGCGGCGGCATGGCGCAGAGTGGTGGTGAAGCGGGCCGGGATGCGAGGACTTGCCGCCCTGGCTCGCGCTCGGCGCAGGAGCGTCGCCAGGTCGAAGGGGATGCGGGCGGTGCTTGCCGCGGCCGCGTGGGCCGGAACGGGACGCTGCGCGGAGAACGGTGCCTGGTCGGCGTACGCCTGTGCGGGTGCCGTCCGGCGGTGGAGCATGCGTATACCCATGAGCGCATCCTGGCCGGGGGTGGGGTCGGGGGCGTTGTTGAGGGGTCCACGCGAGTGACGACGTGGGGGGCGCCTACGGGGTGCCACGCCGGTCCTCGGGCGGGCGCGGCTCCGTGGAGGCTGGTCGCGCAGCTCCCCGCGCCCCTGGGGGGGTTGCGCCCACCCGCGCCACGACGGACCGATCCCCACCTCGCGGACCACGCCGGACCGCTCGCCCCCGCGGGCCGGTAGCCGCACCGCGCGCCACGACGGGCCGTTGGCCGCGCACGGCGGGAAGGGGAGGGGTGGGATGTCCGCCCGCAGCGGCCGGCGTCCGTTGCCGAACACCACTCAAGGGGCCGAGCCGCCGGGCCGGGGACTGATACCCCTACCCCCACCGAACCCGCACAGGCGCCGCAGGCACCCCCGCTCAACCGCCGGAGGCTAGTGCGCGGCGGACTCCCAGTCCGGCCCGTCCCCCACCGAGACGCCCAGCGGCACGTTCAGATGCACGGCGTCGGACATTTCCCGGCGGACGATCTCCTCCGCGGCCTCCCGCTCCCCCGGCGCGATCTCCAGCACGATTTCGTCGTGGACCTGGAGCAGCATGCGGGACGCGAGGTCGGCCTCCCGCAGCGCACCGTCCACCTTGAGCATCGCGATCTTGACGATGTCCGCCGCGGTCCCCTGGATCGGCGCGTTGAGAGCCATCCGCTCGGCCGCCTCACGGCGCTGACGGTTGTCGCTGTTGAGGTCGGGCAGGTACCGCCGGCGCCCGAAGAGCGTCGCCGTGTACCCCGTCGCCCGGGCCTCGTCGACCGCCCGCCGCAGATAGTCCCGCACCCCGCCGAACCGCTCGAAGTACGCGTCCATGAGGGCCCGCGCCTCCCCCGCCTCGATGTTCAGCTGCTGCGAGAGCCCGAACGCGGACAACCCGTACGCCAGCCCGTACGACATCGCCTTGATCTTGCGCCGCATCTCCGCGTCGACCCCACCGGGCTCCACGGCGAACACCTGTGAGGCGGCGGTCGTGTGCAGGTCCTCCCCCGAGGTGAACGCCTCGATGAGCCCCTCGTCCTCGGAGAGGTGAGCCATCACCCGCAGCTCGATCTGGCTGTAGTCCGCGGTCATGAGGGACTCGAAGCCGTCCCCCACCACGAACCCCCGCCGGATGGCCCGCCCCTCGTCCGTGCGGACCGGAATGTTCTGGAGGTTCGGATCCGTCGACGACAGACGGCCCGTGGCCGCGACCGTCTGGTTGAACGTCGTATGGATACGCCCGTCCGCGGCGATCGTCTTGATCAGCCCCTCGACGGTCACCCGGAGCTTGGCCTGCTCACGGTGCCGGAGCATGATCACCGGCAGTTCGTTGTCCGTCTGGGTCGCCAGCCATGCGAGCGCGTCGGCGTCCGTCGTGTAGCCGGTCTTCGTCTTCTTCGTCTTCGGCAGGCCCAGCTCCCCGAAGAGGACTTCCTGGAGCTGCTTGGGCGAGCCGAGGTTGAACTCGTGCCCGGCCGCCGCGTGCGCCTCCTTCACGGCCTGCTGGACCGCGCCCGCGAACATCTGCTCCATGGCCTCGAGGTGGGCCCGGTCGGCCGCGATGCCGTGCCGCTCCATGCGAGCCAGCAAGGCGGAGGTGGGCAGCTCCATGTCCCGCAGCAGATCCGCGGCGCCGACCTCCTCCAGGCGGCTTTCGAAGGCCGAGCCCAGATCGAGGACGGCCCGGGCCTGGATCATCAGCGCCTCGGCCTCGGCACCGTCGTCCGCGCCGAAGGCGAGCTGTCCGTCGGCCGTCGCCGCGGGAGCCAGCTCCCGGCCCAGGTACTCCAGCGACAGCGCGTCCAGGTCGAAGGACCGGCGCCCCGGCTTGACCAGGTACGCGGCGAGGGCGGTGTCCATGCCGACACCGGCGACACTCCAGTCGTGCTCGGCGAAGACCCGCATGGCGCCCTTGGCGTTGTGCAGGACCTTGGGCCGGTCGGCGTCGGCGAGCCAGGCGACCCAGGCCCTCTCGTCGGCCTCGTCCAGCTGGGACGGGTCGAACCAGGCGGCCGCACCGCCGGACGCGGCGAGCGCGACCTCGGCGACCGAGCCGGTGCCGAGGGCCCAGGTGTCGACGGTGGCCAGGCCGAGGGGCTGCTGTGCGCCGTGCTCGGCGAGCCATCCGGCCAGCTCGCCGGTGCCGAGCACCGTGCCGTCCACCGCCACGCCGGGCGCGGCGACCGGGGCGCCCTCGGCCTCCTCGGCGCCCGGGTCGACGGCCAGCAGCCGTTCCCGCAGGGAGGGGTTCCTGATCTCCAGGGTGTCGAGGATCATCGCGAGCGACTTGCGGTCGTACGGGGCGCGCTCCAGGTCGATGACCGTCTTCGGGAGCTCAACCGTGCGCACCATCTCGGTGAGGCGACGGTTGAGCTTGACGGCCTCCAGATGGTCGCGGAGGTTCTGTCCGGCCTTGCCCTTGACCTCCTCGACGCGCTCGACCAGCTCCGCGAACGAACCGAACTGGTTGATCCACTTCGCCGCGGTCTTCTCGCCGACGCCGGGGATGCCGGGGAGGTTGTCGGACGGGTCGCCGCGCAGGGCCGCGAAATCGGGGTACTGGGCGGGCGTCAAGCCGTACTTCTCGAAGACCTTCTCCGGAGTGAACCGGGTCAGTTCCGAGACGCCCTTTGTCGGGTAGAGCACGGTGGTGTGGTCGGAGACCAGCTGGAAGGAGTCGCGGTCACCGGTGACGATCAGCACGTCGAAGCCCTCGGCCTCCGCCTGCGTGGCGAGCGTGGCGATGACGTCGTCGGCCTCGAAGCCGTCGATCGCGAAGCGCGAGACGTGCATCGCGTCGAGGAGCTCGCCGATCAGCTCGACCTGACCCTTGAACTCGTCGGGGGTCTTGGAGCGGTTGGCCTTGTACTCCGTGAACTCCTCGGAGCGCCAGGTCTTGCGGGACACGTCGAAGGCCACCGCGAAGTGGGTGGGGGCCTCGTCGCGCAGGGTGTTGGCCAGCATCGACGCGAAGCCGTAGATCGCGTTCGTCGGCTGGCCGGTCGCGGTGGTGAAGTTCTCCGCGGGCAGCGCGAAGAACGCGCGATAGGCCAGCGAGTGCCCGTCCATGAGCATCAGACGCGGGCGGCTGCCGCCGGGGCTGTTGTCGGTCTTCTTCGCTGCTGTCTCTGCCACGCCCCCGATCCTGCCACGCCCCACTGACAGTCAGACCCGCCCGCCGCCGACGGCACAGAAGGGGCAAGCTCTGCCGCCGCCTCCCGCAGCCCCGGCAAACGCCGTTGTCACCGGCGCGTGCGAGGATCGGAGACGTACCTCACATGTGTGTGCGAAGGAGAGAGTCCGATGGCCACGAAGCCGCCCAAGGGTGATCCGGTTCAGGACGCTCCGCAGGTCACCGAACCGAAGCACGCGGCGGCCGGCCTCCCGGCCATCGGCCACACCCTGCGGATCGCCCAGCAGCAGATGGGCGTGAAGCGCACCGCCCTGACCCTGCTGCGGGTCAACCAGAAGGACGGCTTCGACTGCCCGGGCTGCGCCTGGCCGGAGCCCGACCACCGGCACGCGGCGGAGTTCTGCGAGAACGGCGCGAAGGCGGTCGCCGAGGAAGCCACCCTGCGCCGGATCACCCCGGAGTTCTTCGCCGCGCACCCGGTCGCCGACCTCGCGACCAGGAGCGGCTACTGGCTGGGCCAGCAGGGGCGGCTCACCCACCCCATGTACGTCCCCGAGGGCGGCACCCACTACGAACCGGTGACCTGGGAGCGCGCCTTCGACATCATCGCCGAGGAGATCGCCGCTCTCGACTCCCCCGACGAGTCCGTCTTCTACACCTCGGGCCGCACCAGCAACGAGGCCGCGTTCCTCTATCAGCTCTTCGCCCGCGAGCTCGGCACGAACAACCTGCCGGACTGCTCCAACATGTGCCACGAGTCGTCCGGTTCGGCGCTCAGCGAGACCATCGGCATCGGCAAGGGCAGCGTCCTGCTCGACGACCTCTACAAGGCCGACCTGATCATCGTCGCCGGCCAGAACCCGGGCACCAACCACCCCCGCATGCTCTCCGCCCTGGAGAAGGCCAAGGCGAACGGCGCGAGGATCATCAGCGTCAACCCGCTGCCCGAGGCCGGCCTGGAGCGCTTCAAGAACCCGCAGACGCCCCAGGGCATGCTCAAGGGCGCCGCGCTCACCGACCTGTTCCTGCAGATCCGCATCGGCGGCGACCAGGCGCTCTTCCGCCTCCTCAACAAACTGATCCTGGAGACCCAGGGGGCCGTCGACGAGGCCTTCGTCCGCGAACACACCCACGGCTACGAGGAGTTCGCCGAGGCCGCCCGCGCCGCCGACTGGGACGAGACGCTCGCCGCGACCGGCCTCACGCGCGCGGAGATCGAGGAAGCCCTGCGCATGGTCCTCGCCTCCGAGCGGACCATCGTCTGCTGGGCCATGGGCCTCACCCAGCACAAGCACTCCGTGCCGACCATCCGAGAGGTCGTCAACTTCCTCCTCCTGCGCGGCAACATCGGCCGCCCGGGCGCCGGCGTCTGCCCGGTCCGCGGCCACTCCAACGTCCAGGGCGACCGCACCATGGGCATCTTCGAGCGCCCCGCGCCCGCCTTCCTGGACGCCCTGGAGAAGGAGTTCGGCTTCGCCCCGCCGCGCGAGCACGGCTTCGACGTCGTCCGCGCCATCCGCGCCCTGCGCGACGGCGAGGCCAAGGTCTTCTTCGCCATGGGCGGCAACTTCGTCTCCGCCTCCCCCGACACCGACGTCACCGAGGCCGCCATGCGGCGCGCCCGGCTGACCGTGCACGTGTCGATCAAGCTCAACCGCTCGCACGCGGTCACGGGCGCGCGTGCCCTGATCCTGCCCACGCTCGGCCGCACCGAGCGCGACCTCCAGGGCAGCGGCGAGCAGTTCGTGACCGTCGAGGACTCCATGGGCATGGTGCACGCCTCCCGCGGCCGCCTGGAACCCGCGAGCCGACAGCTGCTGTCCGAGCCCGCCATCGTGTGCCGGCTGGCACGCCGGGTGCTCGGTGAGAAGAGCCGGGTGCCGTGGGAGGAGTTCGAGAAGGACTACGCCACCATCCGCGACCGCATCGCCCGCGTGATCCCCGGCTTCGAGGACTTCAACACGCGCGTGGCCCGGCCCGGCGGCTTCACCCTCCCGCACGCCCCGCGCGACGAGCGCCGCTTCCCCACCGCCACCGGCAAGGCCAACTTCACCGCCGCGCCCGTCGAGTACCCCGAACTGCCCGAGGGACGGCTGCTGCTGCAGACGCTGCGCTCGCACGACCAGTACAACACCACGATCTACGGCCTCGACGACCGCTACCGGGGCATCAAGAACGGCCGCCGGGTCGTCCTGGTCAACCCCGAGGACGCCGACAGGCTCCGGCTCGCCGACGGCTCGTACGTCGACCTCGTCAGCGAGTGGAAGGACGGCGTGGAGCGGCGGGCACCCGGGTTCCGGGTCGTGCACTACCCGACCGCCCGGGGCTGCGCGGCCGCCTACTACCCCGAGACCAACGTCCTGGTGCCGCTGGACGCCACCGCCGACACCAGCAACACCCCGGCCAGCAAGTCCGTCGTCGTACGTCTGGAACAATCGGCGACCGACTGAGCGTTTGCTCAGCGCAGGCAGTCGTAGCGACCAGGACGAACGGAGCCCGCCCCATGGGTGAGCAGCAGCACGCCACGTTTCCTCAAGAGGTCATCGACGAGTACGCGGCGCTCGGCGTCGACCTCGTCGCCATGTTCTCGGCCGGCCACCTGGGCACCCGCATGGGCGTACAGATCGTCGAGGCCTCGGCGGAACGGGTCGTCGGCACCATGCCGGTCGAGGGCAACACCCAGCCGTACGGGCTGCTGCACGGAGGCGCCTCGGCCGTACTCGCCGAGACCCTGGGGTCCGTCGGCTCCATGCTGCACGCCGGGAGCTCGAAGATCGCGGTGGGAGTGGACCTGAACTGCACACACCACCGGGGAGCCCGCTCCGGACTGGTCACCGGAGTGGCCACACCGGTGCACCGGGGGCGCTCCACCGCGACGTACGAGATCGTGATCAGCGACGAGGAGGGTCGACGCGTCTGCACCGCCCGGCTCACCTGTCTGCTGCGGGACGCCCCCGGCCGCTGAGGCGCACACCGACTGGGCACGAGCCCCCGGCACCCCTACCGTTCTCCCATGACCGGTATCGGCCCCGTCGAGCCCGTCAACTCACCGGAGACGGGGGAGAATCACGACGTCATCGGCGCCGACGAGGCACGTCTGACGGACCGTTGGGTATCGCGGTGGGAGAAGTTGTCGCCCAAAACCCGCAGAACAGCTGTGGGAACGGCCGCGTTCACCCTGCTCGCGGCCGGCATCCTCCTCCCCCGCATCCTGGCCGACGAGCACCGCACCGAAGTCCCGGACACCCCCGTCCCCTGGCCCGCCAACGTCACCGCCTGGCGGTACCTCGGACCCGCCGGACTCCCCGAGACCTCCGGCTCCCACCCCACCAGCGGCCGCTTCCGCTTCGCCGTCGACATCCGCAGCGGGCCCCCCGTCACCCTCCAGGTCACCGGCGCCGCCTTCACCGGCCTCACCGCCCACGCCCTGCCCGAGGCCTTCACCGTGCACGCCGGCACGACCCGCCGGGTCACCGTGGAGATATCGGTTTCCGACTGTTCGGGTCTGCCGCTGAATGCCGACCTACCTTTTCTTGACGTAACGCTCCGTAACACGCGCGCAATACAACACCACAGTTTCATCTTCGGCCGGGCCTACTCCCACGACCTTTTCGAGCTCCTTCGAGGCGCCTGCGCCCCGACAACGGCGTCGCAGGCCGGACGGCCAAGCGGAAGTGCAGGTTCTCAAAATGCGGACTGAGGGGAAATTCCGCCAAACCGGCTGAGACCCCCCTCCGTGGAAGCGCGCCATCCACCCCGTCATAACAAGAAAGTCACAAGCCAGCGCACAGCGATGCCCCTGCCTGCAAACCGGGCTTAGAGTCACGGCCAGTCACCGCTCCATCGGGAGTTCGGTACCAGCGCGGCACAAGGCCGCACCCACGAGGGCGCGTGTGCCTGCGGAAAGGACTGATTGTGCGACGTTCCATGGTGATACTGACCTCCGTCTTCGCGACCGGAGCTCTGACGCTCACCGCCTGCGGCTCCCGAGACGACAGTGGCGGCGACAGCGAAGGCGGAGGTGGCACCACCCTGACGATCGGCGTGGACGCTCCGCTCTCCGGCGAGAACTCCACCACGGGTCTCGGCATCCAGTACGGCGCCCAGATCGCCGTCGACGACGCCAACAAGAACAAGCTCGTCCCCGGCGTCACCTTCAAACTGAAGGCCTACGACGACAAGGCGCAGCCCGCCACCGGCCAGTCCAACGCCACCACCATCACGGGCGACAAGACCGCCGTCGGCGCCGTCGGCCCGCTGAACTCCGGCGTCGCCCAGACGATGCAGCAGGTGTTCGCCTCGGCCAACATGGTCCAGATCTCCCCCTCGAACACCAACCCCGAGCTGACCCAGGGCAAGAACTGGCAGACGGCCAAGAAGCGGCCGTACAAGACGTACTTCCGCACCGCCACCACGGACGAGCTCCAGGGCAGCTTCGCCGCCGACTACGCGTACAACGGCCTCAAGAAGAAGAAGGTCTTCGTCGTCGACGACAAGCAGACCTACGGCGCCGGCCTCGCGAAGATCTTCAACGAGCAGTTCAAGAAGCTCGGCGGCACCGTCGTCGGCACCGACCACGTCAACACCGGCGACAAGGACTTCGGTTCCCTCGTCACCAAGGTCAAGAACTCCGGCGCCGACCTGCTCTACTACGGCGGCCAGTACGACGAGTCCTCCCTGATCACCAAGCAGCTCAAGGGCGGCGGAGTCAAGATCCCGCTCTTCGGCGGCGACGGCATGTTCGCCTCCACCTACATCGAGACCGCGGGCACCTCCTCCGAGGGCGACCTCGCCACCGCCGTCGGCGTCCCCGCCGACACCCTGCCCGCCGCCAAGACGTTCATCGAGACGTACAAGTCCAAGGGCTACAAGGGTGACTACGGCGCCTACGGCGCGTACTCCTACGACGCCACCACCGCCATCATCAAGGCCGTGAAGGCCGCCGTCGACGCCAACAGCGGCAAGGTCCCCAGCGACATCAACGCCCTGCGCTCCTCCGTCGTGGACGCCGTCCAGAAGTCCGACTTCGAAGGCATCTCCGGCAAGGTCGCCTTCGACCAGTACGGCGACACCACCAACAAGCAGCTCACCGTCTACCAGGTCACCAAGGGTGCGTGGAAGGCTGTGAAGACCGGCACCGCCGACCTCGGCTAGTCCAGGCCCAGCAGCGCACAGCAACACCACGACGGGCCGCGCGGGAGGGGACCCCGACCGCGCGGCCCTTGCCACACCCCACCCCAGCACGCGATATGTGCACACGACCACCAGCGACAATGGAGGCCACGCGGTGAACACCCTGCCGCAGCAGCTGGCCAACGGGCTGCTTCTGGGCTCGATGTACGGGCTGATCGCCATCGGCTACACGATGGTGTACGGCATCGTCCAGCTCATCAACTTCGCGCACGGCGAGATCTTCATGACCGGGGCCTTCGGCGCCTTCACGGTCTACTTCTACCTCTTGCCCGACGGCACCTCTATGGCCCTCGCCGTCCCCCTGATGCTGATAGGCGGCGGTATCGTCGCCATCCTCATCGCCGTCGGAGCGGAACGGTTCGCCTACCGGCCCCTGCGCGGAGCCCCACGGCTCGCACCGCTCATCACCGCGATCGGTCTCTCCCTGGCCCTCCAGGAAGTCGTCCGCAACTTCTACCCCCGCGCCGACCGCGCCGTCGCCTTCCCCGGCCTCGACGGCACCCACGACATAGGCTCCGTCACCATCAAGGATGCCGACATCTTCCTCGTGGTCGCCGCCATCGTCTGCATGTCCGCCCTCGCCTTCTTCGTCCGCAAGTCCCGCACCGGCCGCGCCATGCAGGCCACCGCCCAGGACCCGGACACCGCACAGCTCATGGGCATCGACACCAACCGCATCATCGTGATCGCCTTCGCCATCGGCGGGTTCTTCGCCGCCGTCGCCGCCGTCGCCTACGGCCTCAAGTACGGCAGCATCGACTACCGCATGGGCTTCCTGATGGGCCTCAAGGCCTTCACCGCAGCCGTCCTCGGCGGCATCGGCAACATCTACGGCGCCATGCTCGGCGGCCTCGTCCTCGGCGTCGCCGAGACCCTCGCCTCCGCCTACATCGACGACATCCCCGGCATGCACCTCTTCGGCGGCGGCTCCTGGAAGGACGTCTGGGCCTTCTGCCTGCTCATCCTCGTCCTCCTCGTCAGGCCACAAGGCCTGCTCGGCGAACGCGTAGCGGACAGGGCGTGATCACGATGACCGACACCACCACTCGCGGCCTGGTCCCGCTCCCCCTCGCCGCGGCCCGCGCGCTCCTCCTCGCCGGAGGCATCGCCACCGCCGCCTCCGCCTTCCTCGCCTGGACCTGGACCAGCGAGTTCCCCGGCGACCTCACCATCACCGGCTACCCCGGCGGCCTCCAATGGCTGACCTTCATCGCCGGCATCCTCACCACCCTGTTCGCCCTCGCCTCCTACGGCATACCCGGCCTCGGCGGCCTCATCCCCGCCCGCAACAACGCACCCCTGGTGCTCACCGCCCTCGGCGGCTTCGGCGTCACCTGGTACACGATCATCTCGATCGCCGCCGAACTCGGCGGACTCGCCAACCTCGAGCCGGGCGGCTGGGTCGCGGCCATCGCCTCCCTCCTGCCCGTCATCGGCGCCTTCGCCCTCCCCGAGCCTCGCACCGCGAGCGCCAAGGAGAACGTCAAGGCGTACCTCGCCAAGCCCGACGGCATCCCCCCCGCCCAGCCCCTCAGCCCCTGGCTCGAGCGCGCGATCATCACGATCGTCACGATCGTCGGACTCGCCGTCTTCACCTACGGCATCGACACCGAGTACGGCGAACTCTTCGTCGGCTACCTCATCGTCGTCGTCTTCGCCGTCTGGGCCCTGCACACCGCAGGCCTCAACGACCGCTTCTCCCGGATCGTCGCCCGCAACCGCAGCTTCACGCTCGCCATGGGCTTCGCCGCCGCGATCGCGTTCCCCTTCACCCAGACCAACGACCACTACGCCAACATCGGCGTCAACATCCTGATCTTCGGGACCGTCGCCCTGGGCCTCAACATCGTCGTCGGCCTCGCGGGCCTCCTCGACCTCGGATACGTCGCCTTCCTCGGCGTCGGCGCCTACACCGCCGCCCTCGTCTCCGGCTCCGAGTTCTCCCGCTTCTCCGGTGTCCACTTCCCCTTCTGGGCCGCCGCCCTCACCGGCGCCGCCGCCTCCCTCGTCTTCGGCGTCCTCATCGGCGCCCCCACCCTGCGACTGCGCGGCGACTACCTCGCCATCGTCACCCTCGGCTTCGGAGAGATCTTCCGCATCGCCGTCAACAACATGGACGGCGACTCCGGCCCCGACCTCACCAACGGACCCAACGGCATCCCGGCCATCCCCGACCTCAAACTCCTCGGGTTCAACCTCGGCCAAGCCCACGACATCGGCGGCTTCACCCTCGGCCGCTTCGCCAACTACTACCTCCTCATGGTGCTGATCATGGCCATCGTGGTCCTGGTCTACACCCGCGCCGCCGACTCCCGCATCGGCCGCTCCTGGATCGCCATCCGCGAGGACGAAACCGCCGCCACCGCCATGGGCATCAACGGCTTCCGCGTCAAACTCATCGCCTTCGCCCTCGGCGCCACCCTCGCCGGCCTCGCCGGCACCGTCAGCGCCCACGTCACCTACAGCGTCGTCCCGACGCCGTACCAGTTCGCCGGCTCCACGCCCCCGAACTCCGCCTTCCTGCTCGCCGCGGTCGTCCTCGGCGGCATGGGCACGGTCGCCGGCCCCATCCTCGGCGCCGCCCTGCTCTACCTGCTCCCGGAGAAGCTCGTCTTCCTCCAGGACAAGTCGCTGCTGGCCTTCGGCATCGCCCTCATCCTGCTGATGCGCTTCCGCCCCGAAGGCATCATCGCCAACCGCCGCAACCAACTCGAATTCCACGAGACCGGCCAACTCGACGTACCAGAAACAACGACGCTGTCCGGCGAACCGGCCGCCGTCACCAAGGCGGGGGCGTGAGCACCATGACGACACAGCCGACACCTGTACTCGAAGCCCGCAACGTCACCATGCGCTTCGGCGGCCTCACCGCCGTCCGCTCGGTCGACTTCACCGTCAACTCCGGCGAGATCGTCGGCCTCATCGGCCCCAACGGCGCCGGCAAGACCACCTTCTTCAACTGCCTCACCGGCCTGTACGTCCCCACGGAAGGCACGGTCTCCTACAAGGGCACCGTCCTCCCGCCCAAGCCCCACCTGGTGACCAAGGCCGGCATCGCCCGCACCTTCCAGAACATCCGCCTCTTCGCCAACATGACCGTCCTCGAGAACGTCCTCGTAGGCCGCCACACGCGAACGAAGGAAGGCCTCTGGTCGGCACTGCTGCGCGGCCCCGGGTTCAAGAAGGCGGAGAAGGCCAGCGAGGAACGCGCCATGGAACTCCTCGAGTTCATCGGCCTGGAAGCCAAGCGCGACCACCTCGCCCGCAATCTCCCCTACGGCGAACAGCGCAAGCTGGAGATCGCCCGCGCACTCGCGTCCGATCCCGGCCTGCTCCTCCTGGACGAGCCCACCGCCGGCATGAACCCCCAAGAGACGCGCGCCACCGAAGAACTGGTCTTCGCCATCCGCGACAAGGGCATCGCCGTCCTCCTCATCGAGCACGACATGCGCTTCGTCTTCAACCTCTCCGACCGCGTCGCCGTCCTCGTCCAGGGCGAAAAACTCGTCGAAGGCACCTCCGAAGTCGTCCAGGCCGACGAACGCGTCATCGCCGCCTACCTCGGCGAACCCTTCGACGGCGACCCCGGCGCGACGGAAGCCGCCCAGGTCGACGCGGCCGAAGCGCAGAGCACCACCGGCACCAAGGGAGAAGCCCAGTGACCGCACTCCTCGAAGTCGAGGACCTCCGGGTCTCCTACGGCAAGATCGAAGCCGTCAAAGGCATCTCCTTCAGCGTCGAAGCCGGCCAGGTCGTCACCCTCATCGGCACCAACGGCGCCGGCAAGACCACGACACTGCGCACGCTCTCGGGCCTGCTGAAGCCCACGGCCGGCAAGATCCTCTTCGACGGCAAGCCCCTCAGCAGCGTCCCCGCCCACAAGATCGTCTCCTTCGGACTCGCCCACTCCCCCGAAGGCCGGCACATCTTCCCCCGCCTGACGATCTTCGAGAACCTCCAGCTCGGAGCCTTCCTCAGGAAGGACAAGGAGGGCATCGAGAAGGACGTACAGCGCGCCTACGAACTCTTCCCGATCCTGGGAGAACGCCGCAACCAGGCGGCAGGCACCCTGTCCGGCGGCGAGCAGCAGATGCTGGCCATGGGCCGCGCACTCATGTCCCAGCCGAAGCTCCTCATGCTCGACGAACCCTCCATGGGCCTCTCGCCGATCATGATGCAGAAGATCATGTCGACCATCGTCGAACTGAAGTCCCAGGGCATGACGATCCTCCTCGTCGAGCAGAACGCCCAGGCGGCGCTCTCCCTCGCCGACCAGGGACACGTCATGGAAGTCGGCAGCATCGTCCTGTCCGGCACCGGACAAGACCTCCTGCACGACGAGTCGGTCCGCAAGGCGTACCTCGGCGAAGACTGATTCCTCGGCTGTACGACGAAGGCCCGCGCCCCTTGCTGGGGACGCGGGCCTCCGTCTTTGCTGATGCCGGGGTTCAGCCCTTGTTGGCCTTCTTCTCGTCCGCGTCCTGGATCACGGCCTCGGCGACCTGCTGCATCGACATGCGCCGGTCCATCGACGTCTTCTGGATCCACCGGAACGCGGCGGGCTCGGTCAGCCCGTACGACGTCTGAAGAATCGACTTCGCCCGGTCGACGAGCTTGCGGGTCTCCAGGCGCAGGGTCAGATCCGCGACCTCGTTCTCCAGCTCCCTGAGCTCCGTGAACCGAGACACGGCCATCTCGATCGCCGGCACGACATCACTCTTGCTGAAGGGCTTGACGAGGTACGCCATGGCACCGGCGTCACGGGCCCGCTCGACGAGGTCGCGCTGCGAGAAGGCGGTGAGCATCAGCACCGGGGCGATCCGCTCCTCGGCGATCTTCTCGGCCGCGGAGATCCCGTCCAGCTTGGGCATCTTCACATCGAGGATGACGAGGTCCGGCTTGTGCTCACGGGCGAGCTCGACGGCCTGCTCACCGTCACCGGCCTCGCCTACGACGCTGTAGCCCTCTTCCTCCAGCATCTCTTTGAGGTCGAGCCGGATCAGGGCCTCGTCCTCGGCAATGACGACACGGGTCGTCAGCGGAGGCACGTGCGACTTGTCGTCGTCGGGCGCGTCTACGGGCTGGGGCGACTCGGGGGCGGTCACGGGGGCTCCTCGTTCAGGGGCGGGGTACTGCTCCCAAGAGCGTACCTAGCTGCGGTATGGTGGACGGGCAGCGGGTCGGGGTAAACCTTCGATTCACTGGGCCCCGGTAGCCCAATTGGCAGCAGGCAATGGATTCAAAACCCATACAGTGTCGGTTCGAGTCCGACCCGGGGCACTTTTCCTTTGATTCGAAGGTCACCATTAGAAGCGGATGTTCACGAGAACGTGAACATCCGCTTTTCGCTGCGTGTCTTCGCGATCACTCGCACAGAGTGGCCGCATGTACGACGTCAGCACACGCAAGCGAGCCCTCGCGCTGGTTGCCCAAGGGCGCAGCATCAACTCGGTCAGCCGACAAACGGGAATCTCGCGAGCCGCGATCCGTTCCTGGCAGCAACGCCTTGAGCCGTTACCGCGCATGGCATCCCCCGATCCCGGGCCACCTGCCGACAACCAGGCCTACGCCTACCTACTGGGTCTCTACTTGGGCGACGGCTGCATCAGTGCGCACCCGCGTGGCGGCGGCTACTACCTCCGCATCGCTTGCGCCGACGCCTGGCCGGGCCTGATCCAGGAGTGCCGCGAAGCCATCACCACAGTGCGTCCGGGTATCGGCGTCTACGCCCTCCAAAAAGAGGGCTACAAGATGGTGACCAGCTACTCCCGACACTGGCCCAGCCTCTTCCCCCAGCACGGTCCCGGCAAGAAGCACGAACGTGCTATCACCCTCGAACCCTGGCAACAGGAGATCGTCGACACGAACCCCTGGGAGTTCATCCGTGGCCTCATCCACTCCGACGGATGCCGCATCACAAACTGGACCACCCGCCTCGTAGCCGGTGAACGCAAGCGCTACGAATACCCCAGGTACTTCTTCAGCAACAAGTCCGACGACATCCGGAAGCTCTTCACCGACACACTCGACCTCGTCGGCGTCGAATGGACCACCCTCGCTCGCGGCTGCGACCCGTTCAACATCTCCATCGCCCGCAGAGCCTCAGTAGCCCTGCTGGACACCCATGTAGGCCCCAAGCACTAGCCACCCCTACTTGGGACTGTCGTCCTCGCCGATGTGGTGCACCCGGACCAGGTTCGTCGACCCGGACACCCCGGGCGGTGAGCCGGCCGTGATCACGACCACGTCGCCCTTCTCGCAGCGGCCGTACCTGAGCAGCAGCTCGTCCACCTGGTGCACCATCGCGTCCGTGGAGTCGACCTGCGGGCCGAGGAACGTCTCCACTCCCCACGTCAGACTCAGCTGCGAGCGCGTTGCGGGCTCCGGGGTGAAGGCCAGCAGGGGGATCGGGGAGCGATAGCGGGACAGCCGCCGCACTGTGTCGCCGCTCTGTGTGAACGCGACCAGGAACTTCGCGCCCAGGAAGTCGCCCATCTCCGCCGCCGCCCGGGCGACCGCCCCGCCCTGTGTACGGGGCTTGTTTCGTTCCGTCAGCGGCGGGAGGCCCTTCGCGAGGATGTCCTCCTCCGCCGCCTCCACGATCTTCGCCATCGTCCGGACCGTCTCGACGGCGTACTTGCCGACACTCGTCTCGCCCGACAGCATCACGGCGTCCGTGCCGTCGATGACCGCGTTGGCCACGTCAGAGGCCTCCGCGCGGGTCGGGCGGGAGTTCTCGATCATCGAGTCCAGCATCTGGGTCGCCACGATCACCGGCTTGGCGTTCCGCTTCGCCAGTTTGATCGCCCGCTTCTGGACGAGCGGCACCTGCTCCAGTGGCATCTCCACGCCGAGGTCACCCCGGGCGACCATGATGCCGTCGAAGGCGGCCACGATGTCGTCGATCGCCTCGACGGCCTGCGGCTTCTCCACCTTGGCGATCACCGGCAGCCGGCGTCCCGACTCGTCCATGATCCGGTGGACGCCCTCGATGTCGCGGCCGCTGCGGACGAAGGACAGGGCGATCACGTCGAAGCCCATGCGCAGGGCCCAGCGCAGGTCCTCCTCGTCCTTCTCCGAGAGCGCCGGGACCGACACCGCCACACCCGGGAGGTTCAAGCCCTTGTGGTCCGACACCATGCCGCCTTCGACCACCCTGGTGTGGACCCGAGGGCCCTCCACCGACGTGACCTCCAGACAGACCTTGCCGTCGTCGACGAGGATGCGCTCACCCACGGCGACGTCCTCAGCGAGTCCGCCGTACGTCGTCCCGCATCCCCGCTGGTCGCCCTCCGCGCCCTCCTCCACCGTGACGGTGAAGGTGTCGCCGCGTTCAAGGAGTACGGGTCCTTCGGTGAAGTGGCCGAGGCGGATCTTCGGGCCTTGAAGGTCGGCGAGGAGGCCTACGCTGCGGCCGGTCTCGTCGGAGGCCTTGCGGACGTGGTGGTACCGCTCCTCGTGTTCGGCGTAGCTGCCGTGGCTGAGGTTGAAGCGGGCTACGTCCATTCCGGCGTCGACCAGGGCTTTGATCTGGTCGTATGAGTCGGTGGCGGGGCCCAGGGTGCAGACGATCTTTGCTCGGCGCATGATTCGACCCTAGACCTTACCGATGGGTAGGGAATTTGGACGGGTATGACGACTCAACATCCTTTGGGTGAAGGGCTGTTGACAAGGGTTGAAGTGTGCGCCAGTCCGCTCTGATGAGCATTCCGGATGCAAATTGCAGCGGCCGCTCACAGTCTCGGTGGTGCCATGGTGAAGCGTGCGTTGACCTGGGCGTGGACGTGTTGGCGTTGGGGTTCGAGGTCGAGGGGGGCGGCTGCGGTGTCCGCTGCGGCCTCGTAGGCCATGGAGCGTGCGCGGCTCGCCTTGCCGACGAAGCGGGGTTCGGGGTCCTCGGCGCCGATGTCGGCGAGTTCGACCAAGGAGGCGAGCGACGTGCCCAGTGCTTCCGCGTACTCCCTCGCCCGCTGGACCGCTTCCCGTACGGCCTGTTGCCGGGCTTCGCGGTAGGCGGGTGAGTCCCGGCGCAGGGCCCACCACGGGCCGTCGACGCTCGTCAACTCCAGGTCGGCCAGTCTGGTGGTGAGCTCACCCAGTGCGGTGAAGTCCGTCAGTTCCGCCGTGATGTGGACGCGGCCGTGGTAAGCGTGGACGCGTTCGCTGCGGCCGTGTTCCTTGAGTTCCGGGGTGACCGAGAAGGAGCCGGTTTCCAGGCGTTCGACTGCGTCGCCGTAGGACTTCAGCAGGTCCAGGACGCTCGCGTTGCGGCGGGTGAGGTCGTCGAGGGCGGTGCGGCGGTCCTTGCCGCGGGCGGCGACGGTGATGCCGATGCGGGCGATCTCGGGGTCGACTTCGAGGTGGGCCTCGCCGCGGACGGCGATGCGGGGGGCGTCGGGGGTGCCGTAGGGAACGGTCATAACGACCCACTCTGTCAGTTTTCACAGGTTGGGTCATCAGATCGAAACCTGCGAGGCCTGTTGCCGTTGGGCACGATCGGGTCAGAATCTACGCGCGTTGTTGACCGTTCCCCGAGGAGATCAAGACATGCCCTTGAACCGCAGGAAGTTCCTGGAGAAGTCCGCCGTGACCGGTGCGGGTGTCGCGCTGGCGGGTGGCGTGGGCGCTCCGGCGGCTCAGGCCGCGGAGGCGAAGACGGGTCACGAGACGCGGTACTCCCTGACGGTGATGGGCACGACCGATCTGCACGGTCATGTCTTCAACTGGGACTACTTCAAGGACGCGGAGTACAAGGACTCGGCGGGCAACGCGCAGGGTCTGTCCCGGATCTCGACGCTGGTGAACCAGGTGCGTGCGGAGAAGGGCCGCTGCAACACGCTGCTGCTCGACGCGGGTGACACGATCCAGGGGACGCCGCTGACGTACTACTACGCGAAGGTCGACCCGATCACGGCCGAGGGTGGTCCCATCCACCCGATGGCCGCGGCCATGAACGCCATCGGGTACGACGCCGTGGCGCTGGGCAATCACGAGTTCAACTACGGCATCGAGACGCTGCGGAAGTTCGAGGAGCAGTGCGACTTCCCGCTGCTGGGTGCGAACGCGCTGGACGCGAAGACGCTGCGGCCCGCTTTTCCGCCGTACTTCATCAAGAAGTTCCGTGTGAAGGGCGCGCCGCCGGTGAGGGTCGCGGTGCTGGGTCTGACCAATCCCGGTATCGCGATCTGGGACAAGGCTTATGTGCAGGGCAAGTTGACGTTCCCGGGGCTTGAGGAGCAGGCGGCGAAGTGGGTGCCGAAGCTGCGGTCGATGGGTGCGGACGTGGTGGTGGTGTCGGCGCACTCGGGTTCGTCGGGGACGTCGTCGTACGGTGACCAGTTGCCGTACGTCGAGAACTCGGCGGCGCTGGTGGCGCAGCAGGTGCCGGGGATCGACGCGATTCTGGTCGGGCATGCGCATGTGGAGATCCCGGAGCTGAAGGTCACCAACACGAAGACCGGGAAGACGGTCGTGTTGTCGGAGCCGTTGGCGTATGCGGAGCGGCTGTCGCTGTTCGACATCGAGCTGGTTTTCACGAAGGGCCGTTGGTCGGTCGAGTCGGTCTCGTCGAAGGTGCTCAACTCGAACTCGGTCGCGGACGACCCGAAGATCACCAAGCTGTTGAAGGCCGACCATGACGTGGTCGTGAAGTACGTCAACCAGGTCGTCGGTACGGCGACGCAGACGCTGACGACGGTCGAGGCGCGTTACAAGGACGCTCCGATCATCGACCTGATCACGAAGGTCCAGGAGGATGTGGTCAGGGCGGCGCTGGCGGGTACGGAGTACGCCTCGCTGCCCGTGATCGCGCAGGCGTCGCCGTTCTCGCGGACCTCGGAGATCCCGGCGGGCAAGGTGACGATCCGGGATCTGTCCAGCCTGTACGTGTATGACAACACGCTGGTGGCGAAGTTGCTGACGGGTGCGCAGCTCAGGGCGTACCTGGAGTACTCGGCGGAGTACTTCGTGCAGACGGCGGCGGGGGCGGCGGTCGACGTGGAGAAGCTGACGAACGCGAACAGCCGTCCGGACTACAACTACGACTACGTGTCGGGGCTGTCGTACGACATCGACATCGCGCAGGCGGCCGGTTCGCGGATCAAGAACCTGACGTACAACGGTGCCGCGTTGGACGACGCCCAGAAGTTCGTGTTCGCGGTGAACAACTACCGGGCCAACGGTGGCGGCGCGTTCCCGCACGTGGCCTCCGCCACCGAGCTGTGGTCGGAGTCGACGGAGATCCGCACGCGGATCGCGGAGTGGGTGACCGCGAAGGGCGTACTGGACCCGAAGGACTTCGCGTCGGTGGACTGGAGGCTGACGCGGGACGGAACCCCTGTGTTCTAGAGGTCCAGCAGGGTGAGGTCCACGGCGTCGGCGATGGCTTTCGCGCCGGCGTCGTTGACGTGGAGGCCGTCGCCGGCGTTGAACTCGGGGCGGATCCGGTCGGGTTGGTCCGGGTCCGCGACGGCGGCGGCCACGTCCACGATCCCGTCGAAGGGGTGGTCGTCGCCGAGCAGCCAGGCGTTGACCTCGGCGCGTACGGCCTGGCCGCGCGGGGCGTCGTAGCCCTCGTGGACGGTGCCCTTGTAGGGGCCGATCGTGGAGCCGATGACGGTGAGTCCGGCGGTGTGGAGGCGGTCGGCGAGGGTGGTGAGGCTGTCCTTGAACTCGGCCGCGGTGGGGCCTTCGGCGGGTTCCGGGTGGGCGAAGTGACCGGGTAGGCCGAGGTCGTTGAGCCCTATGTGGACGATGACGTGGCTGACGCCGGGGACGGCGAGGACGTCGTGGTCGATGCGGGCCAGGAGGTGTTCGCCGATCTCGTCGGTGAGCAGCCGGTTGCCGGAGATGCCCGCGTTGACGATCCAGCCGCGTTCCAGGCGGCGGCTGAGCTGTCCGGGGAAGCTGTTGTCGGTGCCGGGGGCGGTGGCGGCGCCTTCGATCCAGGAGTCTCCGAAGGCGACGGCGATGCGGGTGCCTGCCGGGGCGAGGACGTCTGCGCCGGCGAGGAGGTGGCCGGTGGCGAACTCCTCGGGGTCGTCCAGTACGGCGGCGGACAGTTGGTTGCCGGGGACGGCGTGTCCGGTGTCGTAGGGCATGGCGGTGAAGGTGGTCGGTCCGGTGTCGCCCGGCAGGTAGAGGCTGAGGGTGAGTTCCTCGCCCGTGCTCACGGGGAGTTCGACGGGGTCGCTGATCGTCTCCTCGCCGGCGGGGATGGTGACGGTGGGGGTGCCGGAGAAGCGGAGCGGGGTGTCGCTGCCGGGGTCGATGCCGCTGCCTTTGGTGCGCAGGGCGAGGTGGGCGCCGCCGATCTCCAGGGGTGTGGTGCCGTAGCGGTTGGTCAGGTGGATGCGGACGGCCTCGCCGCCGCCGGCCAGGCGCAGGGACTGGCGGACGGTCTGGTCGGTGAAGCCGCGGGAGTCGAAGAGGGCGAGGTTTTCGTGGGGGTTGATGGCGGCGGCGCGGTGGGCGGCGGTCCAGGTGGTCGTCATGTGGGAGCCAACCGGGCCGGTGTCCGGGTTCTTCCGCCGCCGCCGGTTTTTTACCGTCCCTCGAGCAGGGGGGTGAGGGTGGGGGGCTGCCGGGCGGGTGGGATCTGGGGCCGGTGTTCGAGGCCGAAGGTGGTGAAGGCCGTGCGGGCGGGGAGGTGGTAAGTGTCCTTGCCGGTGATGGTGTTGAGGATGGTGGCGCTGCGCCAGGCGGCGAGTCCGAGGTCGGGGGTTCCGACGCCGTGGGTGTGGCGTTCGGCGTTCTGGACGTAGACGTGGCAGTCGGCGCCGCTGATGGTCGGGGCGAGGTCGAGGCGGAAGTGTTCGTCGACGCGGGGGCGTTCGCGGCTGTCGCGGCGCAGGTAGGGGTCGAGTCCGGCGAGGATGCGGTCGAGGGGGCGTTCGCGGTGGCCGGTGGCGAGGACGACGGCGTCGGTGGTGAGGCGGGAACGGGTGCCCTGCTGGAGGTGTTCCAGGTGGAGTTCGATCTTCGTCGTGGCGATTCTGCCCGCGGTGCGGACACGGACGCCGGGGGTGAGGACGGTGTCGGGCCAGCCGCCGTGCAGGGTGCGGCGGTAGAGCTCGTCGTGGATGGCGGCGATGGTTTCGGCGTCGATGCCGCGGTGGAGCTGCCACTGGGTGGTGCCGAGGCGGTCGCGGACGCTTTCCGGGAGGGCGTGGAAGTAGCGGGTGTAGTCGGGGGTGAAGTGTTCGAGGCCGAGTTTGGAGTACTCCATCGGCGCGAAGGCTTCGGTGCGGCCCAGCCAGTGGAGGCCTTCGTGACCGGTGGGGCGGTTGCGGAGCAGGTCGAGGAAGACCTCGGCGCCGGACTGTCCCGAGCCGACGACGGTGATGTGGTCGGCGGCGAGGAGGGTCTGGCGGTGGGCGAGGTAGTCGGTGGCGTGGATGACGGGCACGCCGGGGGCCTCGACGAGGGCTTTGAGGGGCTCGGGTACGTGGGGTTCGGTGCCGATGCCGAGGACGATGTTCTTGGTGTACGTCCGGCCCAGTGCTTCAGCTTCGCCGTCGGTGTCGAGCTGGGTGAAGTCGACTTCGAAGACGTCGCGTTCGGGGTTGAAGCGGACGGCGTCGACCTGGTGGTGGAAGTGGAGGCCGGGGAGGTTCTCGGCGACCCAGCGGCAGTAGGCGTCGTATTCGGCGCGCTGGATGTGGAAGCGCTCGGCGAAGTAGAAGGGGAAGAGGCGCTCGCGGGTCTTGAGGTAGTTGAGGAAGGTCCAGTGGCTGGCGGGGTCGGCGAGGGTCACCAGGTCGGCGAGGAACGGTACCTGGATGGTGGCGCCGTCGATGAGCAGCCCGGGGTGCCAGCCGAAGGCGGGGCGCTGTTCGTAGAAGACGGCGTCGAGGGCGGTGAGGGGCTGGGCGAGGGCGGCGAGGGAGAGGTTGAAGGGGCCGATGCCGATGCCGACGAGGTCGCGGGGTGCGTCGGGTTCGTGGTGTGGGGGGTGGGGGTTCATCGGGGGGTGGTTCCTTCCACGAGTTTCAGGAGTCCGGCGAGGTCGGCCGGACGGGTGGTGGGGTTGAGGAGGGTGACCTTGAGCCAGAGCCGGTGTGCTGCGCGGGCTCGGCCGAGGACGGCGCGGCCGTCGGTGAGGAGTTTTCGGCGTACGGCGGCTACGGCTTCGTCGGTGGCGCTCGCAGGTCGGAACAGGACCGTGCTGATGGTGGGGGGTGCGTGGAGTTCGAAGCCGGGGTGGTCGTGCACGAGCTGCGCGAACTCCCGTGCTCGCTCGCAGACTTGGTCGACCAGAGCGCCGAGTCCCGTTCGTCCCAGGGTTTTCAGGGTGACGGCGATCTTGAGCACGTCGGGGCGGCGGGTGGTGCGCAGGGAGCGGCCGAGGAGGTCGGGGAGGCCGGCCTCGGTGTCGTCGTCGGCGTTGAGGTAGTCGGCGCGCTGGTGGAGGGCGGTGAGGTCGTTCTTGTCGCGTACGGCGAGGAGTCCTGCGGCTACGGGCTGCCAGCCGAGTTTGTGCAGGTCGAGGGTGACGGTGTCGGCGGCTTCGATGCCAGTGAGCTTCGGCCGGTGATGGTCACTGAACAGCAGCCCCCCGCCGTAGGCCGCGTCGATGTGGAGTCGGGCGTGGTGGGTCGCGCAGACGCGGGCGATCTCGGGGAGCGGGTCGATGAGGCCGGCGTCCGTGGTGCCTGCGGTGGCGGCGACGAGTGCCGGGCCGCGGTGGAGGGCGGTGTGCAGGGTGGTGGGGTCGAGGGTGCCGGTGGGGGTGGGGAGGATGACGGGTTCGGGCATGCCGAGTAGCCAGGCTGCTCTGGGGAGCGAGTGGTGGGCGTTGGCGCCGCAGATCAGCTGGACGCCGGGGCCATGGATCTCGCGGGTCAAGAGGAGGGCCAGTTGGTTGGACTCCGTGCCGCCTGTGGTGACCAGGGCATCGTGGTCGGCTGCCGGCCGGTGGGGGCTGGTCGCGCCCCGCGGCGGAGCCGCATGTCGATGCAGCCCCGCGCCCCTGAGTACCTCCAGGTAGACCTCGTTCGCCAGTGCTCGTGTCACCTGGGCCTCCAGCTCTGAGGCCGCCGGGGCTTGGTCCCAGGAGTCGAGAGATGGATTCAGAGCTGAGGCGGCCAGGTCTGCGGCCGTGGCGACAGCCAGGGGTGGGCAGTGGAGGTGGGCCGCGCAGAAGGGGTCCGCCGGGTCCGCGGAGCCTTCCGCCAAGGCCCGTACCAGGTGCCGTAGAGCCTCCGGATCGCCCTCGTCCGGGAGTACGTCCCCTAGCGCCGCCCGCACTCGCGCTGCCACCTCGGACGGGCCACCCGCGGGAAGCGGTCCCCCACGCGACCGAGCCCCCTCCCCCAGCGCCTCCAGGACCGTGTGGAGCAGCGGGCGCAGCGAGGACGGGCCTTCGGGGCCCGAGGCCAGGGGCGGCGTGTTCATCGTCGACCTCCGGGGGCGCTGGGGGCTTCCAGCTTGGACGCGGTTGCTTGGACGCGCCCGGAGAGTTCAACGATCCTGACCCGAAAGGAGGTACTCCCGTACGGGGAAAATCCGCTCTACATCTGCCTCACGCGCAATGCGCGTCCCAGGTCGTCGAGTTGGTCGACCAGCTTGCGGCGCAGGGCGGGGATGGGGTCGGCGTCGCGCAGGCAGGCCTGGCCGAGAGCCTGGTTGTCCTCGTCGATGGCGTGGTCGGGGAACGCCCAGCGGCCGGCGGCGTCGGCGATCGCGGGGCCCCGGCGGGCGGCGAGCGCGACGGCGTCCTCGTAGTAGCGGGGCACGTACTGCCGTACGAGTTCGGTCTGTTCGGGCTGCCAGAAGCCCTGGGCGGTGGCGGTGAACAGGTAGTTGGAGAGGTGGTCGTGGGTGAACATCGCCTCCCAGGCCTGTGCCTTGGCCTCCTCGGTGGGGAGGGCGGCGCGGCAGCGGGCGGCGCCTTCCTGGCCGGTGGCCGAGGGGTCGCGTTCCAGTTCGGCTGCGATCGCGGTCTCGTCGGTGGCGCCGAGGACGGCGAGGCGGGCGAGGACGCGCCAGCGCAGTTCGGGGTCGAGTTCGGGGCCGCCGGGGACGGTGCCGTCGGCGAGCCAGGCGGCGATGGTGTCGGGCTGGGAGGTGACGTTGATGCAGTGGCGGACGGCGATCAGGCGCAGGCCGGGGTTGTCGCCGTCCTCGGTGCGGCGGATGAGGTCGCGGCAGAGGGAGGCGAGGGTGGCGAGGGCGGCGGGGCGCTGTTCGGGGGTGACGTAGCGGTCGGCGACGTAGGTGGAGGCGAAGGCGAGGACGCCCTGGACGAGGGCGAGGTCGGTCTCGTGCGGGAGGTGGGCGCGGGCCGCCTCCAGATAGGCGGTGGGCGGGAGTTCGCCGTCGCGGACGGCGTCCCTGAGGGCGTTCCAGACGACCGCGCGGGTCAGCGGCGAGGGCAGGCCGGAGAGGCTCTCGGTGACCGCTTTGAAGGACTCGTTGTCGAAGCGGACCTTGGCGTAGGTGAGGTCGCCGTCGTTGAGCAGCAGGAGGGTGGGGCGCTTGCCGATGGGCAGCGGGCTCTGGGAGTCGGTCTGGGGGACGTCGAGGTCGAGGCGCTCGCGCAGGACGAGGTGGCGGCCCTCGTCGGCGACGTCCTGGTCGTAGAGGCCGACGGCGATGCGGTGCGGGCGGCTGCCCTTGTGCTCGACCTGGAGGGTGTACGTGCCTTCCTCGCCGCGGGTGACGGTCGGCCTGAGGGTGTCGACGCCGGTGGTGCGCAGCCAGGCGTCGGCCCAGGCGTGGACGTCGCGTTCGGTGGCGGAGGCGAGGGAGTCGATGAAGTCGGTGAGGGTGGCGTTGGCGAACTTGTGGCGGGTGAAGTGGGTGTTGATGCCGGCGAGGAAGTCCTTCTCGCCGAGCCAGGTCACCAGCTGCCGGAGTGCGGAGGCGCCCTTGGCGTAGGAGATGCCGTCGAAGTTGAGGAGGGCCGAGGCGGTGTCGTTGACTTCCTCGGGGGCGACGGGGTGGGTGGAGGGGCGCTGGTCGGCGTCGTAGCCCCAGCCCTTGCGCATGACGCCGAAGTCGACCCAGGTGTCGGTGAAGCGGGTGGCTTCGGTGAGGGTCTGGTAGCCCATGTACTCGGCGAAGGACTCGTTCAGCCAGATGTCGTCCCACCAGCGCAGGGTGACGAGGTCGCCGAACCACATGTGGGCCATTTCGTGGGCGATGACCATGGCGCGGGTCTGGCGTTCGGTGTCGGTGACGGCGGAGCGGTAGACGAACTCGTCGCGGAAGGTGACGAGGCCGGGGTTCTCCATGGCGCCGGCGTTGAACTCTGGGACGAACGCCTGGTCGTAGGAGTCGAAGGGGTAGGGCTCCTCGAACTTCTCGTGGTAGCGGTCGTAGCACTGCCGGGTGATCTCGAAGAGTTCGTCGGCGTCCGGGTCGAGGTAGGGCGCGAGGGAACGGCGGCAGTGGATGCCGAAGGGCAGGCCGCGGTGTTCGGTGCGCACGGAGTGCCAGGGGCCGGCGGCGACGGCGACGAGGTAGGTGGAGATCAGGGGGGTGGGGGCGGCCTGCCAGAGGCCCTCGCCGAGGTCGGAGGTGATGCCGTTGGCGAGGACGGTCCAGTCCTCGGGGGCCTTCACGGACAGGTCGAAGACGGCCTTGAGGTCGGGTTGGTCGAAGGCGGCGAAGACGCGCTGCACGTCGTCCATGAACAGTTGGGTGTAGACGTAGGTCTCGCCGTCGGTGGGGTCGGTGAAGCGGTGCATGCCCTCGCCGGTGCGGGAGTACCGCATGACGGCGTCGATGCGCAGTTCGTGCTCACCGGCGGTCAGGCCCTTGAGGGGCAGCCGGTTGTCCTCGAGGGTCTCCGGGTCGAGGGGGCGGCCGTCGAGGGTGGCTTCGCGCAGTTCGGCCGGCTTGAGCTCGACAAAGGTGTCCGCTTCGGCGCGCGCCGTGAACCGGACGACGGTCCGGGACTCGAAGGTCTCGTCGCCGGTGGTGAGGTCGAGCGCGATGGTGTAACGGTCAACGTCGAGGAGCTTGGCACGGGTCTGCGCTTCGTCGCGCGTCAGTACGGACATGCAGGACATGCTGCCTGATGGCACGGGCAACTCACAGAGGCGGATCGGTACACGCCTTATGTCCGGTCCTGTTCGAGCTCCCCGGTGCGCGCCCCTTGTCCGCGCTGCACCGGCACCCGGGCGTCCGGGTGGGGCAGGAGCCTGCGGGCGGCGTTCTCCTCGTCGTTCGCGCCGTGGTCCTTGACGAGAGCGCGTAGCTCCCGCACCTCGTGTTCGAGGGCGAGGTGGCGCCGGTGGGCGTCGAAGAGGTAGCGGACCTTGGTGCGCAGGGCCCATGGGTCGATGGGTTTCATCACGAGGTCGGCGACGCCGAGGGCGAAGGCGGTGGAGGTCAGTTCGTGGTCGGCGCCGAAACCGGTGAGCAGGACGACGGGGATGTGCTGGGTCTGCTCCAGGCGCCGCATGTACCGGACCACGTCGAGGCCGCTGACGCCGGGCATCCGCACGTCGAGGAGCAGGAGGCCGACCTGGCCCCGGAGCACCTGCTTGAGGGCCTCGTCCCCGCTGGTGGCGCGGCCGAGCCGATAGCCCAGCGGTGCCAGGGCACTCTCCAGGGCGTAGAGGGTGTCCTCGTGGTCGTCGACGATGAGGATCTTGGCATCCGAAGGCATGGCCCGACGTCCCTCCCTCGCGGACAGCCAGCCTACGCCCGCGTCCTGACGCGGAGTGCTCGCGGGCTGACAAGGAGTGCACAGCGCAGCATGCCGCGTGCGGGCCGCCGTGTCACCTCCCCGGGGCGTCGGTCGAGGTCAATTGGCCAGTGGGGTGGAGCCGTTCACGGTGTCCTCGGCGATGCGCTCGTGGTGTCTGATCACCTCGGCGATGATGAAATTCAGGAACTTCTCAGCGAAGGCCGGGTCGAGTTTGGCGTTCTCGGCGAGGGTGCGCAGCCGTTCGATCTGGCGGGCCTCGCGGGCCGGGTCGGCGGGCGGCAGCTGGTGGCGGGCCTTGAGGTGGCCGACCTGCTGGGTGGCCTTGAAGCGCTCGGCGAGCATATGGACGACGGCCGCGTCGATGTTGTCGATGCTGTCCCGCAGCCGGGCGAGCTCCTCGCGGACGGCGGGGTCGACGTCACCGGATCCGGTGTTGCTGGTGGTCATGGGCGACAACCCTACGGGCGCGGGGTCAGCAAATCGTAGGCGGACTGCCCGACCGGCAGCGCGGATGGCCGGGTCCTCGCTGGACCGGCCGACCGGCAGTACGGGGTGGTCAGGGCCAAGGCAGACCTCCCGACCGGCAGTACGGGTGGTCAGGTCCTCACCGGACCGGCCGACCGGCAGCACGGGGTGGTCAGGGCCAAGGCAGACCTCCCGACCGGCAGTACGGGTGGTCAGGTCCTCACCGGACCGGCCGACCGGCAGCACGGGGTGGTCAGGGCCAAGGCAGACCTCCCGACCGGCAGCACGGGTGGTCAGGTCCTCACCGGACCGGCCGACCGGCAGCACGGGGTGGTCAGGGCCAAGGCAGACCTCCCGACCGGCAGTACGGGTGGTCAGGTCCTCGCCGGACCGGCCAGCAGCACGGGCGACCAGGTTTTTCAGCGGACCGGCCGACCAGCAACACGGACGATCAGACCCCAGCAGACCGACCCGCCCAGCACCACATATGCTCAGACCCCCAGCAGACCGACCCGCCCAGCACCACATATGCTCAGACCCCCAGCAGACCAGCCCGACCAGCAACGCGGGCGACCAGATCCTCAGCGGACCGGCCCGACCGGCAACACGGGCGGCCAGGCCCACGGCGGGAACCGACCCGACCAGCACCACAGACGATCAGACCCCAGCAGATCAGCCCGACCAGGAACCTCGGCACCCACTCCTCAGCCGACCGACCCGCTCAGCGACCTGAACGATCAGATCCGCGGCGGATCGTCCGGATCCGGGACCTGGTTGCTCCAGCCGCCGGGGACGGTCCGGCTCTCCTGGGCGCGGAAGCGGATCGGGGGCATGCCGACGCGGCGGGTGAACAGGCGGGAGAAGTAGGCGGGGTCGTCGTAGCCGACGCGGCGGGCGATCGAGGCGACGGGGAGTTCGGTGGCGGCGAGGAGTTCCTTGGCGCGGCCCAGGCGGATGCCGAGGAGGTAGTCCTTGGGGCTGCAGCCGGCGCCCCGGCGGACGGCGGTGCGCAGTTCGGCGAGGGTCATGCCGTGCCGGGTGGCGTGGTCGGCGACCGACATCGGTTTGAAGGCGTCGCGGGCGAGGGCCTTGAGGACCGGGTCGCCGTCGGGGGCGAGGTCGGCGCGGGCGCGGCGCAGGGCGACGAGGAGTTCGTGGACGGCGGCGCCGGTCTCCACCTCCAGGAGGGGGTTGTCGCGGCGGGCGGCCCGTGCGATACGGGCGATCACCGCACGGGGGCCGGTGGCGTCGGACAGGGGCACGACGGGGCGGTCCGGTTCGATGTAGCCGAGTTCGGTGTACGTAGCGGTGGCGGGGCCGGTGAAGCCGACGAAGCCCTCGTCCCAGCCGGCCCCCGGGTCCGGCGCGTAGTGGTGCGGGACACCGGGTGTCAGCCACAGCAGCGCGGGCGCGGTGACTGTCCTGCGCCGGCCGTCGGGAGTCTCGTACCACCCGGTGCCGGTGCTGATGACGACGGCGACGTGGCTGTCGAGGGTGCGGGGACCGACGGTGGGCAGCGGGCCGTACTGGAGTCCGACCCCGAGGCAGACCAGGCCCAGACGGTGATGGACAGGGCTGGGCGTGAAGAACCGCATCCAGGTGTGGTACATCGCGCTCCTTGCCTGCGCTTCGGTCCAAGCAGCGACGATCTTTGTCCATGGACCTGGCCGCCGCCAGTCGTGAGGGTGGAGCCTATGAGCGAGTTCACGGTGGGTGGAACCGATTTCCTGCTGGACGGACGGCCGGTGTGGCTGCTGTCCGGCGCGCTGCACTACTTCCGCGTGCACGAGGCACAGTGGGGGCACCGGCTGGCGATGCTGCGGGCGATGGGCCTCAACTGCGTGGAGACGTACGTGCCGTGGAACCTGCACGAGCCGCACCCGGGTGACTTCCGGGACGTGGAGGCGCTGGGCCGGTTCCTGGACGCGGCCGGGGAGGCGGGGCTGTGGGCGATCGTCCGCCCGGGCCCCTACATCTGCGCGGAGTGGGAGAACGGCGGTCTGCCGCACTGGCTGAAGGGTCACGCGCGCACGAGCGACGAGGTGTATCTGGGGCAGGTGGAGCGCTGGTTCCGGCGGCTGCTGCCCCAGGTCGTGGAGCGGCAGATCGACCGCGGCGGCCCGGTGATCATGGTCCAGGCGGAGAACGAGTACGGCAGTTACGGCTCGGATGCGGCGTATCTGCTGCGGCTGACCGAGCTGCTGCGCTCGCAGGGCGTCACGGTCCCGCTGTTCACCTCGGACGGCCCCGAGGACCACATGCTCACCGGCGGCTCGGTCCCCGGTGTCCTCGCCACGGTCAACTTCGGCTCCGACGCGCGGACGGCTTTCGAGGCGCTGCGCCGCTACCGCCCGGACGGCCCGCTGATGTGCATGGAGTTCTGGTGCGGCTGGTTCGAGCACTGGGGCGGTGAGCACGTCGTACGGGACGCCGGGGACGCGGCCGCGGCGCTGCGGGAGATTCTGGAGTGCGGCGCCTCGGTGAACCTCTACATGGCGCACGGGGGCACGAACTTCGCGGGCTGGGCGGGCGCCAACCGGGGCGGGGGCGCGCTGCACGACGGTCCGCTGGAGCCGGACGTGACGTCGTACGACTACGACGCGCCGATCGACGAGTACGGCAGGCCGACGGAGAAGTTCTGGCGTTTCCGTGAGGTGCTGGCGCAGTACGGTCCGGTGGCCGACCTGCCGCCCGCGCCCGCGGTGCTGGAGGCGGGCGCTGACGTGAACCTGTCCAAGTGGGCGTCCCTGTCCGCCGTACTGGAGGAGCGCGGCGGACCGCTCCACGAGGGCCCGGTCCCGCCGACCTTCGAGGAGCTGGACGTCGACCGGGGGCTCGTGCGGTACGAGGTGACCGTGCCGGGGCCGCGGCAGCCGTATCCGCTGACCGCGCGGGGGCTGCGGGATCTCGCGGTGGTGTACGTCGACGGGGAGCGGGCCGGGGTGCTCACCGAGGAGGACGGCCGGCTCAAGGAGCCGGTCGCGGGGCACGCGCGCGTGGAGCTGTGGGTGGAGTCGCTGGGGCGGGTCAACTACGGGCCCCGGAGCGGGGAGGCCAAGGGGATCACCGGGGGGCTCCTGCACGAGCGGCAGTTCCTGCACGGGGTACGGGCGCGGGGACTGCGGCTGGACGCGCTGGACTCCGTGACCGGGATCGGCTTCCGGAAGGTCCCGGGGGGAGGCTCGCCAGGGCTGTACCGGGGTGAGGTGTCCGTGCGGGGCGCCGGGGACGCGGTGCTGGAGCTGCCGGGCTGGACCCGGGGGTTCGTGTGGGTGAACGGCTTCAACCTCGGCCGGTACTGGTCGGCGGGCCCGCAGCGGACGCTGTACGTGCCCGGCCCTGTGCTGCGGGAGGGCGGCAACGACGTGTGGGTGCTGGAGCTGGAGGAGGCACCGGCGAACGGGACCGTGCTCCGGCTCCGTGCGCCCGGTTCGACCCACGAGAATCCGCTCACGACCTCGTAGAGTGGAATCGGGTTCAGGGCGTCTTGGGGGTACGGGCGTGACGAACGACGGACCGGTCCAGCACGGCTACCCGCACCTGGAGACGGTGCGGGCGTCGATCAACGCGCTCTACAAACGGCTCTCCTACGACACCGTCCAGACGTTCGCGACGAGTGTGGCGCCGGTGGACGTGGCGTTCTGCGACACCGACGATCTCTATCTCGGCGCGCAGCGGGTGGCCCGGGAGCTGGTGCGGCACTACCGGCTGCCGGACGCCCGGCTCGTGGTCAGCTTCCGGGAGATGACCCATGCGGCGAACGTCGAACTCACCGCGGGCCCCGAGTACTTCGTCGAGCTGAACGACCGTTTCCGCACGCATCGGCGGGACATCGGCGCGGCGCTGGCCCACGAGGTCATGCACGTGTATCTGCACCGGCTGGATCTCTCCTTCCCGGGGGTGCGCGAGAACGAGATCCTCACGGACACGGCGGCGACGTATCTGGGGGCGGGGTGGCTCCTGCTGGACGCGTACCGGGAGGACGCGGCGTCGTCGCAGAAACTGGGGTATCTCACGCCGGAGGAGTTCGGGTACGTGCTGGCGAAGCGGTCGCTGGTGTTCGGGGAGGATCCCTCGGTGTGGTTCACCAGTGCGCAGGCGTACACGGCGTATGTGAAGGGGATGGCGCAGGCCCGCCAGGACTCCGAGCAACCGCCCCTCACAGCGGCGGGCTGGGCGGGCCGGCGCCGCTACGCTCGAGACCGCCGCCACGCGCCCGGCCCTCAGCCGGGAGTCCCCTACACCTTCACCCCGGACGGCCCCGGGCGCCTGCGGGTGTCGTTTCCCTGTCCCACCTGCCATCAGCGGATCCGGGTGCCGGTCCGGGGGCGGGTGCGGGCGCGGTGTGCCTTGTGCCGGACGGTTCTGGAGTGTGACACGTAGGGGTGGCAGGCCCGGTCACGCCCCGTACACCGGGCCCGGCGCCTCCGCCTCGCCGAGCAGCTTCAGGGTCGCTTCACCCGCCTCCGCGGGGGCCCACCGCGCCCCCTTGTCGGCGGTCGGGCCGGGCCTCCAGCCCTCCATCACGGTGATGCGGCCGCCCTCCGCCTCGAAGACCCTGCCCGTCACTCCCGCGCTCGCCTCGGAGCCCAGCCAGACCACCAGCGGTGACACGTTCTCCGGGGCCATCACGTCGAAGCCGTCGGTCGGGGCGGCCATCGTGTCGGCGAACGTCTGCTCCGTCATCCTCGTCCGGGCCGCGGGGGCGATCGCGTTGACCTGGACGCCGTAGCGGGCGAGCTCGGCCGCCGCGACCAGGGTGAGGCCGACGATTCCGGCCTTCGCGGCGCTGTAGTTGCCCTGTCCGACCGAGCCCAACAGGCCTGCTCCGCTGCTGGTGTTGATGATGCGGGCGGTCGGGGTGCGTCCCGCCTTCGCCTCCGTCCGCCAGTGTGCCGCCGCGTGCTTCAGCGGCAGGAAGTGGCCCTTCAGGTGGACCCGAGTCACCGCGTCCCAGTCCTCCTCGTCGAGGTTCACCAGCATCCGGTCGCGCAGGAAGCCGGCGTTGTTGACGAGGGTGTCGAGGCGGCCGTACGTCTCCAGGGCCGCCCGGACGAGGGACGCGGCGCCGTCGGCCGTGGCGATGTCGCCGCCGTGGGCGACCGCCTCGCCGCCCGCCGCGCGGATCTCCTCGGCCACGAGTGAGGCGGGGCTGTCGGGACCCGGGGTGCCGTCGAGGCCGACGCCGAGGTCGTTGACGACGAGCCGTGCTCCCTCGGCGGCGAAGGCGAGGGCGTGGGCGCGGCCGAGACCGCGGCCCGCGCCGGTGACGACGACGACCCGGCCGTCGCAGATTCCGGTCATCTCACG
The DNA here is from genome assembly GCF_030816965.1 of Streptomyces canus. Taxonomy (NCBI): domain Bacteria; kingdom Bacillati; phylum Actinomycetota; class Actinomycetes; order Kitasatosporales; family Streptomycetaceae; genus Streptomyces; species Streptomyces canus. The sequence goes on from NZ_JAUSYQ010000002.1 coordinate 2,603,033, forward strand.
TCTCCTTGTCGATGGTGCACGTCTCCCTGTTGATGGTTCACGTCTCCCTGTTGACGGTTGACGTCTCCTTGTTGACGGTTGCGGCGTCGAGGAACGCCGGCCGCTCCCCGCCGCCGTGCACCAGCAGCGAGGCCCCGCTGATGTACGCGGCGGCGTCCGAGGCGAGGAACACGGCCGCCGCCCCGACGTCCGACGGCTCGGCGAGGCGCCCGAGCGGGACCGTGCGGGAGACGGCGGCGATGCCGTCCTCGTCGCCGTAGTGCAGATGCGACCGCTCGGTGCGGACCATGCCGACGACCAGGGTGTTGACGCGCACGTCCGGCGCCCACTCCACGGCCATCGAGCGGGCGAGGTTCTCCAGGCCTGCCTTGGCCGCCCCGTACGCGGCCGCGCCGGGCGAGGGCCGACCGCCGCTGACGCTCCCGATCATGACGATCGACCCGCCTGTTTGCTTCAGGTGTTCGTACGCGGCCAGCGACACCGTCAGCGGGGCGAGGAGATTCAGCTCCAGGACACGCAGGTGCCGTTCGGGGCCGGCGTCGGCGAGCAGCCGATAGGGCGCCCCTCCCGCGTTGTTGACGAGTACGTCCAGGCGCGGCAGTTCGGCGAAGAACTGCCGCACGGCGTCTGCGTCCCGGACGTCCAATCTCGCGAACTGCGTCTTCAGCAGCGGGACTTCGGGCGGTCTGCGCGCACAGACGACGACCTCGGCACCCGCCTCCGCGAAGGAGCGGGCGATCCCGGCGCCGACTCCACGCGTGCCGCCGGTGACGGCCACGACCCTCCCGTTCAGCTCCATTCACCGCTACCCTTCACCTAACAAACGTTTGGTGGAAAGGTAGCTGATGCTTCCATGGGTGTCTCCACCTCGCCCCCGGAAAAGGGGCCGGAAAGGGACGGGATCGCCGTCGTCACGGTCGACTTCCCACCGGTGAACGCCCTGCCGGTGGACGGCTGGTTCGCCCTGGCCGACGCGGTGCGCGCGGCCGGCCGGGATCCTCGGGTGCGGTGCGTGGTGCTGGCGGCGAAGGGACGCGGGTTCAACGCCGGGGTGGACATCAAGGAGCTCCAGGCGCGGGGTCCCGGAGCACTGGTCGGCGCCAACCGCGGCTGTTTCGAGGCCTTTTCGGCGGTGTACGAGTGCGAGGTGCCCGTCGTCGCGGCCGTGCGGGGATTCTGCCTGGGCGGCGGCATCGGGCTCGTGGGCAACGCGGACGTCGTCGTGGCCAGCGAGGACGCCGTCTTCGGACTGCCCGAGCTGGACCGCGGCGCGCTGGGCGCGGCCACCCATCTGTCCCGGCTGGTCCCGCAGCATCTGATGCGCGCCCTGTACTACACCTCGCGCACGGTGACGGCGGCCGAGCTGAAGGCGCACGGCTCGGTGTGGCGGGTGGTGCCGGGCGAGGAACTCTCCGACACCGCCCTGGAGTTGGCCCGCGAGATCGCCGCCAAGGACGGGGAGCTGCTGCGCCTGGCCAAGGCCGCCATCAACGGCATCGACCCCGTCGACGTCCGCCGCAGCTACCGCTTCGAGCAGGGTTTCACCTTCGAGGCGAGCGTCAGCGGGGTCGCGGACCGGGTCCGGGACCGGTTCGGGAAGGAAGAGGCATGACCGACAAGACGATGACCGCCGACGAGGCCGTCTCCCGCCTGCGCAGCGGCATGACCCTCGGCATCGGCGGCTGGGGTTCCCGCCGCAAACCCATGGCCCTGGTCCGCGCGTTGCTGCGCTCCGAGGTGACCGACCTGACGATCGTGGCGTACGGCGGCCCCGACGTCGGCATGCTCGCCGCCGCCGGGCGGATACGGAAACTGGTCGCCGCCTTCGTCACGCTCGACTCGATCCCCCTGGAACCGCACTACCGCGCGGCTCGTGAGGCCGGCGCCTTCGAGCTCATGGAGATCGACGAGGCGATGTTCATGTGGGGCCTGCACGCGGCCGCGAACCGGCTGCCGTTCCTGCCGGTGCGGGCGGGGCTCGGCTCGGACGTCATGCGGGTCAACCCCGGCCTGCGGACGGTGACGTCGCCGTACGACGACCAGGAGACGTTCGTCGCGGTGCCCGCCCTGCGCCTGGACGCGGCCCTGGTCCACGTCAACCGCGCCGACCGGCAGGGCAACGGGCAGTACCTGGGCCCCGACCCCTACTTCGACGACCTCTTCTGCGAGGCGGCGGACGCGGCCTACCTCTCGTGCGAACGGGTCGTCGACACCGCCGAGTTGACGAAGGAGGCGGCTCCGCAGTCGCTGCTGATCGGACGGCACACGGTGACAGGGGTCGTCGAAGCCCCGAACGGCGCCCACTTCACGTCCTGCGCGCCCGACTACGCCCGGGACGAGGCCGCCCAACGGGAGTACGCGACCACCCCCTGGCCGGAGTTCGCCGAGCGCTACCTCGCATCCCCCGAAGGGGCCGGCTCATGACCGTCACCCGTGCCGAGTACTGCGTGATCGCCTGCGCCGAGGCCTGGCGGGGTGACGGCGAGGTGCTGGCCAGTCCGATGGGTGTGATCCCGTCCGTCGGCGCCCGGCTCGCCCGGCGGACCTTCTCCCCCGACCTGCTCATGACCGACGGCGAGGCCCTGCTCGTGGGCGTCGACGGCACCGTCGAGGGCTGGCTGCCCTACCGCAGGCACCTCGCCCTGGTCACCGGCGGCCGCCGGCACGTGATGATGGGCGCGAGCCAGATCGACCGGTACGGCAACCAGAACATCTCGTGCATCGGCGACTGGGCGCGGCCGAGGCGGCAGTTGCTCGGGGTACGGGGGGCACCGGTCAACACCCTCAACAACCCGACCAGTTACTGGGTGCCGAGGCACTCCCGGCGGGTCTTCGTGGAGAAGGTCGACATGGTGTGCGGGGTGGGGTACGACCATGCGGACGGCGCCCCCTATCACCGTATCCCCCGGGTCGTCTCGGACCTGGGTGTCTTCGACTTCGCGACGCCGGACCACTCGATGCGGCTGGCGTCGGTGCATCCGGGGGTCACCGTGGCACAGGTGCGGGAGGCCACCGGGTTCGATCTGGTGGTGCCCGACGAGGTGCCGTACACGCGCGAACCGACCGCGCGGGAGCTGCGGTTGATCCGTGAGGTGATCGATCCGCAGAACGCCCGGTCCAGGGAGGTCGGCGCCTGATGGAGACCGCGCTCACCCGTCTGGTGGGGGTCCGCCGTCCGATCGTGCAGACCGGAATGGGGTGGGTGGCGGGTCCGCGCCTGGTCTCCGCCACGGCGAACGCGGGTGCGCTCGGCATCCTGGCCTCCGCGACCATGACGGTCGACCGGCTCCGGGATGCCGTGCGGGAGGTGAAGTCCCGTACCGACGCCCCCTTCGGGGTCAATCTGCGGGCCGACGCGGCGGACGCCGGTGACCGGGTGCGCGTGATCGTCGACGAAGGGGTGCGGGTGGCGTCCTTCGCCCTCGCGCCCTCCCCCGAGCTGATCGGCGCGCTCAAGGAGGCGGGTGTCGTCGTCGTCCCGTCCGTCGGGGCCCGGCGGCATGCGGAGAAGGTCGCGGCCTGGGGCGCGGACGCGGTGATCGTGCAGGGCGGCGAGGGCGGCGGGCACACCGGGGAGGTGGCGACGACGGTCCTGCTGCCGCAGGTGGTGGACGCGGTGGACATCCCCGTCGTGGCGGCGGGGGGCTTCTTCGACGGGCGGGGCCTGGTCGCGGCGCTGGCGTACGGGGCGGCGGGCGTCGCCATGGGCACCCGCTTCCTGCTCACCTCGGACTCGACGGTGCCGGACGCGGTGAAGGCGCGCTATCTGGCGGCGACGGTCAAGGACGTGACGGTGACCCGGGCGGTCGACGGCCTCCCCCACCGCATGCTGCGCACGGACCTGGTGGAGTCCCTGGAGAACACGAGCCGTGCACGCACCCTGCTGCGCGCCGGCCGGCACGCCGCCGCCTTCCGCAGACTGTCCGGCCTGACCTGGCGGCAGCTGCTCCACGACGGCCTCGCGATGCGCCACGGCAAGGACCTCACGTGGAGCCAGGTCCTGCTCGCCGCCAACACCCCCATGCTGCTGAAGTCGGCGATGGTGGACGGCCGTACGGATCTCGGCGTCATGGCCTCCGGGCAGGTCGCCGGCGTGATCGACGACCTGCCGTCGTGCGCGGAGCTGGTGGAGCGGATCATGAAGGAGGCGGAGGAGGTCCTGACCGGCCTCACACCCTCTCGATGATCGTCACGTTCGCCTGCCCCCCGCCCTCGCACATCGGCACCATCCCCGACGGCCCCCTCGCACCGCTCAGCCCCGGGGGCCTCACGGGCTTCGGGAGCCTGCGCCGGACTCCGTCCGCCGAAACGGGCGTCCCGGCGCCGTCACAACCTCTCGATGATCGTCACGTTCGCCTGCCCTCCGCCCTCGCACATCGTCTGGAGGCCGAACCGTCCGCCCGTGCGCTCCAGTTCGTGCAGCAGGGTCGTCATCAGCTTCACTCCCGTCGCCCCCAGCGGATGCCCGAGGGCGATCGCGCCGCCGTTGACATTGACCTTCTGCGGGTCCGCGCCCGTCTCCTTCAGCCAGGCCAGGACGACCGGGGCGAAGGCCTCGTTGATCTCGACGAGGTCGATGTCGTCGATGGTGAGGCCGGTCTTCTTCAGGGCGTGGGCAGTGGCCGGTATCGGGGCGGTGAGCATACGGATGGGATCCTCGCCGCGTACGGAGAGGTGGTGCACGCGTGCGCGGGGGGTCAGGCCGTGTTCGCGCACCGCCCGCTCCGAGGCCAGCAGCATGGCCGCCGCCCCGTCGGAGACCTGCGAGGAGCAGGCCGCGGTGATGGTGCCGCCCTCGATCACCGGCTTGAGGCCGGCCATCTTCTCCAACGAGGTGTCCCGGCGCGGGCCCTCGTCGACCGCGACCTCGCCGTAGGCCACCGTCTCGCGCTCGAAGCGGCCCTCGTCGATGGCCCGCAGGGCCCGCCGGTGGGACCGGAGCGCGAACTCCTCCTGGTCCTCGCGGCTGATCCCCCACTTCCCGGCGATCATCTCGGCGCCGACGAACTGGTTCACCGCCCGGTCCCCGTACCGTGCCCGCCACCCCTCGCTGCCCGCGAAGGGCCCCTGGGTCAGCCCGAGCGGCTCGGCGGCCTGCCGGGTCGCGAAGGCGATCGGGATCATCGACATGTTCTGCACCCCGCCGGCGACGACCAGGTCCTGGGTCCCGGACAGCACGCCCTGCGCGGCGAAGTGCACGGCCTGCTGCGAGGACCCGCACTGCCGGTCCACGGTCACCCCGGGCACCTCCTCGGGCAGCCCGGCAGCGAGCCACGAGGTCCGCGCGATGTCCCCGGCCTGCGGCCCGACCGCGTCCAGGCAGCCGAAGACGACATCCTCCACGGCGGCCGGATCGACCCCCGCCCGCTCCACCAGCGCGACCAGCACCCGCGCTCCCAGATCGGCCGGGTGGACCCCGCTCAGTCCTCCCCCGCGCCGCCCGACGGGCGTACGGACCGCTTCGACGATGTAGGCCTCGGCCATGTCAACTCCCTCGGATGAAAGGGCTATTCGCGTACGGCGATCCCGTCCAGCACCATCGACAGGTACTGGCGGGCGATCTCCTCCGGGCTGTGCTGTCCGCCGGGCCGGTACCAGGACGCGGCGACCCACACGGTGTCGCGCACGAACCGGTAGGTCAGCCGTACGTCGAGGTCGGCCCGGAACACCTCGGCCGCGACCCCGCGCTCCAGCGTGGACAGCCAGGCCTTCTCGAACCTGCGCTGCGACTCGGCGAGGAACGCGAACCGCTCCTGCGCCACCAGCTGCTTGCTCTCCTTCTGGTAGATCGCGACGGCCGCGCGGTGCCGGTCGATCTCCCGGAACGACTCGGTGACCAGGGCCTCCAGCGTCTCGCGCGGGCCGAGTTCGGCGCCCAGGACGGCGTCGTAGCCGCCCCAGAGCTCGTCGAGGAAGGTCCGCAGGATCTCCTCCAGCATCGATTCCTTGGAGTCGAAGTGGTAGTAGAGGCTGCCCGCGAGCATGCCTGCGTGGTCAGCGATCTTGCGTACGGTCGTGGCGTTGTAGCCCTGTTCGGCGAAGACCTCGGCGGCGGTGTCGAGGAGTTCGCGGCGGCGCGCGGGCGCTGCGGCGCTCACCTGGGGCTTCTTCTTGGTCGGCTTGGTCGGCACGGAGTCATTGTCGTCCTATACGTGCTGGCTGCTGACGGCGACGACCTCGCCGGTCATGTACGAGGAGTAGCCGGACGCCAGGAAGACGATCACGTTGGCCACCTCCCAGGGCTCGGCGTACCGCCCGAAGGCCTCGCGCGCGGTCAGTTCCTCCAGCAGCTCGGCCGAGGTCACCTTCACCAGGTGCGGGTGCATGGCGAGGCTCGGTGCCACGGCGTTGACGCGTACGCCGTACTCGGCGGCCTCCAGCGCCGCACAGCGGGTCAGCGCCATCACGCCGGCCTTCGCGGCGGCGTAGTGCGCCTGCCCGGCCTGGGCGCGCCAGCCGACGACGGAGGCGTTGTTGACGATCACGCCGCCGGAGTCCCTCGCGTCGCGCATCAGCCTCAGGGCTGCCCTGGTGCACCGGAAGGTGCCGTTCAGGGTGACGTCCAGGACGCGGGTCCACTGCTCGTCGGTCATGTCGACGAGGGCTGAGGTGCCACCGAGGCCGGCGTTGTTGACGACGACGTCGAGTCGGCCGTGCTCCCGCAGGGCCGCTTCGAACAGGGCCTGGACCTGCGCGTCGTCCGTCACGTCACAGGGCAGCGCGGCGACCCGCTCGGGCCCGAACTCCCCGGCCAGCTCGGCGCCGTACTCCTTGAGCCGTCGTGCGTGCGCGTCGCTGATCAGGACGCGCGCACCTTCCTCCAGGAAGCGGCGCGCGGTCGCCCCGCCGATGCCCGCGCCGGCCGCGGCGGTGATGACGGCGGTGCGCCCCTTCAGCAGCCCGTGCCCCGGCTCGTACACCGGACTCTCGACGCCTGTCATGGCGCCACGCTAACCTACCAAACACTTGTTAGGGAAGGACGGGTGTCCATGGATCTGGCGTTCACGCAGGAAGACGAGGCCTTCCGCGCCGAGGCCCGCTCATGGCTGCACGCGCATGTGCCCACCTCCCCGCTCCCCTCTCTGGAGACGGAGGAGGGCTTCGCGGCCCATCGCGCGTGGGAGGCGGAACTCGCCGCGGACCGCTGGTCGGTGGTCAACTGGCCGACGGCGTACGGCGGCCGGGACGCGGGCATCGTCCGCTGGCTGGTCTTCGAGGAGGAGTACTACGCGGCCGGGGCGCCCGGACGCGTCAACCAGAACGGCATCAGCCTCCTCGCCCCGACCCTCTTCGACCACGGCACGCAGGAGCAGCGGGACCGTGTCCTGCCGTCCATGGCCACCGGGCGGACGGTGTGGGCGCAGGCCTGGTCGGAGCCGGAGGCGGGCTCGGATCTGGCCTCCCTGAGGGCGAAGGGGGTGCGCACGGAAGGCGGCTGGATGCTCAGCGGCCAGAAGACCTGGTCCTCCCGGGCCGCCTTCGCGGACCGCGCCTTCGGGCTCTTCCGCACCGACCCCGACACCCCGAAACCCCACCAGGGCCTGACCTACCTGATGTTCGACCTGCGCGCCCCCGGCGTCACCGTCCGCCCGATCCGCCGCCTCGACGGGAAACCGGCCTTCGCCGAGCTCTTCCTGGACGAGGTGTTCGTGCCGGACGAGGACGTCATCGGCGAGCCCGGCCGGGGCTGGCGGATCGCGATGTCGACGGCGGGCAACGAACGGGGTCTGATGCTGCGCTCACCGGGCCGCTTCCTGGCCGCCGCCGATCGCCTGCACACCCTCTGGCAGTCCCTGGGCAGCCCCGGGGCCACCCGAAGCCGTGTCGCGGACGCCCTGATCGGCGCCCGCGCCTATCAGCTCTTCACCTACGCGGCCGCCTCCCGCTTCCTGGAGGGCGAGACGCTCGGCCCGGAGTCCAGCCTGAACAAGGTCTTCTGGTCCGAGTACGACATCGCCCTCACCGAGACCGCCCTCGATCTTCTGGGCGAGGAGGGCGAGTTGGCCGACACGGACTGGTCCGAGCGGTACGTCTTCTCCCTCGCCGGCCCCATCTACGCGGGCACGAACGAGATCCAGCGCGACATCATCGCCGAGCGCCTGCTGGGTCTGCCGAAGGGCCGCCGCTGATGCGTTTCCTTCTCGACGCCGAGCAAAGGGAGTTCGCGGCCTCCCTGGACGCGATGCTGACGGCCGCGGACACCCCGTCGGTGGTACGGGACTGGAGCCGAGGGGACCACGCGCGCGGGCGCGCGCTGTGGCGCCGTATCGCCGAGGCGGGGGTGTTCGCGCTGGCGGTACCGGAGGCGTACGAGGGTCTGGGTCAACACCCCGTCGAACTCGCCCTCGCTTTCGTCGAGTTGGGGCGACATGCGGTACCGGGCCCGCTGGTGGAGACGGTCACGGCGGCGACGCTGCTCACCGAACCCGGCCCGGCGAAGCGACTGCTCCCGGCGCTGGCCGCAGGCGAGACGATGGCCACGGTCGCCCGCGATCACGGGTACGCCCTGGACGGTGAAGCGGCAGGCATCCATCTCTCCCTGACGGCCGAGGGCCTGCGCCTGGCCCCCGGCCACGGCCCCGTGCGCCCCTCGCTCGATCCCGCCCGCCGCCTCACCCCATTGGACCCCGGCGGAGAACTCCTCGCCACCGGCCCGCCCCTGGCCCCCGCCCTCCTCCTGGCCCGCCTCACCACCGCCGCACAGGCCCTGGGCGTCGGCCTCGCGCTGCTCGACAGAACCGTCACCCACGTCAAGCGGCGCACCCAGTTCGGCGTCCCCATCGGCTCGTTCCAAACCGTCAGACACCAGCTCGCCGACGCGAGGATCGCGTTGGAGTTCGCCCGCCCGCTCCTCCTGGGCGCCGCCCTGACGATGACCGCGGAAGACGTCGCCGCCGCCAAGGTCACGGCGTGCGAGGCGGCGTACCGGACGGCCCGCACCGCGCTCCAGCTCCACGGCGCGATCGGGTACACGGCGGAGTACGACCTGTCCCTGTGGCTCACCAAGGCCCGCGCCCTGCGCACCGCCTGGGGCAGCCCCGACGAGTGCCGCGACACCGTCCTCAGTGGTGGTCGCCGCTGGTGACCTCCCGGTACTCCTCCACCGTCGGCTTCTCGATCCGCGTGTCGGGCCCGAGCATGGCCCGCGCGAGCCCGGCCCGCACCCGCTGGGAACGCCTGACCGGCCGCCGCACCCCGTTCGCGTCGACGAGCGGACCGATCTCGTACGGCGGTTCCTGCTCGTGCTGCGTGAGGGTGTGCAACTGCTCCTGTGTGAGGCGTTCGTGGACCTCGACGTACTCACCGTGCGGGAGCCGCCGGATGGTGCCGGTCTCACGGCCGTGCAGCACCTTGTCCCGGTCCCGGCGCTGCAGCCCGAGGCAGACCCGCTTGGTGACGACGAAGGCGAGCACCGGCACCACGAACACGGACACCCGCACGAACCAGGTGATCGCGTTGATCGACAGATGCAGATGCGTGGCCACGATGTCGTTGCCGCCGCCGATCAGCAGCACCACGTACAGGCTCAGCCAGGCGACCCCCAGCCCCGTGCGGACGGGCACGTTGCGCGGCCGGTCCAGGATGTGGTGCTCGCGTTTGTCGCCGGTGATCCACGCCTCGACGAAGGGATAGACCCCGAGCGCGAGCAGGATCAGCGGGAAGAGGGAGAAGGGGATGAAGACACCGGGCACCAGGGTGTGGCCCCAGAAGCTGATCTCCCATCCCGGCATCACCCGGATCAGCCCCTCGGAGAAGCCCAGGTACCAGTCGGGCTGGGCGCCGGTGGTCACCAGCTGCGGGCTGTACGGCCCGAACGCCCACACCGGGTTGATCTGGGCGAGGCCGCCCATGAGCGCCAGCACGCCGAAGGTCAGGAAGAAGAAGCCACCCGCCTTGGCCATGTAGACCGGCAGGAACGGCATGCCGACCACGGACTTGTTGTCGCGGCCGGGCCCCGGGTACTGGGTGTGCTTGTGGTAGAAGACCAGGATCAGATGGGCGACCACCAGGCCGAGCATGATCCCGGGCAGCACGAGGACATGGATCGGGAAGAGCCTGGGGATGATGTCGTGCCCAGGGAACTCCCCGCCGAACAGGAAGAACGACAGATACGTCCCGACGATCGGGATGGACAGGATCGCCCCGTCGGCGAACCGGATGCCGGTGCCGGAGAGCAGGTCGTCAGGGAGGGAGTAGCCGGTCAGGCCGGTGATGATGCCGAGGAACAGCAGGGTCCAGCCGAACACCCAGTTGAGCTCGCGCGGCTTGCGGAAGGCGCCGGTGAAGAACACCCGCATCATGTGCACGAGCATGCCGGTGACGAAGACCAGCGCCGCCCAGTGGTGGATCTGCCGGATCAGCAGTCCGCCGCGCACGTCGAAGCTGATGTCGAGCGTGGACTCGTAGGCCCTGGTCATCACCACGCCGTTGAGGGGCTCGTAGGAGCCGTGGTAGACGACCTCGACCCCGCTGGGCTCGAAGAACAGCGTGAGATAGACGCCCGTGAGGATCAGGATGAGGAAGCTGTAGAGACAGACCTCGCCCAGCATGAACGACCAGTGGTCCGGAAAGACCTTGCGCATGTTGGCCTTGGCCAGCGCGTACAGGCCCAGCCGTCCGTCGGCCCAGTCGGCGAGCTTCTCGCCCTTTCCGGCCTCTCCGCCACGAGTGCCTCGGTTGACCGAACGTGCGCCGTCCATGAGTCGTCGCCTCCCCGTCGGATCAACTTCAGGGTGGCACGACGCGTGGGTGATGCCAACGGGGCGGGCAGCCTCCTGAATCCGGCCCCTCCGCACTTCTCCCGCACCGGCGTTCGCTATTTTGTTCGCCGACGCCCCCACCGGCTCGATCATCATCCCTGTCACTCCGAGGAGCCGGCCGTGGAACCCGAATCCGCCGTCACCACCTGCTATCGCCATCCGGCGGTGGAGTCCCATGTCCGCTGCACCCGCTGCGAGCGGTACATCTGCCCGGACTGCATGCGGGAGGCGGCCGTGGGCCACCAGTGCCCGGAGTGTGTGCGGGAGGGGGCCCGGTCGGTACGGCAGGCCCGGACCGCGTTCGGCGGGCGGATCACGGGTGTCCCCCTGGTGACGTACGTCCTCATCGGCCTCAACGTGCTCGCCTACGTCGGCGAGCTGGTGCGCCCGGCGATCGTGGACCGCTTCGAGATGCTGGGCGCCGGGCTCGTGGGCCCGGACGGCGGCCATTACGTGTGGCAGGACACCTACCCCTCCGACTTCCACGCCGAGGGTGTCGTCGACGGCGAGTGGTACCGCCTGCTGACCGGTGCGTTCCTCCATCTGCCGCCCACCGAGGGCACGTTCGGGATCCTGCACATCGTGATGAACATGGTGTCGCTGTGGAACATCGGCCGCGTGGTCGAGGCCCAGCTCGGCCGCCTCCGGTACGTCGTCCTCTATCTGCTGTCCGCGCTCGGCGGCTCGGTCCTCGTCCTGCTGATCGCGCCCACCGCGCCCACGCTCGGCGCGTCCGGCGCGATCTTCGGTCTCGGCGCCGCGTACTACGTGATGGCCCGCCGGCTCGGCGCCGACATGGCCCAGGTCAACCGTTTCATGGCGGGTCTGCTGCTGTGGCTGGTGATGTCCGCGTGGCTGACGTCCTGGCAGGGCCACCTCGGTGGCCTGATCGCCGGAGCCGTCGTCACCCTCGCCTACGCGTACGCTCCCCGGGACGGCCGGCGTGCCCTGGTGCAGGCGGGAGCGTGTGCCGTACTGCTGGTGGTGCTCCTGGTGTCTGCCTGGGCCAAGGTCGCCGAACTGACGGGAGCGCAGTGAAAGGCGCCCGCCTGCTGCTCCTCGCGGCCGTCCCCGTGGTCGCCACGGCGTCGGTCTACCTCTTTGCGCCCGAGGACTCCGGCGCGGGAGGAGCGGGCCCCGACCTCTCCTCGGCCTACCGTTCACAGGCGGCCCAGGACGCCGAGGGCGCCCAGGGTGCCAAAGCCTGGGCCGAGCGGTCCGGGAGGGCAAGGAGCGCGGCGGACGAAGCGGTCGTCGCCGACCTGCCGCCGGGCCTGTCCGCCCCCGCCGAGAAGGAGCTCGCCCAGCAGCTCGTGGCCAGCGCCGAGAACTCCACCCTCGACTGGCGCAGCGCCTACGCCTACATCGAGGACATCGGCGACGGCCAGGGCTACACGGCCGGCATCATCGGCTTCTGCACCGGCACCAACGACCTGCTCACCCTCGTCGAGGGCTACACGAAGGCCCACCCCGGCAACGGTCTCGCGAAGTACCTTCCCGCGCTGCGCGCGGTCGACGGCACGGACTCCCACGAGGGCCTGGACCCGGGCTTCACGGCCGCCTGGAAGGCGGAAGCCCGGGTCCCGGCCTTCCAGAAGGCCCAGGACACAGCACGTGACCGTGTCTACTTCGACCCCGCGGTGCGTCTCGCCAAACTCGACGGCCTCGGCGCCCTCGGCCAGTTCGTGTACTACGACGCCATGGTCTTCCACGGCCCCGGCACCGACCCCACCAGCTTCTACGGCCTGCGCGAACGCGCCCTCCAGAAGTCCGACAGCCCGACCGAGGGCGGCTCGGAGAAGGCCTACCTGGGCACCTTCCTCGACCTCCGCGAGGACGCCATGCGCACCCGCGACGCGGACATCGACACCACCCGCGTGGACACCGCGCAACGGCGCTTCCTGAACGAGGGGAACCTGGACCTGAGGACACCGCTGGAGTGGCAGGTCTACGGGGAGACGTTCCGGGTGCCGTAGGAGAACATGCGACGGCGCCTGCCCTGTGGTCCGGTCGGGGACGTGGAGGCAGGCGCCGTCAGTGTTCCGTACGCCTTTGTACGGGACGTCTATTCGGGTGTGATCACACCATCAGCGAGCGGTCCGTCGGCCGGATCGGCGCGGGCAGTTCACTCGCACCGGTCAGGAAGCGGTCGCAGCCGCGGGCGGCCGAGCGGCCCTCCGCGATCGCCCACACGATGAGCGACTGGCCGCGGCCCGCGTCACCGGCGACGAAGACGCCCGGCACGTTGGTCTGGAAGTCGGCGTCGCGGGCGATGTTGCCGCGCTCGTCGAGCTCCAGGCCGAACTGCTCGACCAGGCCGTTCTCACGGTCGGTGCCGGTGAAGCCCATCGCGAGGGTGACCAGCTGGGCGGGGATCTTGCGCTCCGTGCCCGGCTTCGGGGTCAGCTTGCCGTCGATGAACTCGACCTCGGTGAGGTGCAGCCACTGGACGTTGCCGTCCTCGTCGCCCTCGAAGTGGGTCGTCGAGACGGAGTAGACCCGCTCGCCGCCCTCCTCGTGCGCGGACGTGATCTTGTAGAGCATCGGGAAGGTCGGCCACGGCTGGTGCGGGGCACGGTCCTCGCCCGGCCTCGGCATGATCTCCAGCTGGGTGACCGAGGCCGCGCCCTGGCGGTGGGCGGTGCCCACGCAGTCGGCGCCGGTGTCGCCGCCGCCGATGACGATGACGTGCTTGCCCTCGGCCGTGATGGGGGGCGCCACGTAGTCGCCCTCCTGCACCTTGTTGGCCAGCGGCAGGTACTCCATGGCCTGGTGGATGCCCTTGAGCTCGCGGCCGGGGACCGGCAGGTCACGCGCGGTCGTGGCACCGGCGGCGATGACGATCGCGTCGTAGCGCTTCTTCAGGTCGGTCGCCCTGAGGTCGCGGCCGATCTCGATGCCGGTGCGGAAGCGGGTGCCCTCTGCGCGCATCTGCTCGATACGCCGGTTGATGTGCCGCTTCTCCATCTTGAACTCGGGGATGCCGTACCGGAGAAGGCCTCCGATGCGGTCCGCGCGCTCGTAGACGGCGACGGTGTGGCCGGCCCGCGTGAGCTGCTGGGCGGCGGCGAGACCGGCGGGGCCCGACCCGATGACCGCGACGGTCTTGCCGGACAGGCGCTCCGGGGCCTGCGGCTCGACGTCACCGCTGTCCCACGCCTTGTCGATGATCGAGACCTCGACGTTCTTGATGGTCACGGCCGGCTGGTTGATGCCGAGCACACACGCCGACTCACAGGGCGCGGGGCACAGGCGACCGGTGAACTCCGGGAAGTTGTTGGTCGCGTGCAGACGCTCGGAGGCGGCGGACCAGTCCTCGCGGTAGGCGAAGTCGTTCCACTCGGGGATGAGGTTCCCGAGCGGACAGCCGTTGTGACAGAAGGGGATGCCGCAGTCCATGCAGCGGCTGGCCTGCTTGCTGATGATCGGCAGCAGGGAGCCGGGGACGTAGACCTCGTTCCAGTCCTTCAGACGTACGTCGACCGGGCGGGACTTGGCGACCTCACGGCCGTGGTTCAGGAAGCCCTTCGGGTCAGCCATTGATCGCCGCCTCCATCATCTTCTCGGTGATCTCGGACTCGGAGAGTCCCGCCTGCTCGGCGGCGTCCTTGGCGGCGAGCACTGCCTTGTACGTGCTGGGGATGATCTTGCTGAAGCGCTCGACCGCGGTGTCCCACTCGGCGAGCAGCTTCTCGGCGACCGTGGAGGCGGTCTCCTCCTGGTGGCGGCGCACCACGTCGTGCAGCCACTGCTTGTCGGCGTCGTCGAGTGCTTCCACGGCGTCCGCGTTGCCGACGTTGACGTTGTCGGGGTCGAGGTCGATCACGTAGGCGATACCGCCGGACATGCCGGCCGCGAAGTTGCGGCCGGTCTCGCCGAGGACCACCGCGTGACCGCCGGTCATGTACTCGCAGCCGTGGTCGCCCACGCCCTCCGAGACCACCAGCGCACCGGAGTTGCGGACGCAGAACCGCTCGCCCGAACGACCGCGCAGGAACAGCTCGCCACCGGTCGCGCCGTAGGCGATGGTGTTGCCCGCGATCGTCGAGAACTCGGCGAGGTGGTCGGCACCCCGGTCCGGGCGCACGATCACCCGGCCACCGGAGAGGCCCTTGCCGACGTAGTCGTTGGCGTCGCCCTCCAGGCGCAGCGTGACACCGCGCGGCAGGAAGGCGCCGAAGGACTGGCCGGCGGAGCCCGTGAAGGTGATGTCGATGGTGTCGTCGGGCAGGCCCGCGCCACCGAACTTCTTCGTCACCTCGTGGCCGAGCATGGTGCCGACCGTGCGATTGATGTTGCGGATCGCGACCTGGGCACGCACCGGCTGGGCGTCGGTGGCCGAGTCGGCGGCCAGGGCGTCGGCGGCGAGCTTGATGAGCTCGTTGTCGAGCGCCTTCTCCAGGCCGTGGTCCTGCTCGATGACCTGGTGCAGCGCGGCACCCTCGGGCAGCTCGGGCACGTAGAAGAGCGGGGACAGGTCCAGGCCCTGCGCCTTCCAGTGGTTGACGGCCCGCTCGACGTCGAGGGTCTCGGCGTGGCCGACGGCCTCCTCGATGGAACGGAAGCCCAGCTCGGCGAGGAGCTCGCGGACCTCTTCGGCGATGAACTTGAAGAAGTTCACGACGTACTCGGCCTTGCCGGTGAACCGGTCGCGGAGCACCGGGTTCTGGGTGGCGATGCCGACCGGGCAGGTGTCCAGGTGGCAGACGCGCATCATGACGCAGCCGGAGACGACGAGCGGCGCGGTCGCGAAACCGAACTCCTCGGCGCCGAGCAACGCCGCGATGACGACGTCACGGCCGGTCTTGAGCTGACCGTCGGTCTGGACGACGATCCGGTCGCGCAGGCCGTTGAGCAGCAGGGTCTGCTGGGTCTCGGCGAGACCGAGCTCCCAGGGACCGCCCGCGTGCTTCAGGGAGGTCAGCGGGGAGGCACCCGTACCACCGTCGTGGCCGGAGATGAGCACGACGTCCGCGTGCGCCTTGGACACACCCGCCGCGACCGTGCCGACGCCGACCTCGGAGACCAGCTTCACGTGAATCCGCGCCTGCGGGTTCGCGTTCTTCAGGTCGTGGATCAGCTGGGCCAGGTCCTCGATGGAGTAGATGTCGTGGTGCGGCGGCGGGGAGATCAGGCCCACACCCGGGGTGCTGTGCCGGGTCTTGGCGACCCACGGGTAGACCTTGTGGCCGGGCAGCTGGCCGCCCTCGCCGGGCTTGGCGCCCTGGGCCATCTTGATCTGGATGTCGTCCGCGTTGACCAGGTACTCGGAGGTCACACCGAAGCGGCCGGAGGCGACCTGCTTGATCGACGAACGCCGCGCCGGGTCGTACAGCCGGTCCGCGTCCTCGCCGCCCTCACCGGTGTTGGACTTGCCGCCCAGCTGGTTCATGGCGATGGCGAGGGTCTCGTGCGCCTCCTTGGAGATGGAGCCGTACGACATGGCGCCGGTGGAGAAGCGCTTGACGATCTCGGAGACCGGCTCGACCTCGTCGACGGAGATCGGCTGGCGGTCCGACTTGAAGCCGAACAGGCCGCGCAGCGTCATCAGGCGCTCGGACTGCTCGTTCACGCGGTCCGTGTACTTCTTGAAGATGTCGTAGCGGTTCGCGCGCGTCGAGTGCTGGAGGCGGAAGACCGTCTCCGGGTCGAACAGGTGCGGCTCGCCCTCACGGCGCCACTGGTACTCGCCGCCTATCTCGAGGGCGCGGTGCGCTGGCGCGATGCCGGAGGCGGGGTACGCCTTGGCGTGCCGGGCGGCGACCTCCTTGGCGATGACGTCGATGCCGACGCCGCCGATCTTGGAGGCGGTACCGCTGAAGTACTTCTGGACGAAGCCCTCTTCGAGACCGACGGCCTCGAAGACCTGGGCGCCGCGATAGGACGCGACGGTCGAGATGCCCATCTTCGACATGACCTTCAGTACGCCCTTGCCCAGGGCGTAGATCAGGTTGCGGATGGCCTGCTCGGGCTCCAGGCCGTTCAGGAAGGTGCCCGCGCGCAGGAGGTCCTCGACGGACTCCATGGCGAGGTACGGGTTCACGGCCGCGGCGCCGAAGCCGATCAGCAGGGCGACGTGGTGGACCTCGCGGACGTCACCGGCCTCGACGAGCAGCCCCACCTGGGTGCGCTGCTTGGTGCGGATGAGGTGGTGGTGGACGGCCGCGGTGAGCAGCAGCGACGGGATCGGAGCGTGCTCGGCGTCCGAGTGGCGGTCGGAGAGGACGATCAGCCGGGCGCCGTTGTCGATGGCGGCGTCGGCCTCGGCGCAGATCTCCTCGATGCGCGCGGCGAGGGAGTCGCCGCCGCCGGAGACCCGGTACAGGCCGGAGAGGGTCGCGGCCTTGAAGCCGGGCATGTCGCCGTCGGCGTTGATGTGGATGAGCTTGGCCAGCTCGTCGTTGTCGATCACCGGGAAGGGCAGCACGACGGAACGGCAGGAGGCGGCGCTCGGGTCGAGCAGGTTGCCCTGCGGGCCCAGCGAGGAGCGCAGTGAGGTGACGAGCTCCTCGCGGATCGCGTCCAGCGGCGGGTTGGTGACCTGCGCGAACAGCTGGGTGAAGTAGTCGAAGAGCAGGCGCGGTCGCTCGCTCAGCGCGGCGATCGGCGAGTCCGTACCCATCGAACCGATCGGCTCTGCACCGGCCTTGGCCATCGGCGCGAGGAGGACGCGCAGCTCTTCCTCGGTGTAACCGAAGGTCTGCTGGCGGCGGGTGACCGAGGCGTGGGTGTGCACGATGTGCTCGCGCTCGGGCAGGTCGCCGAGCTCGATCTCGCCGGCCTCCAGCCACTCCGCGTACGGCTGCTCGGCGGCGAGGCCGGCCTTGATCTCGTCGTCCTCGATGATGCGGTGCTCGACGGTGTCGACGAGGAACATCCTGCCGGGCTGGAGACGGCCCTTGCGGACGACCTTGGCGGGGTCGATGTCGAGGACGCCGACCTCGGAGCCGAGGACGACGAGGCCGTCGTCGGTGACCCAGTAACGGCCGGGGCGAAGGCCATTGCGGTCGAGGACCGCGCCGACCTGCTTGCCGTCGGTGAAGGTGACACAGGCCGGACCGTCCCAGGGCTCCATCAGGTTGGAGTGGAACTGGTAGAAGGCGCGGCGGACCGACTCCATGGAGTCGTGGTTCTCCCACGCCTCCGGGATCATCATCAGCACGGAGTGCGGCAGCGAACGGCCGCCCAGGTGCAGGAGTTCGAGCACCTCGTCGAAGGACGCCGAGTCGGAGGCGTCCGGCGTACAGATCGGGAAGACGCGCTCGAGGGCCTTGTCGTCGTTGCCGAAGAGGTCCGAGACCAGCTGGGACTCGCGGGCCGCCATCCAGTTGCGGTTGCCCTTGACGGTGTTGATCTCACCGTTGTGCGCGACGAAGCGGTACGGGTGCGCGAGCGGCCACGACGGGAAGGTGTTCGTGGAGAACCGGGAGTGCACGAGCGCGATCGCGGAGGCGAAGCGGCGGTCGGACAGGTCCGGGAAGAAGGGCTCCAGCTGGCCGGTGGTCAGCATGCCCTTGTAGACGATGGTCCGCGCGGACAGCGAGGGGAAGTAGACGTCGACCTCGCGCTCGGCGCGCTTGCGCAGCACGAAGGCCTTGCGGTCGAGGTCGATGTCCGTAGCAGGCACAGCCGAGCCGTCGCCGACGAAGACCTGGCGGAACGCCGGCATCGTCGAGCGGGCGGTGGCGCCGAGCAGCTCCGGGGCGACCGGGACCTCGCGCCAGCCGAGGACGGTGAGGCCCTCCTCGGCGGCGATCGTCTCGATGCGCGAGACGGCGTCCTCGACGCCGTCCTCCGGCAGGAAGGCGATACCGACCGCGTACGCACCGGCCGCCGGCAGCTCGAAGCCGGCGACCTCACGGAAGAAGGCGTCCGGAACCTGGGACAGGATGCCCGCGCCGTCACCCGAGTCGGGCTCGGAGCCGGTGGCACCGCGGTGCTCCAGGTTGCGCAGAACCGTGAGCGCCTGCTCGACCAGCGCATGGCTCGCCTCGCCGGTGAGGGTGGCCACGAAGCCGACGCCACAGGCGTCGTGCTCGTTGCGGGGGTCGTACATACCCTGCGCAGCAGGGCGAGCATCCATGAACGACCTCTTCTGGCCACTCGTGGAGTGCTGGGACGGCTGGCGCGGCGTACGCATCGGCTCTCCCGTCGTCGTCAATTGGCATATTCAGCTTGCCGAGGGACGACGTTGGCCCTCTGCGTAAGTGCAAAATTTCGTGCAGGTTACATGATGGAGCGGATCTCGGGAACCGGATACTCCGTTCCAACATGCGGACGCCACGGCATGCGAGGGGGGTGTCGCACACGTGGCTTGAAGTATGTGGGGACCGAGCCGGACTGATCGGTCAGATCGTCGTCCGTCGGCCCAGGGGGCGGTGAAGGCGTCGTCGCCGACCCCGCGAGTGCGCCGCAAGCGTCATTGCCCGCAGCGCTTACGGCTCATGCCCAGTGGTTAAGCATTCGAAACCAGCGAGTAACGGCTACTTATGCGGCCCATCGCATAAGTAGGAGCCGATCTATCCTACGGCCGTTCCGAACAAACTGCCCAGGACGTACGTCACACCGGCCGCCGCGCCTCCCAGAGCGAGCTGCCGGAGTCCGCTGTACCACCAGGTCCGCGCGGTCACCCTGGCCACGACCGCACCGCACGCGAACAGCCCGATGAGGGCGAGCAGCAGGGCGGGCCACAGGGCGGTCGCCCCGAGCAGATACGGCAGTACGGGCAGCAGGGCACCCAGGGCGAAGGACCCGAAGCTGGACACGGCGGCGACGAGCGGCGAGGGCAGGTCGCCCGGGTCGATCCCGAGCTCCTCACGGGCATGGATCTCCAGGGCCTGCTCGGGATCCTTCGACAACTGCCGCGCGACCTCGCGTGCCAGCTCGGGCTCGACACCCCGCCCCTCGTACAGGGCCGCGAGTTCGGCCTCCTCGTCCTGGGGGTGCTTCCGCAGCTCCCGGCGCTCCACGTCCAGCTCGGCCTCGACGAGCTCGCGCTGGGAGGCGACGGAGGTGTACTCACCGGCGGCCATGGAGAAGGCACCGGCGGCGAGCCCCGCGAGTCCGGTCAGCACGATGGTGTTCTGGCCGACGGCCCCACCGGCGACTCCGGTCATCAGCGCGAGGTTGGACACCAGTCCGTCCATGGCACCGAAGACGGCGGGCCTGAGCCAGCCGCCGTTCACGTCCCGGTGCGTGTGGTTGTCCCGGTGCGCCTCGTGCAGTGGCGCCTCGATGTCGATGATGGCCATTCCGATCCCCCAGGGAAGCTAAGCCAAAGCTAACTTTGGACAAGTTCTAATTCTTAACAACGCACACAGTACGACGGGTCATTCCCGCCCGCCAGCAAGGAAAGGCTCGGCTAACCTGCGGCTTTACCTTCGAATGCGCAGACGATCGGATCACCGCTCAGATGTCGACCGGGTGATGCTGAGGCTTCGGAGGCTCAGGTCAACCGCCGATGGTGGGACACATGCGCAAAGGGTTCCGCGCCCCATGCGGAACCCCCTCTGGGAGAGGCCGCGTATGGCATCGATCGCCTGCATTTCCCCGGTCCCGGCGCCCGAGGAAGCCGCCGAACTCCGCGAGCGGGCCCGCGGCGCCCTGCTGGGCCTGGCGGTCGGGGACGCCCTGGGGGCCCCGGCCGAGAACATGAAGCCGTCGGAGATCCGCGCCCGCTGGGGCCGTATCGAGGGCTATGTGCTGGACGAGCCGGCCGGCACGGACGACACCGAGTACACGATCTTCTCCGGCCTGCTCCTCGCCCGGCACGGCTCGGCCCTCACGCCCTCCCATGTGGAGGCGGCCTGGCACGAGTGGATCGCGGACCGCGACGAGGGTCCGTTCCGGGGTGCGGGCTTCAGCGAGCGCGGCACGCTGGAGAACCTGCGCCGCGGCCTGGCGGCCCCCATCTCGGCCCAGCACCGCCACGCCTGGAGTGACGGCCTGGCCATGCGGGCGGCCCCCTTCGGCGTCTTCGCGGCGGGCCGCCCCGCGGAGGCGGCCCGACTGGTGGCGATCGACGGCTCGGTGAGTCACGACGGCGAGGGCATCTACGGCGGCCAGGCGGTGGCGGCGGGAGTGGCGGCGGCGATGGCGGGCGCCCCCACTGTCGTGGTCGTCGCGTCCGCGCTGGCGGTGATCCCGGACGACAGCTGGACGGCCCGGTCCCTGCGCCGAGCCGTGGCCGTGGCGCACCGGGGCGAAAGGGCGGTCCGCTCCGCGGTGGTGATCGGCGGCTACCCGTGGACCGACCTGGCCCCGGAGGCGGTGGCCCTGGCCTTCGGCGCGTACGCGGCGGCCGACGGCGACTTCCGCGAGGCGGTCCTGACGGCGGTGAACATGGGGAGAGACGCGGACACGACGGCGGCGGTGGCGGGGGCCCTGGCGGGAGCGACGAGGGGAGCGTCGGCGATCCCGGCCGACTGGGCCTCGGCGATCGGCCCGGCGAGCGGCAGCTGCCTCCCCTCCATGGCGGGCCATCACGTACTGGACGTGGCGGAGTTGCTGGTGCCGGGCGAGGACAAGAAGTGGGCCACCTCCGGTCTCACCCGGCGACCATGGCCGCCTCCCGATCCGGACGCCTTCACTCTGGCGGCGGACGGCACCCCGGGATCGGACCGATGAGGCCGCCGGGCCCCTGGGCGGAGGCCCCGGGCCCCGCGTCCACACGGAACGGCTCCAGCACCACCTCCGGCTCCGCCGAACCCACTCTCACGGCGAAGCCGCTCCAACCCGCGGCCCCCGACGGCGAGTTCGCCCCACAGGGACCACCCGCACCCGACCACGAAAGCTGCACGGGCGGCGCGGCTGGGAACACGAAGGCAGAAGGCGAAGCCGAGGCCGGACAACGAATCCAGGGACTCCTCCTGGGCCTGGCCGCAGGCGACGCCGCCGGCTGGCCCGCCGCCCGCCACAGAGCCGCCCGCATGCCCGACTGGACCCGCCGCCTCACCCGCGAACTCGACACCTTCGCCGAACAGAACGCCACCACCACCCTCCCCGTCCCCATCGCCCTCAACCAACCGCCCGAACCCCTCCGCCTCGGCCCCTCCGACGACGCCGAATGGGCGGCCTTCACCGCAGAAGCCCTCCTCAAGGCAGGCGACGGCACCACCCTCGGCGAGCTGACCAGAGAACGCCGTACGAGAGCCGCCATCGACCTCACCTGGAACGCCCTCGCCGCCGAAGTGGCCGCCGCGGCGCATCGCGCGCCCGAGATCGAGTCCGCCGTCCTTCCCCTCCGCGCCCGCATCTCCGTGAGAGCGGGGCTCGGCAACCTCGCCACCGGACTGCGTCCACCCGCCACGGGCCACGACAACCCGCACTACTTCGACGACGCGGCCTGCATCAGAGCCTGTGTCCTCGCGGTCGCCCACCCCGGCGACCCCCGACTCGCCGCGGACCTGGCCGAGTTCGACGCCCGCTACACCCAGGACGGAGACGGCGTCCACGGAGCACGGGCGATGGCCGCGGCCGTCTCCCTGGCCCTGATCGGCACCCCCGTCGAGGCCTGTGTGGCAGCCGCCCTCACCGAACTCCCCGAGGAGACGGAGATCGGCCGCAACGCCCGCCACGCCCTGCACCTCGCCCGGTCCGCCGACACCGCCTTCGCTCTGATCCCGGCCCTGGAACACGAGATCGTCGACCACGTCTACAGCTACGGCGTCGCGGCCGCCGAAACCGTCCCCGTGGCCCTGGCTCTGGCCGGCGCCGCACAGGGCCGTATCGCCGAGGCGATCCCCGCCGCGGCCTGTCTCTCCCGGGTCGCCGACTCGGCCCCCGCCCTGGTGGGTGCGCTGACCGGGGCGCTGGGCGGCGCCGGCACGATCCCCGCCACCTGGCGGAACACCTGCCGGAAACTCTCCGGCTGTGTCCTCCCCCGCCTCACCGGCACGGACCTCGTGGAACTCGCCGAACTCCTGGTAGCCGCACAACCGCCCCTCCCAGGAGGATGATTCCGGGCATGACGCCCAAAAACTCAGAAATCAGCCTTGAGGACCGGATCACCGGAGCCCTCGTGGGCGCGGCGGTGGGCGACGCCCTCGGCGGCCCCGTCGAGGGCTACTCCCCCGAGCAGATCCTCGAACGTCACGCCGGCCGCGTCCACGGCATCGTCGGCCCCTGGAACGGCGACGCCTGGCGCACCGCCCGCCCCATCGCCCCGTACCACAAGGGCGACGGCCACGTCACCGACGACACCTTGATGACCCACGCCCTGATCAGGGTCTACGACCGGGTCCGCGACCACCTCGACGCCTACGCGATCGCCGACCACCTGGTCCCCGACCTGATGACCAACCCGCGCTGGATCCCGGAACTGGAGGCAACGGCGCTCCCCCTCCAGCGCATCTTCCTCGCCGAGAAATGGCTGGTGACCCGCCTCCACTACGGCCATGTCGACCCCCGGGAGGCAGGCGTCGGCAACATCGTCAACTGCGGCGCGGCGATGTACATGGCACCCGTCGGCCTGGTCAACGCGGCCAACCCGCGGGCCGCCTACACCGAGGCCCTGGACATCGCGGGCGCCCACCAGTCGTCGTACGGCCGAGAGGCGGCGGGAGTCCTCGCGGCGGCGGTCGCAGCGGCGGCGGCCCCGGGCGCGACACCGGACTCCGTGGTGACGACCTGCCTCTCCCTGGCGAAGGACGGCACCCGTACCGCGATCGAGCAGGTCTGCGAAGTGGCCACCCACCACACGGACTTCGAGTCGGCCCTGCTCCCGCTGCGGAAGGCGATCGCGCCCTACGACACGGTCGGCCCCGACTACCGCACTCCCTCCCTCGGCGCCCGCCGCCCCTCCCGCCTCCACACGATCGAGGAACTGCCCATCGCCCTGGCCATGTTGCTCGTGGCCGCGGGCGACTACCGCCGAGCGGTCCTCGGCGCGGTGAACTACGGCAGGGACTGCGACTCGATCGCCACGATGGCCGGCGCCCTCGCCGGGGCCCTGGGCTCCCCGGTTCCGGACGACTGGTCCAAAACGGTCTCGGAGGCAAGCCGCCTGGACCTGTGGGCACCGGCAGCAACGCTGACAGCCGTGACCCGGGAGATCTTCGAGAGGGACGTGACCCACCGCAGGACCCACGAGGCGGCCTTCGCGGAACTCGGAGGCCCGAGATGCTCCGACTGACCTGGGTCCAGCCGGAAGACCTCATCGGCCACGAACTCCGCCAGGCGGCCCAGGACGGCAGGGAGCCGTCGGTGATCGCGGCGAGGTGGAGAGCGGCGGGAGGCAACGCGGCGCCGACACGAGCGGGAGCCTCCGCGGAGCCCGCGTCCAGGTACCTGCGGCAACTGGCGGAAGACCTGCTGGACGAACTGGCGGACCTTCCCAGCACGTTGGCGGACCACGAGCCCACCGACCTCGCGACGATCAAGGCCCGCTGCCGGGCGTGGCCGTCGCCCACCCCCGCGGCACCCCCCACGCAGGCCGGTCTGGAAGCGGCCTGGCTGGGCCGAGCGGTGGGCTGCCTCCTGGGCAAACCGGTGGAGAAGCTTCCTCTGGAAGCCATCCGCCAACTCGCCAAAGCAACCGGCAACTGGCCCCTCAACACCTACTTCACGGCCAAGGGCGTCCCGGCGGACCTCCTCGCCGCCCATCCCTGGAACCGCCGCTCGGCAACCACCTCCCTCGCCGAGAACATCGACGGCATGCCCGAGGACGACGACCTCAACTACCCCCTTCTGAACCTCTTGTTGCTGCAACGCCACGGCAAGCGCTTCACCACCACGGACGTGGCCGAACTCTGGCTGGCCGAGCTCCCCGCCGGCCGCACCTTCACCGCCGAACGCATCGCCTACCGCAACCTCCTCCAGGGTCTGGAGCCCCCCAGAACGGCCCGCCACCGCAACCCCTTCCGCGAATGGATCGGCGCCCTCATCCGCGCGGACGTCCACGGCTGGACCAACGCCGGCGACCCGGCCGCCGCGGCCGAACAGGCCCACCGGGACGCCACCCTCACCCACACGGCGAACGGCGTCTACGCGGCGATGTTCACGGCAGCGGTGATCGCCCGGGCGACGACGACCCCCGACATCCACACCTGCCTCCGCACCGGCCTCACCGTGATCCCCCCGAACTCCCGCCTGGCGAAGGCGATCACCCACGCCGTCCAACTGGCCCAGCGGCACGACGACTTCGACAAGGTCGTGGACGAACTCCACGCCACCCACGCGGCAACCCACCACTGGGTCCACTCCATCCCCAACACCGCGCTGATCACCGCCGCCCTCACCCACGCGAACGGCGACTTCACCGGCTCCGTCTGCAGAGCGGTCAGCGGCGGCTGGGACACCGACTCCAACGGCGCCACCACGGGCAGCATCGCCGCTCTTCTGGCCGGCGCCCCCGACCACCTCCCCGACCGCTGGACCACCCCCCTCAAGAACCGCCTGGCCACCTCCGTCGCCGACTTCAACGGCACCGGCTTCGACACCCTGGCCCACCTCACCCACCGGGAGGCTGCTCGCCCATGACCCACATCGCCGTGCTCGGCAGCACTGACATGGACCTGGTCACCTACGTCGAAAAGGCACCCCAACGAGGAGAGACCGTCACCGGCAGAGACACCCTCACCGGCCGCAGCGACCCGTTCGCCGCGGGCGCCGCCCTCCTCGACCGGATCCCGCGCGTGGTGATCACCCTGGGCGCGGCGGGCAGCGTGTATCTGACCCGGGACGCCGAACCCCTCGCCGCCCCCGCCCCGCAGGTCACCGCGGTGGACTCCACGGGTGCCGGCGACACATACGTGGGCGCCGTCGCCCTCGGCGAGGAACGGCCGATCCGGGAGTCGATGGCCTGCGCGGCCGCGCTCTCCGTCCAGCGGGAAGGCACCTCGGCGTCGATGCCCTGCCGATCCGAGATCGAGGCCCGGTACACGTCATGACACACGCACCCCTCACCGGCCTCCGCGTTCTCGACCTGGCCACCCTGTTCGCAGGCCCGATCGCGGCCACGATGCTCGGCGACTTCGGCGCGGAGGTCGTCAAGATCGAGCACCCCACGAAGCCGGACCCCTCCCGTGGCCACGGCCCCTCGAAGGACGGCATCGGCCTGTGGTGGAAAGTCCTGGGCCGCAACAAGCGCACGATCACGATCGACCTCTCGAAGCGGGGCGGTCGCGCCACCTTCCTCCGCCTGGCCGAAACGGCGGACGTGGTCATCGAGAACTTCCGCCCCGGCACCCTGGAGAAGTGGGACCTCGGCTGGCCGGAACTCTCCGCCGTCAACCCCCGCCTGGTCCTCACCCGGGTCACCGGCTTCGGCCAGTTCGGCCCGTACGCCCACCGCCCCGGCTTCGGCACCCTCGCCGAGGCGATGAGCGGCTTCGCGGCGATCACCGGCGAACCGGACGCGCCCCCGGTCCTGCCACCCTTCGGCCTGGCCGACTCCATCGCGGGCCTGGCCACGGCGTACGCGGTGATGACGGCGCTCGCGGCCCGCGACCGCACCGGCGAGGGCCAGGTCGTCGACATGGCGATCATCGAACCGATCCTGACGGTCCTCGGCCCGCAGCCGACCTGGTACGACCAACTCGGCCTCGTCCAGGAACGCACCGGCAACCGCTCCGCCAACAACGCCCCGCGCAACACCTACCGCACGGCGGACGGCACCTGGGTCGCCGTCTCCACCTCGGCCCAGTCGATCGCGGAACGCGTGATGCACCTGGTGGGCCGCCCGGAGTTGATCGACGAGCCCTGGTTCGCGACCGGCGCCCAGCGGGCCGCCCACGCCGACGTCCTCGACCGGGCGGTCGGTTCCTGGATCGCCGAACGCACCCGCACCGAGGTCCTCGCGGCCTTCGAGAAGGCGGAGGCCGCGGTCGCCCCGATCCAGGACATCCGGGACGTGATGACCGACCCGCAGTACCAGGCCCTCGACACCGTCACCACGGTCGACGACCCCGAGCTCGGCCCCCTGCGCATGCAGAACGTCCTCTTCCGGCTCTCCTCGACCCCTGGCACGATCCGCTGGGCGGGCCGCCCGCACGGCGCGGACACGGACGAGATCCTGACAGAACTGGGCCTGACCGAGGCCGAGTTGACGGCCCTGCGCGCGGAGGGCGCGCTGTGAGACCGCACCCGCTCACCTGGCTCTACGTCCCCGGCGACCGCCCGGAGACCGTCACCAAGGCCCTCGCCTCCGGCGCCGACGTCGTGGTCGTCGACCTGGAGGACGCGGTGGCCCCCGAGCGGAAGCGGTACGCCCGCGAGGCGACGGCCGAACGTCTCACCGACCCGCAGCCCATCCCGGTGCACGTCCGGGTGAACGCCCTGGACAACCCCCTGGCGGCAGCGGACCTGGCAGCGATCGCCGCCCTCCCGGGCATCTCCGGCCTGCGCCTGCCCAAGGTCACCGCCCCCGACCAGATCACCCACGTCGCGCAGACGACAGCCTGGGCCGAAGGAGGCGCCCCACCCCTGTACGCCCTCCTGGAGTCTGCCCTGGGCATCGAGCGCGCCCACGCCATCGCCACCGCCCACCCGGGTCTGCGCGGCATCGCCCTCGGTGAGGCAGACCTGCGAGCCGACCTCGGCGTACGACACGACAAGGGCCTGGACTGGTCCCGCTCGCGAGTGATCGTGGCGGCAAGAGCGGCGTCCCTCCCTCCCCCGCCCCAGTCGGTCCACCCCGACACCCGGGACCTGGAGGGCCTCGAAGCGTCCTGCGCCCACGGCCGTGCCCTGGGCTTCCTGGGCCGAGCAGCCATCCACCCCCGTCAACTCCCGGTGATCGAGCGCGTCTATCTCCCCACGGCGGAGGAAATCGAGCAGGCGGAGACGGTCCTCAAGGCAGCGGAAGCCCACCGGGGGGCCCAGGCCCTCCCGAACGGCACCTTCATCGACGCGGCGGTGGTGACCCAGGCCCACCGCACGCTCTCCCTCGCCCACCGCCGCTGACAAACGCGGAGGGCGCCCCGACAACTCGGGGCGCCCTCGGCGACGTACAACCAGCTCTCAGGTCTTCTTCGCCGACTCGGCCTCGTCGGTCACCTCACGGGAGTCGGCCTCGGCCTTCTCGGCACCGTCGGCCTTCTCACCGTCTTCGGCCTCAGCGTCGGCGGCGTCGGCACCCGGCTCGACCACTTCCTCACGGCCGGGCCGCTTCTTCGCCGACAGCACGAAGTACGTCACCGCGAGCACGAACACGATGATCGCGGTCCAGACGTTGAGCCGGACCCCGAGGATGTGGTGGGCGTCGTCGATGCGCATGTACTCGATCCAGCCGCGCCCCGTGCAGTACGCGGCGACGTACAGCGCGAAGGCCCGTCCGTGTCCCAGCGTGAACCGGCGGTCGGCCCAGATGACGAGGAGCGCGACGCCGATGCACCACAGCGACTCGTACAGGAACGTCGGGTGGTAGTGGCCCGGCACCCGGCCGTCCGTGGAGGACGTGATGTTCAGGGCCCACGGCAGGTCGGTCGGCTTGCCGTACAGCTCCTGGTTGAACCAGTTGCCCCAGCGGCCGATCGCCTGCGCGAGGGCGATACCGGGGGCGAGGGCGTCGGCCCAGGCGGGCAGCGGGATTCCCCGGCGCCGGCAGCCGATCCACGCGCCCACCGCGCCGAGCGCGATCGCACCCCAGATGCCGAGGCCGCCCTCCCAGATCTTGAAGGCGTCCACCCAGTCACGGCCCTCGCTGAAGTACAGCTCGTAGTCCGTGATCACGTGGTAGAGGCGGCCGCCGAGGAGTCCGAACGGCACGGCCCAGACCGCGATGTCGGCCACCGTGCCGACCCGCCCGCCGCGGGCGATCCAGCGCTTGTTGCCGAGCCAGACGGCAACGAAGACACCGATGATGATGCAGAACGCATAGCCACGCAGCGGGATGGGACCGAGGTGAATCACCCCGCGCGACGGGCTGGGAATGTAGGCAAGTTCCATGGCAGGGTCGACGCTACCCTGCCGGGCCGGGCCCACGGCAGGCGGCCCGGCAACGGGTCCATAACAGGCGGGTGAGAGAACCCGCCCGCCGACTTACTCCCTGTCGGCCTTTCCTTCACCCCTTGGCAGCGGCCTCCACCTGCTGCTTCAGCTTCGCCGGCGTCATCGTCCGGTCCTGGTAGATGTTCTTGCCGTCGAGCAGCACGGTCGGAGTGCCGGAGAATCCGCCGTTGCGGAAGGCGGCCGCGGACTTGTCCACCCAGGTGTTGTGGGTGCCCTTCTCGACACAGGTGCGGAAGGCGGCGGTGTCGAGCCCCTCGACCTTCTTCGCCAGTTCGAGGAGTTTCCCGTTCTCGGCGTAGTCGTCGCTGGTCTCCTCGGGCTGGTTCTCGTAGAGCACGTCGTGGTACGCCGGGAACTTCCCGGCGTCCTGGGCGCAGGCCGCGGCATTGGCCGCGTTGCGGGAGCCGGTGCCGCCCATGTTGCCGTCGATGATCGTCGCCAGGTGGTACTCGACCTTGAGCTTGCCGGACCCGGTGAGCTCGTGGATCGTCGGGCGGTACGCCGCCTCGAAGGCCTTGCAGCCCGGGCAGCGGAAGTCTTCCCAGACGACGAGCGTCGACGTCGCGCCCTCCTTGCCGACCGGGACGGCGAGGCTGTCCTGGCCGTTGGCCCCCGAGGGCGCCACGACCGGGCCCGAGGCCTTGTCCTTGCCGGAGTTCGCCGCGATGACGCCGATCACCGCCGCGAGGCCCAGGACGCACACCACGCTCGCGCCCACGATCAGCACCCGGCGCCGCTTCTCCGCGGTCTTCTGCTTCGCGCGCTCGTCCCGCCGCCAGCCGCTCCCGGGCGGTGCGCTTTCCCTCACGGTTCTTCTCGCTCACACCCGCAGAACGAACCGGGGAGGCGCACCGCGCCTCCCCGGTCCCAGGACCACCCCTTCGGGTGACCGAATATCTCATTACGCGATGACGGTCCGCGGCTGGGTCACGCCTGTCGGCGCACACCCTTCGCCAGCTCGCCCGCGAGTGCGCGAACGCCCTCCACTCCGGCCTTGTCGTCCGGTGCGTCGAGCATCCGCTTCACGAAGGCCGAGCCGACGATCACGCCGTCGGCGAAGCCGGCCACCTCGGCGGCCTGCGCGGCGTTGGAGACACCGAGCCCGACGCAGACCGGCAGGTCGGCACCGGCACCGGCGACCCGGGTTCGTTCGACCAGGTCCTGGGCCTGCGCCCCGACCGACTCACGGGTACCGGTGACGCCCATCAGGGAGGCGGCGTAGACGAATCCGCTGCCGGCCGCGGTGATCTCGGCGAGCCGCGCGTCCTTGCTGCTGGGCGCGACCACGAAGACCGTGGCGAGCGCGTGCTTCTCGGCGTGCTCCCTCCACAGCGCCGACTCCTGCACCGGCAGGTCGGGCAGGATGCAGCCCGCGCCGCCCGCCTCGGCGAGCTCGGCCGTGAAGCGCTCGACGCCGTAGCGGTCGATGGGGTTCCAGTACGTCATCACGAGCACCGGCTTCCCGGTGGCCTCGTAGGTCTCCTTGACCGTCCGCATGACGTCCGCGATCTTGACGCCGCCGCGCAGGGCGATGTCGTCGGCGGTCTGGATGACGGGGCCGTCGAGGACGGGGTCGCTGTGCGGCAGCCCCACCTCGACGACGTCGGCACCGCCGTCGAACGCGGCCTTGATCGCCTCGATCCCGCCGTCCACGGTGGGGAACCCGGCCGGGAGGTAGGCGATGAGCGCGGCGCGGCCCTCGGCCTTGGCACCGGCGAGGGTGTCGGACAGCAGCTGAATGTTCCCGCTCACTTGGCGTCCCCCTCGATCTCGGCGGTGTCGGCGTCCTGGTCGGCGGCGACCTGGGCGTCGGTGTCGTACAGGTCGAAGTAGCGAGCGGCGGTGTCCATGTCCTTGTCGCCGCGGCCGGACAGGTTGACGACGATCAGTCCGTCCTTGCCGAGCTCCTTGCCGACCTCCAGGGCACCGGCCAGCGCGTGGGCGCTCTCGATGGCCGGGATGATGCCCTCGGTGCGCGAGAGCAGGCGCAGGGCCTGCATCGCCGCGTCGTCGGTGACCGCGCGGTACTCGCCGCGGCCGCTGTCCTTGAGGTAGGAGTGCTCGGGGCCGATGCCCGGGTAGTCCAGACCGGCCGAGATGGAGTACGGCTCGGTGATCTGGCCCTCCTCGTCCTGGAGGACGTAGGAGCGGGAGCCGTGCAGGATGCCGGGCTCGCCCGCGGTGAGGGTCGCCGCGTGTTCGCCGGTCTCCACACCGTGCCCGGCGGGCTCGCACCCGATGAGGCGTACGCCGGTGTCCGGGATGAAGGCGTGGAACAGACCGATGGCGTTCGAACCGCCGCCGACGCAGGCGATGGCCGCGTCGGGGAGACGGCCGGCGCGCTCCAGGAGCTGGCGGCGGGCCTCGACGCCGATCACGCGGTGGAAGTCGCGGACCATGGCCGGGAAGGGGTGCGGTCCGGCGACCGTGCCGAACAGGTAGTGCGTGTGGTCGACGTTGGCGACCCAGTCGCGGAAGGCCTCGTTGATCGCGTCCTTGAGCGTGCGGCTGCCGGACTTCACGGCGATGACCTCGGCGCCGAGCATGCGCATCCGGGCCACGTTGAGGGCCTGGCGCTGGGTGTCGATCTCGCCCATGTAGATGGTGCATTCGAGACCGAACAGCGCGCAGGCGGTGGCCGTGGCGACGCCGTGCTGACCGGCGCCCGTCTCCGCGATCACCCGGGTCTTGCCCATGCGCCGGGTGAGCAGGGCCTGACCGAGGACGTTGTTGATCTTGTGGGAGCCGGTGTGGTTGAGGTCTTCCCGCTTCAGGAAGATCCGGGCACCGCCCGCCTCCGCGGCGAAACGGGGGACCTCGGTGAGCGAACTCGGGCGGCCGGTGTAGTTGACCAGCAGGTCGTCGAGCTCACGGGCGAACTCGGGGTCGTGCTTGGCCTTGTCGTACTCGACGGCGACCTCGTCCACGGCGGCGACGAGGGCCTCCGGGATGAACTTGCCGCCGAACGCTCCGAAGTAGCCTTCGGAGCTGGGGATCTGGCCCTCGGGGTCGGGGATGAAGAACTCGCTGGGCATGCGTAACCTCACGGTGAGTTTGTGTGTGGATCACTAATCGCCGTGGGGGCGGGGTTTGTCCGACGACGAAAGGTCGTCCGTGGCTTGTCGCGCGCACGCGGCGGAGCCGCATGTTCAGAACTGCCCCGCGCCCCTATAGGGCGCGCTGCCATCGACGGCCGTTCACCTGTCCAGGTTCGTCACCGATCACATACCGGACCCGACGACCGTGCACCCTGCGTGCGGGCGCGCGGCAACCACGGGGGCGGCAGCCGCGCGCGAGGCGGGCGTACCTGTCCGTGGTTGTCGTCGTGAGCGTCATCGGGGCAAGCCTAGCGAAAGATCAGCCGCGCCCGTGCCGGAGAGCCGGATGTTCGCCCGCCGCCACCAGGTCGGAGACGGCCGTCTTCGGGTCCTTGCCGGTGACCAGGGACTCGCCCACCAGGACCGCGTCGGCGCCGGCGTTGGCGTAGGCGATCAGGTCGTGCGGGCCGCGGACGCCGGACTCGGCGATCTTGACGAGGTGGGCGGGGATCTCGGGGGCGACGCGCTCGAAGGTGCCGCGGTCGACCTCGAGGGTCTTGAGATTACGCGCGTTGACGCCGATGATCTTCGCGCCGGCGTCCACCGCGCGCTCGACCTCGTCCTCGTCGTGGACCTCGACGAGCGGGGTGAGCCCGATGGACTCGGCGCGCTCGATGAGCGACTCCAGGGCGGGCTGCTCCAGGGCCGCGACGATGAGCAGCACGAGGTCGGCGCCGTAGGCCCGGGCCTCCCAGAGCTGGTACGACGTGACGATGAAGTCCTTGCGCAGGACCGGGATGTCCACGCGCGCGCGGACGGCCTCCAGGTCGGCCAGCGAGCCGCCGAAGCGGCGTTGTTCGGTGAGGACGGAGATGACGGCCGCGCCGCCCGCCTCGTAGTCGGCGGCCAGGCCCGCAGGGTCGGCGATCGCGGCCAGCGCGCCCTTGGAGGGGCTGGAGCGCTTGACCTCGCAGATGACCTTGACGCCGTCGCCGCGCAGGGCGGCCACGCCGTCCTTGGCCGCGGGAGCCTTCGCCGCGCGCTCCTTGAGCTCGTCGAGGCTGACGCGCGCCTGCCGTTCCGCGAGGTCGGCACGGACTCCGTCGATGATCTCGTCGAGCACACTCACGCGAGCGGCCCCCTTCCAGACGGTCGGCAGTTCCGGCGACTGATGAAAACAAGTGGTCACTGCGATGGTATCCGCAGGAGGGCTTAGGCCTCGCATCCGGTTGACGCCGGTCCCACTACCTGGACGTTCATCAGTTGATCAAGGATGAAGCCAGCCACCGAACGGCAGGTTCCGGACAACCGTGAAGACCAGCAGCAATGTCCCCAGTGTCCACAGGTGCACCGGCCCGAGACCGAGCCGGAGCGGTCGGCCGCGCGCCGCACGGACCACCCAGACGGTCCACAGCACGGCGAAGCCCAGATAGCCCACAACAGCCATCGCATTGTCCTGGAAGGCGGCCAGGAAGTCACCGTGGATGAACGCGTGCGCACTGCGCAGACCGCCGCAGCCGGGGCAGTAGAGGCCGGTGATCTGGTACAGCGGGCAGACGGGATAGTGGCCGGGCTGGTTGGGGTCCACGGTCCCCACGTACGCGAAGGCCCCGGCGACGGCCGCCATGATTCCGCCCGGGACGGCGAGCCCGCTGAGTCGGGGTGCGCGCTGGGTGTCGGCGTTCACGCCTCGCATTGTGCCCTGTAGGGCCCCGGCACGCGTGAGGGGCGGCCCCGGCGCTCCCGCCCGGCCGCCCCTCCACGAGGTTCTCCGCGTGTCAGCTCTTGGCCTCGGCCGTCTCACGCTGCTGCGAGGTGACGAGCGCCTTGTGGGCGTCCTTGGGCATGCCCATCCCCATCGCGCTCATGATCCAGCCGACGACACCACCGATGGCCACGATCGCCATACCGGCCCAGAAGCCCGCCGGCTGGGCCATCACCATGAAGGCGCCCGCGACGCAGAAACCGATGAAGGCGATAGTGACACCGGTCCAGGCGGCCGGGGTGTGACCGTGGCTGCTGCCCGCCATTGCTTGCTCCTAGGTGCTGAAGTACGTGTCTGAGCCGGACGCTCGAAGTCATTGTCCCGTACGCGGGGGCACAAGGTGATCCGGGGTCGCGCTTTGCGGGCGACGGCTACGCCCCCGTCGGATCCTCTCCCCGGTCCAGGGCCTTCCAGATGTCCTCGGGCCGGTCGGGATCGACAACGGCCGCCTTACGACGCACTCGGGGCGCCCCGTCCCGCTCGTACCGCCCGGACATCGCGGGCCACGACCGCCCGTAGCGCAGAGCGAGCAGCCCGGCGAGCAGGATCAGCGCACCCCCCACCGCCGCGACGTACGGCCAGGCGGTGTGGGAGAGAGCGGCGACCGTCGCCGAGGTGTCGCCGGAGGCCTGGGCCGCCTGCTCGTCCAGCGCGGACGAATCGCTCGCCCCGAACAGCGCCGCGGCGACGGTCCCCGCGCCGGAGAGCGCGAGCAGCGCGGCGACCAGGAGCCGCCCGGCCTTGCGGACGGCGAAGACGGCGACGAGCGCGGCGAGGCCCACTATGGCCAGGGCGGCCGGGACGCCCGTGACGTCACTGCCCTTGGCGGTCAGGGGAAAGGCGCCGCCTGCCACGGTCGCGGTGCCCTCGGACCACCGCTGACGGGTGGCCAGCAGCGCCACGGCGGCGCCGAGCGCGCCGCTCAGCAGAGCGACGGCGAGGCTCAGACGTCCGGCCCTGGCGGGTCCGGCGGCTTCGGAACGGGGGTGCGGTACAGCAGTCACGTACCCCACTATCACCCGAACCCCGGGCGAACGGGCACCCGGGGCTCCGTGAGAAGCGCCCCATTCCTCGGTGAAGGCCCCCTACCTGCCGAGCCGGTTCGCCGTGTGGACCGCCCGCAGCACCGCCGCCGCCTTGTTGCGGCACTCCGTGTCCTCTGCGACCGGGTCGGAGTCGGCGACGACGCCGGCACCGGCCTGGACGTAGGCCGTGCCGCCGCGGAGGAGGGCCGTACGGATCGCGATCGCGGTGTCGGAGTCGCCCGCGAAGTCGAGGTAGCCGACGCAGCCGCCGTACAACCCGCGCCGGGAGGGCTCGAGTTCGTCGATGATCTGCATCGCGCGGGGCTTGGGAGCGCCGGAGAGGGTGCCCGCGGGGAAGCAGGCGGTCAGGACGTCGAAGGCGGTGCGGCCGGGCGCGACCTTGCCGGTGACCGTGGAGACGATGTGCATCACGTGGGAGTACCGCTCGACGGACATGAAGTCGACGACCTCCACGGAGCCCGGCTCGCAGACGCGCCCCAGGTCGTTGCGGCCGAGGTCCACCAGCATCAGGTGCTCGGCACGCTCCTTCGGGTCGGCGAGCAGCTCGTCGGCGAGTGCCTGGTCCTCCTGCGGGGTCGCCCCGCGCCACCGGGTGCCGGCGATGGGGTGGACCATGGCGTGCCCGCCCTCGACCTTGACCAGAGCCTCGGGGGACGAGCCCACGACGTCGAAACCGTCGAAGCGGAACAGGTACATGTACGGGGACGGGTTCGTGGCCCTCAGGACGCGGTAGACGTCCAACGCGCTTGCCGTGCACGGCGTCTCGAAGCGCTGGGAGGGGACGACCTGGAAGGCCTCCCCGGCCCGGATGCGCTCCTTGATGTCCTCGACGGCCTCCTGGAAGTCGGGGCCGCCCCAGAGCGCGGTGTACTCGGGCAGCTCGGAGGGCGGCAGGACCGCCGGGGGCTGGGCCACCGCGCGCGACAGGTCCGCCTCCATGGCGTCCAGGCGGGCCACCGCGTCGGCGTAGGCCTCGTCCACGCCGGTGTCGAGGTCGTTGTGGTTGATCGCGTTGGCGATCAGCAGGACCGAGCCCTCCCAGTGGTCCATGACGGCGAGGTCGCTGGTCAGGAGCATGGTCAGCTCGGGCAGCTTCAGGTCGTCGCGCTCGCCGGGGCCGATCTTCTCCAGGCGGCGGACGATGTCGTAGCCGAGGTAGCCGACCATGCCGCCGGTGAAGGGCGGCAGGCCCTCCTGGTGCGGGGTGTGCAGGGCCTCGATCGTGGCGCGCAGGGCGGCGAGCGGGTCGCCGTCGACGGGGACGCCGACCGGCGGGGTGCCGAGCCAGTGGGCCTGGCCGTCGCGTGCCGTCAGGGTCGCGGCCGAACGCACGCCCACGAAGGAGTAACGGGACCACGAGCGGCCGTTCTCCGCGGACTCCAGCAGGAAGGTGCCGGGGCGCTCGGCGGCGAGCTTGCGGTAGAGGGCGACCGGGGTGTCGCCGTCGGCCAGGAGCTTGCGCGTGACGGGGATGACACGGCGGTCGGTGGCCAGCTTGCGGAAGGTCTCGAGGTCCATGGCGGCTGACCTTACTGATCCGAGGCGGCGGCACCGGAATCAGCGCCGTCCTTGAGGAGCACGTCCGCGTCGAAGCAGGTGCGCGCGCCGGTGTGGCAGGCGGCACCGACCTGGTCGACCTTGACCAGCACGGTGTCGGCGTCGCAGTCCAGGGCGACGGACTTGACCCACTGGAAGTGGCCGGAGGTGTCGCCCTTGACCCAGTACTCCCGGCGGCTGCGCGACCAGTAGGTGCAGCGGCCGGTGGTCAGCGTGCGGTGCAGCGCCTCGTCGTCCATCCAGCCGAGCATGAGCACCTCACCGGTGTCGTACTGCTGGGCGATGGCGGGGACGAGCCCGTCGGCGCTGCGCTTGAGGCGCGCGGCGATCTCCGGGTCGAGGCTGCTGGGTGGGGGCGTGCTGGTCATGGTTGCCATTGTGCCGCCCGCCACCGACAAGCCCGGCGTGGTGTCCACTGTGCGGACCGGGGAGGCGGCCGTAGGCTGACTGCATGTCGACTTTCGCCAAGCGTGAACGACTTCTCCTCGCCGACCTGTTGGAGGCCGAGGGTCCGGACGCCCCCACTCTCTGCGAGGGCTGGCTCACCCGCGATCTCGCGGCGCACGTGGTGGTGCGCGAGCGCCGTCCCGACGCCGCCGGCGGCCTGCTGATCAAGCAGCTCGCGTCCCGCCTGGACCGGGTGATGACCGAGTTCTCCGAGAAGCCCTACGAAGAGCTGATCCAGCTCATTCGTACGGGCCCGCCGCGTTTCTCGCCGTTCCAGCTCAAGCAGGTCGAGGAGCTGTCGAACACGGTCGAGTTCTACGTCCACACCGAGGACGTCCGCCGGGCCCGCCCCGACTGGGCGCCGCGCGAGCTGGACTCCGTCTTCCAGGACGCCCTGTGGTCCCGTCTGGAGCGCACCGCCCGGCTGATGGGCCGCGGCGTCCCCACCGGCCTGGTACTGCGTCGCCCGGACGGCCAGACGGCGGTCGCCCACCGCGGCACACCGGTCGTCACGGTGACCGGTGAGCCGTCGGAGCTGCTGCTGTTCCTGTACGGCCGGCAGAGCGCGGCCAAGGTGGAGCTGGACGGCGACAAGGAGGCGATCGCCAAGCTGCACGAGGCGAAGGAGCTCGGGATCTGAGGTCACGTGGGGAGCTCGGCGCGGCGCAGGTTCCGTGCGCACAGCGCGACCACCCCGCCGAGCCCGCACACCGCCGCGCTGACCACGAAGACCGGTCCGGTGCCCCAGGCGCCGATGGCGGCGGCCGACAGGGGCATGCTCAGCGGTGCGAAACCGAGACTGACCAGTGAGGCGACGGCGGTGACGCGGCCCAGGTAGCCGGGATCGGCCTGGGTCTGCAACAGGGCGCCGCACAGGGCACCGCTGAGTCCGGCGAGCAGTCCGATCAGCAGGGCGACCCCGACTGCCGCGAGGACCCCTGGGACGAAGGCCAGTGCACCGATCGCGACCGCCCCGCCGAGGCAGGCGTACACCATCACGTGTCCGGCGTGCGGCACGCGCCCGCGCACGGCGAGCAGCAGGGAGGCGGCCCCGGCGCCGACCCCGAACCCGGCGAGCACCGAGCCCATTCCGGAGGCGCCCCAGCCACGCTCGTCGGCGAGCAGGGTCAGCCCGATGTTGAGCGGTCCGACGAACCCGAGGTCACCGAGGGCGATGGCCAGCATCAGCGGGGCGAGGACACGGTGACGGCGGATGTAGCGCAGCCCGACGACCAGGTCCTGCCAGGCGGCACCACCAGGACCGAGGGCGCCTCCCCCGGCCTCCCCGACCACCCGCTCGCCGCTGTCGACCACCGCGCCCACACGGCCGCCTCGACGGCCCTCCCGCTTGCCGCCCTCACCAGCCACCCGGCCGCGGCCCGCCGCACCCAGCCCACCACCACGGCCGACCAACCGCTCGCGGACCGACTGTCCACCGTCACCACCAACCATCCGACCGCCACCCGCCGCACCCGCCCCACCACCACGACCAGTCAACCGCTCGCGGACCGACCGCCCACCGTCCCCACCCGCCGCACCCGCCCCACCACCACGACCAGTCAACCGCTCGCGGACCGACCGTCCACCGCGCTCACCAACCACCCGCTCGCCGCCGTGGCCCGGCTTCCCCGCGTCCGCACCGACCGCTTCTCCTGCGCCTCCGTACCCCGCGCCAAAGACCCCCGTGCCCTCAGCTCCGTCGACCGTTCCGTCGACCGCCCCGGCTCCCTCCCCGGACCCGTCGCCGGCAGGCAGCTCCCGCAGTCGTACCGATATCAGCAGCGGCACCGACACCGCGATCAGCACCCCCGCGAAGGTGAACGCCGCCGCCGCGCCTCCGACCGCCACCGCGAGTCCGCCCAGCGGCGCGCCGACCACGCTCGCGAAGCGGATGCCGAGGCCCCGCATGCCCTGCACGCGCGCGAGTTGCCCGCGGCTCGTCACGCGCGCGGGGAGGGCCCCCACGGCCGGCAGGAACACCGCGTCGACGGTGCCGAAGACGAGGGCGAGCACGGCCAGCTGCCACAGGCCCGGGCCGGTGAGGAAGAGCAGCCCCGCCACCGCGAGCACGGCGGCACAGCGGACCGTGTCACTGATGATGACGACCCTGCGCGGCCCGAACCGGTCGGCGATCACTCCCCCGCCCAGCATGAGCACGGCACGCGGCACTGCGCTGACCGCCATCACGACGCCTGCCTGCGAGGGCGTACCGGTCTGGACAGCCGCCCAGGACAAGGCGATGTAGTAGACGCTGTCGCCGATCATCGACGCGGTGTAGCCGCCGAGCCAGCGCAGGACGTTGCCGTCACGGTGGGCGGGGGTGTCGACGGGGTCGGCCGGGGTGGCGAGCGTGGCGGTCACTGAAGGGAGCCCTCTCAGACGCGGAACGGGAATCCGTACATGTGCAGCGCGACGTTCTCGCGGCCCTCGGTGTCGCCTGCGGCTTCGGCGGCCCGGCCCTTCTCGTCGTACTTCCTGGCAATCGCGAGCAACTCCTCGCGCAGTTCGTCCAGTTCGGCCGAGGTCAGCCGCAGCAGGGACTCGCTGTCCGGGGCGGCAGCGTTCCATTCGGCGCTCCAGGTCGGCCGCTCGTCGAGGTAGCGGCGGTACATGTCGGCGCGCTGCTCGTGGAAGAGCCGCGTGGCCGCCAGATGCGCGGCCGCCCGCTCCGGCGCGTCCCGGAAGTCCCGGTCGCGGATGCTCACGCCCTGGGAGGAGGGCTGCCACCAGCGCTCCCGGCCGTCCCCGCTCTGCGGTTCGGCCTCCTCGATCAGCCCGTGCTCGGCCAGCTTGCGCAGGTGGTAGCTGACCAGCGACACGGCCTCGTCGACCTGGTCGGCGAGGTGGGAGGCGGTGGCGACCCGGGACACGCACAGCCCCCGGTAGAGCTGCATCCGCAGCGGGTGCGCGAGTGCCTTGAGCGTGCCGA
The DNA here is from genome assembly GCF_030816965.1 of Streptomyces canus. Taxonomy (NCBI): domain Bacteria; kingdom Bacillati; phylum Actinomycetota; class Actinomycetes; order Kitasatosporales; family Streptomycetaceae; genus Streptomyces; species Streptomyces canus. The sequence goes on from NZ_JAUSYQ010000002.1 coordinate 2,642,524, forward strand.
GGTCGGTGATCGGGCGGTTCTGCTCGCGTGACATGCCCTCACCGTAGGTACGCAAGGAAATTTGCGCAATATATTTTGCGCAACTTCTCTTTCCTGTTTGTCCATGGAAAAGCCCCGGCCGTCTCGGCGACCGGGGCTCAGCCGGACAAAGGCATCACCGCACCGGGTGCCCCGCCCCCCGCAGCGTCTCCTTCACCTCGCCGATCCGCAGATCACCGAAGTGGAACACCGAGGCCGCCAGCACCGCGTCCGCGCCCGCCCCGATCGCCGGCGGGAAGTGGTCGAGTCTGCCCGCGCCGCCGGAGGCGATCAGCGGCACCGTCACGTGCTTGCGGACGGCCTCGATCATCTCCAGGTCGTAGCCGTCCTTGGTGCCGTCCGCGTCCATCGAGTTGAGCAGGATCTCGCCGGCGCCCAGCTCGGCCGCCCGGTGCGCCCACTCCACGGCGTCGATGCCGGTACCGCGACGACCGCCGTGGGTGGTGACCTCGAAGGTCCCCGCAGCGGTGCGTCGCGCGTCCACCGACAGCACCAGCACCTGCCGGCCGAACCGCTCGGCGATCTCCTTGATCAGCTCGGGGCGCGCGATGGCCGCGGTGTTCACCCCGACCTTGTCCGCCCCCGCCCGCAGCAGCTTGTCCACGTCCTCGGCCGTGCGGACACCGCCGCCGACCGTCAGCGGGATGAACACCTGCTCGGCGGTGCGGCGCACCACGTCGTACGTCGTCTCACGGTTGCCCGACGAGGCGGTGATGTCCAGGAACGTCAGCTCGTCGGCGCCCTCGGCGTCGTACACCTTGGCCATCTCGACGGGGTCGCCCGCGTCGCGCAGGTTCTGGAAGTTGACGCCCTTGACGACCCGGCCGTTGTCCACGTCCAGGCAGGGGATGACTCGTACGGCCAGTGTCATGAGGACACTCCTCGGAACGCCTCCACCTCGACCTCGACGACCAGACTCGGGTCCACGAAGCCGGAGACGATGATCATGGACGCGGCGGGCCGGACGGCGTCGAACAGCTCCTTGTGGGCGCGTCCGACATCGTCCACGTCCCGGGCGTGGGTGATGTACATGCGGGTCCGCACCACGTCGTCCCGGCCCAGGCCCAGCTGCTCCAGCGCCGCGAAGGCGACGCCGAAGGAGTTGACCGTCTGTTCGTACGGGTCGCCTCCGGCGATCTCGCCGTCCACGATCGACGTGCAGCCGGAGACCAGCACCAGGCCGTTGGGCAACTCCACCGCTCGGGAGTACCCGAAGGTGTCCTCCCAGGGCGCACCGGTCGTGACGCGTCGCAGATCGCTCACTGAGCCACCGCCTCCAAGGCCTCTTCCAGGGTGAACGCCTTCGCGTACAGGGCCTTCCCGACGATGGAGCCCTCGACACCGAGGGGCACCAGCTCGGCGATGGCCCGCAGGTCGTCCAGCGAGGACACGCCGCCGGAGGCCACCACCGGGCGGTCGGTCGCCGCGCACACATTGCGCAGCAGCTCCAGGTTCGGGCCCTGGAGCGTGCCGTCCTTGGCGATGTCGGTGACGACATACCGGGCGCAGCCCTCGGAGTCGAGCCGCTCCAGCGTCTCGTAGAGGTCGCCGCCGTCGCGGGTCCAGCCGCGGCCCTTCAGGGTCGTACCGCGGACGTCCAGGCCCACCGCGATCCTGTCGCCGTGCTCGGCGATGACCTTGGCGACCCACTCCGGGCTCTCCAGGGCGGCGGTGCCGAGATTCACCCTGGTGCAGCCGGTGGCGAGGGCGGCCGCCAGCGAGGCGTCGTCCCGGATGCCGCCGGACAGCTCCACCTTGATGTCCATCGCCTCGGTGACCTGCCGGACCAGCTCACGGTTGTCGCCGGTGCCGAACGCCGCGTCCAGGTCGACCAGGTGCAGCCACTCCGCGCCCGCCCGCTGCCAGGACAGGGCGGCCTCCAGGGGGGAGCCGTACGACGTCTCGGTCCCGGACTCGCCGTGCACGAGGCGGACGGCCTGGCCGTCGCGGACGTCGACGGCGGGAAGGAGTTCGAGCTTGCTCACAGTGTTCCGATCCAGTTGGTGAGGAGCTGGGCACCGGCGTCGCCGGACTTCTCGGGGTGGAACTGCGTGGCCCACAGCGCGCCGTTCTCCACGGCGGCCACGAAGGGCTTGCCGTGCGTCGACCAGGTGACCTTGGGAGCCGTCATCGCCTTGTTGTGCGTCTCCAGCGACCAGTCGTGAACGGCGTAGGAGTGCACGAAGTAGAAGCGGGCGTCGGCGTCCAGGCCCGCGAACAGCTGGGAGCCGGCCGCCGCGTCGACGGTGTTCCAGCCCATGTGGGGCACGATGTCGGCCTTCAGCGGCTCGACCGAGCCGGGCCACTCGTCGAGCCCCTCGGTCTGCACCCCGTGCTCGATGCCGCGCGCGAAGAGGATCTGCATGCCGACGCAGATGCCCATGACCGGGCGCCCGCCGGACAGCCGGCGGTCGATGATCCAGTCGCCGCGGGCCTCGTGCAGGCCCTTCATGCACGCGGCGAAGGCACCGACGCCCGGCACCAGCAGACCGTCGGCGTTCATGGCCCTGTCGTAGTCACGCGTTATCTCGACGTCGGCTCCTGCACGCGCGAGGGCGCGCTCGGCGGACCTCACGTTGCCGAAGCCGTAGTCGAAGACGACGACCTTCTTCGTGCTTGTCGACGAAGCGCTCAATTCCACACCTCCAGCCTCAGGACGCCGGAGACCAGACACATCGCGGCGCCGATGGAGAGCAGCACGATGAGGCTCCTCGGCATCTGCTGCTTGACGAAGGAGTAGATGCCGCCGGCCAGGAAGAGGCCGACGACGATCAGGAGGGTCGAGAGGCCGTTCACAGCGCGCCCTTCGTGGAGGGGAGGATGCCGGCCGCGCGCGGGTCGCGCTCGCTGGCGTACCTGAGGGCCCGGGCCAGCGCCTTGAACTGGCACTCCACGATGTGGTGCGCGTTGCGCCCGTAGGGCACGTGCACGTGCAGCGCGATCTGCGCCTGGGCGACGAAGGACTCCAGGATGTGCCGGGTCATCGTGGTGTCGTACTCGCCGATCATCGGCGCCATGTTCTCGGGCTCGGTGTGCACGAGGTAGGGGCGGCCGGAGAGGTCGACGGTGACCTGGGCGAGGGACTCGTCCAGGGGGACCGTGCAGTTGCCGAAGCGGTAGATGCCCACCTTGTCGCCGAGCGCCTGCTTGAAGGCGGCCCCGAGCGCGAGGGCGGTGTCCTCGATGGTGTGGTGGGAGTCGATGTGCAGGTCGCCCTCGGTCTTCACGGTGAGGTCGAACAGACCGTGCCGGCCGAGCTGGTCGAGCATGTGGTCGTAGAAGCCGACGCCCGTCGACACCTCGACCTTCCCGGACCCGTCGAGATCGATCTCGACCAGGACCGAGGTCTCCTTGGTCACTCGTTCCACACGTCCTGCGCGGCTCATGTGCTCTGCTCCTTCGGGGGTGTGGGGGTGTCCCCCACAAGACACTGCAACTCACGTACCGCGTCGAGGAACGCGTCGTTCTCCTGCGGGGTTCCGGCGCTGACCCGCAGCCACCCCGGGATGCCGTTGTCCCGGACCAGGACACCCTGGTCGAGGATCTTCTGCCAGGCCGCGTGCGAGCCCCCTGGGCCATCGAACCGCCCGAACTGCACGAAGTTCGCGTCCGAGTCCACGACCTCGAAGCCGATCACGCGCAGCTCGCTCACCAGCCGGTCCCGCTCGGCCTTCAGCTGCTCGACGTACTTCAGCAGCGTGTCGGTGTGCTCCAGAGCGGCCAGCGCGGTCGCCTGTGTGACGGCCGACAGGTGGTAGGGCAGCCGTACCAGCTGCACGGCGTCCACGACCGCCGGGTGCGCCGCGAGGTAGCCGAGGCGCAGGCCCGCGGCCCCGAACGCCTTCGACATCGTCCGTGAGACGACGAGATTCGGCCGTCCTTCGAGCAGCGGCAGCAGCGAGTCGCCGTGGCTGAACTCGACGTACGCCTCGTCGACCACGACCATGGAGGGCTTCGCGGCCTGCGCGGCCTCGTAGAGCGCGAGGACCGTCTCGGGCGGGACCGCGTTTCCCGTGGGGTTGTTGGGGGTCGTGATGAACACGACGTCCGGCTTGTTCTCGGCGACGGCCTGCTCGGCGGCGGCGAGGTCGATCGTGAAGTCCTCCCCCCGGGGACCGGAGATCCAGCCCGTGCCGGTGCCGCGCGCGATGAGGGCATGCATCGAGTACGACGGCTCGAAACCGATCGCCGTACGGCCCGGTCCGCCGAAGGTCTGGAGCAGCTGCTGGATGACCTCGTTGGAGCCGTTCGCCGCCCAGACGTTGGCGAGGCCGACCTCGTGCCCCGAGGTGTCGGTGAGGTACTTGGCGAGCTGGGTGCGCAGCTCGACCGCGTTGCGGTCCGGGTAGCGGTTGAGATCGCGGGCGGCCTCGCGGACGCGCTCGGCGATGCGCTCGACCAGCGGCTCGGGCAGCGGGTAGGGGTTCTCGTTGGTGTTCAGCCGTACGGGGACGTCCAACTGGGGCGCGCCGTAGGGGGACTTGCCGCGCAGCTCGTCCCGTACGGGAAGATCGTCGATTCCGAAGTTCACTTGCTCGTCGGCACCTTCCACCCGAACCGGGCCTTGATCGCCGCCCCGTGGGCGGGCAGGTCCTCCGCCTCCGCCAGCGTCACCACGTGGTGCGCCACGTCCGCGAGCGCGTCCTTCGTGTAGTCGACGATGTGGATGCCCCTCAGGAAGGACTGCACGGACAGTCCGGAGGAGTGGCAGGCACACCCACCGGTCGGGAGCACGTGGTTGGACCCGGCGGCGTAGTCGCCGAGCGACACGGGGGCCCAGGGCCCGATGAAGATCGCGCCCGCGTTGCGGACCCGGTCGGCGACCGCCGCGGCGTCGGCCGTCTGGATCTCCAGGTGCTCGGCGCCGTACGCGTCGACGACCCTGAGGCCCTCGTCGATGCCGTCGACGAGGACGATCGCGGACTGCCTGCCCTTCAGGGCGGGCACGATCCGGTCGTCGATGTGCTTGGTGGCCGCGACCTGCGGCTCCAGCTCCGCCTCGACCGCGTCCGCGAGCTCGACGGAGTCGGTGACCAGGACGGCGGCGGCCAGCGGGTCGTGCTCGGCCTGGCTGATCAGGTCGGAGGCCACGTGCACCGGATCGGCGGAGGAGTCCGCCAGGACCGCGATCTCGGTCGGTCCGGCCTCGGCGTCGATGCCGATCTTGCCCGTGAAGTAGCGCTTGGCCGCGGCGACCCAGATGTTGCCGGGGCCGGTGACCATGGGGGCGGGCGGGCAGGACTCGGTGCCGTACGCGAACATGGCGACGGCGGTCGCGCCGCCGGCGGCGTAGACCTCGTCGATGCCGAGCAGCGCGCACGCGGCGAGGATCGTCGGGTGCGGGAGGCCACCGAATTCGGCCTGAGCGGGCGAGGCGAGCGCGATGGACTCCACTCCCGCCTCCTGCGCGGGCACCACGTTCATGATCACGGACGACGGGTAGACCGACCGGCCACCGGGCGCGTACAGCCCGACCCGGTCGACCGGCACCCACTTCTCGGTGACGGAACCGCCGGGCACGACCTGGGTCGTGTGGGTCGTACGGCGCTGCTCGCGGTGGACGAGACGGGCGCGGCGGATGGACTCCTCCAGGGCGGCGCGCACAGCGGGGTCGAGCTCTTCGAGCGCCTTGTCCAGAGCGGCGGCCGGCACCCGTACCGACTCCAGCCGCACCCCGTCGAACTTCTCGGCGAAGTCGATCAGCGCCGCGTCACCCCGATGATGCACGGCCTCGCAGATCGGACGCACCTTCTCCAGGGCGGCCTGAACGTCGAAGTCGGCTCGGGGCAGCAGGTCGCGCAGGGCAGGGCCCTCGGGGAGGGCGTCGCCGCGCAGATCGATTCGGGAGATCACGTCGTCAATTCTCTCAGACCCTCGTCAGGGCCCGTTCGCGCATTCCAATGGCTGATACGCAACCCGGAAGATCGCCCTCACGTCTAGCGTTCAGTGGGTTACTCAGCGGGCATGAACAGCTGTACGAATCACAAGTGACCGAGGGGCTGGAAGAACCGTGACCGAGGGGGCCGGGATCCGCCAAGGAGACCTGCCGGACGATCTGACCGCCGCGGAAGCCGGTATGTGGCAGGCCTTCCGCAACGGCACCGTGTACGACCTGAGCAGCGGCGACACCGTCGTCGACGATCCGCACGGCGGGCACCCCTGGGGTCCCGAGCGGACGGTACGCGCGCGTATCGTGTGCTGGCTGCTCCTGGACGGTCCGCCCGCGCTAGCCGGCCGGGTCTCGTCCCTGAAGCTCACCGGTGTGCAGATCAGCGGCACCCTGGACCTCGCGGGCGGCACGGTCGTGCCGTACCTGGAGATGAAGGGCTGCCGCTTCGAGCGGGAGATCCTGCTCCCGGAGGCCCGCTTCACCACCGCGCGGTTCGTGGACTGCTCGGTGCCCCGCCTGGAGGCCGCCAGGGTGCACACGGAGGGCGATCTGCATCTGCCGCGCTGCCGCTTCCACAACGGCGTACGGCTGACCGACGCGCACATCGGCACGGATCTGCTGATGAACCAGGCGATCGTCTACCGCGACCGCAGCGGCCGTTCGATCGCCGCCGACGGCATGACCGTGGGCCAGGACCTGCAGGCCGAGCTCCTGGAGTCGCACGGCGAGCTGAGCCTGCGCAGCGCCACCGTCGGCGTCTCCCTGAGCCTGCGTGGCGCCCGGCTGAACAACCCGTACACCCGGCTCGCGCTGAACGCCCCCCAGCTGACCGTGGAGCGCACGCTGTACCTGACCCCGGCGGGCGTCGGCGCCTCCATGCTGAGCGGGGCGACCCCCGCGCGCGGGACACGCATCCAGCGCTTCGAGTGCGTGGGCGGCGTGCGGCTGGACGACGGGCGGTTCGGGGACGCGGTCGACCTGGAGCGGGCCCGCTTCACCTTCACGGAGGAGCAGGAGCTGTCGCTGCGCCGGATCCAGGCCCCGGAGCTGCGCTTCCTGGGTGAGAAGCCGCAGCGCGGCAAGGTGGTCCTCTCGGGAGCGCGGGTCGGCAACCTCGTGGACCGGGCGAGCGCCTGGCCGGGGCCGGGCAACCTCCACATGGGCGGCTTCGTCTACGAGAACCTCGTACCGCACGGTCCCTTCCCGCTGGCCGAGCGGCTGGAGTGGGTGGCGGCCGCGACCGCCGAGTACAACCCGGAGCCGTACGAGAGGCTCGCGGCCGTGCTGCGGGCCGGTGGTGAGGACGAGGACGCACGCGAGGTGCTGCTCGCCAAGCAGCGCCGGCGCCGCGAGAGCCTGCCGCTGGCCGCCAAGCTGTGGGGATACGTGCAGGACTGGACGGTCGCCTACGGGTACCGGCCCGGCCGGGCCGCCGTGTGGATGGCGGTGCTGTGGGCGGCGGGTTCCATGGCGTTCGCACACGCGAGCCATCCACCGCTCAAGGGCGGCGACCATCCGGTCTGGAACCCCGCCCTCTTCGCCCTCGACCTCCTGCTCCCGGTGATCGACCTGGGACAGGTCGGTTTCTGGCAGCTGCGCGGTGGCTGGCAATGGCTGGCGGCCGCCATGGTCCTCCTGGGCTGGATCCTGGCGACCACCGTGGCGGCGGGGGCCACGAGGCTGTTGCGGCGAAATTAGGGAGGTCCATGGTGCAGAAGGTGAACGAAGGTCACGTCTTTACCGTGGCTTGACCGTCGACCGTACAACTTTCCACGAGTTGCACGTGCGCACTGGCGCAACGCTGAGCCGCGGACTTTCAATGGTCGACACCATGGCTCTGCTGCCCCCCTTCATCCGCGCGTCACGGATACCCCCCCACCACCTCACCGGCGGACTGTCCGCCGACGACGAGGTACTGCTCGACGCGCCCGACGACCGGCTCGGGCCGGCGCTGGTCGCGGCCGGGCAGGGCGCGTACGGGCGCGCGGCCGAGCTGCTCGCCGCAACCCGCGACAGCGCCGCCTGGGAGCTGCGCGACCGGTACGTCCGGCGGCTCTCCGCCTTCGCCCGCTCGCGCCCCGAGTGGTACGACGCCTGGCGCGCCGAGGCCCCGTACGACCCGGACCAGCTGCTGCTGGGCGCCCAGCTCGCGGTGGACCGTGTCTGGGACTCACCGGCCCGGAGGGAACTGCTGCGCGAGGTGAGCCCGCTGATCACGGCCGCGGCGCGCGGCGAGGACCGCGACCCGGTGCCGTGGCGCATCGCTCTGGACCACGCGCGCGGCTCGCAGGCGGGGCACACCTACTTCGGTGAGTTGTGGGAGGCGGCCCTCAGGCGCGCCCCGCTCCACTACGGCTGCCACGTCGCCGCTCTGCGCTATCTGGCGACGTCCTGGCGCGGCTCGTACCGCGAGTGTTTCGACTTCGCCGACCGGGCCGCGCAGGACGCCCCGCCCGGCTCTCTCATCCAGGCGCTGCCCGCGCGGGCGGCCCTCGCCTGTCTGACCGAGGGCGGCGGCACCGCCGTGCCGCGCGAGCGGCTGGACGCGGCGGCGGACCGGGCGATCGAACTGTCCGCCACGTTCGCGGCGGCCGACCTCTGGCCGGCCGAGGTCCGCAACAAGCTGGTGTACGTCCTGGTGCGCCTCGGCCGCTGGACGGACGCTCTGGAGCAGCTGCGCATGATCGGCCCGTACGCGACCTCGTTCCCGTGGGGCCGGGAGTCCGAGGACCCGCTGGGCCGCTTCCTGGAGGTCCGCGAGGAGGTCCGGCGGCACGCCCTGATCCATCCACGGAGTGGGCACGGGGGACGTGTCCGCTCCGGAGGCCATTAGGCTTTGGCGCCGTGACCACCGTGCGGCTCCCGCTCTTCCCCCTGAACTCCGTACTGTTCCCGGGGCTCGTGCTTCCTCTCAACGTCTTCGAGGAGCGCTATCGCGCCATGATGCGCGACCTGCTGAAGACCCCCGACGAGGAACCGCGCCGGTTCGCCGTCGTGGCGATCCGCGACGGCCACGAGGTGGCGCCCAGCGCACCCGGCCTGCCGGACCAGACGGCCGTGCCCCCAGCGCGGCCCCGCGGCCGGCTTCGGCGACGACCCGGTCAAGGCGTTCCACGCGGTGGGCTGCGTGGCGGACGCGGCGACGGTACGGGAGCGGGCGGACGGCACGTTCGAGGTCCTGGCGACGGGCACGACCCGGGTGCGCCTGCTGTCCGTCGACGCGTCGGGCCCGTATCTGACGGCCGAACTGGAGGAGCTGCCGGAGGAGGCGGGCGAGGAGTCCGGTCCCCTGGCGGAAGGAGTCCTGCGCGCCTTCCTCCAGTACCAGAAACGCCTGGCGGGGGCCAGGGAACGCACCCTGTCGTCCGGCACGGACCTCCCGGACGAACCGTCCGTGGTGTCGTACCTGGTGGCGGCGGCGATGATGCTGGACACCCCCACGAAGCAGCGACTGCTCCAGGCCCCCGACACCGCGTCCCGTCTCCGGGACGAACTGAAACTCCTGCGCGCGGAGACGGCGATCATCCGTAATCTTCCGTCGTTGCCGGCGTCGGAACTGACGCTCGGCCCGACGAGTCTGAACTGAGGCCGGAACCGCCAGATGCCGAAGAAGCCGAAGAAGCAACAGCAGTCGGGAGGCACCCCCGCGACGGTGGCCCTGACCGCGGCAGGCGTGCCCTTCACCGTGCACGCCTACGAACACGACCCCTCCCACCCCTCCTACGGCGAGGAGGCGGCCGAGGCGATGGGTGTCTCCCCCGACCGTGTCTTCAAGACGCTGGTGGCGGACGTGGACGGTGCCCTCACGGTGGCGGTGGTACCGGTGGCGGGCTCACTGGATCTGAAGGCTCTGGCGACGGCGGCGGGCGGCAAACGGGCGGCGATGGCGGACCCGGCCCTCGCCGAACGCACCACGGGCTACGTCCGCGGCGGCATCTCCCCCCTGGGCCAGCGCAAGAAGCTCCCCACGGTCCTCGACGCCTCCGCCTCCACCCACGACACGATCTGTGTCTCGGCCGGCCGTCGGGGCCTTGAGGTGGAACTGGCGCCGACCGACCTGGCCCACCTCACGCAAGCGGTCCTGGCGCCCATCGCCCGCGCGTGACCCCTCGACGGGCCCCTCTTCCTCGGTCAAGCAGAAGGGGCATGTCGAAGAAAACACGGAAACGCAAAGGGCGCACCAAGAAGGGCCGCTCGAACCACGGCAGGCGACCGGCGTAGGGCCGCGACGGGACATCACGGCTCGATCCCGGCGCCCTACTGCGCCGGCGCCCCGTACCCGTCCTTGGGGACCGCGTCGCCGTATATGGGCTCAGGATCCCGGGGCCCGAACAACGCCGTCAGCCCCAGATGCACCACAAGCGCGGCCAGCGACCAGGCCAGCAACGCCCCCTTGGCCCCGAGCTTCAGCGGCGCGGAGAACGTGACCCCCTTGCCCACAGCCTTGGCATGGGCGAGCACATCCGACGACGGACCGAGCCACGTCCCCACCCGCCAGGCGAGCAAGGACCCCAGCACCCCTCCGACGGCCAGCCCCACCACCAACGGCACCCCGCCCCGCCGCCGCCAGAGAAACACCACGAGCGCGCTCACGAAGCCGAAGGCCAGCGCCAGCAGGGTGAACGTCCCGTCCACTCCCACCGCCTGCTCGCCCTCGGTGTCCTTGAGATAGACGGCCCAGCTGCCCTGCCCGTCCACATCCCCGACCAGCGGCACATGCGGCGCCAGCCGCCACCACAGCACCCCGAGCAGGGCCCCGACGACCGCCACGGCGACCGTGACCACCACGGCCTCCAGCAGTTCGGTCTTCATGCCGGGCCCGTCCTGCCCGTACCGGACTTCGGCGGGAGCCGGGTACCGGGCATCAGGGGCCTGCCACGCATCGTGCGAGGAGGGTTCGTGGGGCGGCGGAGGAGGAGTCAACGGTGCGGTCACCCTGACATCGTGCCAGGCCCGCCTGTGCGGCGCGTCACCGGACGGCCGCCCGGCGATAGGCCCAGGTGGCGACGGCCAGCGAGACCACGCCCACGCACCCGCACACGGCGAGGTCACCGAGCACGAAGGCCCAGTCGGGATGCGGCCCGAAGGTACGTGCGAACGCCTCGACGCCGTAGGTCGAGGGCAACAGGTCCCGCGTGAACCGCACCGCCTCGGGCATCCGCTCGGCGGGCAGCACCCCGAGCAGTAGCGCGGCGGACATCCCGAGCTGTCCCAGCAGGGTGGCCAGTTCCGGCCGGGGCGCGAGCAGCCCGAGCGCGGCGCCCAGCCCCGCCAGGGCCGCACCGGCCAGCGGAATCACCGCCGCGAGCACCCACAGATGGGCCAGCGGAAGCCCGAACAGCACACACCCGAACACGGCGGTCACCACGGTCCCGGGCACGGTGAAGGAGGCGTACGCCCCCGCTGCGCCGAGCACCACGGCGGCCGGCGGCACCGGCAGGGTGGCGTAGTGATCGAGCCCGCCGCTCGCCCGCAGCTGACCGAAGTACTGCGCGAGCAGATTGAGCGCGACGAAGGCGACGACCAGCACGGACGCCCCGGCGACCACGGACTGGGCCTCGCCCCCACCGTCCACGACCCCCCGCATCAGGATCATGATGCCGATCGACTGGAAGGTCGCCACGAACAGCAGCGGGATGCGCGCGACCCGCGCGCGGGACAGCTGCGCCCGGTAGACGGCCGCGAGCGACGGCCACAGCCGCGCGCGCGGCCCGAGCTCGGCGGCCGCGTCCCGGCCCGTCGCCCCGACGGCCGACGCGCCGCCCGGCAGAACCTCGGCGGGTACGACACTCACGTGGCTCTGCTCCTCTTCGCTCCGGCGGTCGCCCTGTGACGTACGGATGTCGCCCAGTGACGTACGGATACGGCCGTCCGCGTACTCAAAGTGCTCAAGCCTTCACCAGTCCCTGCCGCGCGGCCCCGCCCAGCGCGAGGTACACGTCCTCAAGGCTGGGTGTGGCGAGCGTGAAGTCGTCCAGCGCGGCGAACGCGGCCCCGCCGGTCACGGTGGCCACGGCCGCGCGGGCCTCCTCGGGGGCGAGCCGCAGCGTCCAGCGGCGCCCGGAGGCCACGGCACGGTCCTGGAGCGCGGCGACCTCGGGCACGTGCAGCGGGGCCGCCTCGCGCCACACGAGGTCGACACGGACCTCGCCCGCGACCTGTTCCTTGAGGCCGGTAGGTGTGTCGCAGGCGATCACCCGGCCCTGGTCGAGGACGGCGACCCGGTCCAGGACCGTCTCCGCCTCGATGACGTTGTGGGTGACGAGCAGCACGGTCGTGCCCCGCTCCGCCCGCCGCCGGTCCACGGCGGACCACACCGCGCGGCGCGCCACGGGGTCCATCGCGGTGGTCGGCTCGTCGAGCACGAGCAGTGGCCGCTCCCCCACGAGCGCCGACGCGAAGCACGCGAGCCGCCGCTGCCCGCCGGACAGCCTCCTCAGCGGCCGCCCGGCGATCGGCGTGAGCCCCAGCTCCTCGAGTACGGCGTCCCGCTCGGCCCGCGCCCGCCGCGCCTCCAGGCCGCGCAGCCGCCCGGTGGTCTCGGCGGCGAGCGAGACGGTGAGTTCGTCGAGGGCGGTGGACTCCTGGCCGAGGTAGGCGAGGATCCGCGAGGCCCGGTCCGGGTGGCGCACGATGTCGTGACCCAGGATCTCGACGCTGCCGCGGTCGGGCCGCATCAGCCCGGTCAACTGTCGTACGAGCGTGGTCTTCCCGGCGCCGTTCGGCCCGAGCAGGCCGAAGATCTCACCCCGCCGGATGTCCAGCCCCACGTCGTCGGTGGCCCGCACCTCGGGTGTCCCCGGGGTCCCGCGCCGCCCGCGCACCGCGGGATAGGTCTTGGTCAGCCCGCGCACCGCACACACGACATCACCACCGTGCCGAAGTGCCTGTGCCGCGCGCGTACTCACAAAAGACGAGACTACGGCGTCGGGGCGCCGTGTTCCTCCTCGGGGCGGCGTATGTGCCGTTTCACTCCCCGGCGGGCGCGTGCTCCGCCGCCGTCCGCACGTCGATCTCCCGCCAGAACCCGGCGCGGATCGCATAACGGTCGTGCTCGTCGATCTGGTCGTCCTTGTGCGCGAGCAGCCCGAACCGCGCCGCGTACCTGAGCAGTTCCCCGTCGATCCGGTGCGGCACCCGCGGATACATCCCGGACAACCGCTGCAGATGCACCTGGTCCCCCAGCCGCTCCATCCACCGCCGCGCGAAGACCTGCCCCACCTCGAAAGGGTCCCCGCCGACCGTGGTGATGTCCTCCTCCCGGTCGGCCCACCGCTGCTCCGCCGTGGTCAGCTGCGCGAGGGTCGGCATGGAGGCGACCTCGGGCGGCTCGGCGGCACCACCGGGCCGGTCGACCCATCCCTTGTCGGAGGACCACCGCAGGGTCGCGCTCGCGGGGTGCTGCGCGGCCTGGGTACCGGGCGCCCGCAGCGCGGCGAGGTCCTTGGGCGTCGGCACCCCCTTCGACGCCGGCACCCGCTCCTGCGTGCCGTTCTCCGAGGCGGCGGCCGTGGCGTGCTCGCGCTCCTCCCCGGTCCGCTCGGGCGCGGACTCGGGCAGCGGCGCCGAGAGGATCGCGGCGATCTCGGGCCGCGGCACGGGCGGCGGCGCGCAGATCCCGCCGAGTTCCTTGGCGCGTACGGCCTTGGTGATCCACGCACGGTCCAGCACCCGCCGCTCGTCCGCCTCGGCGACCAGGTCCTCCGACTGGTTGTAGTCCCCGTCGGCGGCCTGCACGGCCCACAGGTGTACGGCGACCCCGTGCTCCTTGGCGGCCATCATGCCCGGCAGCAGGTCCCCGTCGCCGGTGACGAGCACGATGTCGGAGCAGGCGCGGTTGCGGGCCAGCTCGGTGAGCTCGGCGTGCATGGCGGCGTCCACGCCCTTCTGGGCCCAGCGTCCGTCGCTGCGGGTCAGGGCGCCGAGCCGGACGGTGACCCGGGGCATCACGCGCAGTCTGCGGTGCTCGGGCTGCGGGACGCGGTCGGGGGCGCCGTCGAACCAGTAGATGCGCAGCAGGGGCCGTTCCGTGTCGGACTCGGCCCGGTCGCGCAGCCCCTGGACCAGGGCGGCGTGGTCGACGGTGATACGGGAACGGGAAGGCTCCCCGGCAAGGAGACTGGCGGCGGCCCCCAGCAGATACCCGGCGTCCACCAGGACGATGCAGCGGTCCACGCGATCCACCCTCTTTCCGGGAGGTTTGCTTCGGGCTTCCTTCGAGTCTGCCCGACCGCGCGGGGGTTAACGGCCGGAACTCGATCTTCGGCGTGGCGTTTCGAGGCGTCGCGCGGCGACATTCCCTGTCACACACGGTAATTATCCGAAATGCGCCTCTTGCCAGCCTATGTGAATCTGGTCCCGGCCCTGGCCCCTAGATCCCCCTCAGGAGGCAGATCACCATGGCCAAGAACAAGAAGCAGAACCGAAAGCAGCCGCAGTCCGAGCGTGGCCGGCAGGAGGCCCAGCACTCCTCGATGGAGGCACAGGCCGAACAGCGTGCCCCGCAGGTGACCCCCGGCGATGTCGCCCGCAAGGGCCGGCAGAAGAGCTTCGGTCACAACTGACATCTGCATAAAGGGTTGTTGAGACCCGGGTACACAGAGGGGCGCACCCCGTCAGGAGTGCGCCCCTCTGCATGGTCCGAGCCCCGGTGGGTCAGCCCGCCAGGCAGGACGGTCCGAGCAGCACCTTCAGGTCCCCGAAGAGCGCCGGGTCCGGCTTCACGCGGTGCCGGTCCAGCCTCAGGACCGTGGTCTTGCTGGGGCCCTGGAGCCGGATGCGGACCTCGCTCTCCCCCTTGTGGTGACTGAGGATCTCGCCGAGCCTGCTGACCATCGGCGGGGTCACCTTCAGCGCCGGGATGGTGAGGATCACGGGTGCGTTGGTGCCGGCGTTGGACAGGTCGGGGACCTGGAGCTCCATCGCGACCAGCCGGGGCACGTCCTCACGCTTGTCGAGGCGGCCCTTGACGAACACCACGGCGTCCTCGACGAGTTGCGTCGACACCAGTTGGTAGGTCGCCGGGAAGAACATGCACTCGATGGAACCGGCGAGGTCCTCGACGGTGGCGATCGCCCAGGCGTTGCCCTGCTTGGTCATCTTGCGCTGGAGGCCCGAGATGATGCCGCCGATGGTGACGACCGCGCCGTCGGCGTGCTCACCGCCGGTGAGCTGGGCGATGCCCGCGTCGGCCTTGTCGGACAGCACGTGCTCCAGCCCGAAGAGCGGGTGGTCGGAGACGTACAGACCGAGCATCTCCCGCTCCTGGGCGAGCAGATAGGTCTTGTCCCACTCCTCGGTGGTGAACTCCACGTCCAGGCCGAAGCCGGGCTCGCTGGTGTCCTCCTCCCCCATCCCGCCGAAGAGGTCGAACTGGCCCTCCGCCTCCTTGCGCTTGACCGCGACCACGTTGTCGATCATCGAGTCGAAGTGCGCGGTGAGGCCCTTGCGGGTGTGCCCCATCGTGTCGAACGCGCCCGCCTTGATCAGCGACTCCGTGGTGCGCTTGTTGCAGGCGACGGCCTCGACCTTGTCGAGGTAGTCGGGGAAGGAGGCGTACTTCCCCTTGGCCTTGCGGCTGCGGATGATCGACTCGACCACGTTGGTACCGACGTTGCGCACGGCTTCGAGCCCGAAGAGGATGACGTCGTCGCCCTGGGCGGCGAAGTTGTGCTCCGACTCGTTGACGTTCGGCGGGAGCACCTTGATGCGCATGCGGCGGCACTCGTTGAGGTAGACCGCCGACTTGTCCTTGTCGTCCTTCACCGAGGTGAGCAGCGCGGCCATGTACTCGGCCGGGTAGTTGGCCTTGAGGTACGCGGTCCAGTAGGAGACCAGTCCGTACGCGGCGGAGTGCGCCTTGTTGAACGCGTAGCCGGCGAAGGGGACCAGGACGTCCCACAGGGCCTGGATCGCCTCGTCGCTGTAGCCGTTCTTCTTGGCGCCGGCCTGGAAGATGGTGAAGTTCTTCGCCAGTTCGTCGGGCTTCTTCTTGCCCATGACGCGGCGCAGGATGTCGGCCTCGCCGAGCGAGTAGCCGGCGATGATCTGGGCGGCCTTCTGCACCTGCTCCTGGTAGACGATCAGGCCGTAGGTGACCGCGAGGACCTCTTCGAGCGGCTCCTCCAGCTCCTTGTGGATCGGCGTGATCTCCTGGCGGCCGTTCTTGCGCTCGGCGTAGTTGATGTGCGAGTTCATACCCATCGGACCCGGCCGGTAGAGGGCCGAGACGGCGGAGATGTCCTCGAAGTTGTCGGGCTGCATCTGGCGGAGCAGCGAGCGCATCGGGCCGCCGTCGAACTGGAAGACACCGAGGGTGTCACCGCGGCAGAGCAGTTCGAAGGTCTTGGGGTCGTCCAGCGGCAGGGCGAGCATCTCCAGGTCGATGCCCTTGTTGGCCTTCACCATCTTGATGGCGTCGTCCATGATCGTGAGGTTGCGCAGGCCCAGGAAGTCCATCTTCAGCAGGCCGAGCGACTCGCACTGCGGGTAGTCCCACTGCGTGATGGTCACGCCGTCGGTGTGGCGCACCCAGATCGGGGCGTGGTCCACGATGGGCTCGCTCGACATGATCACGCCGGCCGCGTGCACACCCATCTGCCGGACCAGGCCCTCGACGCCCTTGGCGGTGTCGATGACCTTCTTCACGTCCGGTTCGTTCTCGTACATCGACCTGATCTCGCCGGCCTCGCTGTAGCGCGGGTGGGAGGGGTCGGTGATGCCGTTCAGGTCGATGCCCTTGCCGAGGACGTCGGCGGGCATCGCCTTGGTGAGCCGGTCGCCCATCGCGTACGGGTAGCCCAGCACGCGCGCGGAGTCCTTGATGGCGTTCTTCGCCTTGATCTTGCCGTACGTGCCGATCATGGCGACCTTGTCGGCGCCGTACTTCTCGGTCACGTACCGGATCACCTCGACGCGCCTGCGCTCGTCGAAGTCGATGTCGACATCGGGCATGGAGACGCGCTCGGGGTTGAGGAACCGCTCGAAGATCAGACCGTGCGGGATCGGGTCGAGGTCGGTGATGCCCATGGCGTAGGCGACGATCGAGCCGGCCGCGGAACCTCGGCCGGGACCGACCGCGATGCCGTTGTTCTTGGCCCACATGATGAAGTCGGCGACCACCAGGAAGTAGCCCGGGAACCCCATCTGGATGATGACGTCCATCTCGTACTCGGCCTGCCGCTGGCGGTCCTCGGGGATGCCGCCCGGGAAGCGGCGCTCCATGCCGCGGCGGACCTCCTCCTTGAACCAGGTGACCTCGGTGTAGCCGTCGGGGATGTCGAACTTCGGCATCAGGTTCTTGGCCTCGAACATGCCCTCGGTGTCGACCTGTTCGGCCACCAGGAGGGTGTTGCGGCAGCCTTCCTGCCAGGCGTCCGAGGAGTCGATGGCGTACATCTCGTCCGTGGACTTCAGGTAGTAGCCGGTGCCGTCGAACTTGAAGCGGTCCGGGTCGGAGAGGTTCTTGCCGGTCTGGATGCACAGCAGCGCGTCGTGAGCGGTCGCCTCGTGCGCGTACGTGTAGTGCGAGTCGTTGGTGACCAGCGGGGGGATGCCGAGCTTCTTGCCGATCTCCAGAAGGCCGTCGCGGACCCGGTGCTCGATCTCGATGCCGTGGTCCATCAGCTCCAGGAAGTAGCGGTCCTTGCCGAAGATGTCCTGGTACTCGGCCGCGGACTTCAGCGCCTCGTCGAACTGACCGAGTCGCAGCCGGGTCTGGAGCTCGCCTGAGGGGCAGCCGGTGGAGGCGATGAGCCCCTCGGACCACTGGGAGATGGTCTCCTTGTCCATGCGGGGCCACTTCTGCAGCCAGCCCTCGGCGTACGCGTCCGAGGAGAGCTTGAAGAGGTTGTGCAGGCCGGTCTTGTTCGCCGCCCAGATCGTCTTGTGGGTGTAACCACCCGAACCCGAGACGTCGTCACGCTTCTGGTGGGGCTGGCCCCACTGGATCTTCCGCTTGTTGCGCCGGGACTCGGGGGCGACATATGCCTCGATCCCGATGATCGGAGTGACTCCGGCCTTCTTCGCGGAGTGGAAGAAGTCGTACGCCCCGTGCAGGTTGCCGTGGTCGGACATGGCGATATGGGTCATGCCCATCTCGTTGCACGCGTTGAACATGTCCTTCAGCCGCGCGGCACCGTCCAGCAGGGAGTACTGGGTGTGGACGTGCAGGTGCGTGAACGGCGGCTTTGACACGGCGTGGCCTCCATGGAAAACACTCGACGACAGGCGGACGGACAGTTCGGGGGACAGCGTCGAAGTCTATGCCTCGGCACTGACACTCCGGGGGTCGCCCCGCGTACCTTCACAACGAGGGCCGCGGGCACTTTCACCCGGGCCCGCCCGTTGGACTGACGACAGAAACGCTGTCGTACACATGCACCAGGAGGCACCCCGCGATGTCGGTTCCGCAGCTCAACGACGAGCACCGCGGCGAGGAGATCCTCGCTGTCTTCGACACCGCCTTCGGCGAGCTCCTGGCCGCCGACCCGGCAGCGTTCCGCGTGAAGTTCCGGAAGATGGCGGCCTCCGCGTTCGCGTTCTACCGGGGCACGGCGTGCCTCTTTTACCACGACCTGACGGCAAATAATCAGTTCGGCTCGAAGAGGGGCGGCCCGTACCTCGACGAGCGCACCTCGCGCGTGTGGATCCACGGCGACCTGCACGCGGAGAACTTCGGCACCTACCTGGACGCCAACGGCAGGCTGATCTTCAACGTCAACGACTTCGACGAGGCGTACGTCGGCCCCTTCACCTGGGACCTCAAGCGCTTCGCCGCCTCGGTCGCGCTGATCGGGTACGCCAAGGCCCTCGGCGACGAGCAGATCACCGAGCTGGTGGAGGTGTACGCGGGCGCGTACCGCGAGCGGATCCACGCCCTGGCCACCGGCGCCAAGAGCGACGAGGTGCCGCCCTTCACCCTGGACACCGCCCAGGGCCCCCTTCTGGACGCGCTGCGCGACGCCCGCTCCCTGACCCGCTTCGGCCTCCTGGAGTCGATGACGGAGATCCGCGACTTCGAGCGCCGCTTCGCGCCGGGCGGTGGCTCCATCGAGCTGGACGCGGCCACCCGCTACAAGGTGCTCGCTGCTTTCGACGGCTATCTGGAGACTCTCCCGGAGGCCTCCCTGTCCCGCCCGGACTCCTACCGCGTCAAGGACGTCGTCGGCCGCCGCGGCATCGGCATCGGATCGGCCGGTCTGCCGTCGTACAACATCCTGCTCGAGGGGCACACCGACGCCCTGGAGAACGACGTCGTGATCTACATCAAGCAGGCCCAGACCCCGGCCGTCTCGCGCCACGTCACCGACCCGGCGATCCGCGACTACTTCCAGCACGAGGGCCACCGCACGGTGATCTCCCAGCGCGCCCTCCAGCAGCACGCCGACCCGTGGCTCGGCTGGACCGAGCTGGGCGGTGCGGGCCAGCTGGTCGCCGAGATCTCGCCGTACGCCGTGGACCTGGACTGGGGCGACATCGACGACCCGGAGGAGATCGCGGCGGTCGTCGCCGACCTCGGCCGGGCCACGGCCACCATGCACGCGGCGGCGGACGACACCTCCGGCGAGTCCCTGGTGCCCTTCTCCACCGAGCGGGCCATCGACGCGGCGATCGCGGCGGACGAGGATGGCTTCGCGGGCCTCCTGGTCGACTTCGCGCACAGCTACGGCGCACGCGCGCGTGCCGACCACCAGACCTTCGTCGACCTCTTCCGCAACGGCCGGATTCCGGGTCTGTGACAGGGCTCATGACGCTGCCCATAACGATAGGGCCGCTCACAGGAATCCTTTAGGGGTCCCTTACAGGCCCGCGTGACACACTCTCCACGCTATGGACATATCCGGGACCCAGCCACGAGCGCTCCGCGCGGCGCTGTTCACGGCACTCGTCGTGACGCTCAGCACCGCGTCGCACGTGCTGCTGTCCCGGGCTCCCCTGCCGCTCAACACGGTGGCGGCGGTCGCCGTCGCCGTGTTCGCGCTCGCCTACGCGCTGGCCGGCCGGGAGCGCGGCTTCGGGCGGATCGCCGCCATGCTGATCCCGCTGGAGCTGGCCGCCGACACCGTCTTCACCACCGGCCAGCACGTCTGCTACGGCGCCGCGGGCGGCCCGGTGGCGGGCCCGCTGCGCTCGGTCGGCTGGGACGTGTTCTGCGGCGACGGCACCAGCGTGGGCTCGCCACTGGCCCGTATGACCGGCACCGATCCGGACCGCCTCGGCGGCCTGCTCGCGCACGCCGACCCGCAGACCGCCTGGCTGCTGCTGGGCGCGCACCTCTGTGTCGGCCTTCTCGCGGCCGCCTGGCTGCGCCGCGGCGAGCGGGCCCTGGCCCAGCTGCTGCGGGCCGTGGCCGCCACGACCTTCCGGCCGCTCCACCTCGTGGCCGCCGCGCTGACCGCGCGGCCGGAGCCGGAGCCGGCCCGCCCGGTACGCCCCGGCCGCCGTACGGCCGTCGTTCTCGACAAGATCCTCGTGTACTCCCTGGGACGGCGTGGACCGCCGTGCTCGGCCGCTGTCGCCTGAACCGGAACAGCACCTGAGCACCACGAGTCCCGATCCACGTATCCCCCCGCACACGACGTGTGCGCGTCCCCTTGATGGAGAACACCACCATGAGCAAGCGGAACAGCCAGGCCTCGAAGACCGCCGCCCGTGAGCGGCTGCGGCAGGAGCGCGAGCGCCAGGCCAAGCGCGACAAGGTCAAGCGGCAGGTCATCGTCGCCTGTTCCGTCGTCGGCGTCCTGGCGATAGCCGGCGGCATCGGCTACGCGGTCGTCCAGAACAACAAGCCCAGCTACTGGGAAGAGGCCAAGAACGACAAGCTCGTCAAGCC
Source organism: Streptomyces canus (assembly GCF_030816965.1). Lineage (NCBI taxonomy): Bacteria > Bacillati > Actinomycetota > Actinomycetes > Kitasatosporales > Streptomycetaceae > Streptomyces > Streptomyces canus. Next base: position 2,663,286 of record NZ_JAUSYQ010000002.1, read on the forward strand.
GGCCAACAGCACGGGCACCAACGGCACGACGGTCGTCATCGGCAAGAGCACCGCCAAGAAGACCCTGGTCATGTACGAGGACCCGCGCTGCCCCGTCTGCGCCCAGTTCGAGCAGACCGTCGGCTCGACCGTCGACAAGGACGTCGAGGACGGCAAGTTCAAGATCCAGTACATCGGCGCCAGCTTCCTCGACGGCAACCTCGGTGGCGAGGGCTCCAAGAACGGTCTCAGCGCCCTCGGCGCGGCGCTGAACGTCAGCCCCGAGGCGTTCCTGAAGTACAAGACCGCGATGTACTCCACGAAGTGGCACCCCGCCGAGGACGGCCCCGACAAATTCAAAGATGACGCCTACCTCATCAAGATCGCGCAGACCGTCCCGGAGCTGAAGGACAACAAGACCTTCCAGAACGCCGTGAAGAGCGGCACCTACGACAAGTGGGCCCTGGACATGTCCGAGAAGTTCAACAAGGACGGCGTGACCGGCACACCGACCCTGAAGATGGACGGCAAGACGCTGACCGGTTCCGACGGCAAGAGCGCGCCGATGACGGTCGCCGACTTCAACACGGCGCTCGAGGCGGCCCTGAAGGCCTGATCCCCGCACTCTTCAGGCAAAGAGCGGGCGAACTTTCACGAGTTCGCCCGCTCTCGTTCATACCGGTCAGTAACCTGATCGGCCGTGACCAGTAGACAGAGATCAGCCGAGAGCAACTCCCTGTCCCCGCGCCGCCGTACGGTCGTCAAGGCCGCGGCGGCCACCGCTGTCCTCGCCGCCCCGCTCGCCGCCGCCCTGCCGGCTCGAGCCGCCGACGAGACCCCCGCCTTCCTGCACGGCGTCGCCTCCGGCGACCCGCTCCCGGACGGCATCCTGCTGTGGACCCGGGTGACCCCGACCACCGAGGCCGTGCCCGGCTCCGGGCTCGGTCCGGACACCGAGGTCGGCTGGGTCGTCGCCAGGGACAAGGCCTTCACGACCGTCGTCGCCAAGGGGTCCGTCACCGCGACGGCCGCCTCCGACCACACCGTCAAGGCGGACGTCCGCGGCCTCGCCCCCGCGACCGACTACTGGTTCCGCTTCTCGGCGGGCGGCACCGAGTCCCCGGCGGCGCGCACCCGCACCGCGCCGGCACCGGACGCGGCCGTCGCGAACCTCCGCTTCGGCGTGGTCTCCTGCGCCAACTGGGAGGCGGGCTACTTCTCCTCGTACCGCCACCTCGCGGCCCGCGGCGACCTGGACGCCTGGCTGCACCTGGGCGACTACATCTACGAGTACGGCACCGGCGAGTACGGCACGCGCGACACCGTCGTACGACAGCACGCGCCGGCCCACGAGATCCTCAGCCTCGCCGACTACCGGATCCGGCACGGCAAGTACAAGACGGACCCGGACCTCCAGGCGCTGCACGCGGTCGCCCCGGTCGTCGCGATCTGGGACGACCACGAGTTCGCCAACGACGCCTGGTCGGGCGGTGCCGAGAACCACACCGAGGGTGCGGAGGGCGCCTGGTCGGCCCGTCAGGCAGCCGCCAAGCAGGCCTACTTCGAGTGGATGCCGGTGCGCCCGGCGCTCGCGGGCACCACCTACCGGTGGCTGCGGTTCGGCAAGCTCGCCGACCTCTCACTGCTCGACCTGCGGTCCTTCCGCTCACAGCAGGTCGCCGTGGGCAACGGCTCGGTGGACGACCCGGACCGCACGATCACCGGTCGCGCGCAGCTGGACTGGCTCAAGTCGGGGTTGAAGGCCTCCGACACGACCTGGCGGCTGGTCGGCAACTCCGTGATGATCTCGCCGTTCGCGATCGGCTCGCTCTCCGCCGACCTGCTGAAGCCGCTCGCCGAGCTGCTGGGCCTGCCCAAGGAGGGCCTCGCCCTCAACACCGACCAGTGGGACGGCTACACGGACGACCGCCGCGAGCTGCTGGCCCACCTGCGCTCCAACGCCATCCGCAACACCGTCTTCCTGACCGGCGACATCCACATGGCGTGGGCCAATGACGTGCCGGTCGACGCCGGCACCTATCCGCTGTCGGCCTCGGCCGCCACGGAGTTCGTCGTCACCTCGGTGACCTCCGACAACCTCGACGACCTCCTGAAGGTCCCCGAGGGCACGGTCACCGCGCTCGCCGCGCCGGTCATCCAGGTCGCCAACCGGCACGTCCACTGGGTCGACACCGACCGCCATGGCTACGGCGTCCTGGACATCACCGCCGACCGGGCGCAGATGGACTACTACGTGCTGTCCGACAAGACCAAGGCGAACGCGTCCTCGTCCTGGGCGCGTTCGTACCGCACGCGGACCGGCACACAGAAGGTCGAGCGGACGTACACCCCCGTCTAGAGCGTCTCGAGGAAGCCGAGGGCCACCCGCCAGGTGGCCTCGGCGGCCTCCTCGTCGTAGTCCGGGAGGCCCGGGTCGGTGTAGAGATGACCGGCCCCGGCGTATCGGTAGATCTCGACATCGGCGCCGGTGCGGCCCATCTGCAGATACCAGGCGCTCAGCCAGTCGTCGGTCTCGAAGGGGTCCGGCTCGGCCACGTGCAGTTGGACCGGCAGCTCGTCCGCGGTCGCGTTCGGCGCGATGTCCGACGTGCCGTGCAGGAGGAGCAGACCGCGGGCCTTCTCGTCACCGAGGGCGAGGGTCTGCGCGATCGAGGCGCCGAGCGAGAAGCCGGAGTAGACGAGACCGCGGTCTGAGTAGGGCGCGGCGGCCAGGACGGCCCGCTTGAGCAACTCGTCCTTGCCGATCTCCGCGTTGAAGGCCATGCCCTCCTCGACCGTCTCGAACGTGCGCCCCTCGAAGAGGTCCGGCGTCCACACCTCGTGGCCGGCCTCCCGCAGCCGGTCGGCGGCCTGACGGACGGCGGGCCTGAGGCCGTAGGTCGAGTGAAAGAGCATGATGTTCATGAGGCCATGGTGCCAGCCTGCACCGACAGTGCCGTTTCGCGGGCGTACGGGCGGCCCTACCCACTTCGCGGCCGAAGTCACATGTTCATGCCCGCCCCGGGCCGGTTAGGTTCGGGGTCATGGAGAACGTACTCCGCCCACTGATCGTGGTCGGCGGCTCGGTGCTGCTCACACTGGTGATCGGCTGGGCCACCGACCTTCTGCTGCGCAAGGCCGACGCACGACACAGCGAGACCCCGATGTGGGGTCTGCTGCGCCGTGGTCGCATCCCCTACATGCTCGTGCTGTGCGCGGCGATGCTGAGAGGGGCGTACGACGAGGCGAGGGTGCTGCAGCGGCACAGCGCAGGCATCGGGCAGACACTGACGCTGGTCCTGATCGGGGCGACCGCCTGGCTGGTGATCCGGATCGCCGCGGCCATAGTGGAGACGACGTACACCCGTTACGCGCGCGCCCACCACGACGCCGCCCGCGTCCGCCGGGTGCGCACCCAGGTCACGCTGATCATGCGGGTGGTCGCCGCGACCGTCGGGGTGGTGGCCGTGGCAGCGATGCTGCTGACCTTCCCCGCGATGCGCGCGGCCGGTGCCTCGCTGCTGGCCTCGGCCGGAATCCTCGGCATCGTCGCCGGTGTCGCCGCCCAGTCGACGCTCAGCAACATGTTCGCCGGGCTGCAGATCGCCTTCGGTGACATGGTGCGCATCGGCGACACCGTGGTGGTGGACGGCGAGTGGGGCACGGTCGAGGAGATCACCCTGACCTTCCTGACCGTACGGACCTGGGACGAGCGCCGGATCACCATGCCGGTGTCGTACTTCACCTCGAAGCCGTTCGAGAACTGGTCCCGAGGCACCCCGCAGATGACCGGCATCGTCTTCTGGCACGTCGATCACACGGCTCCGGTGGAGCTGATGCGCGAGCGGCTGCGGGACATCCTGCGCGAGTGTCCGGCCTGGGACGGCCGCGCCTACGGCCTCGACGTCACCGACACCACCCCGAACACCATGCAGGTACGGGCCCTGGTGACCGCCAAGGACGCCGACGACATCTGGACGGTACGGGTCACGGTCCGCGAGCAGATGCTCCGCTGGCTGACCGAACACCATCCGTACGCGCTCCCCCGCGTCAATACCGCGGACGCGGTCGTACTGCCACGCAGCGGCTCCTCCTCCAACGGCAACGGCACGGCCCCCCGCCGAGCCCACGAGTCCCCACCAGCGGGCCGCGGCTGACGGCCCGGAGAGCCGGCGGTCCGTCGTGGCACCGGTGCCCGCACCCGCCCGGGGGTGCGGGGCTGTGTCTGTGTGCGGCTACCGCCGCGTGGGCGCGACCAGCCACGACGGACCCGCACCCGTCCCCGTCAATGCCCCCGCTCGGCCCCACCGTTGACCTGCACGACCTGCGAAGTCACATGCCCCGCCCCCGCCGATGCCAGCCAGTGCAGCGTGGCGGCGACATCCCCGGGCGTCCCCGCCCGCCCCGTCGAGGTGTCACCGATGAGCCGTTCCCGCCGAGCGGGGTCGATGGCCCCGCCGAAGAACTCCGTGTCCTCGATGTACCCCGGTGCGACCACGTTCGCGGTGATCCCCCGCGGCCCCAACTCCCGCGCGAGATCATGGGCGTACGGATGCAGCCCGGCCTTCGCCGCCCCGTACGCCCCGCTCCCGGACCCCCGGTACGCGGCGATGGAACTCACGAACAGCACCCGCCCGCCCGGCGAGGCGAGCCGCTCCTTCAACCCCTCGGTGAGCAGTGCCGCGGTCAGCAGATTGAGCCGGAAGTTCACGGTCCAGTTGTGTACGACGGCGTCGAGCGGATCGGAGCTGTCGACGGGCGGCTCGAGCTGCCCGGTGCCCCGGCGCCGTGGATCAGCACGTCCACGGTCCCGAGTTCACGCTCCACGAACCCGACGACCCCGCGCACCTCGTCGACGTCACCGAGATCGGCGGCGTACGTCAGGGCTCCGGGTACCCCGGCCTTCTCGAGCACCTCGGCACGCCGGCCGAGCAGCAGCACCCTGTCCCCTTCCGCGGCGAACACCTGCGCCGCCGCGAGTCCGATTCCCGTACCGCCACCGCTGATTATCACGTTGCGAGCCATAACTGCAGCCTACAAACGCCCGGTCGGCGAGCTCACCCCGGTTTCCGAACCTTCACCGCAGACTGCGAACGTCAAGATGCCGCAACACCCGGTCCACGATCTCGGGATCGGCCCCCGGCTCGCTCCGCGCCGCCAGCACCTCGTGCCGAGCCGCGCTCAGCATCTCGCCGTGGATGCGCCGCACCCGCTTGAGCCGCCGCCGGGTCTCGCGCCGCTCCTCGTCCCCCATCTCGGGAGAGATTCGCACACCGATCTCGAACGCCCGCCGCAGCATCTGCTCCGACAGTTCCTCGGGCAGGTCCTCCACGTTCTCGATCTCCCGCAGCCGCTTCTTGGCCGCCTTCGCCGCCCGGACCGCGAGGGTCTTCTCGAACTCCATCTCCCCCTCGCTGTCCGCCCGCACCCCCAGCCGCTTCACCAGCCACGGCAGAGTCAGCCCCTGCAACACGAGGGTCGCCATGATCACCCCGAACGCGATGAACACGATCTCGTCCCGGTCGGGGAAGCCCGCCCCCGAGTCGGTCTCCAGCGGGATGGCCAGCGCCAGCGCCACGGACGCCACGCCTCGCATCCCGGACCACCACATGACGACGGTCTCCCGCCATCCCATCGGGATCTCCTCGTCGATGTCCCGCTTGGCGTGCATGCGTTTGGTGAGCCAGGTCGCCGGCAACAGCCACAGCAGCCGTACGAGCACGACCACGGCCACGATCGCGGCGGCCCAGCCGAGCATCTCGCCCCAGCGTCCGGACGCGGTCCGGATGGCGTTGTGCAGTTCGAGTCCGATGAGCCCGAAGGCCACCCCGGTCACGAGCGTGTCGACGATGTCCCAGAAGGTGTGCCCGGCGAGCCGGGTCATCACGTCGTCGGCGTCGGTGGCGTACTCGGCGATGAACAGGGCGGTGGTCAGCACCGCGAGCACCCCGGAGCCGTGGAGCTCCTCGGCGAGCACGTAGGAGGCGTACGGCACGAGTACCGTCAGCCCGATCTGGAGCGTGGCGTCCCCCAGCAGATCCATCAGCTTGTTGGCCCCCCAGCCCAGCGCGAGCCCCACGGCGACGGCGACCACGGCGGAGAGCACCAGCTCGAAGACGGCCTTCCCGGCCGTGAACGAGCCGCTGACGGCTGCGGCGACGGCCACGTGGTAGAGCACGATCGCCGTCACGTCGTTGAAGAGCCCCTCGCCCTCCAGGATGGACACCAGCCTCCGGGGCAGCCCGAGTTGGCCGGCCACGGCGGTGGCGGCGACCGGGTCGGGCGGCGCGACCAGCGCCCCGAGCGCGACGGCGGCGGCGACCGGCAGCCCCGGCACGATCGCCTGCGCGACGACGGCGACGCACAGGGTGGTGACGAACACGAGCGCGACGGCGAGCAGGAAGATCGGCCGCTTGTTGGCCGCGAACTGCCGCCACGACGTCCGACGCACCGCCGCATAGAGCAAGGGCGGCAACAGAATGGGCAGGATCAGCTCGGGTGGAATATCGACATTCGGTACGAAGTCCAGTACCGCGAGCACGATCCCGAGCAGCGTCATCAGCACCGGCGCCGGCAACCCGAACCGGTCTCCCACCGGGACGCTGATCAGAGCCCCCAGCAGCAACGCGAACAACAGGGCCAACTGATCCACGGTCAGAGCTCCGGGCAGATCGACAAATCAACGGTCACTTCAGTCTGCCCGCTCCACGCCCAGACCTTCCCGACCGCCGCTCTCCCTCTCCCGTCGACGCGAATCCGAAATCCGAAATCCGACCGTCAGAGAACTCGCCGCATGGCCCGATGCGGTATCCCCGCGTCCGGAAATTCCGGCCCGTACGCCACGTACCCGAGCCGCTCGTAAAACCCCAGCGCATGCGTCTGCGCATGCAGATCCACGGCCACGAGCCCACGCGCGCGTGCCGCGTCCTCGACGGCCCGCACAAGAGCCGCCCCCACGCCGAGTCCGCGCGACGCCTGTGTCACGGCGAGCCGCCCAAGCGACCCCACCGTCATGTCACCGCCGGTCTTCCCGGCTGCCGCCGCGCCGTACAGCAGCCGCCCGGTCCCGAGCGGCACCCCGTCCTCCCGCACGGCCAGCACATGCACCGCTACGGCGTCGTAGGCGTCGTACTCGATGTCCTCCGGCACGCCCTGCTCGCCGACGAAGACCTCCTTGCGCACCGTGAAGCAGGCCTCACGGTCGGCGGGGTCCTCGGCGACCCGCACCACGTACGCGTGCGTGCTCACCCGTAGGTCTCCTCGCGCACCAGATCCAGGGCCTGCTGCAGATCCTCCGGATAGTCGCTCGCGAACTCCACCCACTCCCCGTCCCCGGGGTGCTCGAAGCCGAGCCGCACGGCGTGCAGCCACTGCCGGGTCAGCCGGAGCCGCTTGGCGAGCGTCGGGTCGGCGCCGTACGTCAGGTCGCCGACGCAGGGGTGACGGTGGGCCGCCATGTGGACGCGGATCTGGTGGGTTCGTCCGGTCTCCAGCTTCACGTCGAGCAGGGAGGCCGCGCGGAACGCCTCGATGAGGTCGTAGTGCGTCACGGACGGCTTGCCCTCGGCCGTGACCGCCCACTTGTAGTCGTGCTGGGGGTGGCGGCCGATGGGTGCGTCGATGGTGCCGCTGGTCGGGTCCGGGTGGCCCTGGACGAGCGTGTGGTACCGCTTGTCGACCGTGCGCTCCTTGAACTGCCGCTTGAGCGAGGTGTACGCCCGCTCCGACTTGGCCACGACCATCAGCCCCGAGGTACCCACGTCGAGCCGGTGCACGATGCCCTGGCGCTCGGCGGCACCGGAGGTCGAGATGCGGTACCCGGCGGCTGCGAGCCCGCCGATCACGGTCGTCCCGGTCCAGCCGGGGCTGGGATGCGCGGCGACACCCACCGGCTTGACGATCACGACCACGTCGTCGTCGTCATGGACGATCTCCATGCCCTCGACCGGCTCGGCGACGATCTGCACCGGCGCGGCGGCCTGTGGCATCTCGACCTCCAGCCAGGCCCCGCCGTGCACCCGCTCGGACTTCCCGACCACCGACCCGTCGACCGTGACCTTCCCCGCGGCGGCGATCTCGGCCGCCTTGGTCCGGGAGAAGCCGAACATGCGGGAGATGGCGGCGTCGACGCGCTCGCCCTCCAGGCCGTCGGGCACGGGCAGGGTACGGATCTCGGGAACGGTGCTCACCCGTCGAGTATGCCGGACACCACCGACAGCCCCGACCGGCGCCTGTGGATCAGTCCTTGTGGACCGTGCCGTCGGGGTCGAGTCCCTTGAACGACAGCAGCACGATCAGGATGCCGCCGCACACGATCGCCGAGTCGGCGAGGTTGAAGACGGCGAAGTGCTTGGGCGCGATGAAGTCGACGACCGCGCCCTCGAACACGCCCGGGGAGCGGAAGATCCGGTCGGTGAGGTTGCCGAACGCGCCGCCGAGCAGCAGACCGAGCGCGATCGCCCACGGCAGGCTGTAGAGCTTGCGGGCGAGCCGGGCGATGACCACGATCACGGCCGCCGCGATCACCGTGAAGATCACGGTGAAGGCCTCACCGAAGCCGAAGGCCGCACCCGCGTTGCGGATCGCCTCGAACCTCAGCCAGTCCCCGACGATCTCGATCGGCTCGTGGTGCTCCAGCTTGGCGACCACGATCATCTTGCTGACCAGGTCGAGGGCGTACGCGAACAGGGCCACCGTGAACAGCACGGCGATCCGGCGCCTGCCCCTGGGCCGCGCCGTCTGGTCCTGCTCCGGCTCCGCCCCCGCCGCCTCTGGGGTATCCGGCGTACCGATGATGCGCTCCGCCTCTGTCACGTGAGTCCCTCGACCTAGATACCTGACTGAGGACGAGGGTACGACACGCCTCCACGGACCCTCAGTACCGGCGTTCCTGCTTCTGCTTGCACTCCACGCACAGGGTCGCGCGCGGGAAGGCCTGCATGCGCGCCTTGCCGATGGGGTTGCCGCAGTTCTCGCACAGGCCGTAGGTGCCGGCGTCGAGCCGCCCCAGGGCGCGTTCGGTCTGGAGGAGCATCTCGCGCGCGTTGGCCGCCAGGGCCATCTCGCTCTCGCGCGTGATGTTCTTGGTCCCGGTGTCGGCCTGGTCGTCGCCGGCGCCGTCCCCGGAGTCCCGCATGAGACCCACCAGGGACTCCTCCGAGGTGGTGATCTCGGTACGCAGCCGCAGGGCCTCGGCCGTGAGCTCCGCGCGCGCCTCGGAGACCTCTTCGGGCGTCCAGGGGTCCTCACCCGGGCGCACCGCGAGCTCGCCGGGCTCCACCGCGGAGACACGCGCGTTGGGTAGGGCGGTCTTCGCCGCCGTGGCCGTGCCAGGAGTCTTCTTCGCAACCACTGTCGTGGCTCCCGTCTGCTTCGCGGCCTCGGCCGCGCCCGCCTTCTTGGCCGTGCTTTTCCTGGCCGCCCTCTTCGTGAGGGTGTTCTTCCCGGAGGTGCCCTGCCCGGAGTCCCCCTGCGGGACACCGGCCTCCGTGGCGGCCGTCTCCTCGACCGCGATGTCCTTCGCGGCCGTCTCCTTCCCCGCACCCTTGGTCGGGGCCGTGTCCTTGGCCGCGCTCTTGCTCGCGGCCGTGTCCTTCGCCACGGATTTCTTCCTGGCGGCCGTCTCCTCGACCACGACGTCCTTCGCGGCCGCCTCCCTCCCCGCGCCCTTCGTCGCGGCCGTACCCATGGCCGCGCTCTTGGCCGCGGCCGTGCCCTTCGCTGCGGTCTTCTTCGCGACCGCCTTCTTCGTCACCGCTTTCTTCGTGGCTGCCTTCTTCGTCACCGCTTTCTTCGTGGCTGCCTTCTTCGTCACCGCTTTCTTCGTGACCGCCTTCTTCGTGGCGGAGGCCTTCTTGTGGGCCCCAGCCTTCTTGGCGACCGCCGTCTGGACGGCCGTCGCCCTCTTCGGCGCCGAAGCCCTCTTCGTGGCGGAGGCCTTCTTCGTGACCGAGGCCTTGCCGACGCCCTTGGTGGCCTCTGCCGTCCCGCCGACAGGCGTCTCGGCCGGCGGTCTCCTGGCCGAGACCTCCTCCGCGGCTGCCCGCCCGCCGGGAGCCGCCCTGGCCTTCTTGGCGCCGCTCGCCTTCCGGGGCGCCGCCTTCTTCGCCACTGCCTTCTCACCACCCGCGCGCGTGCTCTTGACGGCGGCCTTCTTCGCGACGCTCTTCGCCGCCGTTCCGACCGTCTTCACGGCCTTGGCAGCCGCACCCTTGGCCTCGCCGCCGGAGGCACGGGCATGTGTGGACCGGCCCGACGCCGACTGCTGTACGGCGGTCTTCTTCGCCACCATGCCGCGGCCCCTTCACATATTGTGATCTTGCTCGCGAATCGTGCTGGGACGATAAATCGACTTGAGTCCCGCGGCAACCGGGCACGCCGCTCGATTCGCCCGCCACGCGCGTGCGGGGCGCGAAGCATGCATGCGTTGTGCCCAGCTCCCCGCCAGGTAATCCGCCGGATCGACCGTCCCGGAATCCGAACAGTCGTGCCGCTCCGTTCGGGTCACGCCGGGCCCTGCGGCGGCCTCCGCGTCCGGACCCGGAAAACCGGTCGGCCGCTGTCCCCGGGGCGCCGTACACTGGGCGCAGCGAAAAGCGTGGATGGGGACGAGTAGCGGCGTACGCAGCCCAGAGCGACCCGGGGACGGTGGAAGCCCGGGGGCGAGCGCGACGTGAAGATCACCCCGGAGCCGCCGGAAGAAAGCCCACCAGGGCCAGTAGACCCGGCATCGCGGCCCCAATGAGGGGGCTCACCGACGCACACCAGGCGTCGGCGGGCCAAGGAGGGTGGTACCGCGGGAGCGCGCCGAAACCGGCGCACGGACTCTCGTCCCTCCGGACGGAAGGCAGCAAGTCCGCCGGAGGAAGCTCGCTGATGACAACGCCGACGTACCGCCAGGTGCCCGCCCAGGTCGACCTGCCCGCGCTCGAGCACGCGGTGCTCGACTTCTGGCACGAGCAGAAGATCTTCGCCAAGAGCCTGGAGCAGTCCGAGGGCCGCCCCGAGTGGGTGTTCTACGAGGGCCCACCCACCGCCAACGGCATGCCCGGCGCCCACCACATCGAGGCGCGCGTCTTCAAGGACGTCTTCCCCCGCTTCCGCACCATGCGCGGCTACCACGTGGCCCGCAAGGCCGGCTGGGACTGTCACGGCCTGCCGGTGGAGCTGGCGGTCGAGAAGGAGCTCGGCTTCACCGGCAAGAAGGACATCGAGGCGTACGGCATCGCCGAGTTCAACGCCAAGTGCCGCGAGTCCGTGACCCGGCACACCGACGCCTTCGAGGCGCTCACGACCCGCATGGGCTACTGGACCGACCTCCACGACCCCTACCGCACCATGGACCCGGAGTACATCGAGTCCGTCTGGTGGTCGCTGAAGGAGATCTTCAACAAGGGCCTGCTGGTCCAGGACTACCGCGTGGCCCCCTGGTGCCCCCGCGACGAGACGGGCCTGTCGGACCACGAGCTGGCGCAGGGCTACGAGACGATCGTCGACCCTTCCGTGTACGTCCGTTTCCCGCTCACCTCCGGTCCGCTCGCCGGCCAGGCCGCGCTCCTGGTCTGGACGACGACCCCCTGGACCCTGGTCTCCAACACGGCCGTGGCCGCGCACCCCGAGGTCACATACGTCGTCGCGACCAACGGCGAGGAGAAGCTCGTCGTCGCCGAACCGCTCGTCGCCAAGGCGCTCGGAGAGGGCTGGGAGACCACCGGCCAGACCTTCACGGGCGCCGAAATGGAGCGCTGGACCTATCAACGTCCGTTCGAGCTCGTGGAGTTCCCGGAGCCGGCCCACTACGTGGTCAACGCCGAGTACGTCACGACCGAGGACGGTACGGGCCTGGTCCACCAGTCCCCCGCCTTCGGCGAGGACGACCTCAAGGTCTGCCGCGCCTACGGCCTGCCCGTCGTGAACCCCGTCCGCAGGGACGGCACGTTCGAGGAGGACGTCCCCCTGGTCGGCGGCGTCTTCTTCAAGAAGGCGGACGAAAAGCTCACCGAGGACCTCCAGCAGCGCGGCCTCCTCTTCCGGCACGTCCCGTACGAGCACAGCTACCCGCACTGCTGGCGCTGCCACACCGCGCTCCTCTACTACGCGCAGCCGTCCTGGTACATCCGCACCACCGCCGCCAAGGACCGCCTCCTCCAGGAGAACGAGAACACCAACTGGTTCCCCGAGACGGTCAAGCACGGCCGGTACGGCGACTGGCTGAACAACAACATCGACTGGGCGCTGTCCCGCAACCGCTACTGGGGCACCCCGCTGCCGATCTGGCGCTGCGAGGACGACCACCTCACCGTCGTGGGCTCCCGCGCGGAGCTCACCCAGCTGACCGGCACGGACCATTCCGGCCTCGACCCGCACCGCCCGTTCATCGACGAGGTCACCTTCGCGTGCCCCCAGTGCCAGAAGACGGCCACGCGCGTGCCGGAGGTCATCGACGCCTGGTACGACTCGGGTTCGATGCCGTTCGCGCAGTGGGGCTACCCGTACAAGAACAAGGAGCTGTTCGAGTCCCGCTACCCGGCGCAGTTCATCAGCGAGGCCATCGACCAGACACGAGGCTGGTTCTACACGCTGATGGCCGTCGGCACCCTGGTCTTCGACCAGTCGTCGTACGAGAACGTCGTCTGCCTCGGTCACATCCTCGCCGAGGACGGCCGCAAGATGTCCAAGCACCTGGGCAACACCCTCGAGCCGATCCCCCTGATGGACCGGCACGGCGCGGACGCGGTGCGCTGGTTCATGGCGGCCGGCGGCTCCCCGTGGGCGGCCCGTCGCGTGGGCCACGGCACGATCCAGGAGGTCGTCCGCAAGACGCTCCTGACGTACTGGAACACAGTCGCCTTCCAGGCCCTGTACGCCCGTACGTCGAACTGGGCGCCCAGCGAGGCGGACCCGGCCCCGGCCGACCGCCCGGTCCTGGACCGCTGGCTGCTGTCCGAACTGCACGCGCTGACCGACCAGGTGACCCAGTCCCTGGAGTCGTACGACACCCAGCGCGCCGGCAAGCTCCTGTCGGCGTTCGTCGACGACCTGTCCAACTGGTACGTACGCCGGTCCCGGCGCCGCTTCTGGCAGGGCGACAAGGCCGCGCTGCGCACGCTGCACGAGGTCGTCGAGACGGTCACCAAGCTGATGGCCCCGCTGACCCCGTTCATCACCGAGCGGGTCTGGCAGGACCTGGTCGTGCCGGTCACCCCCGGCGTCCCGGAGTCCGTGCACCTGGCCTCCTGGCCGGAGGCGGACCTCTCCGCCATCGACCCGGAGCTGTCGAAGCAGATGGTCCTGGTGCGCCGGCTCGTCGAGCTGGGCCGTGCCACGCGCGCGGAGTCGGGTGTGAAGACCCGTCAGCCGCTGTCCCGGGCGCTCATCGCCGCGACCGGCTTCGGCTCCCTCGACCGTGAACTGCACGCGCAGATCACGGAGGAACTGAACGTGAGCGCGCTCGCCTCCCTCAGCGAGGTCGGCGGCAGCCTGGTCGACACCACGGCCAAGGCCAACTTCCGCGCCCTCGGCAAGCGTTTCGGCAAGCGCGTCCAGGACGTGGCCAAGGCCGTTGCCAACGCCGACGCGGCCGCGCTCTCCCTCGCCCTGCGCGAGGGCACGGCGTCGGTCGAGGTCGACGGCGAGACGATCACGCTCGCCCCAGATGAGGTGATCATCACGGAGACCCCGCGCGAGGGCTGGTCGGTGGCGTCCGACTCCGGTGCGACGGTGGCGCTGGACCTGGAGATCACGGAGGAACTCCGCCAGGCGGGCCTGGCCCGTGACGCGATCCGCCTGATCCAGGAGGCCCGCAAGAACAGCGGTCTCGACGTGGCCGACCGCATCGCGCTCCGCTGGACGGCCACGGACCCGGCCGTGATCGCGGCCCTGTCCGAGCACACGTCCCTGATCGCCGACGAGGTCCTTGCCACGGACTTCGCCCAGGGTGAGGCGGACGACACCTACGGCACCCCGTTCACCGACGAGGGCCTGTCCCTGACGTTCCGCCTGCGCAAGGCGTAATCGCGAGAGCGAAGGCCCGGTCCCCAAGAGGGGTCCGGGCCTTCCGCGTCTCCGCGTCACTGTGCTCAACCCGCGTAAAAGGGCGAGGCCCCGGATCGAAATCCGGGGCCTCGCCCTGAACGCTGCCGACGCCTAAGGCGTACTAGAGGCCGTCAGTTGTCGTCCTCGTCGATGAGGAAGCCTCGCATCGGCGAGGGAGCCTGTCCCATCGGACCAGGACCCTGCGGCCGTACCGGCGCCATCGGCTGGGTCATCGCGGGAGACATCTGCTGCTGGCCGCCGTAGGACGGGCCGGCCGGCGAAGGACCGCCGCCCATGCCCTGGTTGCCACCGTACGACGGCGCGCTCGCACCGGCCGGAGCCATGGAAGGCGCCGGGGACGGCGGCAGCGACGCGGTCGCCGGGGTACGCGGCGGAGCCAGCGAGTCGTCGGCCTGGGTCTCCAGCTGACGCAGCTGCGACTCGAGGTACGACTTCAGACGGGTACGGTACTCGCGCTCGAAGCCGCGCAGGTCCTCGACCTTGCGCTCCAGCGTGGCGCGGGCGGACTCGAGGGAGCCCATCGCGACGCGGTGCTTCTCCTGCGCGTCCCGCTCCAGCGCGTCCGCCTTGGCACGGGCGTCACGCTCGAGACCCTCGGCACGCGAACGGGCCTCGCCGACGATCTTGTTGGCCTCGGAACGAGCCTCGGCGATCGCCTGGTCGGCGGTCTGCTGGGCCAGCGAGAGGACACGGGCGGCGCTGTCGCCCCCGGGGCCCTGACCGGGGCCGCCCATCGGACCGCCCATGGGGCCGCCCATCGGGCCACCCATCTGCTGCTGCATGGGCGACTGACCGCCCATGGGGCCCTGACCCATCGGACCCTGGCCCATCTGGCCCTGGCCCATCTGACCCTGGCCCATCTGACCCTGGCCCATCTGACCCTGGCCCATCTGACCCTGACCCATGGGACCCTGGCCCATCTGACCGGGACCCTGCGGGCCGCCCTGGCCACCGCCGGGGCCGGCAGGCAGCTGCGGCGCACCGCTCGGCAGCTGGGGCGGGCCGCCCATGGGGCCGCCCATCTGCTGCTGCGGCGGACCGGATATGCCGGCCGGCACGGGAGCGCCGGGACCTGGCCCACGCATGCCCTGCTGCGGCATTCCCTGTCCGGGCATGCCACCCTGCTGCTGGTCCTGCTGCTCCGGGGGCTTGCGCATGTTCTGCTGGTTCTGGGCAGCAGCACGCGTCGCCGCGGCCAGCTTGGCGCGCAGGTCCTCGTTCTCGCGCAGCAGGCGCGTCAGTTCGGCTTCGACCTCGTCGAGGAAGGCATCGACCTCGTCCTCGTCATAGCCTTCTCGGAGGCGGACGGTCGTGAACTGCTTGTTCCGCACGTCCTCGGGGGTCAACGGCATCTCTTCACCTCAACGTAGTCATCGGCAGTCGGCAAGACCGTATCGTCCACAGTCACCTCGCCAGGTTTCCCGTGATGGAGATGAGGATGTAGACGATGATCATCAGCACGAAGAAGGACAGGTCGAGCGCCACGCCCCCGAGACGCAGCGGCGGGATGAACCGCCGCAGAAGCTTCAACGGTGGATCGGTGACAGTGTAGGTGGCCTCCAGAACGACCACCATCGCCTTGCCGGGTTGCCACGAGCGGGCGAACTGGAAGACGTAGTCCATGACCAACCGGAAGATGAGCACGATGAGGAACACCATCAGCGCGATGTAGATCACCTGCGCGAACACGCTCATGGTCTGTCTTTCCCTCTCCCCTGTTCCGTACTTCGTTCCGGTTGTGCTTCTCAGCTCTGGTTGAAGAACCCGCCCTCTGCGATGCGGGCCTTGTCCTCCGCCGTGACATCGACGTTAGCAGGCGACAACAGGAACACCTTCTGCGTCACCCGCTCGATGCTGCCGTGAAGACCAAACACCAAACCGGCCGCAAAGTCGACAAGTCGCTTGGCGTCTGTGTCATCCATCTCAGTCAGATTCATGATCACCGGGGTGCCCTCACGGAAGTGTTCCCCGATGGTACGGGCCTCGTTGTAGGTCCGGGGGTGAAGCGTGGTGATCCGGTAAGGCTCTCGTTCCGACACGACCTTGGGCATGATCACCGGTGCGTTCTTCTCCAGGCTTGCGCGTTCTTGTGTGATGGATGCCACGGGCGCGATGCGCGCGGGACGCACCGATTCCGCGGCCAGCGAAGTGGATCGGGGCACCGAGTCGCGCGGCATCGAGGGCTGCACGACTCTGACCGATTCATCCCTTTCGGGCTGAATCGCCTGATGTGACTGGTGAGACGGCTCATGCCGTCGGCGGTCCCGCTCGGGCTCCGGGTCGAGTTCCGGTTCGAAGTCGTCGTCGGGGTCAAAACCGCGGCCGTCGTACCCATCGTCCTCCACGAGGCCGAGGTAGACCGCCATCTTGCGCATCGCGCCGGCCATTCTCTGAGTCCTCCGCTCTGTGGTGGATCGGCTGACGACTGCCAAGTGCCCGC
This sequence comes from Streptomyces canus, assembly GCF_030816965.1. Classification (NCBI taxonomy): domain Bacteria; kingdom Bacillati; phylum Actinomycetota; class Actinomycetes; order Kitasatosporales; family Streptomycetaceae; genus Streptomyces; species Streptomyces canus. Next base: position 2,679,760 of record NZ_JAUSYQ010000002.1, read on the forward strand.
GATCCACGAGGTCGTTATGACCGCCTTTCGGCGGTAATGACCATATTTTCTGCTGTGGTCCGACTTCTTGGCGACGTTACCCGAGCCTGGGGCGGACTCCGAGTACCGCGGTGCCGACGCGCACATGTGTCGCCCCTGCCGCCACGGCCTGTTCGAGGTCCGCACTCATCCCTGCCGAGACCATGTTGGCAGCCTGATGGGCTCGGCGCAGGTCGGTCGACAAATCCATCAACCGCTCGAATGCCGCCTGTTCGCGTCCCGCGTACTCCCCGGTGAGCGGAGCGACGGTCATCAGTCCGTCGAGCCGCAACCCCGGAGCCCGGGCCACGAGATCGGCCAACTCCGCGATTCCGCCTGGCGCCACGCCGCCCCGCTCCCCTCGCTCGCTCGACCCGGCGTCGAGCGCGACCTGGATGAGGCATCCCACTTCGCGCCCGGCCTTCACGGCCTCCTTCGAAAGAGCCGTCACCAGCCTGGAACGATCGACGGACTGCACGAGATCCGCGTAACCGACCACAGATCGCACCTTGTTGGTCTGCAACTGACCTACAAAGTGCCAAGTAAGCGGCAGATCCGAGCATTCTGCAGCCTTGGGCGCCGCGTCCTGGTCCTTGTTCTCGGCGACATGGCGCACGCCGAGCTCCGCCAGCATCCGCACATCGCTCGCTGGGTAGGTCTTGGTGACCACGATGAGGGTCACCTCTTCCCGCGCCCGCCCGGCGGCCGCGCACGCGGCGGCAATGCGCTGCTCCACCTTCGCCAGATTTGCGGCGAGTTCGCCCTTACGGTCCGTCATGCCCCATCAGTCCAGCCAGATATATCCCGCGAGTCGCCCCGTGGTGCGATCGCGGCGATACGAGAAGTGGTCGCCCGACTCCAGCGTGCACACCGGCGACTGCTGCCGGTCGCGCACCCCGAGCCGGTCGAGTTGCGCGTGCACTCCGGCGGTCACGTCGACCGAGGGCGTGCCCCAACTCGTCTCGGCGTGCGCCGCGGGTTCGACGGCGGTGACGTCGGCGCGCATCTCCTCGGGCACTTCGTAGCACTTGCCGCAGACGGCGGGTCCGGTGCGGGCGACGATCCGGGCGGGATCGGCGCCGAGTTCCGTCATCGCGCGTAGCGCGGCGGGGACGACTCCGGCGATCATGCCGGGCCGGCCCGCGTGGACCGCCGCGGCGATCCCGGCGACCGGGTCGGCGAGCAGCACCGGGGTGCAGTCCGCGGTGAGGACGGCGAGGGCGAGACCGCGTTCGGCGGTGACGATCGCGTCGACCTGGGGCACCGGCCGCTCGCCCCACGGCGCGGAGACCACCACGGCGTCCGCCCCGTGCACCTGGTTCATCCAGACCACCCGGGCGGGATCGATACCGAGCGACTTGGCGGCCAGTTCGCGATTGGTCCCCACCGCCTCGGGGTCGTCGCCGACCGCCCCGCCGAGGTTGAGCTCCTCGTACGGAGCGGCGCTCACCCCGCCCCACCGGTCGGTGAAGGCGAAGTGCGCGCCGCTCACGTTCTCGCGCCGTCCTATCACTTCAGGAAGTCCGGCACGTCCAGTTCCTCGGCCGCGCTGTCGGTGTAGCTCCGCGACGGCGGGACCGGCGGGGCGACCGGAAGGTCAGCGACCGGCTCCGGCGCGGGCTCCGGGTCCTCCTTCGGCGTGACGCTGCCGAGCGAGCCGAAGGACGGGCGGCTCTCGGTCTGCCGTACCGGAGTGGGCTCCTCGCGGCGGGCCGGGCTCGAGGACGACCCCATGACCGTCTCCCGACGGGTCGGCGGCTGCCCCCCGTCGAAGCCGGCGGCGATCACGGTGACGCGGACCTCGTCGCCGAGGGCGTCGTCGATGACCGCACCGAAGATGATGTTGGCCTCGGGGTGGGCGGCCTCGCTGACCAGCTGAGCCGCTTCGTTGATCTCGAACAGGCCGAGGTCGGAGCCACCGGAGATGGAGAGCAGCACACCGCGGGCGCCGTCGATGGACGCCTCCAGGAGCGGCGAGGAGATCGCCATCTCGGCGGCGGCCACCGCGCGGTCGTCGCCACGGGCCGAGCCGATGCCCATGAGCGCCGAACCGGCCTCGGACATGACCGACTTGACGTCGGCGAAGTCGAGGTTGATCAGACCGGGAGTGGTGATGAGGTCGGTGATGCCCTGGACACCGGAGAGCAGGACCTGGTCGGCCGACTTGAAGGCGTCGAGGACGGAGACCTGGCGGTCCGAGATGGACAGCAGCCGGTCGTTGGGGATGACGATGAGGGTGTCGACCTCTTCGCGGAGTTCGGCGATGCCGTCCTCGGCCTGGTTGGCGCGGCGCCGTCCCTCGAAGGTGAACGGGCGCGTGACCACGCCGATGGTGAGGGCGCCCAGGGTGCGTGCGATGTTGGCCACGACGGGCGCGCCGCCGGTGCCGGTGCCGCCGCCTTCACCGGCCGTCACGAAGACCATGTCGGCCCCCTTGAGGACCTCCTCGATCTCCTCGCGGTGGTCCTCGGCGGCCTTGCGGCCCACGGCCGGGTTGGCTCCGGCGCCGAGTCCGCGGGTGAGTTCGCGGCCGACGTCGAGCTTGACGTCGGCGTCGCTCATCAACAGCGCCTGCGCGTCGGTGTTGATGGCGATGAACTCGACGCCCTTGAGACCGACCTCGATCATCCGGTTGATGGCATTGACACCACCGCCGCCGACACCGATGACTTTGATGACTGCGAGGTAGTTCTGCGGTGCTGCCACGTCGAAGGCCTCTCGCCTCGAGTTACGTGTCGCCGAACCAACGGGGCACTGCTGCCTCGCGATCCGTCGACTGATGCCGAATGGGACGGTCCGTAGCGCCGACCCGAACCCTAACGTTGAAGTTTAGGGTTACCAGTGTGTCTGTTCCCTGGAGTCTTCTGAACAGGACACTAAGTCGACAAGTGGCGCACGTTCAACGAACACGCCGAACCTCCCGTTTTTCTTTTCACCCTATGTGATCAGCCGTAGCAGTGCCCAACCAGGGTGCTGGCCTGCGCTGATGTGCGTCAACTCCCTGATGACGCGGGGGCGGTGGGGACGCTGACGTCGAAGTGCCGCGCGTCGGGAGTGGCTTTCATGAGAGCGACGAGCGTACGGGCCTTCGCGGCGCCTTTCTCGCTGCTCCCCCAGGCGACGGTACGACCGCCCCCCAACTCCAGCGAGATGTCGTCGTACGAACTCACCTTGACGGAACGGGTCGCGTGCGCGACGGCGGCCGGAATGTCACCCGCCACGCGCACCGCTTCGCGCACGAGCCGGGCCTCGCCGAAGCGGCGCAGGCTCGCGGCACGGGAGTCCGGCGGGGAGAGCGTCAATTCCAGGGCGGGCACGCCTTTGGGGGCCTCAGAAACCGTGGCGAATCGGACGCCTTCATCGTCCACTTCGACGAAGTTTCCGCCCTTTTGGACAAGCAGAACCGGAGTACGTTCGGTCACTTTCAGCCCGATTCCGTCGGGCCAGGAACGAGCGACATCAACTGAGGCAATTCGGGGCAATTTCCGGAGCAGTCGTGCCTCAATCGCATCGGTGTCGACGGAAATCAGCGGTGATCCGACCGGAACGTCGGCGGCCTCGCGGACCTGGTCCGGAGTCAGCACCCTGGTTCCCGAGACCGACACGCGGTCGACGCGCAGCCACTGAGAGCCGTACAACAGCCAGACGGTGCCCGCGGAAAGAAGCACGAGCGCCACGGCAAGAATGATGATCGTACGAAGCCGACGCACCCTCAACCGCCGGGCAGGAGGCGGGCCGGACGACTCCTGCTGGCGTTCACCGCGCTCGGCGGTCGTCGATCCGGCCACGCCCACTCCCTTTTCCTGGCTACTGGCGTCGGTGGGAGGCGATCGCCTCGTACACCATGCCGACGAGCAGCTCGTCGGCGTCCCGGCGGCCGAACTCGGCGGCGGCGCGGGACATCTCGTACAGCCGGTGCGGGTCGGCGAGCACGGGCAGGACGTTGGCCCGGACCCAGTCCGGCGTCAGTTCCGCGTCGTCGACCAGCAGTCCGCCGCCGGCCTTGACCACCGGCTGGGCGTTCAGCCGCTGTTCTCCGTTGCCGATGGGCAGCGGGACGTAGGCGGCAGGGAGCCCGACGGCGGAGAGTTCGGCGACGGTCATCGCGCCCGCGCGGCAGAGCATCATGTCGGCCGCGGCGTACGCGAGGTCCATCCGGTCCAGGTAACTTACCGGGATGTAGGGGGGCATTCCCGGCATCTGCTGTACGTGCGGCAGTTCGTTCTTCGGGCCGACCGCGTGCAGGATCTGGATCCCGGCCTGCTGGAGCCAGGGCGCGACCTGCTGGACGACCTCGTTGAGGCGCCGGGCGCCCTGCGAGCCGCCGGAGACCAGCAGGGTCGGCAGGTTCGGGTCGAGGCCGAACATGTGCCGGGCCTCGGGGCGGGCGGCGGCCCGGTCCAGGGTGGCGATGGTATAGCGCAGCGGGATGCCGATGTAGCGGGAGTTGCGCAGCTTGCTGTCCGGCGTGGCGACGGCGACCTGTGCGGCGTACCGGGAGCCGATCTTGTTGGCGAGGCCGGGGCGGGCGTTGGCCTCGTGGATCACGATCGGCACACCGAGCCGCTTGGCGGCGAGGTAGCCGGGCAGCGCCACATAGCCGCCGAAGCCGACGACGGCGTCGGCCTTGGTGCGCTCCAGGATCTGCTCGGTGGCCTTGATCGTGCCGCGCAGTCGGCCCGGCACGGTGATCAGCTCAGGGGTGGGCTTACGAGGCAGCGGGACAGCCGGGATCAGCGCGAGCTCGTAGCCCCGCTGTGGGACGAGTTTGGTCTCCAGCCCCCGTTCCGTGCCCAGAGCCGTGATACCCACGCTCGGGTCCCGCCTGCGCAGGGCGTCCGCGAGGGCGAGCGCGGGCTCGATGTGGCCGGCGGTCCCCCCACCAGCGAGTACGACATGCACCGAAATTCACCGCTCTCCGGACGAACGCGCCGAGGGGGCGCGCCGTCGCATCGTGTTCCATCTCCGAGGCCCCCGTGCCGGCACGGCGCCTCCCGCCCGCTTTCTACCAAAGCGAGGTTGCCGCATCGAAAGCGCCGCCCGCGCGGCGGGCTCGTCACGCGCGAACGCGATCAGCAGCCCGACGGCGAACATGGTCGGCAGCAGGGCGGAACCTCCGTAGGAGAACAGCGGGAGCGGGACGCCGGCGATCGGCAGCAGACCGAGCACCGCACCGATGTTGATCACAGCCTGAGCGGTGATCCAGGTGGTCACACCTCCCGCGGCATACCTCACGAAGGGGTCCTCCGTGCGTCCGGCCACGCGGATACCCGCATAGCCTAGAGCCGCGAAGAGGGCGAGTACCGACAGCGTCCCCGCCAGGCCCAGTTCCTCACCGGTGACGGCGAAGATGAAGTCGGTGTGGGCTTCGGGGAGTTGGCCCCATTTTTCCACACTCGCACCGAGCCCGGAGCCAAAGATTCCGCCGGAGGCGAGGGCGTAGATGCCGTGCACGGCCTGCCAGCAGTCGGCGGCACCGGACTTGGGCTCGGTGGCGCCGATGCAGGCGAGCCGGGCCATGCGGTTGGGGCTGGTCTTGATGAGGACGAACCCGATGAACGCGGCGACCGACAGCACCCCGACGAACAGCCGGGTCGGCGCCCCCGCGAGCCACAGCAGGCCGAACAGGATCGCCGTCAGGATGATCGCCGTACCCATGTCGCCGCCGAGCATGATCAGCCCGAGCAGCAGGAAGGCGACCGGGACGAGCGGCACCAGCATGTGCTTCCACTGGGTCAGCAGCTTCTTGTCCTGCTTGCGGGCGAGCAGGTCGGCCGCCCACAGCACGAGGGCCAGCTTGCCGAACTCGCTGGGCTGGATCTGGAAGGAGCCGCCGAGCGAGATCCAGTTCTGGTTGCCGTTGACCGACATCCCTATCCCCGGCACCTGCACCAGGGCCATCAGGAAGACCGCGCCCGCCAGGATCGGATAGGCGAGCGCCCGGTGCAGTTTGACCGGCATCCGGGAGGCGATCAGCAGCAGTACGGTGCCGATGACGGCGGCCAGGAACTGCTTGCGGAAGAAGAAGGATCCCGGCAAGGACATCTGCAGAGCCGTGATCTGGGAGGCCGAGTAGACCATCACGAGACCGAGCACGGTGATCAGCAGGCTGCCGCCGAGGATCAGGTAGTAGGCGGTCAGTGGCCGGTCCCAGGCCTTGCGCGCGCGCGTGTAGAGCCGTTGTACGGGGTTCTCGCGCGAGGGCCGGGGGGCGGCGAGGCGCCGGGACGCCCGCTGCACGGGCGGCCTGCCGGTACGGCTACTGGGCATCAACGCCTCCGCTACGTCGGTCAGGAGCCGAGTTCGCGAACCGCCTCCGCGAACGCGTCACCGCGCTTGTTGTAGTTGGCGAACATGTCCATCGAGGCGCAGGCCGGGGCCAGCAGCACCGTGTCACCTGCGACGGCGAGGCGCGAAGCCTCCTGGACAGCCGCGAGCATCGCCCCAGTGTCGGTCCGGTCGAGGTCCACCACGGGTACTTCCGGGGCGTGTCGCGCGAGGGCTTCACGGATCAGGGCGCGGTCCTGGCCGATCAGCACGACACCGCGAAGTCGCTTTGCCGACTTGGCGACCAGCTCGTCGAAGGTCGCGCCCTTGGCGAGCCCGCCCGCGATCCACACGATCGACTCGTAGGCCGCCAACGAGGCTTCCGCCGCGTGGGTGTTGGTGGCCTTGGAGTCGTCGACGTACGCGACATCGGCCACGTCGGCCACGTGGGCGATGCGGTGGGCGTCCGGGGTGAAGTCCCGGAGCCCGTCTCGTACGGCCCTGGCGGGCACCCCGAATGCGCGTGCGAGGGCCGCTGCCGCAAGGGCGTTGGCGATGTTGTGCGGGGCGGGCGGGTTGACGTCCGAGATCTCGGCGAGTTCCTGGGCGTTCTTGTGCCGGTCCTCGACGAAGGCGCGGTCGACCAGGATGCCCTCGACGACGCCGAGTTGGGACGGTCCGGGGGTGCCGAGGGTGAAGCCGACGGCCCGGCAGCCCTCCTCGACGTCCGCCTCGCGCACCAGGTCCTCGGTGGCCTTGTCGGCGACGTTGTAGACGCAGGCGACCCGATTGCCCTCGTAGATGCGGCCCTTGTCCTTGGCGTACGCCTCCATGGAGCCGTGCCAGTCCAGGTGGTCCGGCGCCAGGTTCAGCACGGCGGCGGAGTGGGCGCGCAGGGAGGGCGCCCAGTGGAGCTGATAGCTCGACAACTCCACGGCCAGGACGTCGTACTGCTCGTCGCCGAGCACCGCGTCCAGCAGGGAGACGCCGATGTTGCCGACGGCGGCGGTGCGCAGCCCCGCGGCCTTCAGGATCGACGCCAGCATCTGGGTGGTGGTCGTCTTGCCGTTGGTGCCGGTGATCGCGAGCCAGGGAGCCGCGTCGGGGCCCCTGAGCCGCCAGGCGAGTTCGACATCGCCCCAGATCTCCAGGCCGGCCTCACGGGCCGCCGCGAACAGCGGCTTGTCCGGCTTCCAGCCGGGCGCGGTGACGACGAGTTCGGTGCCTTCGGGCAGGGTCGCACCGTCACCGAGGCGCACGGTGATGCCGAGCGCCTCCAACTCGGCGGCCTGCTCACGCGCGCGTGCGTCGTCGCCGTCGTTGACGACCGTGACGTTCGCCCCGCGCGCGTGCAGCACCTTGGCCGCCGGGACGCCGGAGACACCGAGTCCGGCGACGGTGACGTGCCTGCCCTGCCAGTCCAAAGGCTCCGAGGAGGTCACTTTTCTGCTGCCCATCCCGCGTAGAAGAGACCCAGGCCGACGATCACACAGATGCCCTGGATGATCCAGAAACGGACCACGATGAGGACTTCGGACCAGCCCTTGAGTTCGAAGTGGTGCTGGAGCGGTGCCATCCGGAAGACCCGCTTGCCCGTCATCCGGAAGGAGCCGACCTGGATGACGACCGACATGGTGATGAGGACGAACAGACCGCCCATGATGGCGACCAGGAGCTCCGTGCGGGACAGGATCGCCAGGCCCGTGAGGACACCGCCGAGGGCGAGCGAACCGGTGTCGCCCATGAAGATCTTGGCCGGCGAGGTGTTCCACCACAGGAAGCCGAGGCAGGCGCCCATCAGCGCGGAGGCGATCACCGCGAGGTCGAGCGGATCGCGCACCTCGTAACAGGCGTTCGGGTTGGTCAGGGTGCCCGCGTTGGCGCAGGACTCCTGGAACTGCCAGACGCCGATGAAGGTGTAGGCGCCGAAGACGAGGACCGAGGCGCCGGTGGCGAGGCCGTCCAGACCGTCGGTGAGGTTCACGCCGTTCGACATCGCGAGGATCATGAACAGCGCCCAGACCACGAACAGGATCGGGCCGATCTTCCAGCCGAAGTCGGTGATGAACGACAGCCTCGTGGAGGCCGGACTGTTGCCGCGGGCGTCCGGGAACATCAGCGCGAGCACAGCGAAGCTGATGCCGACGATCAGCTGGCCGGCCATCTTCGCCTTGGCCCGCAGGCCCAGCGAACGCCGCTTGACGATCTTGATGTAGTCGTCGAGGAAGCCGACCAGGCCCATGCCGCACATCAGGCCGAGCACCAGCAGGCCCGAGTAGGTGGGCGGGTAGCCGGTGATGACCTTGGACAGGAAGTAGGCGACGACCGTCGCCAGGATGAAGGCGATGCCGCCCATCGTCGGCGTACCGCGCTTGCTGCCGTGCGAGCGCGGGCCGTCGTCCCGGATGTACTGGCCGTAACCCTTGCGCGCGAGCAGCTTGATCAGCAGCGGGGTGCCGACCAGGGTCAGAAAGAGGCCGATGACTCCTGAGAACAGGATCTGCTTCATCATCGGGCGGCAACCTCACCCTCGGCGTCGAGCAGCGCCTGGGCGACGCTCTCCAGGCCGACCGAACGGGACGCCTTCACGAGGACGACGTCTCCCGGGCGCAATTCACTGCGCAGCAGGTCGACCGCCGCCTGTGCGTCGGACACGTGCACCGACTCCTCACCCCACGAACCCTCGTTATATGCGCCCAGTTGCAGCCAGGACGCTTCCCTGCCCCCGACCGCGACGAGCTTGCCGACATTGAGCCGGACGGCGAGCCGTCCGACCGCGTCGTGCTCGGCGAGCGCCTCGTCCCCGAGCTCGGCCATCTTGCCGAGCACCGCCCAGGTCCGCCGCCCCTTGCCCATCGCCGCGAGCGCGCGCAAGGCCGCTCGCATGGACTCGGGGTTCGCGTTGTAGGCGTCGTTGACGATGGTCACGCCGTCCGGGCGCTCGGTGACCTCCATACGCCAGCGGGAGAGGGAGCCCGCCTCGGAGAGCGCGGTGGCGATCTCACTTGCGGACATGCCCAGCTCATGGGCGACGGCGGCCGCGGCGAGCGCGTTCGACACGTGGTGCTCACCGTACAGGCGCATGGTCACTTCGCTTGCACCGGAGGGTGTGTGAAGCATGAAGGCAGGCTGTCCGCTGTCCGTGAGTCGTACGTTCTCGGCTCGAACGTCCGCTTCGCCGGACTCTCCGAAAAGGAGCACCTTCGCCTTCGTACGGGATGCCATGGCGCGTACGAGAGGATCGTCGGCGTTGAGGATCGCGGTGCCGCCGTCCTGTGCCGACGGCAGAGCTTCCACGAGTTCGCCCTTGGCCTGCGCGATCTGCTCGCGGCCGCCGAACTCCCCGATGTGGGCGCTGCCGACGTTGAGGACCAGTCCGATCTGCGGGGGCGTCAGATTCGTGAGGTAGCTGATGTGGCCGATGCCACGGGCGCCCATCTCCAGCACGAGGAACCTGGTCTCCTCGGTGGCGGTGAGCGCGGTGAGCGGCAGGCCGATCTCGTTGTTGAGCGAGCCCGGCGTGAACACCGTCGGCGCCTTGCGCTGGAGCACCTGGGCGATCAGGTCCTTGGTGCTGGTCTTGCCGGCGGAGCCGGTGAGAGCGACAAGGGTCGCGCCGAGCCGTCGTACGACATGACGTGCGAGGGCGCCGAGGGCCGTCTGGACGTCCTCGACGAGGATCGCGGGCACGCCGACGGGGCGCTGGGCCAGCACGGCCACCGCACCGGCCCGGACGGCTTGTTCGGCGTAGTCGTGGCCGTCGACGCGCTCCCCCACGAAGGCGGCGAACAGACTGCCGTCCTTCACCTGCCGGGAGTCGATGACGACGGGCCCGTGCACCAGCACCGACGGATCCGGTATGTCGTACGTCTGCCCGCCGACGACTGAGGCGGTCTCGGCGAGAGAGAGGGCGATCACAAGTTCATCCCTGGGTCTTCTGGATGGCTTCTCGAAGCACCTGGCGGTCGTCGAAGGGACGGACCACCCCGGCGATGTCCTGGCCCTGCTCGTGGCCCTTCCCGGCGACCAGTACGGTGTCGCCCGGCCGCGCGCGGGCGACGGCTGCTGCGATCGCGGCGGCCCGGTCCTCGAAGACCTGGACCTCGCCACGCTCGTGTACTGGCACGGACGCCGCGCCCTCGAGCATGGTTGCGAGGATCGCGAGGGGGTCCTCGGAGCGGGGGTTGTCGGAGGTCAGTACGGCGGTGTCGGCGAGGCGGGCCGCGGCGGCGCCCATCGGACCGCGCTTGGTCCTGTCGCGGTCGCCTCCGCAGCCCAGCACGACGTGCAGCCGGCCCTCGGTGACCTTGCGGAGCGCCTTGAGCACCGACTCGACGGCGTCCGTCTTGTGGGCGTAGTCCACGACCGCGAGGTAGGGCTGTCCGGCGTCCACGCGCTCCAGTCGGCCCGGCACGCCCGGCACCGCGGCGACGCCGTCGGCGGCGGTCTGCGGGTCGAGGCCCGCGGCGGCCAGGGCGACGATCGCGGCGAGGGTGTTCGCCACGTTGAAGGGCCCCGGCAGCGGCGACCTGGCGGTGATCCGCTCGTCCTTGGGGCCGATCACGGTGAACGTCGAGTCCATCGGGCCGACCTCGACGTCCGCGGCGCGCCAGTCGGCGTCCGGGTGGCCCTCGGCGGAGAAGGTGACGACCGGGACCGTGGCCTCCTTGACGAGCCGGCGCCCGTACTCGTCGTCGAGGTTGACCACGCCGAGACGGCTGCGTTTCGGCGTGAACAGCTGCGCCTTGGCCTGGAAGTAGTCTTCCATGCCGGAGTGGAACTCCATGTGCTCCGGGCTGAGGTTGGTGAAGACGCCGATGTCGAAGACACAGCCGTCGACCCGCCCGAGGACCAGCGCGTGGCTGGAGACCTCCATGGCGACCGCCTCGACCCCGCGCTCGCGCATGACCGCGAACAGGGCCTGGAGGTCGGTGGCTTCGGGCGTGGTGCGCTCGGACTTGATGCGCTCGTCGCCGATACGCATCTCGACGGTGCCGATCAGGCCGGTGGACCTGACCCCCTTGAGACCGCCCTCGACGAGATACGCCGTGGTGGTCTTGCCGGAGGTGCCGGTGATGCCGATCTGGAGCAGGTCCCGGCCGGGGTGACCGTAGATCGTGGCCGCCAGTTCGCCCATGCACGCGCGCGGGTCCTCGACGACCAGCACCGGGAGCCCGGTCGCGGCGGCGCGCTCGGCGCCTGCCGGGTCGGTCAGCACGGCGACCGCGCCGAGGCCGACGGCCTGGGTGACGAAGTCGGCGCCGTGCAGGCGGGCGCCCGGGAGGGCGGCGTACAGGTCGCCGGGGCGGACGGCACGCGAGTCATGGGTGATACCCGTGACCTGCGCGGCGTTCCCCGGCTGCTCGGCACCCAGCTGGTCGGCGAGCTCCGCGAGGGGTGTTGCGGAGATCCGGACCGGCCGGGGCGGTCCCGGATATGTCACGGGTGCGCCCTTCTGGGTGGTTTGGGACTGATCAGCGTGTGGCACGGCGGTGAGCGTACCGGGCACACCCGCCTTGGAGCTAAAAGAGGGCCCGCGCGCAGCGCGGTCGGACAAGGGCGGTGGTGGGCGACGGGCGGGCGAGGGGCGGGGAGCGCCCTGGTTCCCGGAATCGGAGGTGATCGTCGTCACGAGGTGGTTCCTGGTGGCCTTTCCGAGCGCTGATGACGTGCTGAGGTGGTGCTGATCAGGGCGTGTAGGAGACGGGCAGCTTCGCGGCCTTCGCCCCCGTGGGCGGGACCTGCAGGGTCTTCAGGGCGAACTCCATGACCTGCTTGTAGACGGGTCCGCAGATCTGGCCGCCGAAGTAACTGCCGCTGGTGGCGTTCTGGATGGCGCAGTAGACGGTGATCCGGGGCTTGTCGGCGGGCGCGAAGCCGGCGAACGACGAGGTGTAGCCCTTGTACTTGCCGGTGGCCGGATCCACGCGGTTGGCCGTGCCCGTCTTGCCCGCGACCCGGTAGCCGGGGATGCGCGCCTTGGTGCCGGTGCCCTCCTCGTCGTCCACGACCGACTCCAGCATCCGGGCCAGTGTCTTGGCCGTCTTGGCGCTGACGACTCTTGTCTTCTTGGGCTTCGCGGCGGGCGTGAAGCGTCCGTCGGGACCCTTCGTGCCGCGCACGAGCGTGGGTTCGACGCGGACACCGCCGTTGGCGATCGTCGAGTAGACGGACGCGGCCTGCATGGCGTTGAGGGACACACCCTGGCCGAAAGGAATCGTGTACTGCTGCGAGGTCGACCAGTCCGCGGGCTTGGCGAGGATGCCCGGGGTCTCGCCGGGGAAGTCGAGTCCGGAGTAGCGGCCGAGGCCGAATTTGTGCAGGTAGGAGTAGAGCACCTGGTTGGCCTGCGCCTGGGTCTTGCCGAGCTGGCCGGTCGCCAGGATGGTGCCGATGTTGCTGGACTTGGCGAGCACGCCGTTGAGCGTGAGGTACCAGGTCTCGTGGTCGATGTCGTCCTTGAAGAGCCGGTCACCGCGGTGCAGCCGGTTGGGCACGATCACATGCGTGAGCGGGGTGGCGACCCCCTGCTCCAGTACGGCGGCCATGGACATGACCTTGGCGGTGGAACCGGGCTCATAGGCGTCCTGGAGGGCCGCGTTGCCCATGTTCACCGAGCTCGCCTTGGACAGGTCGTTCGGGTCGAAGCCGGGCGAGTTGGCCATGGCGAGAACCTGGCCGGTCTGCGTGTCCTGCACTATCACGTACCCGCGGTCCGCCTTGGACTCCTTCACCTGCTCGGTGATGGCCTGCTGGGCGGCCCACTGGATGTCACGGTCGATGGTGAGCTCGACGTCGCTGCCGGGCACCGCCGGGGTCTCGGTGGAACCCACTGTGGGCACCTGACGGCCGCCGGACTGGGCGTAGCGGATCTTGCCGTCCTTGCCGGCCAGCAGGGAGTTCAGTTGCTGCTCGACACCGCCGCCGCCCTTGCCGTCGGCGTTGACCCAGCCCAGTATCCCGGCGGCGAGATCGCCGTTCGGGTACACGCGCTTGGTGGTCGGCACGGACAGGACGCCCGCGAGGACGTTGGCCGTGCCGGGGTCGGTCCCGCTCTTGGTGGCGAGCGCGGACTTCAGGTCCTTGATCTGCTTCCAGACCTGCGGGGTCTGGCGGTTGGCGAGCAGGACGTAGCGGAGCTTCTTGTCCTTGGGCCGCAGCTTCTTGACGATCGTCTCCTGCTCCTGCCCCAGGATCGGGGCGAGCAGGGCGGCGGCCTGCTCGGGGCCGTCGTCGATCTTCAGTTCCTCGCGGGTGAAGAGCGTGGGGTCGGCCGTGATGTCGTACGCGTCCTCGCTGGTCGCGAGGGCCACGCCGTCGCGGTCGGTGATACCGCCGCGCTCGGCGGCCAGCGTGTAGCCGACATACCGGTTCTGCTCGGCCTTGGCGGCGTACGTGCTCGCGTCGACGGCCTGCACCTGGAGCAGTCGTACGACGAAGGCGGCCAGCACCAGCGTCAGCGCGAGGCCGACCAGGCGCAGCCGGGGGCGGGGGCTGCCCAGGCGGATGGTCTTGGGGGCCGCGGGGCGGGGCGCCGCAGGGCGGCGGGCCGGGCGGGCTCCGGGGCCCGGGCGCGGTCGGCCGACGGGGCGGGCGGAGCGCTCGGGGCGTGCGGGTCCGGGCACGCGGCGGCGCGGCGGTTGCCTGCCGAAATCGTCGGACACTTCCGTCACCTGCCGGGGGTCGGGGTCGTGGGGGGCGGGACGACCGAGGGCACGGCCTCGGGCGCGGGTACGACGGTCTCCGTCGGGGTGGATCCGGCCGTCGGCGTCGGGGCGGTCGCGCTGTCGATCACCTCGGGGGCGAGAACGAGCGGCATCCGCAAGGAGGCCTGTTCGGCGTCGGAGGCGGGGGACGGGACGCCCTTGACGGTGCCGTCGGGGTCGAGGAAGGCCGGGTCTCCGCCGGGCACCATGCCGAGTTCACGGGCGCGGCGCACCAGGGCCTCGGGCGCTGAGTAGGCGTCGATGTCCCGCTGGAGACCCTGTTGCTCGTCGGTCAGGCTCTTCGTCTCCTTCTGGAGGTCGGTGAGCTTGAAGGACCCTTCGCTGAGCGCGGAGTTCAGCACCAGCAACCCGATGAGGCCGCCGCCGAGAAGGAGGACCACGAGGAGCACGAAAGGGGTGCGGGCCGCCTGTCCGGAGCCCGTAGGGCCGGGGAACAGGCGCGCGAGACGGGCCGCCCTCCCCCTCAGTTCGGGTTTCCTACTCACTCACCCTCCAGTGAGTCCGGTTTCCCCACTCACTGACGCGGCTCACGCGCCTCACGCACTTCACTCGATGGACTCCCTGATTCGCTCGGCGCCCCTGCATCGCGCCGGTGCGGCCCGCCGGTTCTCGGCGATCTCTTCCTCGGTGGGAAGTTCGGCACCGCGCGTGAGCAGCTTGAGCCGGGGCTGGTACTGCTCGGGGACGACCGGCAGTCCGGGCGGGGCGGTGGTGGCGGCACCGGCCGCGAAGACCTGCTTGACCAGCCGGTCCTCCAGCGAGTGGTACGACAGCACGGCGATCCGGCCGCCCACGGCGAGTGACTTCACCGCGGCCGGGATCGCCCGCTCCAGGACGGAGAGTTCGCCGTTGACCTCGATACGCAGGGCCTGGAAGGTGCGCTTGGCCGGGTTGCCGCCGGTGCGCTTGGCGGCCTGCGGCAGGGAGTCCCTGATCAGCTCGACGAGCCGAGCACTGTGGGAGAAGGGCTGCTTCTCCCGTTCCCGCACGATCGCGGACACGATCCGCTTGGCCTGCTTCTCCTCGCCGTACGCCCTGAGGATCCGGACGAGTTCGCCCGGCGGGTAGGTGTTGAGGACCTCGGCGGCGCTCATGCCGGTCGTCTGGTCCATGCGCATGTCGAGCGGGGCGTCCTGGGCGTAGGCGAAGCCTCGGTCGGCCTCGTCGAGTTGCATGGAGGAGACACCGAGGTCGAAGAGGACGCCCTGCACGCGCGTGATGCCGAGCCTGTCGAGAACCTCGGGGAGCTCGTCGTAGACCGCGTGGACGAGGGTGGCACGCTCACCGAAGGGCGCGAGCCGCTCGCCGGACAGGCGCAGGGCCTCCTTGTCGCGGTCGAGGGCGACGAGCCGGGCCTCGGGGAACCGCTGGAGCAGTGCCTCGCTGTGGCCGCCGAGGCCGAGCGTGCAGTCGACGACCACCGCTCCGGGCCGCTCAAGGGCGGGGGCCAACAGGTCCAGGCACCGCTGGAGCATCACCGGGACGTGTCGACTCTGACTCAAGGGGCCCTCTCAGGTCCAACGCGGCCGTACGCACCGCCGGGTCCCCGCCGTCCCTCCCCTTCGCCGAGGGGATCCCGGTGAAAGGAGAGGCCTGCCGGCGCCGGAAGCGTCAGCCGACCGGGAGCGGGAGGAGGCCGAGCCGTACGTACGCGCCGCGCACGTGGGGAGATCTCCGGAAAATCGCCGGGGTCTCCGTGGAAAGTCCAGCAGGGAGGCCTCGCCTCCCGCTTCGCGTCACTTTAGTCCACGGCCTCTCGCGGTCAATCAACCGGCCTGCGCGTCGCGCCCCCGTGCGGACTCGACGCCATGAAAGGGCAGAAAACACATGTTCGGGTGCACCCGAGACCCTTGTGGGGTACCTCACACAGAGGACGTGATGACGCTCTTTTTCCCTTCTCACGGCAGGACCGGAACGGCGGTGACCAGTACCGTCATGGTTATGACGACTTCCGCATCCGTTCCCACCGAAGGCGCCATATCTCCCGGCGGCCGTGTGACCGATCGCCTGGTCGACGCCAACGAGCGGTACGCCGCCGCGTTCACCGACCCCGGTATGGACGCCCGGCCGGTGCTGCACGTCGCCGTCGTGGCCTGCATGGACGCCCGACTCGACCTGCACGCCGCGCTCGGCCTGGAGCTCGGCGACTGCCACACCATCCGCAACGCGGGCGGTGTGGTCACCGACGACGTGATCCGCTCGCTCACCATCAGCCAACGCAAGCTCGGCACCCGCAGCATTGTCCTGATCCACCACACGGGCTGTGGCCTGGAGGCGATCACCGAGGACTTCCGCACCGAGCTGGAGATGGAGGTGGGCCAGCGTCCCGCGTGGGCGGTGGAGGCCTTCCGGGACGTCGACCAGGACGTACGGCAGTCCATGCAGCGGGTGCGCACCTCGCCGTTCCTGGTGCACACCGACGACGTGCGCGGCTTCGTGTTCGACGTGAAGACGGGCCTGCTGCGCGAGATCGACCCCGCGTAACCGGCTGCCGTCCGGCTGCCGTAGCTGTCGTTTCGCTGTTGATTTCGGCCCTCAGGGTGCCCAAAACGCCGTAAGACCCGACATAGTGCAGCCAGTTGTCCACAGTCGAGTGACACGAATCGGTAACGGCAGCAAGAATGCGGTTGTGGCGTCACGCGGAACTTTTTCGCGTGGTGTCCGTGATTCGGGGTGGGCCGGTTACGCATCACAGAGCGTCGGCCCGGAAAGTACGGGCCGAGGAGGGCCGGGTGACCACCTATGACGATCGAGCGAGCCTCACTGATCTGACCGCCGTCGTGGAGCGGGTACGCAGTTCGGTGGAGGGCGTGATCGAGGGGAAGCCCGAGGTCGTTCGGCTTTCGCTGACCGTGCTGCTCGCCGAGGGACATCTTCTGATAGAGGACGTCCCCGGCGTCGGCAAGACCATGCTGGCCAAGGCGCTGGCGCGGTCCATCGACTGCTCGGTGCGCCGCATCCAGTTCACGCCCGACCTGCTGCCCTCGGACATCACGGGTGTGTCCATCTGGGATCAGCAGCGCCGGGACTTCGAGTTCAAACCGGGTGCGATCTTCGCGCAGATAGTGATCGGCGACGAGATCAACCGCGCCTCGCCGAAGACCCAGTCGGCGCTGCTGGAGTCGATGGAGGAGCGCCAGGTCACCATCGACGGGCAGACCTACGAGCTGCCCAGTCCCTTCATGGTGGTGGCCACGCAGAACCCGGTCGAGATGGAGGGCACGTATCCGCTGCCGGAGGCCCAGCGCGACCGTTTCATGGCCCGGGTCTCCATCGGCTACCCCAGCGCGGACGCCGAGCTGCAGATGCTGGACATCCACGGCGGGGTGAACCCGCTGGACGACCTCCAGCCGGTGGCGCACGCACACGACATCGTGAAGCTGGTCGAGGCCGTCCGCGGCGTCCACGTCGCCGAAACGGTCCGGCGGTACGCCGTCGACCTGGTCTCCGCCACCCGCACCCACCCCGACCTCAGACTCGGCGCGTCCCCGCGCGCGACGCTGCACCTGCTGCGCGCCGCCAAGGCCTCCGCCGCCCTCAGCGGCCGGGAGTTCGCGCTGCCGGACGACGTCCAGGCGCTCGCCGTCGCCGTGCTCGCCCACCGTCTGCTGCCCACCGCCCAGGCCCAGCTGAACCGGCGCACCGCGGAACAGGTCGTGCAGGAGATCCTCCAGCGCACCCCGGTTCCCGCCGCACCCCAGCAGGGCGGCCTCGGGATCGGCCGCACCGCACCCGCGTATCCGCAGCAGCCGCCGCGGAGCCTGTGATGTCCACCGGGGTGCCCTCCGCCGACGGCCCCGAGACCGACCGGGGCGACAAGGGCGGGGTGCGTACCGCGCTGGCGGGTCTGACCACCCGGGGCCGCTCCTTCTTCGCCGCCGGCATCGCCGCGGCCGTCTGCGCCTACGTCCTCGGCCAGAGCGACCTGCTGCGGGTCGGCCTGATGCTGGCCGTGCTGCCCCTGGTCTGCGCCACCGTGCTCTACCGCACCCGCTACCGGGTCGCGGGCAGCCGAAGGCTCTCCCCCGCGCGCGTGCCCGCCGGCAGCGAGGCCCGCGTCCATCTGCGGATGGACAACGTCTCGCGGCTGCCCACCGGCCTGCTGATGCTCCAGGACCGGGTCCCCTACGTCCTCGGCCCGCGCCCCCGCTTCGTGCTCGATCGCGTCGAGCCGGGCGGCCGCCGCGAGGTGTCCTACCGGGTCCGCTCCGACCTGCGGGGCCGCTACCCGCTCGGCCCGCTCCAGCTGCGCCTGACCGACCCGTTCGGCATGTGCGAACTGACCCGCTCCTTCTCGACGTACGACACCCTGACCGTGATCCCGCGCGTGGAGGCGCTGCCGCCGGTGCGGCTGAACGGCGAGGCGAAGGGGTACGGCGACGGGCGGCAGCGCTCGCTCGCCCTGGCCGGCGAGGACGACGCCATCCCGCGCGGCTACCGCTACGGCGACGACCTGCGCCGGGTGCACTGGCGCTCCACCGCCCGCTACGGCGAGCTGATGGTGCGCCGCGAGGAACAGCCCCAGCGCGCCCGCTGCACGGTGCTCCTGGACACCCGGGGCCTCGCCTACGCGGGCGCGGGCCCGGACTCGGCCTTCGAGTGGGCCGTCTCGGGCGCCGCCTCCGTCCTGGTCCACATGCTCGAACGAGGCTTTTCCGTACGGCTGTTGACGGACACGGGCAACTCCGTACCCGGCGAGGGCGCGGACGGCTTCGCCGGCGCCAGCCAGGGGACGGCGGACGCGGCCGGGCTGATGATGGACACGCTCGCGGTGATCGACCACTCCGACGACACCGGCCTGTCGCGCGCGTACGACGTGCTGCGCAGGGGGAACGAAGGACTGCTGGTGGCCTTCTTCGGCGACCTCGACGAGGAGCAGGCCGCGGTCGTCGCCAAGATGCGGCAGCGCAGCGGGGGCGCGCTCGCCTTCGTGCTCGACAGCGAGAGCTGGATGCGGGAACCGACCGACGTTCCCGGGGCGTTGCAGGAGCGCGAGGAACGGCTGCGGATGCTGCGCGAGGCGGGCTGGACGGCACTGGGTGTGCCGCGGGGCGCCTCGCTGGAGGAGCTGTGGCGCCTCGCGGACCGCGAGCGCACGGGCGTCGGCGTGGCCGGCGCCGGGGAGGGACCGTGATGAGCGGGCGGGGACGACTGGCGCTGTGCGCGTGGGCGGCCACGCTGATGGCCTCGTGCGCCCTGCTCCCGCTGGTCGAGCCGGTCACCTGGATCGTGCAGGCCGCCTTCCTGCTCGGGGTGCAGACGGTCGTGGGCGCGGTGACCCGGCGGATCCCGCTGGCCCGTCCTCTGACGGTGGCGGCCCAGACCCTCGTCACGCTGGTCATGCTGACCCTGATCTTCGCCCGGGACCAGGCCCTCTTCGGGCTGATCCCCGGCCCGGGCGCCTTCGTGCACTTCGGGGACCTGCTCCAGCAGGGCGGCGATGACATCGCGCGCTACGCGATCCCGGCGCCGCTGGCGTCCGAGGGCATCAAGCTGATGGTCTTCGGCGGTGTCCTGATCATCGGACTCGTGGTGGACACCCTCGCGGTGACCTTCCGCAGCGCGGCGCCGGCGGGCCTGCCGCTGCTCGCGCTGTACTCCGTCGCCGCGGGACTGTCCGAAGGCCACGGCGGCTGGTTCTGGTTCCTGGTCGCGGCGGCCGGCTATCTGCTGCTGCTTCTGGCCGAGGGGCGCGAGCGGCTCTCGCAGTGGGGTCGCGTCTTCGGCGGGGCCGCGCGCGGCCCGGGCGCCGACTCCGGGCCGGTGGCGCCGGTGCGCACCGGCCGGCGGATCGGCGTGGCGAGCCTCGGCATCGCCCTCGTGGTATCGGCCGCTCTGCCCGCGATGAACGGCGGCCTCCTGGACGCCACCGGGGCGGGCGTGGGCGCCGGAAACGGCAACGGCGGCACGATCTCCGCCGTGAACCCGCTGCTCACCCTGCGCGACAGCCTGAACGTGGACGAGGACCGCCAGGTCCTGTCCGTGCGGACCGGGAGCAGCACCGACATCTCCAACCTGTACCTGCGGATCGTCTCCTTGGACGAATTCGACGGCCGGACCTGGAAGCCGTCCAAGCGGCCCATCAAGGCCGTACCGGACGACTTCCCCACCCCGGTCGGCCTCGGCGGCGACGTCAAACGCGCGGAGGTGGAGACGACCATCCAGGCGGCGAACTGGTACGCGCAGGACTACCTGCCGATGCCGTACCCGCCGAGCGGCGTCAAGATCCGGGGCAGCTGGCGCTACGAGCCCGAGGGGATGGCGCTCGTCGGTGACCACGGGCAGAACACGCGCGGGCTGACGTACCAGGTGAAGAGCCTGGACGTGCAGCCGACGGCCGAGCAGCTCGCGTCGGCGCCGACCGCGCCCGCGGCCATCGAGCGCGACTACACCAAGCTGCCCGACTCGGTGCCGTCGGTGGTGGCCAAGACCGCCCGCGAGGTCACCGCGGGCGCGAAGAACCCCTATGAGCAGGCGGTCGCGCTTCAGGACTACTTCGCGGTGAACGGCGGCTTCGAGTACGACACCAAGGTGGAGGTCGGCGACGGGCCCAACGCGATCGCCAACTTCCTGCGGGACAAGCAGGGCTTCTGCGTGCACTTCTCCTTCGCCATGGCGGCGATGGCCCGCTCCCTGGGCATTCCGGCCCGGGTCGCGGTGGGCTTCGCGCCCGGCACCCCGCAGGCGGACGGCTCGATCTCGGTGGGGCTCAAGGACGCCCACGCCTGGCCCGAGCTGTACTTCGAGGGGGTGGGCTGGACCCGCTTCGAGCCCACCCCGACCCGGGGCACGGTGCCCTCGTACACCGTCCCGGATGCCACCGGCAATCTGACCCCCGACGTGCCGCGGCCGTCCGCGGGTTCGTCCACGGAGCCGTCGGCCTCCCCCTCGGCGAGCGAGAGCTGCTCGGCCCAGCTGCGCAAGCTGGAGGCGTGCGACAGCGCGTCGCCCGCGGCCGCGGCGGCCGGGGACGGTGGCGGCCCCTGGTGGGCCGTACAGGGCCAGTGGTGGTACCTGAAGATGCTGTTCTGGGTGTTCGTGGGGCTGGCCGTGCTGTCGATCCCCTTGGCGCCGATGCTGTGGCGGCTGCGCACCCGTTCGGTACGCCTGGGCGGGCACGGCCGCAGTGACGCGGATGCCGCCGCGCACGCCTTGGCGGCCTGGCAGGAGCTGACGGACACGGCGTGGGACTTCGGGATCCTGCCGGACGACTCGCAGACGCCGCGCAAGGCGGCGGCGCGGATCGTACGTCTCGGGCATCTCGATCCGACGGCCGCGGCCTCGGTGCACCGGGTGGCGGACGCCGTGGAGCAGGTCCTCTACGCCCCGCGCCCCCGGCCGACGGCCGGCCTCGCCCAGGACGTCCACCGGGTGATCGGCGGACTGCGCGGCTCGGTCGGCCGGGTCACGCGGGTGCGCGCGCTGATCGCCCCGCGTTCCACCGCACGGGTGGTCTGGGCGGCGTCGGAGTGGTGGGCCGGGATCAGGACACGTGCGGCGGCGATCCGGCCGACCCTGCGCAAGCCGTTCGGTCAGCAAGGCTGAAAAGCACCGCACGCAGAGGGCGGAACGACGGTGGCCCGAGCCTTTCAAAGGCCCGGGCCACCGTGTTTCGCGGGGTGGGAGTGCCCTGCGGAGACGGGTGGGGTGACGTCCTGAGGACATGCGCGAGCTTGGGGACATGTCTGAAGGGGTGAGCACCCGGCTGGGTGCTCACCCCTTCAGAACGTCTGTGGGAGCTGCTCGGCGGGCTGGCTACTGGCCGCCCTGTTCGTCTCGTCGCCGCTGCCAGCGCTGCTCGATCCGATCCATCATCGAGCGCTTCTGACGTCCCTGGCGACGGGCATGCGGGGCGCCCGCGGCAGGCTGCTCGCCCGGCTTGGGGGCCTTGCGCCAGCCGGTCACGGCGAGTACCGCGCAACCCAGCATGACGAGGAACCCCACCACACTGAGCCACACCTGCTTGGCGACCATACCGGCCATGAGGAGCGCGATACCTACGAGGAAGCCGGCAACTGCCTGGTAGACCCGCCGCCGGGTGTACGTACGCAGCCCGCTTCCCTCGAGCGCCGACGCGAACTTGGGATCTTCGGCGTACAGCGCTCGCTCCATCTGCTCGAGCATGCGCTGCTCGTGCTCCGAGAGCGGCACGGAGTCCTCCTCATCGTGCAGTCGCCGGGGCGACTCGGGGGGTCCCTTCAGGATAGGCAGGGAATCGCCCCCGTGAAACCCGCCCCTCTGCGCCAATTGGCCAACCGGATTCCGCCATGCACGCTCCGGCTGCTGAATCTTGTCATTCCCCAGCGGCCGTCCCGTCATGCCGGGCGGTCTCCCTCGATCATACGGCGCTGCGCGCGCGATCGGGGGGCCTGTGGCGTACTCCATGTGCCATCAAGTACCTGATCAGCACTCCGGCACAGGGGACGGCTCAGGCCTCGGCGGCCTCCCGGGTCTCGCCGAGCACATGGAGCTGCGTGGCCACGGAGTGGAAGGCGGGGAGCTCGGCCGCCGCCTCCTCCAGCTTCAGCAGGGCGTCCAGGGCACCGGGCTCGGTGTCCACGAGCACGCCGGGGACGAGGTCGGCGAAGACCCGCACACCGTGCACCGCGCCCACGGTGAGGCCCGCGCCCTCGACGAGCGCGGTGAGCTGTTCGGCGGTGAAGCGGCGCGGCACAGGGTCGCCGTCGCCCCAGCGGCCGTTCGGGTCGCCGAGCGCCTGCCTGGCCTCCTTGAAGTGGCCGGCCAGGGCCCGGGCGAGCACGGCGCCGCCGAGACCGGCGGCGAGCAGACTGAGGACGCCCTCGGGGCGCAGGGCGGCCACGACGTTGCGCACGCCCTCGGCCGGGTCGTCCACGTACTCCAGGACGCCGTGGCACAGCACCACGTCGTAGCCGCCGCGCTCGGCGACGTCGAAGAGGCCGTGGGCGTCGCCCTGGACACCTCGCACCCGGTCGGCGACGCCGGCCTCGGCCGCGCGGCGCTCCAGGGCGAACAGCGCGTTCGGGCTGGGGTCGACGACGGTGACCTGGTGGCCGAGGCGGGCGACGGGCACGGCGAAGTTGCCGCTGCCGCCTCCGGTGTCGAGGACGTCCAGCGCCTGGCGTCCCGTGGCCTTGACCCGGCGGTCGAGGGCGTCCTGGAGGACCTCCCAGACCACGGCGGTACGGAGAGAGGCGCGGGGTCGCATCGGGTCCGACACGGCAGTTGACTCCTCGGCGCGGCACCGCCCGTTGCACGGCGGAGCGATCGGGGCGCCTTCCCGGCCGGGGGCATGGACGGGGAAGGCTTCAGGCGCTCCCCACCCTATTGCCTCCGCCGCCGCGCCCAGCCATCACGGTGCCACGGCCAGGGACACGTCCCACCGGGCGGGGCGGCGGGAACCGAGGGGCGCCGGGTGGGGCACGTGGCGGTACGAGGAGAGGCTTGGCGGGGCGATCCGCGGAGGGGCGCTCCGCGGCACACTCCGGGCCGAGAAGGCGACACCTGAGACTCGGCTGGGTGGCCCACGGGCGGGTGCCTGCGATCCGCGGCGGGCAAGACGCGGAGACGGCACCTACGGCTCGGCAGGATGGTCCACGGAGGGCGGCTCCGCGGCACACTCCGGGCCGAGAAGGCGACACCTGAGACTCGGCTGGGTGGCTCACAGGCGGGTGCCTGCGATCCGCGCCGGGTCGAGACAGGGAGGCGCGGTGCCCACGCCGGTCGAGGGGCGGTTTGCCGGGGCACCGCGGGGGTGCGTCCTGGGTCTCCCTCGCGACACGTGCCCCGGCCCCCACCCGCGAGGCGTCCATCCAGGCCGCCGTCGGCGAGACGGTCTCTGGACCACCCCCTGGGGTACGAGTCCCCGAGTCGTGGCCGCATCCCGGCCACGAGCGTGCCGCGCTTCAGCCCGCGTCCGGAAAGTCGCGGTCACGGTCGGGATCGCCGGCGTCCCCCTCGGGCTGGTCCGCGTCCTGGCGTGGTTGGGGCAGGACCGGCTGGAGCACCAGCATCCGCTCGACGAGACGCAGGAACATCGCCACGTCGCGTATGAGGTCGTCCGCGTCCCGGCGGCTGGCCGCGCCCTGGATGCCGGCCTCGGCCCGGGCGCGGCGCCGGGCCCCGGAGGCGAACAGCGCGCTCCACTCGGTGAGCTCGGGTGCTATCTCGGGAAGCACTTCCCAGGCGCTCCGGATCTTGGCGCGACGTCGGGGCGTGGGCTCCGGACGCCCCCGCGCGGCGAGCACGGCGGCCGCGGTGCGCAGCGCGGCGAGGTGCGCCGTCGCATAGCGCTCGTTCGACGTCTCCAGCGCCGAGGCCTCGTCGAGGCCGGCGCGGGCCTGGGCGAGCAGGTCGAGGGCGGCGGGCGGGGCCGTCGCCCGGCGCAGGACGGGGTGTACGTCGCTCGCCGGGCCGGTCAGTGAGGGGGCAGGGCCGGTGGCGCGGCGCCGACGGGCGGCGGCTGCGTGATAGCTGGCCATGACGAACCTCCTGTCGTCTGGTTGCCGGCACGTCCCGCTACGGAGTGCCGTATGTGCCCATCGTGAGGTATGCCACTGACAATCCGTTCTGACCTGGGCTTTTGCTTCGATCGAAGGTTCGGGTTAGTTTTTGCACTGACCAGTCAGTTCAAAAAGTTCTCGGTTCAAGAAGATCAGGGGGTGACATGGACGGAGTCGCTGTCACGGCCGAAGGTTTCGGGCTCAAGGGGCCTCGCGGCTGGGCCTTCCGCGGGATCGACCTCGCCGCCGAGCCCGGCGCGTTGATCGCCGTGGAGGGGCCCTCGGGGTCCGGTCGCACGAGCCTGCTGCTCGCGCTCACTGGGCGGATGAAGGCCACCGAGGGGACGGCGACGGTGGGCGGGGCGCGGCTGCCGAAACAGCTGGCGGCGGTGCGCCGGTTCAGCGCGCCGGCGAACGTCGCCGGGGTCACCGACCTCGACCCGGCCCTGACTGTCGCCGAGCACTTGCGTGAACGGGCGCTGCTGCAGCGCCGGTTCGGCGATTCGGTGCGCGCGCTGCTGCGGCCGCGTGAGGAGCGTAGGTCCGAGGCGAGGCTGAGGATCGACACCGCGCTGACGTCCGCCGGGCTCGACCGGGAAGCGCTGCCCAAGGGCGCGCGAACGGCCGTACGTGATCTGGAACGCCTGGAGGCCCTGCGGCTGTCGATCGCCCTGGCCCTGATCGGCCGCCCGCGGCTGCTCGCCGTCGACGACCTGGACCTGAAGCTGTCGGACGCCGAGCGGACCGAGGCCTGGGCGCTGCTGAGGTCCCTCGCCGCGGCCGGGACGACGGTCGTGGCGGTGGGCAGTGAGGCCCCGGAGGACGCCGTGACGGTGTCCACGCGACCTGAACCGCAACAGGACACGCAAACCCGGAAGGAGAAGGCCGATGCGCTCGCCGAAACTGGCCGCGCTTGAGCTGCGCCGCTTCGGCAGGGGGAAGCTCCCGCGCGCCGCCCTTGTGGCGCTGCTCGTGTTGCCGCTGCTGTACGGCGCCCTGTATCTGTGGTCCTTCTGGGACCCGTACGGCCGCCTGGACCGCATCCCCGTCGCCCTCGTGAACGACGACAGGGGCGCCACCGCCGACGGCAGAAAACTGACCGCGGGCGACGACCTCACCAAGGGGTTGCGCGAGAGCGACACCTTCGACTGGCACCAGGTGAGCGCCGCCGAGGCACGCAAGGGTGTCGAGAACGGCACCTACTACCTGTCGCTGACCATGCCGGCCGACTTCAGCAAGAAGATCGCCTCCAGTGCCGGGAACTCCCCCGAGACCGGCGCCCTCCAGGTCCGTACGAACGACTCGAACAACTACATCGTCGGGCAGATCTCACGGACAGTCTTCGCCGAGGTGCGCCAAGCCGCGTCCACGAAGGCGTCGCGATCCTTCCTGGACCGGATCTTCATCTCCTTCTCCGACATCCACGGGGCCACGGTGAAGGCCGCCGACGGGGCCGATGACCTGGAAGGCGGCATCGGCAAGGCGGAGAAGGGATCCGAGGACCTCGCCACGGGCCTGAAGGACGCCGAGGCGGGCAGCGGGCAGCTCTCCGACGGGCTGGCGAAGCTCGACACGGGTTCGGGCGACCTCGCGGACGGCGCACAGCAGGTCGCCGACGGGACGCAGAGCCTCGCCGACAAGGTCAACGGGGTCGCGGACAAGGTGGGTCCCTTCCTCGAAGGCAACGAGAAGGCCATCGGCGACACCGCCCGGCTCGTCGCCGACTCGGCCGGAGCCGTCCGCCACAACCTCGACACCCTGGTGAGGACCGCCCCGGCGGCCGCCGAGGGGGCCCATGAGGCCGCCGACTCCCTGAACGCCGTCCATAAGGCGCGCTGTACGGACCCCGTACTGCCTGACCCCGCCTGCGCCGACCTGAAGAAGGCCGAGCAGGCTGCCGCCGACGTGGCGAAGGTCGCCGACGACGTCAACGCTCTCGTCGCCGACCAGAACGGCGATCTGAAGAAGCTCGACAGCCGGCTCGCCACCCTCCAGCAGCAGGCCCGAGCACTCGCCGACCGGGCGCCCCGCCTCTCCGAGGACCTGGACGACGCCGTAGCGAAGATCAACAAGCTGAACCAGGGCGCGGGCAAGGTCGCCGCGGGCGCCAGGACGCTCCACTCCGGCCTCGGCACCGCGAGGACCGGCGCACAGGACCTGAACGAGGGCGTCGGCCGGCTCAAGACCGGGGCCGACGACCTGAGCGGCGGCATGTACAAGCTCGCGGACGGCTCCGAGAAGCTCTCCGACGGGCTGCACGACGGCGCATCGCAGATCCCCGACTACGACAAGAAGGACCGCGACCGGCGCACCGACGTGATGGCGGATCCGGTCCAACTGGTCTCAAGGGACCTGCACAAGGCGCCGAACTACGGCACGGGGTTCGCCCCGTACTTCATCCCGCTGTCCCTGTGGGTGGGCGCGATGGTGGCGTACATGCTGATCACACCGATGAACCGGCGTGCGCTCGCCGCCGGTGCCGCGGCCTGGCGGATCGCGCTGGCCGGGTGGCTGCCCGTGGTGGCGATCGGAGTGCTGCAGACGGTGGCGCTGATGTCGGTGCTGCACTGGGCGATCGGCCTGCAGATGGCGCGGGCGGCCGGGACCGTGGGCTTCCTCTTCCTGGTGACGGCCTGCTTCGCGGCGATCGTCCAATGGCTGAACGCACGCTTCGGAGCGGCGGGCCGGATCCTCGTCCTGGCGCTCCTGATGCTCCAGCTGACGTCCGCGGGCGGCACCTACCCCGTCCAGACCAGTCCGGGCTTCTTCAACGCGATCCATCCCTTCCTGCCGATGAGCTACGTCGTGGAGGCCCTCAGGAGGCTCATCACGGGCGGCGGTCTCACTCCGGTGTGGCACGCGTGCGTGGTGCTCCTCGCCTTCACCGCCGGCGCCCTCGCGCTGACCGCCCTGTCGGCCCGCCGCCGGCAGGTGTGGACGCTGGACAGACTGCACCCGGAGCTGACCCTGTGAGCTCTTCCGCGACATCAGGGGCGGCCTCACCTGTGAGAATCAGAACCATGGAAAGCAGCAGCGCCACGGCGGGCGTCAGCACACGCCGCGAGGCCACCCGGCAGAAGCTCTACGAGGCGGCCGTCACGCTCATCGCCGAGCAGGGCTTCTCCGCCACCACGGTCGACGAGATCGCCGAGCGGGCCGGAGTCGCGAAGGGCACGGTCTACTACAACTTCGCGAGCAAGTCCGTCCTCTTCGAGGAACTGCTGCGGCACGGCGTGGGCCTTCTCACCGCCTCCTTGAAGGAGGCAGCGGAATCGACGGCCCGCGCGGGTGGCGGCAAGGTGGACGCCCTGGACGCGATGATCCGGGCCGGTCTCGTCTTCATCGACCGCTACCCGGCCTTCACCCAGCTGTACGTGGCCGAGCTGTGGCGCACCAACAGGGCCTGGCAGTCCACGCTCATGGTGGTCCGTCAGCAGGCCGTGGCGGTCGTGGAGGGCGTCCTGCGCGAGGGCGTGGAGAACGGCGAGTTCAGCGACGAGATCGACGTACCGCTGACCGCCTCCGCCCTGGTCGGCATGGTCCTGGTGGCCGCCCTGGACTGGCAGTCCTTCCAGCCCGAGCGCTCTCTGGACGACGTGCACGCGGCGCTGTCGCGGCTGCTGCAGGGGCGGGTGAGCGGGCGCCGGGGATGACACGAGGCTGACATGCGAAAGCGCCGGTCCGCTGTGGCCGCGTCCCCCGCGGGCCACCTCGAACCGGCGCCTTCCCTTGCTCCCCCGTTTTCCCCCGAACCCCCCGTTGGGCCCCCGTTCGGTCGTTCCCCCGCTTTCCCGGGTTCCCCCGTGCCTCGCTCCCGCCGGCCTCGGCCGGCGGAAGGAGCGGATCCGGGGCCGGCTCCGTTCCGGCGCCCCGTGTCGCCGGTGCCGGAGCCGTTCCCCTTCGCCGTGGCTCCACTCTCTCGTTCGAGCAGGTCGGGGCCCATCCGCGCGCGTACTCATCTCGCCCCCTAGGTACGGATACTCAGTTCTGCGCACTCACCCCCAGACCGCCCCACGGCCGACTGGTTACGATCGCGTCCGTGTCCGTACTCCCTCTGGTGTTCACCAGCGGCTGGGCCAGCGGCGTCAACGCCTACGCGGTGGTGCTGCTGCTCGGCGTGTTCGGCGCGACGGGGCTGAGCGACGACGTCCCCGGGACCCTCCAGCGCCCTGAGGTCCTCGTCGCGGCGGGCGTGCTGTTCCTGTGCGAGGCAGTGGCCGACAAGATCCCGTACGTCGACTCGGCCTGGGACTCGGTCCACACGGTGATCCGTCCCGTCGCCGGCGCCTGGGTCGGCGCCCTGCTTGCAGGTCAGAGCGGTTCGCTCTCCGATGTGGCGGCGGGTCTGATCGGCGGTTCGACGGCCCTGGCCAGCCACACGGTCAAGGCGGGCACGCGTATGGCGGTCAACGCCTCGCCCGAGCCCTTCAGCAACGTGATCGTGAGCCTGGCCGAGGATCTCGGGGTCGGCGGCGTCGTCGCCTTCGCGATGTTCCACCCGGAGGCGGCCGCGGTCATCGCGGGCGTACTGCTGCTGGCCGGCCTGCTGACGCTCTTCTTCCTGATCTCCCGCATCCGAAGATTCCGACGCCGCAGGGCCCGACGCCGGGAGGAGAAACGCCTCGCGGCACAAATCGTCCGACCGCCCGGCTGACGGCCGCACACGGTGTTCGGCAGGTCCTCGTCGGCAAGCCGCCGCCCGCGGGCGGAGTGTCAGTGGCGGCCGATAAAGTCGCAGGCATGGCACGGATTGCGGTGATCGGCGCTGGGATGGGCGCGATGGCGGCCGCTGCCCGGCTGGCCGTCGCGGGCCACCGGGTGGCGGTGTACGAGCGCACGGAGACGTACGGCGGGGCGGTGCGCCGGTTCGAGCGGGACGGGTTCGGGTTCGACACCGGGCCGGGACTGCTCACCCTCCCCGCCGTCTACCGCGATCTGTTCATCAAGACCGGCAAGGAGCCGCTGGAGTCGGTCGTCGAGCTGGTCCAGGTCGATCCGTCGTCGCGGCACATCTTCACGGACGGCACCGAGGTGTCCCTGCCGAACGCCTCGCGCGCGGGAGTGGTCGCCGCACTGGAGGAGGCCCTCGGCGCGGGCGCGGGAGGACGCTGGGGTGACTTCCTCATCCGGGCCCGCGAGGCCTGGGACCGCACCCGCAGGCCGCTCCTGGAGGAGCCCCTGTGGCCCAACTGGCAGGTGCTGCAGCGCGAGCCGTACCCCGCGGTGCCGCACAAACGGCTGCTGCGCACCCGACGGGCCT
Source organism: Streptomyces canus (assembly GCF_030816965.1). NCBI lineage: Bacteria > Bacillati > Actinomycetota > Actinomycetes > Kitasatosporales > Streptomycetaceae > Streptomyces > Streptomyces canus. The sequence continues at coordinate 2,709,513 of NZ_JAUSYQ010000002.1, forward strand.
GCACGCTGCAGGAGATCGGTGCCTGGGAGCTGCGTGACCCGCGGCTCGCGGCCCTGCTCTACGGCCATGCGCTCGCCCACGGCGTCGACCCCGGTACCGCGCCGGCGAGCGCGGCCGTCCTGCCGTACATGGAGCACGCCTTCGGAACCTGGTATGTCCGGGGCGGCATGCGGGAGTTGGCGCGGGCGGTGTACGAGCGGTGCGTCAAGCGCAAGGTCGAGTTCCACTTCGGCGCCGAGGTGACGGGCGTCCTGGAGAAGGACGGTCGCGCAGCAGGTCTGGAGTTGTCCGACGGGGCGGTCGTGGAGGCGGACACCGTCGTCGGCGCCGGACCCTGGCGACTGCGCGGGCTCGTACCGGGTCGTGAGCTCTACGGCGCGAAGGACGTCCTTCCCGACGCCGAGGACCTGCATCCCGGCCGGGTCGTCGTGTGCCTCGCCCTGCGCGAAGCGCGGGAGCCGGACGCCGTGCACCGCACGGTGGTGTACGGCCCCGAACCGGAGAACGAGCTGGACCTGTTCGTGGACGGGGATATGCCCGACCCCACGGTCCGGATCGACCGGCCGGACGACCCTGCCCTGCGTCCCGGCGCGGACCACGAGTCCGTGGTGCTGACGGCGACCGTGCCCTGCGGCCTTGGCCACGACTGGGGCGCCCCGGGAGTCGTCGAGGCCTTCGCGGACCGGATGGTCGCCGCCGCCGGGCGGGCGATTCCGGGCTTGCGTGAGCGGATCCTCTGGCGCGAGGTACGCACGCCCGTGCACACCGAGCGGGAGACAGGAGCCGTGGGCGGCGCCGTTCCCCCGCCCTCGCTGGCCGGCGGGGAAGGCACCCTGCACCCGTCCAACAGCACGGCGATACCTGGCCTGTTCACGGCCGGCGGCTGGTCACACCCCGGCGGCGGCCTCCCCCATGCGGGCATGTCGGGCTCACTGGTGGCCGGACTGATCGTGGAGGGACCGGAGTTCCGCGGTTCTCAGTGACAACAGCTCAGTGACGAACGCTCAGTGACGACCACTCAGTGACACCCGCGCGGGATCAGAAGCGGTACTGCTCGTCGTACCCGTTCCCCTGGCTCTGCCCGTGGTTCTGTCCCTGGCCGTCGTCGGGGTAGTACCCCTGCTCCGGCGGGAGTTCGCCGCCGTAGGACTCGTCGGTGCGCTGCTGCGGCACCCACACCCCGCCGGCCGGAGTCTCGCCGCCGTACGTCCCGCCGTACTGGTCGTAGCCCTGCTGGGCGAACTGTTGCTGACCGCCGTAGGAGGCGTCGTACGACCCCGCGCCATAGGTCTGGGTGCCGATGTACGGGTCGGAGTAGGCGGCGTACTGCTGCTGCCCGGCCTGGTCGTAGCCGTACTGCTGCTGGTCGTATCCGGAGTAGCCGTCGTAGCCGTACGTCTGGTCGGCGGCGGCCGTCGCGTACTGGTCCTGGGTCTGTCCCGTGGACGCGTAGGACTGGTCACCGGCGTAGGAGGAGTCGTTGTATATGCCGTAGGAGCCGGTGTCGTCCGGCAGGGGCTGCGGCTCGTAGACCGAGGTGGTCTCGGCGGTGGTGGGCGCGGCGGAGCGCGCGGGCGTGAAGACGTCGTCGCGGTCGTAGTCGTCGTGGCCGTAGCCGGAGGTGTCCGGCCGGCCCTGGTCGTACCCGGCCTCGTCGCCGTGGGCCTCGTCGCCTGCCTCCAGGTCGGAGACCTCCAGGGCGGGCTCCTCGCGGCCGCGCTCACGACGGCTCTTCTTGCCGCCGGTCAGACCGCCCAGCGCGGCCGGCGGGTTGACCGCCCAGCCCTGCTCGAAGCCGCGGCGGAACGACAGGGTGACGTAGGTCTGGCCGACCGCGAAGGCGATCGCGCCCAGCCCGATGACGACCACCGACGGCATCAGCACGCCGAGGACCACACCGAGGAAGCCGACGAAGGCGAGCAGCCGCCAGCGCAGCCGTGCCTTGTACTGCAGCAGCACCTCGCCGAGCAGCCACAGCGCGACGATTCCGAACGCGATGTAGAGGACCGTCCAGCCCATGTACGCCCCTCTCCCAGTGACCGCTACGCAGTGTGTCGTATATCCGTGCGGCCGGTCTAGGCCTGCGGTGGATGGTGCAGACCCAGGTTTTCGTAGATTTCCAGCGTCGCCGTGGAGTTGTTGAGCGTGATGAAGTGCAGTCCGGGCACTCCCTCGGACAGCAGCCGGGCGCAGAACTCCGTGGCGAACTCGATTCCGATCGAGCGTACAGCGGTCGGATCGTCCTTTGCTGTGAGGATCCGCTCTTTCAGGACGGAGGGGATGATCGCGTTGCTGAGCTGCGGGAGCCGCTCGAGCATCCGCACGCTGGTCACGGGCATGACCTCGGGAATGACGGGGGTGTCGCAGCCCGCCGCGTGGACTCGGTCACGCAACCGCAGATAGGACTCCGGCTGGAAGAACATCTGGGTGATGGCGTAGTCGGCGCCGGCGCGGCACTTGTCGACGAAGCGCGTGACGTCGGAGTCCCAGTCGGCGGAGCGCGGGTGCATCTCGGGGAAGGCCGCGACGCCGACGCAGAAGTCGCCCGACTCCTTGATGAGCCGGACGAGTTCGGCGGCGTAGGTCAGGCCTTGCGGGTGCGCCACCCACTCGGCCATCGGGTCGCCGGGCGGGTCGCCGCGCACGGCCAGGATGTTGCGGATCCCGGCGTCGGCGTACTGGCCGATGATGTTGCGCAGTTCCGCGACGGAGTGGTCGACCGCGGTGAGGTGGGCGACCGGAGTCAGTGTGGTGTCCGCGACGATCTGCTGGGTCTCCTTGACGGTGCCCGCGCGGGTGGAGCCGCCGGCGCCGTAGGTGACGGAGACGAAGTCCGGGGCGACCGCCTCGACCCTCCTGAGCGCGCTCCACAGGTTCCGCTCACCCTTGGGGGTCTTCGGCGCCGAGAACTCGAAGGAGTACGTCGTCTTGCCCGCGGCGAGCATGTCACGCACCGTGCGTGCGCGGTCAGTCCTGGTGGATGCGGTTCCTAGGGCCATACCGGCAGGTTAGCCAGGGGGCAGCGGTCACCCAACCGGATCACGGAAATTTGCCCGTTTTGTCGACTTGTTGTCCACCCCTCGGACACCGGGCCGATCATGTGACCGCCGAACATCAGCACCTCACGCTGTGTCACTCAACCGCTTCGCGAACTCAGCGGCGGCCGCGCCCGGGTCGTCCGCCTCGGTGATCGCCCGGACGACCACGACCCGGCGGGCACCGGCCTCCAGGACCTCGTCGAGGTTGCCGAGGTCGATGCCGCCGATGGCGAACCAGGGGCGGTCGGTGCCGAGGGCGGCGGTGTACCGGACCAGGTCGAGGCCGGGGGCGTGCCGGCCGGGCTTGGTGGGGGTCGGCCAGCAGGGGCCGGTGCAGAAGTAGTCCACGCCGTCCTGGACGGCGGCCGCGGCGGCCTCCGCCTCGGCGTGCGTGGAGCGGCCTATGAGGATGTCGTCGCCGAGGATCGCGCGGGCGGCGGGAACGGGCAGGTCGCCCTGGCCGAGGTGCAGCACTTCGGCGCCCGCCGCGTGGGCGACATCGGCCCGGTCGTTGACCGCGAGGAGCCTGCCGTGCCGCGCGCAGGCGTCGGCGAAGACCTGGAGATGTTCCAGTTCCTCGGCCGCCTCCATGCCCTTGTCCCGCAGCTGCACGATGTCGACGCCCCCGGCCAGGACCGCGTCCAGGAACTCGGCGAGGTCGCCCTGGCGCTTCCGGGCGTCCGTGCAGAGGTAGACGCGGGCGCCGGCGAGCCGGTCACGGGTGGTGTCGGGCATGCGTGAGTCTCCCCCGGGTTCGGTGGCGTACGGGCCGTGCCGGACCGTGGCCGTGGCCTCGGCGGTCACGGCCCGTACGCCGGTGTGGTTCGGATCAGACGGCGAGCGCCTGGGCCCGGCGCTTCACCTCCGTGCCGCGATTCTCGCTCAGGGCCTGCGCGGGGGTGCCGGGCAGGCTCTCGTCGGGCGTGAAGAGCCACTCCAGCATCTCTTCGTCGGTGAAGCCGTCGTCCCTCAGGAGCGTCAGGGTCCCGGCCAGGCCCTTGACGACCTTCTGCTCGACCCCGTCGATGAAGGCGGCGGGGACGTGCAGCGCGCGGTTCTCACCACGGCGTACGGCGATGAGCTGGCCGTCCTTGACCAGCTGCCGCACACGCGTCACCTCGACATCGAGCATCTCTGCGATGTCGGGGAGGGTGAGCCAGGCGGGGACGAGAGCATCGATCTTTGCATCAATCTCGGTCACGGGATCAAGCGTGCCATCCCGCACTGACAGTCGGAAGCCGGGGCGCCCCCGACGGAGGAACAGGGGGCTCGATTGCCGGGTGCCGACTGCCACGGACGCGAAGGACGTCCTAGTCGTCGTGCACCGCCGGACTCCGCCCAGTAGGTCACAGCGACTGCCCGAGCCTCCCTGTGATCGTCTACGCAGTCGCCGCCTTCAGCGGCCTCGCCGGGTCCGCCAGCAGCTCCGGGTCCATCTCCGCGCCCGCCTCGATCAGGCGGCGGCCCTGGGCCAGGTCGCGGGGGCGGCCCACCGCCAGAAGGGCCACCAGGCGGTTCTCGCGCAGCCAGCACACCGTCCAGGCGGGGCCCGACGGCTCGCCGCGCCACAGCGTCGTGTCGGCGGACGCGTGGTGGCCGGCGTACTGGACGAAGCGGCCGAACTGCTCGGACCAGAAGTACGGGACCGGGTCGTAGACCGTGCGGGTCTCGCCCAGGATGTCGGCGGCCACCGTGCGGGGGCCCTGGAGCGCGTTGTCCCAGTGGTGGACCAGCAGGCGCTCGCCGTACCTCCCCGAGGGGAAGGAGGCGCAGTCGCCGACCGCGTAGACGTCGGGCACGGAAGTGCGCAGCCGGTCGTCGGCGACGACCTCGCGGTGGGCGCCGAGTTCGATGCCCGAACCGGCGAGCCAGGCCGTGGCGGGCCGGGCGCCGATACCCACCACGACCGCGCCCGCGGCCACCCGGGAGCCGTCGTCCAGGACGACAGCGCCGGGTTCGACGCGCTCCACGCGCGCGTGTGTGCGCAGCACGGCACCCGCGTCGGCGTACCAGGAGGTCATCGGCGCGGCCACCTCGGCGGGCAGCGCGCCCGCGAGCGGCCGGTCGGCGGCTTCCACGACCGTCACCGCGCAGCCCGCCTCGCGCGCGGCGGTGGCGAACTCGGCGCCGATCCAGCCCGCGCCGACGACCACGATGTCGTGCTGCCGGGCGAGCACGGGGCGCAGCCGCTCGGCGTCGTCCAGGGTGCGCAGCAGATGCACGCCCGGCACACCCTCCGCGCCGGGCAGCCGGATCGGTTCGGCACCGGTGGCGAGGACCAGGGCGTCGTACGGGACAGGCCCGGCCTCGGTGTCCAGTTCGTGCGCTTCGGGGCGTACGCCCAATGCCTCGCGGCCGAGCAGCAGTTCGATGCCGAGGGCCTCGAAGTCCACGTCGAAGGCGGAGCCCTCGGCCTTGCCGAGCAGCACGGCCTTGGACAGCGGCGGTCGGTCGTACGGCTGATGGGGCTCCGCGCCGATCACCGTGACCGTGCCCTTGAATCCCTGTTCGCGCAGGGCGACCGCGGTCTGCACGCCGGCCATGCCCGCGCCGACCACGACCACCCGCCGCTGCGCCTGCGTCTGCTCGCTCATTTGATCACCCTAGTCACCTGACAGTCAGTCAGTCAGGAGTCGTGCTCAGTGACCTGTTCCACAACACTCGTCCCGCTGCCCGACTGCGACTCCCACTCCCACGTCTCCTCCAACCGCAGCCGGCCGTCGGGAAGCTCCGCGACCGTCGAGACGCAGTGCCCGGAGGATGTCGTTCCGTCGTGCTTGAGCTGTACGTACCGGAAGTCGAGACGGTCCCCCGCGCGCGTGCCGACGAGATGTCCGCGTACGACGTCACCACCCGCGTACTCGGCCCAGATCTGCCCGTCCTTCTCGTGGTAGGTGAACCGGGTCCGCGTACCCACCTGACCTGGGGCCTGATCGGCCACCGGGGCGAGGACGAGACCGTCGAGCGAGCGGGGCATGGCGGAAGGCTCCCTTACAGAGGCGCACGGGCACGGGCTAGGGTGGCCAACGTAGAGCACTCGCGGGAGCCCGGACGCACCGGGCTGAGAGGGAGACTGGCGGCCTCCGACCGTACGAACCTGATCCGGGTCATGCCGGCGAAGGGAGGGGCTGGACGCCCATGTCCTCACGTACGTCAGACGTCCTCGTCGTCGGGGGCGGCATCATCGGCCTGGTCACGGCCTGGCGGGCCGCGCAGCGCGGACTCACCACGACTGTCGTGGACCCCGAACCGGGCGGCGGGGCCGCCCAGGTGGCCGCCGGGATGCTGGCCGCGGTCACCGAACTGCACTACGGCGAGCACACCCTGCTGGGGCTGAACCTCGCCTCGGCCCACCGCTATCCCGACTTCTCGGCCGAGCTCACCGATCTGACCGGTCTCGACCTCGGCTACCGCCGCTGCGGCACGCTCGCCGTGGCCCTGGACGCCGACGACCGTGCCCACCTGCGCGAACTGCACGCCCTCCAGCGGCAGTCGGGGCTGGAGTCGGAGTGGCTGTCCGGCCGGGAGTGCCGACGCCTGGAGCCGATGCTCGCACCGGGGGTGCGGGGTGGACTGCGGGTGGACGGCGACCACCAGATCGATCCACGGCGGCTCACGCGCGCGTTGCTGGCCGCGTGCGAGCAGGCGGGTGTCGTCTTCCACCGCGCGTGGGCCAAGGGCCTCCGTGTCGCACGGGACCGGGCCGCGGGGGTCGGCACGGCCGACGGCGACGAGCTGGGCGCGGGCCAGGTGGTGCTCGCCGCCGGAAGCCTCAGCGGCCGCCTCGAAGGGGTCCCCGCGGACGTCCTGCCGCCGGTACGGCCCGTGAAGGGCCAGGTGCTGCGGCTGACCGTGCCTCCGCGCTGCGCGCCTTTCCTGAGCCGCACTGTGCGGGCCGTGGTCCGCGGCAGCCAGGTCTACCTGGTGCCGCGGGAGAACGGCGAGCTGGTGATCGGCGCGACCAGCGAGGAGCTGGGCTGGGACACGACGGTGACCGCGGGCGGGGTGTACGAGCTGCTGCGGGACGCCCACGAACTCGTCCCCGGCATCACCGAGCTGCCGCTCACGGAGACCCGCGCGGGACTGCGCCCGGGCTCCCCGGACAACGCCCCGCTGCTCGGGCCCACGGAACTGACCGGGCTGGTCCTCGCGACCGGCCACTACCGCAACGGCGTGCTGCTCACGCCGATCACCGGGGACGCCATGGCGCACGTTCTGACGACGGGTGAACTCCCCGACGTGGCAAGCCCGTTCACTCCGAGGCGATTCGCCGCCACGGAACTCCTGGAGCAGCCGGCATGAACATCTCCGTCAACGGGGAGCCGCGGGAGTTCGCTCCCGGCACGGCCCTCGACACCGTCGTGCGGGCGCTGACGCCGGCGCCCTCCGGGGTGGCCGCCGCGCTCAACGAAACCGTCGTCCCGCGCGCGCAGTGGCCCTCGACGCCCCTCTCCGAGGGAGACCGCGTGGAAGTCCTCACCGCCGTCCAAGGAGGCTGACCCATGGCCGACGATCCCTTTGTCATCGGCGGTACGTCCTTCTCGTCCCGGCTGATCATGGGCACGGGCGGAGCGCCCAGCCTGGATGTGCTCGAGCGGGCACTGGTCGCCTCCGGCACCGAGCTGACGACGGTCGCGATGCGGCGTGTGAACCCCTCGGTGCACGGCTCGGTGCTGTCCGTACTGGAGCGGCTCGGCATCCGGGTGCTCCCGAACACGGCGGGCTGTTTCACCGCCGGAGAGGCCGTCCTGACGGCCCGCCTCGCGCGTGAGGCGCTCGGCACCGATCTGGTCAAGCTGGAGGTCATCGCCGACGAGCGCACCCTTCTGCCGGACCCGATAGAGCTGCTGGACGCGGCGGAGACCCTGGTGGACGACGGCTTCACGGTGCTGCCGTACACGAACGACGACCCGGTGCTCGCCCGGAAGCTGGAGGACGTGGGCTGCGCGGCGATCATGCCGCTGGGCTCACCGATCGGCTCGGGCCTCGGCATCCGCAACCCGCACAACTTCCAGCTGATCGTCGAGCACGCGCGTGTGCCGGTGATCCTGGACGCGGGGGCGGGTACGGCGTCGGACGCGGCCCTGGCGATGGAGCTCGGATGCGCGGGTGTGATGCTCGCCTCAGCGGTGACGCGGGCGCAGGAGCCCGCGCTGATGGCGCATGCGATGCGGCACGCGGTGGAGGCGGGACGGCTGGCCTACCGGGCGGGGCGGATCCCTCGACGGCACTTCGCCGAGGCGTCGTCTCCGGTGGAGGGCAGGGCGGTACTGGACCCGGAGCGGCCTGCTTTCCAGTGACCTGACGTGGAGCCTGGGGTGAGGGGGGTGATCCCCGTGCCACACCTGCCCCCCGACCGGCAACTCCGTGCGATCTGCGTCACAGCTACGCTGCAGTCCCGCCTCGATATCGGCCGAACCGGACGGGCTGTCAGCGTCGGCTCGTACACTCACCTGCGTGGATACGACCCTTCAGGACCCGCTGGTCGGGCAGGTGCTCGACGGCCGCTATCGCGTGGACGCGCGGATCGCGGTCGGCGGCATGGCCACGGTCTACCGGGCCCTGGACACCCGTCTGGACCGCGTGCTCGCGCTCAAGGTGATGCACCCCGCGCTCGCGGCGGACGGGTCCTTCGTCGAGCGGTTCATCCGGGAGGCCAAGTCCGTCGCCCGGCTCGCCCACCCCAACGTCGTGCAGGTCTTCGACCAGGGCACCGACGGGTCGTACGTCTATCTCGCCATGGAGTACGTCGCCGGGTGCACCCTGCGCGACGTGCTGCGCGAGCGCGGGGCCCTGCAGCCGCGCGCCGCCCTGGACATCCTGGAGCCCGTGCTCGCCGCGCTCGGCGCCGCGCACCGCGCGGGTTTCGTGCACCGGGACATGAAGCCGGAGAACGTCCTGATAGGGGACGACGGCCGGGTCAAGGTCGCCGACTTCGGACTCGTGCGGTCGGTCGACACCGTGACCACCACCGGAGCCGTACTGGGCACCGTGTCCTATCTCTCGCCCGAGCAGATCCAGCAGCCGGGCACCGCGGATGCCCGCGTCGACGTGTACGCATGCGGTGTGGTCCTGTACGAGATGCTGACCGGCGACCGCCCGCATGACGGCGACTCCCCCGCCGTCGTCCTCTACAAGCACCTCCACGAGGACGTCCCGCCGCCCTCGGCCGTGGTCCCGGGGCTGCCGTACGAACTGGACGAACTGGTCGCCTCGGCCACCGCCCGCACCCCGGACCTGCGTCCGTACGACGCCGTGGCGCTGCTCGCGCAGACCCGCGAGGCACATGGCAGGCTGAGCGCCGACCAGCTGGACGCGGTACCGCCGCAGGCGCTCGCGGCGGAGTACGCGGGCGCCGAGAACCGCACGAGCGTGATCCCGCGCACCCTGACTGTGCCGCGCCCCCTGCCGGTCAACGAGGACGAGCCGGTGTACCACCGCACCAGCCGCCTGGAGAGCCCGCCGCCCCCGCCTTCCCGGCGCGGCCGCTCTTCCGGCGGCCCCCGGCGCGGCCCGCTCCTGATCGTCGCCGCGATCCTGCTGGCCCTCGGGCTCGGGGCGGGCGTCTGGTACATCAACTCCGGACAGTTCACCCAGGTCCCGGCCCTCCTGACGAAGACCGAGGCACAGGCCCGGGACCGGCTGGACGAGGCCGGTCTGGAGACCGGCAAGGTCACGTACGCCTACAGCGACACCGTGAAGCGCGGCACCGTCATCAGCACGGACCCCGGAGTGGGCGCCCGCATACGGAACCACGACTCCGTGTCGATCACCGTCTCCAAGGGCCCGCAGACGGTGAAGGTGCCCGATGTGCAGGGGGACGCGCTGAGCACTGCCAGGACCCGGCTGAAGGCGGAAGGGCTGCAGCCGGGCATGGTCACCCGGGAGTTCAGCGACGACGTACCGAAGGGTTTCGTGATCAGCACGGATCCCGAGGACGGCACCACACTGCGCGCCGGCTCGGCGATCGCGCTCACCGTCAGCAAGGGTGCCCCGGTCGACGTCCCGGACGTCACCGGCGAGGACCTGGCCGACGCCAGGGCCGACCTGACGGAGGCCGGTCTGAAGGTGAAGATCGCCACCAGTCGGGTCAACTCCGAGTACGACGCCGGCCAGGTCGCCGAGCAGACCCCGGCCGGCGACAGCCAGGCGGCCGACGGTGACACCGTCACCCTGACGATCTCCAAGGGCCCCGAGATGATCGAGGTCCCGGACGTCACCGGCGACAGCGTCGACGACGCCAAGTCCGAACTGGAGGCCGCGGGCTTCCAGGTCGACGAGGACCGCGGCCTGCTCGGCCTGTTCGGCGACACGGTGAAGAAACAGTCCGTGGAGGGTGGCGACACCGCCCCCAAGGGTTCGACCATCACGATCACCATTCGCTGACCAGCGCGAAGGGTGTGATGCGCGCAGCACACCCCACCCGCGCACGCGCCGCGGGCCATGGCACCCTTGACCGGTGACAACTCAGCGCAACCCCGTCGGCGGCCACGTCCCCGTGGCCGGCGGCCTGCACTCCGTCGGCCTGTCGTACGCCCGTGACCTCGACGCCGAGACCGTGCAGGTCTTCGTCGCCAACCCGCGCGGCTGGGCCACCCCCGTCGGAAACCCCCGCCAGGACGAGGCATTCCGCGAGGCCTGCGCGCAAGAGGCGATACCGGCGTACGTCCACGCCCCGTACCTGATCAACTTCGGCTCGCACACCGAGGCGACCGTGGAGAAGTCGGTCGATTCGCTCCGGCACTCCCTCCGGCGCGGACGCGAGATCGGCGCGCGAGGCGTCGTCGTGCACACCGGCAGCGCGACCGGCGGCCGCGACCGTTCCGTGGCCCTGAAGCAGGTGCGCGAGCACCTGCTGCCACTCCTCGACGAGCTCACCCACGACGAGGACCCGTACCTGCTCCTGGAGTCGACGGCCGGCCAGGGCGCCTCCCTCTGCTCACGTACCTGGGACTTCGGCCCGTACTTCGAGGCCCTGGACGCCCACCCGAAGCTGGGCGTCTGCCTGGACACCTGCCACATCTTCGCGGCCGGCCACGACCTCACCGGTCCGAGCGGCATGCACCAGACGCTCGACCTCCTGGTGGAGACCGTCGGCGAGGGCCGCCTGAAGCTCATCCACGCCAATGACTCCAAGGACGTGGTCGGCGCCCACAAGGACCGCCACGAGAACATCGGCTCCGGCCACATCGGCGAGGACCCGTTCCGCGCCCTGATGACCCACCCCGCCACCGCGGGCGTACCACTGATCATCGAAACGCCCGGCGGCAAGGAAGGGCACGCGGCGGACGTGGAGCGGCTGAAGAAACTCCGGGACGGGTAACACACGGACGGGGCCGTCCGGGCCGCGGTCCAGGTGGCACTGGCCGCCGACACCCTGTCACTGGTCATGCCGTGGTCCACCAGCACCACGCGCACTGACCGTCACAGCTCGGGGCCGTCCCCCGGCTGCTCCTGGTACGAGTACCGCTGTTCCTTCCAGGGATCGCCGACGTTGTGATAGCCGCGCTCCTCCCAGAAGCCGCGGCGGTCGGCGGTCATGTACTCGACGCCGCGGACCCATTTGGGCCCCTTCCAGGCGTACAGATGGGGGACGACCAGCCGGAGCGGAAAGCCGTGCTCCGCGGTCAGCAGTTCCCCGTCCTTGTGGGTGGCGAGGATCGCGTGTTCGGACGCGAAGTCCTCGAGACGGAGGTTGGAGCTGAAGCCGTACTCGGCCCAGACCATCACGTGGGTGACCGCCGGCGCGGGCGGGGCGATCTCCAGGATCGTGCGGGCGGGAATGCCGCCCCATTCGGCACCGAGCATGCTGAACTTCGTCACGCAGTGCAGGTCGCCCACGACGGTGGTGTACGGCAGCGCCGTGAACTCCTCGTGGTTCCAGCAGTGTTTCTCGCCGTCCGCGGTGGCGCCGAAGACCCGGAACTCCCAGCGCTCGGGCCGGAACTTGGGGACCGGGCCGTAGTGCGTGACGGGCCAGCCACGCTGCAGTCGCTGCCCCGGCGGAAGCTCGGAGTGCGCCGCTTCTCCGCTCTCACGCTCCACCGGCTGACCCATGCCTTCCATCCTGACAGACCCGAAGCGATGCACCTGACCAGCCCTCGCCCAATTCATCCCACATTGGACTAAGCATGCCCTTACTTACTAAGTGGAGACTTACTGGACGATCATCTTCGCCGGTGCGAGGATGCGGCGCAGCCTGCCAGTTCCCCACGGTTGGAAGGAGCCTCTGCGATGCAGGGCGACCCCGAGGTCATCGAATTCCTCAACGAGCAGCTCACGGGCGAGCTCACCGCGATCAACCAGTACTTCCTGCACGCGAAGATGCAGGAGAACTTCGGCTGGACGAAGCTCGCGAAGTACACGCGGCACGAGTCTTTCGACGAGATGAAGCACGCCGAGGTGCTGACCGACCGCATTCTCTTTCTGGAGGGGCTCCCGAACTACCAGCGGCTGTTCCACGTGCGCGTGGGCCAGACCGTCAAGGAGATGTTCGAGGCCGACCGGCAGGTCGAGGTCGAGGCCATCGACCGCCTCAAGCGCGGGATCGAGGTGATGCGCGCCAAGGGCGACATCACGTCGGCGAACATCTTCGAGTCGATCCTCGCGGACGAGGAGCACCACATCGACTATCTCGACACGCAGCTGGAGCTTCTGGAGAAGCTCGGTGAGGCGCTCTACATCGCGCAGCTGATCGAGCAGCCGGAGAGCTAGGCCTGAGCTAGGCCGCCTCGTCGAGTCCGGTCAGGACCTGCTTGCCCGGGTCGGCCGGCTCCCGGCGGGGGAAGGCGCCTCGGCCGAGGAGGGCCTGGATCCGACGTACACAGGATCCACAGTCCGTCCCGGCCTTGCAGGCGGAGGCGATCTGGCGGGGCGTACAGGCGCCGTTGTCCGCATGCCGCTGGACCTGCGCTTCGGTCACTCCGAAGCAGTTGCAGACGTACACGCGGATTCACCTCCCGCAGAGATCGATAAGGATAACCTAACCTTACCCGGCGCTCAGGAACCGCAAAAGTGGGGCGGGGCGCGGATCGTATGTGATCCGCGCCCCATTCACGTTCCTGTAACAGGTGCCCCCGTCACTGGTCCCTGTACATCTCCGCGACGAGGAAGGCCAGGTCGAGCGACTGGCTGCGGTTGAGGCGCGGGTCGCAGGCCGTCTCGTAGCGCTGGTGCAGGTCATCGACGAAGATCTCGTCGCCGCCGCCCACGCACTCGGTGACGTCGTCACCGGTGAGCTCGACGTGGATGCCGCCCGGGTGGGTGCCCAGGCCCTTGTGGACCTCGAAGAAGCCCTTGACCTCGTCGAGCACGTCGTCGAAGCGGCGGGTCTTGTGGCCGGAGGCCGCCTCGTAGGTGTTGCCGTGCATCGGGTCGGTGATCCAGGCCACCGTCGCGCCCGAGGCAGAGACCTTCTCGACCAGTTCGGGCAGCTTGTCGCGGACCTTGTCGGCGCCCATGCGGACGATGAAGGTCAGCCGACCGGGCTCGCGGTCGGGGTCGAGGCGCTCGATGTACTGCAGCGCCTCCTCGGCCGTGGTCGTCGGGCCGAGCTTGATGCCGATCGGGTTGCGGATCTGCGAGGCGAACTCGATGTGCGCGTGGTCCAGCTGCCGGGTGCGCTCACCGATCCACACCATGTGCGCGGAGACGTCGTACAGCCGCCCGGTGCGCGAGTCCACACGGGTGAGCGCCGACTCGTAGTCGAGCAGCAGCGCCTCGTGCGAGGAGTAGAACTCGACGGTCTTGAACTCCTCCGGGTCGGTCCCGCAGGCCCGCATGAAGTTCAGCGCCTGGTCGATCTCGCGCGCCAGCTGCTCGTAGCGCTGGCCGGAGGGGGACGACTTCACGAAGTCCTGGTTCCAGGCGTGCACCTGGCGCAGGTCCGCGTATCCACCCGTGGTGAAGGCGCGCACCAGGTTGAGCGTGGAGGCGGAGGCGTTGTACATCCGCTTCAGGCGCTCGGGGTCCGGGATGCGGGCCTTCTCGTTGAACTCGAAGCCGTTCACCGAGTCGCCGCGGTACGTCGGCAGCGTCACGCCGTCGCGGGTCTCGGTGCCCTTGGAGCGCGGCTTGGAGTACTGGCCGGCGATCCGGCCGACCTTCACGACCGGCACCGAGGCGGCGTACGTCAGCACGGCGCCCATCTGGAGCAGGGTCTTGAGCTTGTTGCGGATGTGGTCCGCGGACACGGCGTCGAAGGCCTCGGCGCAGTCGCCGCCCTGGAGGAGGAACGCCTCTCCCTTGGCGACGGCCGCCATCCGGGCGCGCAGCTGGTCGCACTCGCCCGCGAAGACGAGCGGCGGATACGACTCGAGGTCCGCGATCACTGCGCGCAGAGCCTCGGTGTCGGGGTACTCGGGCTGCTGCGCCGCGGGCAGGTCTCGCCAGGTGTTGCCAGCGCTGGCGCTGGTCTTAGCGTTCACGGTCACCTCGTCAACATTACGTGGTCGTGTCCGGGGTCCATTCATCTGCTCATCAAGTGAGACGCATTCCGCTCGTACGGGAGCGCCCTCTGCGGCCCCGTACAGGTCAGCGGTCGAAGAGCACCCGGAGCCGGGGACGCCCCCGTTCGTCCGTATACGGCTGTACGCCCGTGGCGTCGCGGGTGGCGCCCTGCATCGCGGTGGCGATGTCGCCGGCGAAGGTCATGGCGACCGCTGCCGGCAGCACGGTGACGTTCTCCACGTCCTCCTCGCCGCCCAGAGCGACGGAGGGGACGTACGCCCAGTGCTGGTCCGGCGCGATCGAGCCGTGCCGGCGGACCGCGTCGACGACGAGCTGGTCGTAGGGCTCCTTGGCGTTGCGCAGCAGTTCGTCCGCGAGGAACGCCTCGAAGCTCGGGGCGATCACCTCCGGGCGAAGCAGGACACCCTCGAGGAAGTGGACCTCGGGGGCGAGACCGCCGCCGGGGAGGCGGCGGTAGGCGTAGGAGTCGCCGAAGGCGGTCTCACCGAAGATCACGAATTCGTCGATCCGGTGGTCCCAGGCGAAGCGCCAGGTGTCGGGCGCGTTCCAGGCGACGACATCGAGCGCGGCCACCGGATGGCCCATGCCCAGGAGCCGGAACGCGCCGTGGTGGACGGTGAACCCGTTGAGGTGGTGCAGGAGCTCGAGGTGGGCTTCCGGAAAGTGCTCGGCGGGCGTTCCCGCCGCCGCCGACGGCTCGGGCCGGGGCCCGATGTGGTCGGCGAGCGACGGGAGTTGCGCGGCGTGCGGCATCACAGTGGCGGTCCTCCGTTGACCGTGAATCCTCGGAGCAGTACTCCGACCCGGGGACCCAGTACACCACCCGCGATGCTGTTGGACTTGCCGGGCATGTCGAGCCAGCCGGCGGGCGGGGTGGCGGTGCCGGAGATCGCCGTGTCGGGGACGTGTCCGGCTTGGCCGGTGTAGGGGGTTCCGGCGCGGGCCGCTCGCAGTCGCTCGGCGCGGGCCAGCGCGTTGGCGTCGGTGCGGAGCTGGCCGGCCGTGCTCTGGATGACCTTGGGCCCGTTCTTGGCCAGCCACTCGTTGGTGCGCTTGGCGTACTCGTGGATGGCGTCGATCTCGGCCTGGGTGGTGGCCTTGGTGAGCGGGATGTCGACGGTCTCGCCCTTGGGCGCGCCCCGCCCGGCGACTGCCTTGATCCTGTCGGCGGCGGCCTTGCCGACCTCGGCGAGCTTGGCGCCGGCCCGGGAGTTGGCGACCGCCCGCCCGGCGGTGGCGACCTTGCCGGTGATGGCGGAGGCGGCCTTGGAGCTGCTGGAGGCGACGGCCTTTCCTACGGCGGTCTTGGCGACGGCGCCGACGACCTTCGGCGCGACGGCCGCGACGCCCTTGCCGATGGCTCCGCCGAGGACGCCCGCGGCGGCACCGATGCCGACCCGGGTGGCGAGTCCGCCGAGCGAGAAGTCGGTCTTGCCCTCGGCGACGTCGACCCCGTATCCGGCGGCGGCACCTGCCGCACCGGCGGCGACCCCGGCGACGACGAGGCAGCCCACGCCGGTGGAGCAGAGCGCGCCGACCGCGATGCCGACGCCGATGCCGACGGCGACGTCCGCGATCAGGCCCTTGTTCTCCTTGGCCCAGTCCCAGGCGGCGGAGGCGCCCTCCTTGACGGAGTTCCACGCCCCGGACAGCGACCACAGGCCGGTCGGGTCGATGTAGACGATCGGGTTGTTGCTGCCGTAGGCGTACGGGTTGAGGGACTGGGTGGAGGAGCTGTCCACGGCCGGGTCGGCGGAGATGAAACGGCCGAGCGAGGCGTCGTAGTAGCGGGCGCCCAGGGCGTTCAGACCGGTGGTCGGGTCCTGGACCTTGCCGAGGAAACCGTGGTCCGTCGGTGGTGAGGCGGAGCCGTGCCGGATGTCCCCGTACGGGTTGTAGTACGTCCGGGTCGCGAGCGAGGTGCCGGCCACGACCGCGACCTGCGCCGAGCCCTGGATGTCGTTCAGCTGCCAGACCAGCACCCCGGTCGGCTGCCGGACGGCGACGGTGATGCCGTCCTCGGTGTAGAAGCGCGTGCCCTTGGAGATGCCGAGGGCGACGGTGATCTCCTGGCCCTCGATGTAGAGGGTGGCCACGCCGCCGGGGGTGATCCGCGCCATGCGGGTGCCGTCGGGGGCGTAGACGAAGTCGGTCTTCTCCAGCAGGGCCTTGGTGACCCTGGTCAGCTCCTGGTTGGCGTTCCACTCGTACGTCGTCGGGACGAGCCCGTCGGTCTTCTTCTTCAGGGCGCCGTTCTCGTCGTACCCGTACGTGCTCGCGCCCTGCTTGGTGACGGCGTGCGGGTGCTCGCTGTCGCCGTAGGTGTAGGTGTCGGTGTCCAGGAGGCTCCGCCGGGAGGCGATGTTGCCGTCGGCGGTGTAGGTCCAGGACTGGTTGAAGCCGGCCGGGCCGTCGTGGACGAGCTCGGAGTCGCTGTCGGAGCAGTCGGTCTCGTACGTCGTCCAGGCGTGCTGGAGACGGGCGAGACCGTCGTAGGTGAAGCAGCTGGCGACGTCCTGGTGGCCGGTCCTGTCGGTGATCGAGTCGAGATTGCCGGCCTGGTCCCAGGCATAGGTGTCGTCCTGCCTGGCCTCCCAGTCGCCGGTGAGGCCGGTCGTCAGGGTCTGTACGCGGGACAGGCGCTGGCTGTCGCTCTCGTACGCGTACACGCGCCGCAGGTCGTGGTGCGGGTTGGCGTAGTCACGCGAGGCGAGCTTGCCGTCGGCGGCGAAGCCGGTGGCGGAGACGTACGGGACCGTGACGTCCTTGCCGGTCAGCGGGTCCTTCTGGACGCCGGTGAGGGTGTCCGGGTTGCCCTGGGCGTCGTAGCTCGTGGTGATCTTCTCGCGTGGGGCGCCGATCACGGCGTCCTCGTACTCGATGCTCACCGTGTGGTCGGCGTCGTCGTAGCCGTAGTTCACGCTGTACGACGACTGGTGCAGGGCGCCGCCGAGTCCGGCCGGGAAGGTCCAGGTACGGCCGGTGGCGCGGCCCCGCTTGTCGTAGCCGTCGACGGCGATCGTGTAGTCCTTGCCGTCGCGGTGGGTGGTCATCGACGCCGGCTGGCCGACCCCGTTGGCGACGGAGGTGGAGTCGTAGGTCCAGCTCGCCGTCTTCTCGGCCCCGTTGGATCGGGTCACCGGGCGGTCCAGCTCGTCGTACTCGGTGGTCAGCGACGGGGTGTCGCCGCCCGCCGCGAGTGCCTTCGCGTCCCAGACCGCCGTCGCGTTTCCGTTGGCGTCGTACGCCGTGCGGGACTTGCCGGCGTCCGGGTCGTCGCCCGTGACGCGGCGGCCGAGCAGGTCGTAGGTGCTGGCGGACACATGCCCGGCGGGGTCGGTCACCGAGGCGACCTGGTCGGCCGGGGTGTAGCTGTAGACGGTCGCCTGCTTGGCGTCGGTGCCCTCCTGCTGGCGGACCTGGCGGCTGCGGGCGTCGGTCCACACGGTGGTGACGGTGCCGCCGGGCGGCGGGGTGGCGCGGACGTGGTCGCCGTAGTAGACGACGCTCGTCGCCCACAGCTCCTTGCCGTCGCCGTAGCGGGCGGAGCGGATGACGCGGCTCATGGAGTCGTAGGTGCGCCGGGTCTCGTCGACCTGGTCGGCAGGGACGGACAGCAGGGCACTGCCCGATGCACCGGCGACGACCACGGGCAGCGACTCGGCGGCGATGTTGCCGATGTCGTCGTAGCGGGTGTCGATGACGACGCTCTTCTTGTCGTCGTCGGTCGAGGCGGGCGAGACCTCCTGGCTCTGCCGGTCACGGCCGAGCGAGTCCAGGTACTTGAAGTTGGTCAAGTAGGTGTCGCCGGACTGGAGTTGGCGGGTGGTCACCAGTGGAGGCCGCCGGTGCTCCGGGTCGAGGAAGTAGGCGTACTTCTGCGCGGGCGGATCGGCGTCGGCCTGGTCGGCCTCGTGGACGGAGACGACCCGGCCGAGCTGGTCGTAGGCGTTCCGCTTGGTGTTGCCGTTGGCGTCCTTGACCGCGACCGGCAGCTGGCGGTCGGGGTCGAGGGTGGTGACCTCGCTCTGGCCGAGGGCGTTGGTCTCGGTGACCGTGGCCGGGCGGCCGGTGGCCGGTGCGTAGGCGGTGCGGTCGGTGTTGCCGCGCCCGTCGGTCTCGGTGACCGTGCGGCCGTACGCGTCGAAGGTCGCCGCCGTGGTGACCGTGCGGGAGACCGCGTCGGGGCCGCTCGCCGTCTCCGCCGCGACCGAGCGCGTGACGTCGCCCTTGGTGACCGTACCGCCGAGGTCGCCGGAGCCGTCGTAGTACTGGTCCTTGCCGTTGATCAGCGCCTTCGGGTCAGCGCAGGTGCCGGAGTAGGCGCGCACGCGGTACGGGAAGGCGAGCATCCAGTTGTCGACGGTGGCGGCCGAGCGGTCGTACGTCGTCTTCGTGCAGCGCACGTCCTCGCCGGCCGTGTCGAGGACCTCGGTGACCTGGCCGTAGGTGTCGTACGTCGTCTTGAGAGAGGTCGTACGAGTGCTGCGCGCACCTGCGTCGGCGGTGACCGTCTCGCGAGTGATCGACTCGTTCTCGACGACCTGGTGGGCGTCGTTTTCCGGGTCGCTCTCGCCCTCCTTCGCCGGGGTGGTGTGCGCGGAGGTGTAGCCGTGCAGGGTGCCGCCGAGCTCGTGGTCGATCGCGCCGGAGGCGGTCACCTGGAACTGCCGGCTCTCCCGCTCCTTGCCGCGCAGATACGCCAGGTCCTTCAGGGAGTTGCCCTGCGAGTCGGTGACCTCGACGGACTTGTGGGAGCCGTCGGCCCTGGTGTCGCCGTCCATGCCGCGGAAGTGCAGGGTGCGGGTGATCTGGGCGGCCCGGGAGGTGTCCTCGCCCCGGTAGTCCGGGTCGGTCATCTTGGCGACGTCGACGCTGCCGTAGCCGCGCCAGTCGCTCCAGGAGCGGCGCTCCGCCTTGGTGACGGGGTCGTCGTCGTGGTGCCAGGCGGGGGTGGACCGGTAGCGGTACTCGGTGGTCTGCGGGGGCGATCCGCCCCCGTTGTCACGGACGGTGACCTTGGTGGTGAGGTACTTGTGCCAGATGCCGAAGCCGGAGGACTCGCCGTTGGTGCGCCAACCCGGGAAGCAGTCCTGGGTGTTGGAGTCGAAGCGGCCCTCGGGCAGGTCGTCGACCGGGCACGGGTTCGGCTGGCCGTAGGTCACGTCGACCCGGCGGCCCAGCTCGTCGACGAACTCGCTGATGCGCAGCTTGCGCATCTCCGGCGCGCCCTCCTGCGGAGCCGCGTCGGCGCGGTTGGCGTACTCCTTGCCGGTGAACTCGACGGCGGGCAGCTTGAGTTCGCCGTCCCCGGCCAGGCCCGTCTGCTGGACCTTGGTCAGCCACAGCATGGCGCTGGTGCCGTCGGAGGGTTCGGGGTAGTCGTAGGTGAAGTCGAGCCGGTCGACGTCCGTCCAACCGCCGTCGGCGTTCGACCGCTGGGCGGTGACGGAGCGCAGGAGCGCGTTCGTGAAGAACGTCGGCGATTTCTGGTCCTCGCCCGTGCAGTCGCCGCTCGCGCACAGGGAGTCGAGCGGGGCGTCCGGGTAGGAGGTCGCGTGGTCGGCGTCGAAGGCCGGGCAGTCTCCGCTGCCGTCGGCGGCCTCGACGCAGCGCAGTCCGGTCGTGAAGTGCAGCCGGGCCGGAGCCTGTTGGTCCTCGGCGCCGGAGCGCTGCGAGTACACGATGTCCTTCAGATGCCCGCCGCGGACGTACGAGGTCGACTTGTCCGGGTCGCCGTTGCGGGCGTAGCGGTTGGTCTCCTGCTCGTAGAAGTAGGTGTTGGAGTTGCCGTGCGCGTCCACGACGCCGTCGAGGTTCCAGCGCCAGGCCTGCGTGCAGTACGAGTCCTCGACGCCGCCGGCGTGGCAGGGCTCGCCCTCGTCGTCGCCGAAGACGGGGACGGTGTAGACGGAGTCGGTCGCGGTGCCGGTGGTGGCCTGCTTGCCGCGGCCGAAGGTGTACTGGGTGCCCTGCGGGGTGGTCACCACCCAGTACTCGCCGTTGTCGTCACCGTTGTCCGCGCCGGTCTTCCGCTGGATCCGCCAGCCCGGGTCCTCCTGGGCACGCCAGCTGTCGCCGCCCGCCGCGGTGTCCTTGACCAGTGCGGACGAGGTGCCCTGGAGGGAGATGCGGTACTCGTCTCCCGCCCAGCACAGGTCGCCGGTGTCACCGCCGTCGTCGGCGCAGCCGTTGTAGCGGCGCTCGATGTAGGGCAGGGCGAGGTCCCAGCCCTGGCCGACCCAGGACGGCTGGTTGTTCTCGGCGGCGACCATGCCGTCGACGGCCTGCGAGGAGTAACCGAGGCTGATGTCGGGGGCGTCGCCCGCGATCGCGGGGACCTGCGGGAGCGGCAACGACCAGGAGAAGTCACCGGAGTTGAGGCCGACCTGCCACTTGCTGGAGGAGGCGAGGGTGGTGGCGGTGGCCGATCCGGTCTCGCCGTTGGGCGCGGCGGCGACCACGAACACCGTGTCCGGGTCGGCGGCCACCTCGGCGGAGAGCGTGTGCGTGGTGAGGTCGATGCGGCTCTTGACCGGCGCACTCTGCTCGCACTTCGCGGCGCGCGGTGTGGTCAGCGCGCAGGCGGGCTTGGCGATCAGGCGCAGCCGGGTCTCGAAGTCGGCGCCGAAGGCCTGACGGAAGCCGGAGGTGTCGACCCGGACGCCGACCCGGTCGGCGGGCTGTGCGGCTTCGAGGGTGAAGGCCGTGGCGTGGCCGCCGAGTTGGCGAGCTGTGCCGTTGCCGTACGCCGTGATGTCGACGGTGTCGGGAGCGGCGCCGCGGTTGCGGGGCGCGGTGACCGACACGGCGGTGCCGGCGGCGCGGGCCGGCTCGGTGCCGACGCTGACGGTGTCCTCGCCCGCCTCGGGCCAGTCGACCTTCGCCGCCTTGGCGGCGGCGAGGGGTCGGCCCTGGGGGTCGACGGGTCTGGTGTCGAGCCGGGCGCCGGCCCGTAACGCGGTGCGGTCGATCGTGGTCACGGATCTCTCGGCGTCGGCGACCGAGGTGGTCTGCCCCGGTGCGGCCCGGGCGATCACCGGCTGCAGGCCCGACAGGCCCAGTGCCAGGACGACCGCGGCGACACAGGATGACCGAAAACGCTTCATGAGTCCCCCTCCACCCGTAAAGCCCCAAGCGTCACGAAAGGATCATGGGCACGTCAAGGTTGAGTCTGAGACATTCCTGTGAAGGAAAAGGGTGTAAGATCCGCGCCATGTACGCGCACTCGACCCAGAACTGGTGGTGGACCGCTCATCCGGCGGCCCACTGACAAGCGCGTACGCAAGACTTCGCGAAGGCCGCCCGAGGGGCGGCCTTCGGTGTTTCCGGGGTCGTTCCTCACCGCCATTGACAGAAGACGGACGAGGAATCATGGACCTGAACCAGCTCCTGCACGACGACCGCCCTTTCGCCCTGCTCCGCCGCCGCACCCCGGGCCACGACGAGAACACCGTCGAACTGCTCGTCGGCTCGGTCAGCACCTACGACCGTCTCGCCGACCTCCCCGACGAGGGCCTGGCGCTCGTACCCTTCCGTCAGATCCGCGAGCGCGGCTTCGACGTGCGGGACGACGGGACGCCGCTCGCGGTGCTGACGCCCGAGCAGACCCACGCCCTCTCTCTCACGGAGGCCCTCGCGCAGCTTCCCGCCCACGACGTCCGTGTCGAGAACGGCGGCTTCGACGTGGCCGACGAGGAGTACGCCGAGATCGTCGGACGGGTGCTGCACGAGGAGATCGGGCGCGGCGAGGGTGCCAACTTCGTGATCCGGCGAACCTACGAGGGCGGGATCCCGGGGTTCTCCCGCGCGGACGCGCTCGCCCTGTTCCGGCGGCTCCTGGAGGGCGAGCGGGGCGCGTACTGGACCTTCGTCGTGCACACCGGCGAGCGGACCCTGGTCGGCGCGAGCCCGGAGGTGCACGTCCGGATGTCCGGCGGGACCGTCGTCATGAACCCGATCAGCGGGACGTACCGCTATCCCGCCGAGGGCCCCACCCCCGAGCACCTGCTCGACTTCCTCGCCGACGGCAAGGAGATCGAGGAGCTGTCGATGGTCGTCGACGAGGAGCTCAAGATGATGTGCACCGTCGGTGACATGGGAGGGGTCGTCATCGGGCCCCGGTTGAAGGAGATGTCCCACCTCGCGCACACCGAGTACGAACTGCGCGGGAAGTCCTCGCTGGACGTGCGGGAGGTCCTGAAGGAGACCATGTTCGCGGCCACCGTCACCGGTTCGCCCGTGCAGAACGCCTGCCGGGTCATCGAGCGGCACGAGGTCGGCGGGCGCGGGTACTACGCCGGCGCGCTGGCGCTGCTCGGCCGGGACTCCGGCGGGGCGCAGACCCTCGACTCCCCCATCCTCATCCGCACCGCGGACATCTCCACCGACGGCCGCCTCAAGGTCCCCGTCGGCGCGACCCTCGTGCGCGGCTCGGACCCGGTGAGCGAGGTCGCGGAGACCCACGCCAAGGCGGCGGGGGTACTGGCGGCTCTCGGCGTACGACCGTCCCGGCCCCGTGCGGAGCACCCGCGCGTGAGTCTCGCCGACGACCCACGTGTGCGTGCCGCGCTCGACGGGCGGCGCACGAACCTCGCCCCCTTCTGGCTGCGGATGCAGGAGCGGTCGTACGGGCTCGAAGGGCACGCCCTCGTGGTCGACGGCGAGGACACCTTCACCTCGATGCTGGCGCATGTGCTGCGCTCGGGCGGACTGGACGTGACCGTGCGGCGCTACGACGAACCGGGCCTGAGGGACGCCGTGCTCGCGCACGAGGGGCCCGTCGTCCTCGGCCCCGGTCCCGGCGATCCGTCCGACCTGGACGACCCCAAGATGCGGTTCCTGCGTGACCTGACCGCGCTCGTCGTCCGCGGCCACCGGCACGGCGTCCTCGGCGTCTGCCTGGGCCACGAGCTGATCGCGGCCGAGCTGGGCCTGGAGATCGTACGGAAGGAGGTGCCGTACCAGGGGGCGCAGACGGCCATCGACCTGTTCGGGCGGCCGGAGACGGTCGGCTTCTACAACAGCTTCGTGGCGCGCTGCGACGACGAGGTGGCCGAGGAGCTGGCCGCGCACGGGATCGAGGTCAGCCGGGCCGGCAACACCGAGGTCCATGCCCTGCGCGGACCCGGGTTCGCGGGGGTGCAGTTCCATCCCGAGTCGGTGCTGACACTGAACGGCGCCGCCGTCGTTCGGGAGCTGGTGGGTCAGCTGCGGGGCACCAGCACGTCCGGGGGCGCCTGCCCCCGGACCCCGCTTCGGCCCTGAACTCGCCGACGTCAGCCGAAGAAGACCCCCACCTCCTCGTACAGCTTCGGATCCACCGTCTTCAGCTTCGCCGTCGCCTCCGCGATCGGCACGCGCACGATGTCCGTCCCGCGCAGGGCGACCATCTTGCCGAAGTCGCCCTCGCGGACGGCGTCGATGGCGTGCAGGCCGAAGCGGGTGGCGAGCCAGCGGTCGAAGGCGCTGGGGGTGCCGCCGCGCTGGATGTGCCCGAGGACCGTCGTGCGGGCCTCCTTGCCGGTGCGCTTCTCTATCTGCTTGGCCAGCCACTCGCCGACGCCGGACAGCCGCACATGTCCGAAGGAGTCGAGCGACTCGTCCTTGAGGACCACGTCGCCGTCCTTCGGCATGGCACCCTCGGCGACGACCACGATCGGGGCGTACGACGCCTTGAAGCGCGAGGTGATCCAGGCGCACACCTGGTCGACGTCGAAGCGCTGCTCGGGGATGAGGATGACGTTGGCGCCGCCCGCGAGGCCGGAGTGCAGGGCGATCCAGCCGGCGTGGCGGCCCATCACCTCGCAGACCAGTACGCGCATATGGGACTCGGCGGTGGTGTGCAGCCGGTCGATGGCCTCCGTGGCGATGCCGACCGCGGTGTCGAAGCCGAAGGTGTAGTCGGTGGCGGAGAGGTCGTTGTCGATGGTCTTCGGTACGCCGACGCAGGGCACGCCGTGCCGGTCGGACAGTTGCGCGGCCACGCCCAGGGTGTCCTCGCCACCGATGGCGATGAGCGCTTCGATCTCCCGCGCGGCCAGGTTCTCCTGGATCCGGCGGATGCCGTCCTCCTGCTTCAGCGGATTCGTGCGGGAGGAGCCGAGGATGGTGCCGCCGCGGGGCAGGATGCCGCGCACGGCCGGGATGTCGAGACGCACGGTGGCGTCCTCCAGTGGACCCCGCCAGCCGTCCCGGAAGCCGGTGAAGTCATAGCCGTACTCCTGAACGCCCTTGCGGACGATGGCCCGGATGACGGCGTTGAGGCCGGGGCAGTCGCCGCCTCCGGTCAGTACTCCGACGCGCATGGACAGTTCCCTTCGCCGCAGGTGCCTGACGAAGGGTCAGTGTGACGCGCGTCTCACTCGTCGTCGAGGCCTCGTTCGATGGCGTACCGGACGAGCTCGACCCTGTTGTGGAGTTGCAGCTTGCCGAGAGTGTTCTGGACGTGGTTCTGGACCGTGCGGTGGGAGATCACCAGACGTTCGGCGACCTGCTTGTAGCTCAGGCCCTTGGCGACCAGCCTC
This sequence comes from Streptomyces canus, assembly GCF_030816965.1. Taxonomy (NCBI): domain Bacteria; kingdom Bacillati; phylum Actinomycetota; class Actinomycetes; order Kitasatosporales; family Streptomycetaceae; genus Streptomyces; species Streptomyces canus. Next base: position 2,734,546 of record NZ_JAUSYQ010000002.1, read on the forward strand.
AGCACCTCGGTCTCGCGCTCGGTGAGCTGCGGGGCCCTGGGCCGGTCGGGGTCGGTGGTGGGCGCGGGATCGGTGGCGAGGCGGCGGTACTCACCGAGGACCAGCCCCGCGAGGCCGGGCGTGAAGACGGGGTCTCCGACGGCCGTGCGGCGGACCGCGTCCAGGAGTTCCTCGGTCGACGCCGACTTCAGCAGATACCCGGTCGCGCCCGACTTCACGGCCTCCAGTACGTCGGCGTGCTCGCCGCTCGCGGACAGCACGAGGACACGCAGTGCCGGGTTGTGCCCGACGAGCTCCTTGCAGACCTGGACGCCGGGCTTCACCGGCAGGTTCAGGTCGAGCACCAGCACGTCGGGGTCCGCCGCCTTGGCCCTGCGTACGGCCTGGTCGCCGTCGCCCGCCGTCGCGACCACGTCCAAGCCGGACTCGGCCAGGTCCCGGGCGACCGCGTCGCGCCACATGGGGTGGTCGTCGACCACCATGACCTTGATCGGACCCTTGTCGTTCATCGCTGTCCTGCCTTCCCCCGTGAGACCTTCGGTACCTTCAGTTCGACCTCCGTGCCCTGTCCCGGAGGCGAGATCAGCTCGGCGCTCCCGCCGAGGTCGCGCAGTCGGCCCCGGATCGACAGGGCCACCCCGAGCCGCCCTTCGCCCTCGGCCTGGGCGAGCCGCCCCTCGGGGATGCCGGGTCCGTCGTCCCGTACGGTCACGATCACCTCGTCGGGCTCGTCCTCGACGAGGATCCACGCACGCGCGTGCTCACCGGCATGCCGGTGGACGTTGTCCAGTGCTGCCCCGACGGCCGCGGCCAGCTCGCGCGCGGCGGGCGGGGGCAGCGGGACGGGGGCGCCGGGCTCGACGAGGGAGACCTTCGCCGAGGCGTACGGGGCGAGCAGTGCGCGCAGGTCGAGCGGCCCATCGTCCGGCCGGTCGTCCGGCCCGTCGTCGATGACGTGGACGACCGCCCCTTGGGCCGCGTCCCGCGAGACCCGGGAGACCGAGGTCAGGCCGCCGGAGACCAGGGTGCGCAGCGCCACCTCCTGCTCGCCGGCCATCCGGCCCAGCTCGGCCGCCTCGCCGCCCATGACCGCGCCCCGGCGCTGCACCATGGCGAGCACCTGGAGGACGCTGTCGTGGATGTCGCGGGCCAGCCGCTCCCGCTCCCGGGTCGCCGCCTCGATCTCCAGGGCGCGGGCGAGGGTGCGCTCGGAGGCGCGGGCGACCTCGACGACGTAGCCGATGGCGATGGAGGCGACCCAGACGAGGATCACGTTGTGGACGGTGTCGCGGGCCGGGTGCCCGCGCTCGAACAGATTGGCGGCGGCGACCGGCGTGGAGGCGAGCGCGGCCCAGCGCCAGCCGCCCTTGATGGCGAACGCGAGGACGGAACCTGCCGTCCATATCGACGGCAGGGTGGGGCCGCCGCTGTCGATGTGGTGGTCGTTGACGACCAGTGGGGTCAGCACGATCCCGGTGACCGCGATCGCGAGGTCGACGGCGAGGAAGCGCTTGGTGCAGGCGGCCGCGTTCTGGACGCGGGGCAGCGTGGCGAACGTCCACACGCACAGGACGACGTAGTAGGCGATGGCGATGCCGGGCCGGTCGAACTCGTCGTACGCGGTGGCGAAGAGCCCGACCGCGTACAGCATGGTGAGCACCCGGTACCCGGTCAGCGCACGCCACAGCGGCTGCTCGACCGACATGCGCATGACGCGCACCTGCTTGACCATGTCCCCACCCCTGGGCTCCGACTGCCGTGTCCCAGGATCCTAGGACGCCGGCTGCCCGGGCTTGTCCTGCTCGGCCTTCGCGGCAGCCGCCTTGGCCGCCTTCTCGGCCTTGGCCGCTTCCGAGATCCGCCGCTTGGCGGCGGTCGCGTAGATGTCGACGTACTCCTGGCCGGAGAGCTTCATGATCTCGTACATGACCTCGTCGGTCAGCGCGCGCAGCACGAAACGGTCGTGCTCCATGCCCTGGTAGCGGCTGAAGTCCAGGGGCTCGCCGATGCGGATGCCCGGCCGCATCAACTTGGGCATGACCTTGCCCGGCGGCTGGATCTTCTCCGTGTCGATCATCGCGACCGGGATGACGGGGGCGCCGGAGGCGAGCGCCACGCGCGCGAGGCCGCCGGGCTTGCCGCGGTACAGGCGGCCGTCGGGTGAACGGGTGCCCTCGGGGTAGATGCCGAACAGCTCGCCGCGCTCCAGCACGTCGAGGCCGCTCTTGATGGCCGCCTCGCCCGCGCCGCGCGCGCCGGAGCGGTCCACCGGGAGCTGGCCGACGCCCTTGAAGAAGGCGGCCGTGAGGCGGCCCTTCACCCCGGGCGTGGTGAAGTACTCGGCCTTCGCGATGAAGGTGACCTTGCGGTCGAGGACCGCGGGCAGGAAGAAGGAGTCGGAGAAGGACAGGTGGTTGCTCGCCAAGATGGCGGGGCCCTCGGCGGGAATGTTCTCGAGGCCTTCCACCCAGGGCCTGAAGGCGACCTTCAGCGGCCCTCCGATGGCGACCTTCATCGTGCCGTACAACAACCGAGTGCCTCCTGTGTGCGTCGATGAGACCTTAACCCGGAGCCCTGTCAAACAGCCCGACGGCCCTGGTCGGTGTCAGTGCGGTCGCGTACGGTGAACCTCACCTGGACTTGCTCACGCTTCTTTCATGAACAGGAGACCTAGGTGCCGGTCCTCCCCGGAGCCGAGCCGTTCCGCCATGAGGGCGGGGAGGCCGGTGTCCTTCTCTGCCACGGCTTCACCGGTTCCCCCCAGTCGCTGCGCCCCTGGGCCCAGCACCTCGCCGAGCACGGCCTGACGGTCTCCCTGCCGCTCCTGCCCGGGCACGGCACCCGCTGGCAGGACATGGCCCTCACCGGCTGGCAGGACTGGTACGCCGAGGTGGACCGCGAGCTGCGCGCCCTCAGCGAGCGCTGCACCTCCGTGTTCGTGGCCGGCCTGTCGATGGGCGGCACCCTGGCCCTCAGGCTGGCCGCCAAGCACGGGGACGCGGTGAGCGGCGTCGTGGTCGTCAACCCGGCGAACCGCATGCACGGCCTCGCGCCGTACGCCCTTCCGGTGGCCCGCCACTTCGTCCGTACGGCGCCCGGGATCGCCAGCGACATCGCCAAGGAGGGCAGCGTCGAGCTGGGGTACGACAAGGTGCCGCTGCACGCTGCGCACTCCCTGCGCACCTTCTTCCGGCAGGTCGACGGCGAGCTGCCGCAGGTCACCCAGCCGCTGCTGGTGCTGCGCAGCGCCCAGGACCATGTGGTGCCGGCGGCCGATTCCGCGCGTGTGCTGAGCCGGGTGTCGTCGACGGACGTAACTGAGATCGTGCTGGAACAGAGCTACCACGTGGCGACGTTGGACCATGACGCGGAGCGGATTTTCGACGAGAGCCTCGCGTTCATCGGCCGGCACACCACCGGCATCGGCAGCGAAGGGACGGCCGCACGTGGCTGAGCACGACTCCGACCGCGAGGACCGCGAGCCGGACGAGCAGGGCGTCCCGTTCGACGAGGAGGCCGCGTGGGCGGCCATCGTGGCCGGGTACGGCGAGGAGCCGAAAGACCCGCCGGGCACGAAGCCGTTCAAGTCGGTCGAGGATCTCGCGCTGCTCGAGACCGAGACGAACGACGAGCCGACGATCACGGAGACGCAGCCCACGAAGGACGGGGCGAAGAAGGACGCGCCGAAGCAGGACGAGAACCCGGCGAAGCCGCTGGGCGGTTCCGTCGCCTTCGCACCCGGCGTCGGGCCTCGTGACTACAGCGCGCCCGAGCCGTCCGAGGAGGACTTCGAGGAGGACGACGAGGGGCACTTCGTCCCCCCGGAGCCGCCACCGCTGCCGTCCGCCGACACCACCTCGAGGTTCGCCTGGCTGGGAGTGCTGGGCGGCCCGGTTCTGCTGCTGGTCGCGGTGCTGCTCGGCTGGGAGATGACGTGGTGGCTGGCCACGGCGGGGATCGGCGGGTTCCTGGGTGGCTTCGTCACGCTGGTGACGCGGATGCGGGCGGACGACGAGGACGACGAGGATCCCGGGCGGGGTGCCGTGGTCTAGTCCGGCTCAGTTCGCGGGGATTCCGAGGGCGGCCAGGACCGGAAGATGGTCGGTGGCCGCCCTCATGTCTGCCTGCGTGATCCCGGGGAGGTGCGTGGGGACTCCGCAGCCGAGCACCTCGATGCCCTTCGTGGCGAAGATCGCGTCGATGCGCTGGTGGGGTTTCGAGTGGGTCCAGGTGTGTTCGGCGCCCGTCGGGCTGGTCGCCCAGCAGTCCTGGAGGTTCGTGGCGAGGCGCCTGAAGGTGCGGCCGGTGGGGCGGTCGTTCAGGTCGCCGCCCGCGATGACGTGGTCCACGCCCATGCCGGCGACGCGGTCGAGGAGCATCCCCGCCTGGTCGTAGCGCTCGTCCTCCTGCAACGACAGGTGACAGCTCAGGACGCCGAGGCGGGCGCCGCCGAGTCGTACGACGGCTGTGGCGAAGCCTCTTCTGTGGTGGCCGGGAGTGAGAGGGAGGAGGACGTCTTCCGTACGTTCGACCGTTGCCCGCAGGTTGCAGAGGATCGCGGGGCCCGCCGCTGTGCCGCCGCCGGTCAGGATGACCAGTCCCGTGGCTGACGCCAGCCTTGCCAGCTTCTTGCGCCAGCGGAAGAAGCGGGGGGCTTCCTGGATCAGTACGAGATCGGGTTCGCAGGCCTTGATGACTCGGGCCAGCGCGTCTGTGTCGTCTCGCATCGAGCGGATGTTGTAGCTCAGGACTTTGACCGGAACCATGTGGATCAATTTACGCCCAGGAGGGAGGGGCGCGAGGTGTGTGCGAGGGCCCCGCGCCCCTGAGGAGGTCCACTCCATGCCTGTTTACATGATCGGGTCGGGCTCTCTCGCCAGGTCCGCCGCGCCCACCAGACCCGCCTTGTTGCCCAGTTGGGCCGCGATGACGTCGGCGACCGGACGCCAGTTGCCGCCCACCAGCCAGCGCTTGTAGGACTTGCGGATCGGGTCCAGGACCAGCTCTCCCTCGTCGGAGAGGCCGCCGCCGACGATGAACGCGGAGGGGTCGAAGAGGGAGGCCAGGTCGGCGAGGCCGGCGCCGGCCCAGCGGGCGAGCTCGCGGTAGGAGTCGACGGCCACCGGGTCGCCCTGGCGGGCGGCCATGGAGATGTGCTTGCCCTCGATGCCGTCGGGGCTGCCGTCGCCGAGACCGAGGAGGATCTCGGCGTTCTCCGGGGTGGCGTTGGCACGCTGCTTGGCGTAGCGCACCAGGGCGCGGCCGGAGGCGTACTGCTCCCAGCAGCCCTGGCTGCCGCAGCCGCACAGGAGACCGTCGGGCACCATGCGGATGTGGCCGAACTCGGCCGCCACACCGAAGTGGCCGCGGCGGAGCTTGTTGCCGATGATGATGCCGCCGCCGAGGCCGGTGCCCAGGGTGATGCAGATGACGTTGCGGTGGCCCTTGCCCGCGCCGAACTTGTACTCGCCCCACGCGGCCGCGTTGGCGTCGTTCTCCACGACGACCGGAAGGCCGACTCGGGTCTCGACCTTCTCCTTCAGCGGCTCGTTGCGCCAGTGGATGTTGGGCGCGAAGTAGACCTCCGAGCGCTGGCGGTTGACGTATCCGGCCGCACCGATGCCCACGCCCACGATCGCGTGCCCGGCGCGCGCGCCCTCCACCGCCGAGGCGATCGCGTCCACGATGCCCTCGGCCGTGCCCGGGGTCGGCACCTTGTGGGTCGAGAGGATGTTGCCTTCCTCATCGACCACGCCGGCCGCGATCTTCGTGCCGCCGATGTCGACGCCGATGGTGAGTCCCATGAATCCCTCAGTTTCGGTCGAGCCCCGCTACGGCCAACCGTACCCGAGCCCCTGCCGTCAGGGGGTTTCAGTCCAAGTCGATGCGCTCGCCGGGGCCGGGGTCCTCGCCCCGGTCGCGCAGGGTGTCGTCGTCGCGGCGGCTCCAGCGCTGCTCCTGTGCCTGCACCGCGGAGCGGTAGGCGGCGAGGAGCTCGCCCCCCGCGGCGGCAAGGTGGTCGAAGACGTCCGGGTTGCGTTCGATGACCGGCTCGACCGCGGCCTTGGCCTGCTGGACGACCTGCTTGACCACCTGCTGGGCGGCGGGTCCGGCGATGCCACCGAGGAGCGGGGACTGGAGGCCGGACAGCTTCTCGGCGACGTTGTCGACGAGCTTGCGCAGCTCCTCGGCGGCCGAGCCCGGGGGCGGGCCGTACTGGGTGCGGCGGCGGGCCTTCTCCGCCGCGAGGTCCTCCGCGACCGCCGTCGCCCACGCGTCGGCGTCGGTCGCCCGTACCTCGTCCACGGAGTCCACGGGCTCGCGGTCTCCGGCGTCGGACGGGGGGAGCTCTTCGCTCATGACGACCTCCTGACTACGGTTCGTCCCTACGACGTTACCCGAACGGGCGTACACGGTTCACGGGGTCCGGGGCCACAGATCCGGGTCCGGCGCGAACCGGATCCGCAGCTCGCCCTCGCGCAGGGCGGCGCCGGCGACGGTGCAGCGGCGCAGGGCCGAGGGCAGCGGGACGATCCGGCGGAACTGCCCCGCGCTGACGAGGAGTTCGTCGCCGCGCCGGATCAGTTCCAGCTCGTCGCGTATGGCGCCGGGCAGCGGGAGGTGCCACACCAGGACGCCGTCCTCGGCGAGGTGATCCACGACAGGCCACTCGACAGTGGACGTCGTGTCGTTGACCTCGGGGACGGCGAGGGCGCTGAGGTCGTCGGCGCCGCGCGGGTCGTGGCCGAGATGAGGGACGGCATGGACGTCGTACGGCTCCTGCCACTCCTCCACGGCCTTGCGCTGCTGGGCGACCAGGCCGGCGGGCCACTCCTCCGATACGACGCGGTTGGCGATCAGGGCGTCGGGGCGCAGGCCGCGCAGGGCGAGGGCGAGGCTTGCGGACCGTACGTCGTCGGTGCCGGCGGGGCCGGGTTCGGCGACGAGTCGCACGACGGTCCCTCGATCGGCGAGGACGGCCTCGACCGCGCCGAGTTCCGTGTCCCAGCGGGCGGCGGTCTCGTACAGCCACTCCGAGGGCATGGGGACGCCGGCGAGCCTTCCGAGCATGGGGCGAAGGCCCGCGGCGGCCTGGCGCTCGGCCGGGAGCAGACGGCGCAGGTAGCGGCGGAGTTCCTCGGGGAGGGAGAGGAGGGCGAGGGCCTGCTGGGTGGGCGGCAGGTCCACGACGAGCAGCTCGTGCCGCTCGGAGAGCGCCGCGTCGCGCAGGGCCCGCAGGAGGGTGAGTTCCTCGGCGCCTGGCAGGGGGGTGACCTCCTCGGTGTCCAGGCGGGAGGCGCCGAGCAGGTCGAGCACGTGGGAGGCACGGTCCTGGAAGCGGGCGAGATCATCCCGGAAACCGGCGGTGGCGTCGGGGCGCCAGGCGGTGAGGTTCGGGGTGATCCGGGTAGGGGTGGGGCCCGTTGTCGCGCCGAGCGTCGTGCCCAGGGTGTCCGTGCGGTCGGCACTCAGCACCAGGGTGCGGAGGCCGTCGCCTGCGGCGCGTAGGGCGGTGGCGGCGGCGACCGTCGTACGACCGCTGCCGCCGGGGCCGGTGATCAGGATGGTGCGCATAGGGGTGAACCGTAACGGACACAAAGACGTGCCTGGTTGCGCGCTCTTGCGGCCGCGGGCGCGTTGCAGCCGGCGTGACTGCACCTACCCAGGGGCGCGGGGAACTGCGCGACCGGCCCCCACCGGCCCGCAGCCGATTCGCGGACCCCTACTTCCCCGACTCCACCCGCTTCTTCAACCCCGCCAGCGCCCGGTCGATGATGACCTTCTCCGCCTTGCGCTTGATCATGCCGAGCATCGGGATCTTGACGTCGACCGTCAGCAGGTACGTGACCTCCGTCGCCCCCGCGCCCGTCGGCTTCAGCACATACGAACCGTCCAGTTGCCGCAGCATCTGGGACTTCACCAGCGTCCAGGAGACCTCGTTCTCGCCGGTCCATGTGTAGCCGAGGACCTGGTCGTCCTTGATGGCACCCGCGTCCATGACCAGCCGGACCTGCTCGGCCCGGCCGGAGGCGTCCGTCGAGAGGACCTCCGCCTGCTTCACCTCGCCCGTCCAGTCCGGGTAGCGGGCGAAGTCCGCGATCACCGCCATGACGTCGGCAGGCGCAGCTTCGATCGTGATGCTCGAACTGGTGTGTTCCGCCATCGCCGTGGCTCCTCCAGATACGGTCCGGTGAGGAAGGGTGGTACGCACGTCTGTGCAGCGTGAAGGCTACCGCGCGTCCGGACTCACCATTCCAGCGCCCACGGCTTCCCACTCCCCGCGAAGTGCCCCACGTTCACGCACTCGGTCGCCCCGATCCGCATCCGCCGGACCAAAGGCTGGTGGACGTGACCGAACAACGAGTACCGGGGCCGGGTGCGGCGGATCGCGTCCAGCAACGCCCGGCTCCCCCGCTCGAACCGCCGCGCCACCGTGTCGTACACCAGCTCCGGCACCTCCGGCGGGATGTGTGTGCACAGCACGTCCACCTCGCCGACCGCCTCGATCTTCGCCGCGTACTCCTCGTCGCTGATCTCGTACGGCGTCCGCATGGGGGTCCTGAGGCCGCCGCCCACGAAGCCGAACGTCCAGCCGCCGATCTCCACCCGCTCGCCGTCGAGCACGGTCGTACCGGGTCCCGCGTACTCCGGCCACAGAGGCGGCATGTCGACATTGCCGTAGGTCGCGTACGTCGGTGTCGGGAAGGCGGCGAACATCTCGGCGTACTGCTTGCGCACCGCCTTCTCGATCACGGAGGCCCGGTCGGCGCCGATTCCGCCCCACAGCCGGGCCCCGAGCTCTCGCGCCTCCTCGAAACGGCGGGCGGTGCGCAGTTCCACGATCAGGTCGGCGTTCTCCGTCCCGAACAGGTCGGGGAAGATCCCGCGCGAGTGGTCGGCGTAGTCGAGGAAGAGAACGAGGTCACCCAGGCAGATCAGGGCGTCGGCACCCTCGCCGGCTCTGGCCAGGGCACGGGCATTGCCGTGCACATCGCTGACCACGTGTACGCGCGTCTTCCGGTTTCCGGCCGGTGTGGGTGCCATGACGATCAAGAGTAAGCCTGTGCGGCATACGTGAACAGAGCCGACCGGTCCTGCGGTTACTGGCCAGTCAGTAAGCAGGTGGACTACTGTGCGCGAAGAACCCCAATCCGTGTGACGCAGCGAACATCTCGCCGGGACCCCCTGTCGAAGAAGCCATACCGGCGGGTAACGTCCGGGCAGTCCAGTCGTGCTCAGCTTTCAATTACTGAATCTCTGAGCACCTGCCCGAGCCTTGGACCGACCGTCGCATCACACAACGTCGTGGCGCCGGCGCCCTATGAGGAGCAGCAGTCTTGCGCGAGTTCAGCCTTCCGGCTTTGTACGAGGTCCCTGCGGACGGCAATCTCACCGACATCGTCCGTAGAAACGCCGCGCAGCATCCCGACGTCGCCGTCATCGCCCGCAAGGTGGGCGGTCAGTGGCAGGACGTGACGGCCACGGCGTTCCTGGCCGAGGTGCACGTCGCCGCCAAGGGGCTCATCGCCTCCGGCGTCCAGCCGGGCGACCGGGTCGGCCTGATGTCCCGTACCCGCTACGAGTGGACGTTGCTCGACTTCGCGATCTGGAGCGCGGGCGCGATCACCGTGCCGGTGTACGAGACCAGTTCGCCGGAGCAGATCCAGTGGATCCTCGGCGACTCGGGCGCGACCGCCTGCGTCGTGGAGCTGGACGGTCACACCGCGGCCGTCGAGTCGGTGCGCGACTCACTGCCCGCCCTCAAGCACGTCTGGCAGATCGAGGGCGGCGGGATCGAGGAGCTGGCCCGCGCGGGCAAGGACATCAGCGACGCGGCCGTGGAGGAGCGCAGCTCGCTGGCGAAGGCCGACGACCCGGCGACCATCGTCTACACCTCCGGCACCACCGGCCGCCCCAAGGGCTGTGTGCTCACCCACCGCAGCTTCTTCGCGGAGTGCGGCAACATCGTGGAGCGGCTGCGCCCGCTGTTCCGCACCGGTGAGTGCTCGGTGCTGCTCTTCCTGCCACTCGCGCACGTCTTCGGCCGGCTCGTGCAGATCGCGCCGATGATGGCGCCGATCAAGCTGGGCATGGTCCCGGACATCAAGAACCTCACCGACGAGCTGGCGTCCTTCCGGCCGACGCTGATCCTGGGCGTCCCGCGTGTCTTCGAGAAGGTCTACAACTCGGCGCGCGCCAAGGCGCAGGCGGACGGCAAGGGCAAGATCTTCGACAAGGCCGCCGACACGGCGATCGCCTACAGCAAGGCTCTGGACACCCCGTCGGGTCCGTCGCTCGGCCTGAAGATCAAGTACAAGACCTTCGACAAACTGGTCTACAGCAAGCTGCGCGCGGTCCTCGGCGGCAAGGGCGAGTACGCCATCTCCGGCGGCGCCCCGCTCGGCGAGCGCCTGGGCCACTTCTTCCGCGGCATCGGCTTCACGGTCCTGGAGGGCTACGGCCTGACCGAGTCCTGTGCCGCGACCGCGTTCAACCCGTGGGACCGCACGAAGATCGGCACGGTCGGTCAGCCGCTGCCGGGCTCGGTGATCCGGATCGCGGACGACGGCGAGGTGCTGCTGCACGGCGAGCACCTGTTCAAGGGCTACTGGAACAACGAGGCCGCCACGGCCGAGGCGCTGACCGACGGCTGGTTCCACACCGGTGACATCGGCACCCTCGACGAGGACGGTTACCTCAGGATCACCGGTCGCAAGAAGGAGATCATCGTCACCGCGGGCGGCAAGAACGTCGCGCCGGCCGTGATCGAGGACCGTATCCGTGCGCACGCGCTGGTCGCGGAGTGCATGGTGGTGGGCGACGGACGGCCGTTCGTGGGCGCGCTGATCACCGTCGACGAGGAGTTCCTGGGCCGTTGGGCCGAGGAGCACGGCAAGCCGGCGGGTTCCACCGCGGCGTCGCTGGCCGGGGACGCGGACCTGAACGCGGCGATCCAGGCCGCGATCGACGACGGCAACGCCGCGGTGTCGAAGGCGGAATCGGTGCGGAAGTTCCGCATTCTGTCCTCCCAGTTCACGGAGGAGACGGGCCACCTCACGCCCTCGCTGAAGCTCAAGCGGAACGTGGTGGCGAAGGACTACGCGGACGAGATCGAGGCGATCTACGCGAAGTAGAACGCCTGTGGGAAGAGCGTCATGGCGCGGTGTCCTCGGCGAGGACCCGCGCCATCGTGCGTTCGGCGAGCGCGGTGATGGTGACGAACGGGTTGACCCCGATGTTGCCGGGGATCAGCGAGCCGTCGGTGACGTAGAGCTTCGGATAGCCCTTCACCCGGCCGTAGTTGTCGGTGGCCCTGCCCAGCACACAGCCGCCCAGCGGGTGGTAGGTGAAGTCGTCGGCGAAGACCCTGCTGGGGGAGCCGAAGAGGTCGTACCGGTAGATGGTCGAGTTGGCGGAGTTGATCCGGTCGAAGAGCTTCTTGGCCATGCCGGAGGAGACCGAGCTCTGCGCGCTGCTCCAGTCGAGGCCCAGTCCCCCGCTGCCGTACGAGAATCTGGCGCGCTGCGGGTTCTTGGTGATCGCCAGATAGAGGCTGACCCAGTGCTCGAGTCCCGTGGGCAAAGGCGCGATCTCGGCGAAGACGGGGTTGTCGGTGTTGGCCCAGTCGTCGATGCCCATGACCGGCATGGTCGACTGGTTGGCGCCGACGGTGTCCCACAGATGGTTGGCCCGCCCGAGCATCACGTTGCCGTTGGGGCCCCAGCCGGCCCCGACGCTCGCGTCCAGCGCCGGGAGGGTCCCCGACTGCTTCGACCGGAGCAGCAGTTCACTCGTGCCCAGGCTGCCGCCGCCCAGGAACAGATAGGTGCAGCCGTACTGCTTGGTCTCGACGACCGCGCCGGTGTAGTCGATCCGGTCGGCGGTCAGCACCCAACTGCCGTCGCCCGCCCGGCTGATCCCGGTGACCTTCTCCATGGTGTGGATGGTGACGTTGCCGGTGCCGAGCGCGGACGCCAGATACGTCTTGTCGAGGCTCTTCTTGCCGTGGTTGTTGCCGTAGATGACCTCCTGGCCGAGGGCGGACTTGGTGGCGGTACCGGCGGCCTCGCGCTGCATGTAGCCGAAGTCGTAGACGCTGGGCACGAAGGTGGTCTTCAGGCCGGTGTTGCCGGCGTGCTTCCGGGAGACCCGGCTGAACTGGTACCACTCGGTCGACTCGAACCAGGCCGGGTCGACGGTGTTGACGCCGAGCATGGCGCGGGCGCGCGGGAAGTACGTGTTGTACATCTCCGCGGTGTCGACGCCCGGGAACTGCTCGGCGAAGTAGGACTGGAGCGGGGTGACCGCCATCGAGCCGTTGACCAGGGAGCCGCCGCCGACCCCGCGGCCCACGAAGACAGACATGTGGGAGAAGCGGACGCGGTCCAGGACGCCGGGGTAGGGCGTGATGTCCTTGTTGACGACGTCCAGCCACAGGAAGGTGGCCAGCGGCGCCTCGGTGCGGGTGCGGAACCACATGGAGCGCTGGTCGGGGTTGGCGGTGTTGCAGAAGACGTTGCCGTCGGGGCCGGCGGTGTTCCAGAGCCGGCCCATCTCGAGGACGAGGGTGCGGATGCCGGCCTGGCCGAGGCGCAGGGCGGCGACGGAGGCGCCGTAACCGGATCCGACGACGATGGCGGGCGCGGACTCGACCGCGGCGGGCTCGTCCGCGCGGGCCGACTGGAGCCCGACACGGGTGAAGCCGAGAGTGGCCGCCGTCTGGAGGGCGGCCATACCAAGGATCTGACGTCTAGTCAGATGACGCTGTATCAGTTTTACTGTCATGCGCGCAGCATCGGCGGATTATCGGCCTCCGGCTATAGCAGGGTCTTCAACTTTTCCGCCAACAAATCCCATCGCCACTTCTCCTCGACCCACTCCCGTCCCCGCTCCCCCATGCGCCTCCGCAGTTCCGCGTCGCCGAGGAGGACGACGATCCGCTCGGCGGTCTCCTCGACCGATCCGCCGCGCACGACCCAGCCGGTCTCGCCGTCGAGGACCGCGTCCGGGGCACCTCCGGAGTCCCCGGCGACGACCGGCAGGCCGGTCGCGGAGGCCTCCAGGTAGACGATCCCGAGCCCCTCGACGTCGAGCCCGCCCCGGCGGGTCCGGCACGGCATCGCGAAGACGTCCCCGGCGCCGTAGTGGGCGGGCAGCTCGGCCCAGGGCACGGCTCCGGTGAAGCGCACGGAGTCGGCGACACCGGTCTCGCGGGCGAGCCGGCGCAGCTCCTTCTCGTAGGGCCCGCCGCCGACGATCAGCAGAACGGCGTCGGGCTCCTTCGTGAGGATCCGCGGCATGGCGAGGATCAGCGTGTCCTGCCCCTTGCGCGGCACGAGCCGGGACACGCACACGACCACCGGCCGCTCCGTCAGCCCCAGCCGCGCCCGCACGGCGTCGCCGCCCGAGCCGGGATGGAAGGTCTTCTCGTCGACGCCCGGCGGCAGCTGCACCATCCGCCCGGCCGCCTGCGGCGTCAGCGCGCCGGCGATCCGCGAGCGGGTGTACTCGCCGAGGTAGGTGATGGTGTCGGTCGACTCCCCGATCCGGCCCAGCAGCTGCCGCGCTGCGGGCAGTTGGGCCCACCCGGCCTCGTGCCCGTGGGTCGTGGCGACCTGTCGCTCGGCACCCGCCCTCCTGAGCGCCGGCGCCATCAGCCCTAGCGGCGCGGCCGCCCCGAACCACACCGACGTACAGCCGTGCTCACGCAGCAGCCCGACGGCCCTGCGGGTGGCCCCGGGCGTCGGCAGCAGCATGGTCGTGGAAGCCCGTACGACGGTGAAGGGCTGCTCCGCGTCGAAGGCGGCGGTCGCCTCGACGCCCTCCCGGCTCCGCTTCCAGGTGGAGGCGTGGACGACCAGGCGCTCGGGGTCGAGCCGCAGCGCCATGTTGTGCAGGAACGCCTGGATGCCACCCGGGCGGGGCGGGAAGTCGTTCGTCACGATCAGGGTCTTGTGCATCGCCGCCGACCCTACCGAACCGGCAGCTCACAGCCGGGGACGGCTGCTCTTATGGCACCCTCACAGGAGAGCGGGACATCATGTTCTCCTCAAGCAACCATTTCAGGGCGACGGCGAACGGCGGGGAACCACGTGGAGACGACGGGCGTGCGGCGGTGCCTGACGTGGCTGCTGCTGACCTGGGGCGTGACCAGGCTGCTGCTGCTTTTGTTCGTCTTCAAGGTGTACGCCTTCCCCGGGCCGGACGTCACCAGTGACGTGTCGGTCATCTACCAGGGCTGGTACGACGTCCTGCGCACCGGAACGTTCCCGCAGTCCGACGTGACCTGGCAGTATCCGCCCGCCGCGGCGCTCGCGATCCTCTCCCCCGCGCTGCTGCCCTTCCTGGAGTACACGCAGGCCTTCTTCCTCATGGCCTTCGCCGCGGACCTGGCCGCCCTCCTCCTGCTGCTGTACGCGGGCGTGCGCCCCGGACGGCGGCTGCGGGGAGCCTGGGTGTGGGTGGCGGGCGTACCCCTGCTCGGCCCGACCGTCTACTCCCGCTACGACGTGATGGTGACCGTGGTGGCCGTCGCCGCGGTCCTGGCGGCCGCCCGGCATCCGAAGGTTGCCGGGGCGCTGGTGGGGTTCGGGGCGCTGCTGAAGGTGTGGCCCGCGCTGATCCTCGTCGGGATCCGCAGGCGGAGCGTCTGGGCCGCGGCGACGGTGACGGTCGTGGTGGTGGCCGGACTGTTCTCCGTCGCGATGCCCGGGGCCTTCGCCTTCCTGACCTTCCAGCGGGAGCGGGGCACCGAGGTGGAGTCGCTGGGCTCGCTGGTCTTCCACATCGCCCGGCACCACGGCTGGGAGGGCTCGGTCCTGCTCAACTACGGCTCGGTCGAGTTCCTCGGCCCCTGGGTGACCATGGTCAGCACCGCCGCGCTCGCGCTGACCGGCATGGCCTTCGGACTGCTGCTGCTGTGGCGGCTCGCGGCCACCCGGTTCGAGGCGCACACGGCGGCCGACGCGGCGCTGGTGGCGGTGCTGATGTTCACCACCACCAGCCGCGTGATCAGCCCGCAGTACATGGTGTGGCTGGTCGGTCTCGCGGCGGCCTGTCTGTGCTTTCGCGCGAGCCGGATGGGCGTGCCGGCCGTCATGGTGCTCATGGCGTGCTTCGTGACGGTCCTGGAGTTCCCGATCTGGTTCGCGGACGTCGTGGGGAGCACCCCACGCGGCATCGTCCTCCTGATCGCGCGCAACGGCCTGCTGGTTCTCGCCACCGTCATCGGCATGCGCGAGCTGTGGAAGGCGACGGTCCACAAGCCCGCCCTGGCGGTCCCGGTGCCGGATCAGGCCGAGGCTCCCGCCCAGGAGGCCTCCGCCTCTTCCTGAACCCCGGCACGCGTCCGCCGGAACAGCACCGTCACCACTCCGCACTGAAGGGCCATGGCCAGCGCCATCGCCAGGCACACGCCGGGCAGTCCGAGGCCCGTGCAGCCGTACGCCAGCACCAGCTGGGCCACCGTGCCGAGCAGCGTCACCCGCAGCAGCGCCCGCGCCTGTCCACTGCCCTCGAAGACCCCGCCGAGCGCGATGAAGCACGCCATCAGCAGCAGGTACGGCCCTACGCAGCGCAGGAAGAGCACGCCGTCGTGGGCGACTTCGGGGCCCGCGCCGAAGGCGGCCATGATCCAGGGGGCGGTCACGAAGAGCAGCACCGCCGCCACGAGCCCCACCGCGCCGGACACGACCGCCGCCTCCCGCCCGATCACCCGCCGCGCGTCCCGTCCGGCGCCCCGCAGGTGCGCGGTGTGGATGGAGGCGGCCTGCCGAACGGCGTAGAAGGCCATGGTTGCCACGTACATGACCTTGTACGCGAGGGAGTAGGCGGCCACCGCCGTCACCCCGAGCCGCGCAACGATCGCCATCAGCACGAGCGCGCCGCCCTGGCGCACGGTGAAGTCGGCGGCCATGGGCAGCCCGGTGGTCAGCGTCGCGCGCAGCGGGACACCGGCCGGGCCACCCGGGCGCGATCGGAGCAGCGTGTTCCGGCGCAGGGCGAGCAGTCCCACCCCGAGGGTCAGGCCCCGGCACAGCACGGTGGAGGTCGCGGCGCCCTGGACGCCGTACCCGTGGATCAGGAACGGATCGCCCACCAGGATCAGCCCGTTCGCGAGGAGAGCGAGCCGCATGGGGGTCCGGGTGTCGCCGGCGCCCTTGAGGATGCCGTCGACGAGTTGCTGGGCGAAGAAGACGGCGATGCCGGGCATCGAGATCGCGAAGTAGGCGGTGGCCAGGGACACGGCCCGCCCGCCGTCGAGCACCAGCCGGGCCAGCGGCTCGCGCAGCAGGAAGCCGCCCACGGCGACCACCGGGGTGACCAGCGCCCACAGCGCCACGCCGCCGCGCACGGCCGCCCGCACCCCGCCGGGATCCCGCGCGCCCCGGGCGTGCGCCACCAGCACGGTCGTCCCGGAGGCGAAGACGAGCGCCACGCCGAGCAGCACGTTCTCGGTGTTGGTGGCGACGGCCACGGCGGCGACGGCGGGCCCGCCGAGCCGGGAGACCCACACGGTGTTGATGATCCCGGCGGCGACGGAGGCCAGCAGGCCGAGGTAGACGGGATGGGCGAGCACGACGAGTTGTTTGCGATGGCTGTTCATCCGGAGTCCCCCTCTATTCGAGCTACCTCGAATAGAGATAGCTCGATAAGAGGTAGCATGACGTCACGACCCCCGCAAGGAGGAATGCAGTGCTGGAGCTGTCGATCCTCGGCTTCCTCGCCGAAGAACCCCTGCACGGCTACGAACTCAAGGAGCGCATCAAGGCGCTCACCGGCCATGTCCGCCCGGTCAGCGACGGCGCGCTCTATCCGGCGATCACGCGTCTCGTCACGGCGGGCAAGCTCGACGAGCGGGCGGAGCCGGGCGCGAGTGCGGCCCCTCGTCGGACGCTGTCACTGACCGGTCTGGGGCGCGAGGAACTGCTGGAGCGGCTGCGGCACCCGAAACAGGCCGAGATCACCGACCAGGTCCGTTTCAACACCGTCCTCGCGTTCCTGCGGCACCTGCCGGACCGGCGGGAGCAGGCAGCCGTACTGCGCCGGCGGCTGGATTTCCTCCAGACGCCGACCAGCTTCTTCTACGACGGCGGCGAACCGGTGGGCGCGGAGGAGACGGACGACCTGTTCCGGCAGGGCATGCTGCGGGTGGCGCGGGCGACCGGCCAGGCCGAGCGGGCGTGGCTGGCGGAAGCCATCGAGCGGTTGGATCAGCCGAGCTGAGCCCGCAGATACTCCCGCCACTCGGCCGTGAATGCCTTCAGGTCGGTGCCGAGCACCTTCGCCATGGCCTCCTCCACCGCCCCCGGCCGCTTCGTGTGCGTGCCCACGGCCCGGTAGAACTCGCCCAGCTCGGCCTCGCCCCACCGGTCCGCGATCATCCGGCAGGCCATCCAGCCGCTCTCGTAGGACGTGGCGAGCGCGGTCGCGCTGCCGGCGAAACCGAAGTCCGCGTCGGACGGCAGGACCGTCGGCACCCGGCGCTCGGCGACGGCCTCTCCCAGCTCCGGTGCGGCCTCGGCCGGGGTGCGTCCGGTGCCGCGGTAACCGACCCAGTCGGCGTACCCCTCCGACAACCACAGCGGAGTCGCGGCGGTGGTGTCGGCGCGGGTGGCGACATGGGTGGTCTCGTGGGTGAGCACGACCTGCCCGCCCACAGTGCCGAGGAGGCCGTAGGCGTCGGGGTTGACGATGATCCGGTCCGCGGGCGCCTGCGCCGGGGCGCCGGTCTCGCCGGTGGTGACGGCCGCTATCCCACGGTACGAGGAGGCGGGCGAGCCGAGCAGGCCCCCCATCCCCGCCACGGACCTCGGTACGAGAACGACGACGTGCCGGGACCACGCGGTGCCCCAGGCGTCCGACACGGCGGGCACGGCATGGTCGGCCAGATCCGCGAAGGAGTGCAGCTTCTCACCGGACTGTCCGACGCCGAGGACCAGACTGTGCTTTCCGCGGACGACGGTCACCTCGCCCTGGTCCCACAGCTGCTGCGGGGCCTTCTTGGCGGGCTCCTCACCGACGACGTACCACTGGTCGGACGCGTCCAGGGAGAGGGCCAGGGTGCGGGCGACGGTGACGGGGGCACTGTCGTAGCCCTGGACCTGGTAGCGCAGTTCCGCGTCGGCGGTGGCGGTGGAGCCGCTGCGGTGGACGCCGGTGACCTTGTAGGACCAGGAGGCGAGCGGCACCGCGCTGACGTCCTCGAACCAACTCGCGGTGCCCGTCTCGGCGATCGCCGCCTTGTCCCGGTCGAGGACAGCGGTGGCCCGCCGGTCGAGGACGCGCTGCACGTCGGCCTTCGCGGTGTCGGTGGCCGTCGGCCTCCCGCCGCAGGCCACCAGCGAGGTCAGCAGCAGGCACAGCACCACGACACCGTGTTTCGACGCCCGCCTTCGACCAGCCATGTTTCCCGATCGTACGGGTATCGGAGCCGTCGGTCAGGGGCGCGTGACCGTCGCCCCCGGCATCATGCCCACCGGGTCGTAGCGCACCGGGGCACCGGGATAGGGGGCGTGGACGACCTGACCGTTGCCGACGTACATGCCGACATGGCTGGCGTCGCCCCGGTAGGTGACCAGGTCGCCGGGGCGCGCCTGGGAGAGCGGGACCTGGCGGCCGGCGTAGCGCTGGGCCTGGGACGTGCGGGGCAGGGAGACGCCGGCCTGGGCGTAGGCCCACTGCATCAGGCCCGAACAGTCGAAGCCGGTGGGCCCGTTGGCGCCCCACACGTACGGCATGCCGATCGCGGACTGCGCGGCGGCCACCGCGGCGGCCGCCCGGCCCGAGGGCGCCACCGCACCCGAGAGGTCGGACATCCCGGAGCGGCCGGAGCGGGAGGCCCGGTCGTAGGCGGCGCGTTCGTCGGACGGCAGGGAGTTGAGCAGCTCGCGCGCTCTGGCGAGCTTCCTCTCGACGGTCCGCTTGTGGGAGGCGACGGCCTTGCGGCTCTTCTCCAGTTCACCGAGCTTTTGTGCCGCTTCGCTGCGCTCCTGGGCGAGTTCGCGCATGGCCTCCTGGAGGTCCTTGAGCGCACCCGCCTGATGGGCGTTGATCCGGTCGAGGACGGCGGCCTTGTCGAGGTACTCGTCCGGGTCGTCGGAGAACAGCAGCGCGAGGGACGGGTCGAGGCCGCCGGAGCGGTACTGGGCGCCGGCCTGCGAACCGAGCGCCTCCCGCATGGAGTTGATGCGCTCCTGCTGCCGCGCGATCTCGTCCTGCGCGGTTCCGACCTCCTCGCGCAGCGAGTCGGCGCGCTCGTCCGCCTTGTTGTAGGCCTCGGTGGCGTGCTCGGCCTCCTCGTAGAGACGGTCCACCTCGGCCCGGGTGTCGTCGGACGGGGCGGCGACGGCCGGTACGGCGCCGAGCGCGGCGGCCGCCGCGGACAGCACGGACAGGGCGGCACCGGCGCCCCGGTTGAACCCGGACGTCTGGACAAGGCGGCGATGGGACCCCACGGGAAGCCGCGCTCCTTCCACTGGCGGACAGAGACGTTCCCCGGCGAGGGGGAAACGCGGCCGACAGTAGCCCCGCGGCGGGGGCGTATCCAACGACCTCCGGGGGCGCACAACGTGACACCCCGCCTATGACGCAGGTCATGGGCGGGGCGGGCGGTCAGTTGTGGTTGTCGCGATTCGCCCGAACGGGCGGCGAGTCGTCGCGATCTTGAGCGGTCAGGAGGCTCAGTTGATGCGCACGCCGAACTGGAACGGCATGTTGTTGATCGACTCGTAGCGCACGACCGTGCCGGTGCGCGGGGCGTGGATGACCTGGCCGTTGCCCGCGTACAGGGCGACGTGGTGCAGGTCGCCGTAGAAGATGACCAGGTCGCCGACCTTGAGGTCGCTCATGCTGTAAATGCGCGTGCCGGCGTTGGCCTGGGCCTGGGAGGTGCGCGGGATGGTGATGCCGGCCTGGGCGTAGGCCCAGGAGGTCAGGCCCGAGCAGTCGTAGGAGGCGGTGCCGGTGGCGCCGTAGACGTACGGCTTGCCGAGCTGGGTCTGGGCGGCATGGAAGGCGGCCAGGGCCCGGGAGGAGGCGGCGGTGGCGTCACCGAGGTCCACGCGCTCGCTGGCGGAGCGGCTGGCGCGGGCGTCGGCGGCGGCGAGGGCTGCCTTCTCGGCGGCCGTCAGCGTGTTGAGGAGCTTCTGCGCCTCGGCGAGCTTGCCCTGAACGGCCTTTTTCTGCTTGGCCAGTTCGGTGCGGGTGCTCGAGAGGTCCTTGAGCTTCTCGGAGGCCTCGGCGCGGTCCTGGGCCAGCTCGCGCTGCTTCTCCTGGATCTTCTTCAGCGCCTCGACCTGCTGGGAGCTGAGCTGGTCCGCGGTGGACGCCTTGTCCAGGTAGTCCTCCGGGTTGGAGGACAGGAAGAGCTGGAGCGAGGAGTCGATGGTGCCGCTGCGGTACTGCGCGGCGGCGGCGAGGCCTATGGAGTCCCGCAGTTCGTTCAGGTCGTCCTGGCCGCGGGCCACGTTGTCCTGGATGGTGGAGATCTCCTTCTGGAGCTTCTCCTGCTTCTCCTTGGCGCCGTTGAGCTTCTCGGTGGCCTGCTCTGCCTGCTCGTAGAGGGCGTCGACCTTCGCCTTGACCTCGTCCTTGCTCGGCTTCTCGCTGGGCGCGGCGTTGGCGGCATTGGCACTGAGGGCCACGGCGGCAGCGGCTGCGGTCGTGAGCACGGTCACGCGCGTACGGCTCGGCTGCTTGGGTCGACGGTGGGACGCCACGGAGGTGAACTCCTTCTTTTGAGTGATCACCCGCTCGGAGGTTCGAGCCCAGACCCTAGTGACCTACCCGTGATCAGTTCAAATCCTCAGGAGCAAAATCTCGTCACGCCCTGCATTCTTTGCACATAACTCACATGCAGTGAGGTCAACTTGACACTACGTTGCGTGACGATACGGCTAATTCGGTCATTCAGCCTGGACTTTGATGTTTAGGACAGCCGCTTCAGGAGCACCGCGGAAGCGACCGGGCGCGCCCCCGCCTTGGCGATGCCGTCGGCGACCTCGCGGTCGGTCGAGGCGACGATCACCGGCCGTCCGGGCGGCTCGGCGCGCACCAGCTGGCGGATCAACTCGTCGGCGGTGACGCCCGCCTTGGAGAACAGCACCCGCACCCCGCGCGGCGGCGCGAGCAGCACGGGCGCGGCCAGCTCGGCCCCGTCGAAGACACAGGTCACCTCCGCCCCGGTCTGCGCGGCGAGCTGGGAGAGCTGCCCCAGGAGCCTCAGGCGCTGCTTCTCCAGCGGCATCTGGGGATAGCCGGTCTTGGTGACGTTGTAGCCGTCGACCACCAAGTGCGCCTGGGGCAGGGCCAGAAGCTGGTCCAGGATCGCGGGGTCGTTCTCGGACAGCGCCCGCGCGGCGATGTCCTTCGGGGTCATGCGGCCCGGTTCGACCGCGTCCACCGTCTCGGCGGGCCGCACGGAGACCGGCGGCAACGCCAGCTCCCGCCGCAGCCCCTGGGCCGCGTCCAGAACGGTGTCCAGAAGCAGACGCACGCGCATGTCCTCGACACTGCGCCCCTCTCGCGCCGCTCTGCGCGTGGCCTCCAGAGCGGCCTCCGACTCCCCGAGGCGAGCCTTCAGGCGCCGGGACTCGCTCTCGGCGGCGGACACCTGGGTCTGCGCCTCGGTGCGTACGGTCTCCATCTCGCCCTGAAGCTTGCGCAGGGCCGCCTCACCACGCTTGACGTCACTGAGTGCCGCGCGCAGCTTTCGGTGAAGCGATTCGGCTTCCTTCTTGGCGGACTCCAGCTCGGTGCGCAGCCGCTCGGTCTCGGCGCGCGTCTGGTCGCGGGCGGCGGCGACCTCCTCGCGCAGCCGCTCCAGCTCGGCGCGGCTCTCCTCGTCGGCCCGCTCGGCGTCCGCCCGCAGGGCCTCCTCGCCCGCCGCGGTGACCAGCTTGACCCAGCCGGTCGGCCGCAGAACATAGGCCGCGGCCGCCACATCGAGCGGATCCGCGGCCGGGGGCGGCGCACCGGAGTCGAGCGCACCGGCCAGCTCCGGCTGGACCTCTCTGAACTTCTCCCCGATCCGCTGACGGAACAACGGATCGGTCTCCAGCGCGGCCGCCATGGCGTTGCCCGCGAACTTGGCCCGCCGGTTCGGCGCGAAGCGCGCGTACTGCCTGAGCTGTGCGGGCAGTTCGCCGACGGTCAGCCCGCCGAAGCCCTCCGAGACGATGTGCACGACCCTGCGGCGCACACCGTCGGGCAGCGGACGGTCGAGCACCTCGGCGGCGCCGTCGCCCGGCTCCCCGCCTTGTGTCTCCACCATCCGTCACACCCCATCACTGTGCGGGGCCGGCTCTGTCAGGAGTCGGCGCCCGGCCTGTCCACGAGTTCCACCTGGTCCACGGCGTTGCACCAGCGGCACCGCACCGACTCGATGGTCTCACTGACCACCTCGCGCTCCTCGACCTTCGGCTCTCCGGCCAGATCGAGGTGGACGTACTCGACGACCTTCGACGAGCGGGTCACGTCGAAGCGCGTGAGGTTGCCGCAGAGGGTGCAGCGCCACCGGGTCGAGGCGGTCGGGAGGGGAACCGTCATCGTGACTGTGCTCTTTCCTACTAGCCATTGTCCGTGACACACCGGCGTCCCGGTGCGTGTGGCTCGTAACCCTAAGGCCTGGCGGGTACTCGCCGCTCGGGCGTCCACAGGGCCTGTCCGACGGCGAGGCGGTCTGTGCGGGTGCGTCCTGTTACGCCATGCTCTGTGTTCGTGATCAGTAACTGGAGGGTGACGGTCGGTGGAGCGAACAGGTCGCTGTGGGGGCCGGCACCGGTCACCTACGGTCTGATCGCCCTGTGCTCTCTGATCTTCCTGGTCGGCCCTGCCTCGGGGCTCGATCCGGCGTACGGCACCGGGGACGCGGCCCTGGCCGCTCAGCGGGCCTACTTCCACCGCTGGGGCGTGGTCCCGGCCGAGCTGTTCGCGAACTCCCCCGGTGCCGCCCTCACCCCGGCCACCGCGCTGTTCGTCCACGGCAGCTGGGTGCATCTGCTGGGCAACATGCTCTTCCTCTACGTCTTCGGGATGATGGCCGAGGAACGGATGGGCCGGGTGCAGTTCCTCCTCTTCTACGTCGGCTGCGGCTATCTCGCGCTGCTGGGCTACGCGGCCGCCAACGCCGACTCCGAGCAGTCCCTGGTCGGTGCCTCCGGGGCGATCTCGGCGGTCCTCGGCGCGTTCCTGTTCCTCTTCCCCGGAGCCCGGGTGACCAGTCTCCTGCCGTTCCTCTTCTTCCTCCCGCTGCGCTTCCCGGCCTGGGTCGTGCTCCCCTTCTGGGCGGCGCTGCAGTGGCTGGCGGCGGGCCGCGCCTCCGAAGGCCCGGGGGTGGCCTACCTGGCCCACCTGGTGGGCTTCGGCCTGGGCCTGGTCTTCGCGTGGGTGCGCTTCGGCCGTACCACTAGAGTGAAGTCCGCCCCAGCTCCGTCCCCCGAGGGAGAGAACCAGCCGTGATCACCGCGATCGTCCTCATCAAGACCAGCGTGGACCGGATCCCCGAGATCGCGGAGCGGATCGCCGCGCTGGACTCCGTGAGCGAGGTCTTCTCCGTCACGGGCACCTACGACCTGATCGCCATGGTCCGGGTCAAGCAGCACGAGGACCTCGCCGAGGTCATCCCCGGCAGCATCAGCAAGATCCCGGGCGTGGAGGGAACGGACACGCACGTGGCGTTCCGGACCTACTCCCAGCACGACCTGGAGGCCGCGTTCGCGATCGGCCTCGACGGCTAGACCCTAGGAGTCGAGCGCGAGCACGGTGATGCCGTCGGCGGTCGCGACGTACACGCGGCCGCTCCGGACGACAGGCGACTGGGTGCCGACGGAGGCGCCGCCCTCGACGCGCTTCCGCCAGATCTGCTTGCCCTTGCGGTTGACGCCGTAGAGCGTCGAGCCGTGGCGTGCGTAGACGGTGTCGCCGAAGACCGTCGGGTTGCTGTACTGGGTTCCGTCGTCGGTGAACTGGAAGGACCACACCGTCGACCCGTCGGCGGGGTCCAGGGCGGCGAGTTCGTAGTCGGACGCGGTGACGCCCAGGCCGCCGAAGGGCACGCAGGTGAAGTAACGGCTGCCGTACACCTTGTCGTTGGTCGCGTTCCACAGCGGCTTGCCCTTGCGGCCGATGCCGTGCAGCATCTGCTCGCCGCCCGATCCGACCACCAGCGTGTCGCCGACCAGCGCGGGCCGCCCGGTGTCGAGGCCGGCCGCCGTCGCCCAGAGCAGCTTGCCGGTCTTCGCGTCCAGCGCCTGCACCTGGTCCCCGAACGTGCCGACGTAGACCACCCCGTCCGCCACCATGGGCTCACCGGTGGGCGCCGGCCCGGTCGGCGTGGACCAGCGCACGCTGCCGTCGGGGGCGTAGGCCCGCACCCCGCCCGCGTCCGAGCCGTCGCCGTAGGACACCAGGATCAGTTGCCCCGCGGTGACCAGGAACTGGCTGTTCGCGGCGAACGCCCTGGTCCAGCGGACCTTGCCGCCCCGGCCGAGCGCGCACAGCTTGGAGGCGCCCTCCTGGTCGTCCTCCAGCAGGCAGTACACGCCCTGCGCGGTGGCGAGCGGGGACATGGCCTCGGCGCCCAGTGCGGTGTGCCACACGGTCCGCCCGTCCAGGTCCAGCGCGTGCAGCGAGCCGTCCGCGCCGCCGACGTACACCCGTGTGCCGTCGGGCGAGAGAGCGGCGCAGGGGCCGCGCCGCCCGCCGAGCCCCTGGACCTTGTACTGCCAGCCCGTCGCGGGTGTGCCGGCCGCGGACCCCGTACCGGTCGCCCCGGCCGCCATCTCGCCCTTCGGGGATCCGTCCGAGGAGTCCCGCAGCCACAGCCACCCGCCCACACCGCCGGCCGTCACGACCCCGGCACCGCCCACCGCGGCCCGCAGCAGCCGGCGCCGGGACGGCCGAGCGGGCGTCGGTGAGACATGGCTGGGCGCGGGGACGTCCGTGACGGTCACGGGCGCCACGTACTCGACCCGGCTCTCCCGCTCCCCCGAGTCGTGAGCGGGAACCCAGCGCGCACCGCTCTGCGCGGCCTCGGGCTCCTTCGCGGCACCGGAGGTGTACCACCCCGCCCGCAGTCCCTCGCGCAGCGATCCCGCGGTGTGCCCCGCGGCCGCGACCAGCTCCGCGGGCGTCGGCCGCGCGGCGGGGTCGTCCCGCAGACACGCCTCCACCAGCGGCAGTTGTTCCTCCGGTACGGCGGACAGATCGACGTCCCCGGTCAGGATCCGCAGCAGAACGACCGAATCCTGCCCCTCGCCGAACGGTTCCTTGCCGCCGGACGCGTACGCGAGGACCGCGCCCAGGGAGAAGACGTCGCTGGCCGGCACCACCTGGGCGCCGTTGCGGATCTGCTCGGGCGAGAGATAGCCGACCGACCCGACGACCACGCCGGTCCGGGTCAGTGCCGTGCCCTCCAGAGCTCTGACGATCCCGAAGTCGATGACTCTGGGCCCGTCCGGCGAGAGCAGGATGTTGGAGGGCTTGAGGTCCCGGTGCACCAGCCCCTTGGCGTGGATCGCGGCGAGCGCCTCGGCGAGCGCGGCCGCAAGCAGCCGTACCGCGTCCGCGGGCAACGGCCCCCGGTCGAGCACCGCGTCCCGCAGGTTCGGCCCCGCCACGAACTCGGTCGCCATCCACGGCCTCGCGGCCTCGGTGTCCGCGTCCACGACCCGCGCGGTGTACGTGCCCGCCCCGCCGACGGTCTGCGCGGCCCGCACCTCGTGCCGGAACCGGGCGCGGAAGGTACGGTCCTCGGCGTGCTCGGCCCGCACGACCTTCACGGCCAGCCGCAGCCCGCCCCGCGCCTCGGCGAGATACACCTCGCCCATGCCGCCGGACCCGAGTCTGCCCAGGACCTCGTAGGGCCCGATGGTCCGCGGGTCCGTCTCGCGCAGCTCCTGCACCCCGTGCTCCCCCTGCTTTCCGTACGGCTGCTGAGGGGGAGCGTATACGCGCGCCGGACGTCAGTACGTCAGACGGCCGGGACGCAGCGGCCGTCCTCGGTGCGGTACGTCCACTTCGCACCGTCCGCGACCAGTTCCTTGACGGCGCGTACGAACCGCTCCACGTGCTCGTCCGGTGTGCCCGCGCCGAAGCTCACCCGGATCGCGTTGAGGGACTTCTCGCCGGGCGCGGCCTCGGGGGCGCCGCACTCGCCCTGGGACTGCGGGTCGCTGCCGAGGAGGGTGCGGACGAGGGGGTGGGCGCAGAAGAGGCCGTCGCGGACGCCGATTCCGTACTCGGCGGAGAGGGCGGCGGCGAAGTGGGAGCTGTTCCAGCCCTCGACGACGAAGGAGATCACTCCGACGCGGGGGGCGTCGTCGCCGAAGAGGGAGAGGACGCGGACCTCGGGCACCTCGGCGAGGCCCGCCTTCACCTTCTCGATCAGGTGCTGCTCGCGGGCGACCAGGGTGTCGAAGCCGGCCTCGGTCAGGGCCCGGCAGGCGGAGGCGATGGAGTAGGCGCCGATGACGTTCGGCGAGCCGGCCTCGTGGCGGGCGGCGCTCTCGTGCCACTCCACGTCCACTCCGCCGTCCTCGCGCCGCGTGACCTTGCGGCTGGCGCCGCCGCCCGCGAGGTAGGGGTCGGCGGCCCGGAGCCAGTCGGCGCGGCCGGCCAGGACGCCCGAGCCGAAGGGGGCGTAGAGCTTGTGGCCGGAGAAGGCGACCCAGTCGACGTCGAGGTCACGGACGCTCAACGGGTGGTGCGGGGCCAGCTGGGCCGCGTCGAGCACGATTCGGGCGCCGTGGGAGTGTGCGGCTGCCGCAAGCTCCCGTACGGGCCACAGCTCACCGGTGACGTTGGAGGCGCCGGTGACGCACACCAGGGCCGGGCCCTGGGGGTCCCGGTCGGCGAGGGCCTTCTCCAGCGTCTCCACGGCCTGCCGCGGGGTGCGCGGGGCGTCGAGGTAGGTGACCCGGGCGTCCTTCCACGGCAGCAGCGAGGCGTGGTGTTCGGTCTCGAAGACGAAGACCTGGCAGTCGGCGGGAAGGGCGGCGGCGAGGAGGTTGAGCGAGTCGGTGGTCGACCGGGTGAAGACCAGCTGGTCGTCGTCCCGGCAGTCGAGGAACTCGGTGACGGTCCTGCGGGCGTTCTCGAACAGGTCGGTCGACAGCTGCGAGAGGTAGCCGGCGCCGCGGTGCACGCTGCCGTAGTAGGGCGCATAGGCCGCCACGTCGTCCCAGACGCGCTGGAGGGCGGGGGCGCTGGCCGCGTAGTCGAGGGCCGCGTAGGTGACCTCGCCGCCGGTGACGAGAGGGACGGTGACATCTCGCCCCAGAACGGGCAGCTGGGCACAAATGGTCAGGGCGGAGGCAGCGGTGGAGACAGACATGGGGAACTCCCGTGACAAGAAAGGTGAGATGGGTGTGCGGAGGCGGGGCTCGGCGCCCTATCGCATTCGCTTGCTCACGGAAGACTCCCTCGATGACCAGGACCCCTGGTTTCGAGAGGGGCCCGCGCTTGCCGCAGACCTCGCTGCCTACGGCCTGGTCTTCACCCGGGGCACCCCGCCACGGACGGAGGGTTGCCGGACAGTCGGCCGGGGCCTCATGACTGTCACTCATGACCTGGTACAGGAACGTACGTGAAGTGATCGCGGTCCCGCAACCCGTGTCCGGATGACGGGACCGCGGTGCCGTTACGCGTGGCTCGCGGCCACCCAGCGCTCCAGCGTGCGCTTGGCGGACCCGGAGTCGATCGACTCGGCCGCCTTCGCCATGGCGGCGCCGATCTGCTCGGCCAGCGTCCCCGGACCCGGGTCCAGTGCCACCAGCGCCGCCGCCGAGTTCAGCAGTACGGCATCCCGGACGGGGCCCGTCTCGCCGTCCAGCAGCCGCCGCGCGACCTCCGCGTTGTACGACGGGTCCGCGCCCCGCAGAGCCTCCACCGGGACCAGCTCGATGCCGACGTCCCGCGGGTCGAAGCTCTCCTCGGTGACCTTGCCGTCGCGCACGACCCACACCCGGGACGTGGACGTCGTGGTCAGCTCGTCGAAGCCGTCGTCGCCGCGGAAGACGAGGGAGGAGTTGCCCCGCTCGGCCAGGACGCCGGCGATGAGCGGCGCCAGGCGGGGGTCGGCGACGCCCACGGCCTGCGCCTTCACCTTGGCCGGGTTGGTCAGCGGACCGAGCGCGTTGAAGGTGGTCCGGATCCCCAACTGCCCCCGCGCGGCGGCCACATGACGCAGCGCCGGATGGAACTTGATCGCGAAGCAGAAGGTGATCCCGGCCTCCTCGGCCACCTCGGCCACCCGCTTCGGCGTCAGCTCCAGATTGACGCCGAGCTTCTCCAGGACGTCCGAGGCGCCGGACGCGGAGGAGGCGGCCCGGTTGCCGTGCTTGACGACCTTCGCGCCGGTGCCGGCGATGACGATCGCCGACATCGTGGAGATGTTCACGGTCTTCGCGCCGTCGCCGCCCGTGCCGACGATGTCGACGGTCCGGCCCGGCACCTCGATGACGTTCGCGTGCTCGTACATCGTCCGGACCAGCCCGGTGATCTCCTGGACGGTCTCGCCCTTGGCGCGCAACGCCACCGCGAACCCGGCGATCTGCGCGTCCGTGGCCTCACCGCGCATGATCAGGTCCATCGCCCAGGCGGTGTCGTCGGCGGACAGGTCACGGCCCTCCAGCAGGCCGTTGAGCAGAACGGGCCAGGAACGGCCCGCCGCGGTGTCGCCTCCAGCGGGGGTCACAGCGCTCATGGGGCCGCTCCAGATGTCGTAGAACAATGTGCTCCCACCCTATCCAGCCCAGGGCACGGCAAAGGGCCCCGTCCGGTGTTCGGACGGGGCCCTTCATCGCGCGTGGCGAGCGCAGCGATCAGTGGTGGCCGTGGCCGCTCGTGATCTCCTTGTACTCCTCGACGGTGGGCTTGGGGATCTGGGACTCCTCGCCGTAGTACGCCTCGCTCAGCTTGGCGCGCAGCTTCTGGGAGCCCTTCACCTTGCGCTCGACGCCGTTCTCGTCGACCGTGGCGCCGATCGCGGCCGGCTCGTACTGCTCGTGCGCCGTGAGCGTGTGCAGCTGCTCCTGGCTGAGCGGCTCGTGCACCTCGATGAACTCACCGTGCGGCAGGCGCTTGATGATGCCGGACTCGCGGCCGTGCAGCACCTTGTCCTTGTCGCGGCGCTGGAGGCCGAGGCAGATCCGCTTGGTGGCGATGAACGCGAGGACCGGGGCGACGAAGAACGCGACCCGGACGAACCAGGTGATGGCGTTGATCGACAGGTGGAAGTGGGTGGCCCAGAGGTCGTTTCCACCACCGATCAGCAGCACCATGTACCAGGTGATCCACGCGACGCCGAAGGCGGTACGCGTCGGCGCGTTGCGCGGGCGGTCCAGGATGTGGTGCTCGCGCTTGTCGCCGGTGACCCAGGCCTCGATGAACGGGTAGACCGCGATCGCGACCAGGACCAGCGGGAAGATCACCAGCGGGATGAACACACCCAGGACGAGTGTGTGGCCCCAGAAGTTGATCTCCCAGCCCGGCATGACACGGATCAGGCCCTCGGAGAAGCCCATGTACCAGTCGGGCTGGGCGCCGGTCGACACCTGGTCGGGACGGTAGGGGCCCATGGCCCAGATCGGGTTGATCGAGGCGATCGCCGCGATGGCCGCGATGACACCGAAGACCAGGAAGAAGAAGCCTCCGGCCTTGGCCATGTAGACCGGCAGCAGCGGCATGCCGACGACGTTGTTGTTCGTCTTTCCGGGGCCCGCGAACTGCGTGTGCTTGTGGTAGAAGACCAGGATCAGGTGGCCGACGACCAGGCCGAGCATGATGCCCGGCAGCAGCAGTACGTGGATCGAGTAGAAGCGGGCCACGAAGTCGCCGCCCGGGAACTCGCCGCCGAAGAGGAAGAACGACAGGTACGTGCCGACGATCGGCACGGACAGGATCGCGCCCTCCATGAAGCGGACACCGGTGCCGGAGAGCAGGTCGTCCGGGAGCGAGTAGCCGGTGAAGCCGGTGAACATGCCCAGGACGAACAGCAGGAAGCCGAACAGCCAGTTGACCTCACGCGGCTTGCGGAACGCGCCCGTGAAGAACACGCGCATCATGTGCACGAACATGCCGGCGAGGAAGATCAGCGCCGCCCAGTGGTGGATCTGCCGGATCAGCAGACCACCGCGCACATCGAAGGAGATGTGCATGGTCGAGTTGAACGCCTCGGACATCAGCTGGCCCTGCAGCGGGACGTAACTGCCGTGGTACTCCACCTCGTTCATCGACGGGTGGAAGAACAGCGTCAGGTACACACCCGTGAGGATGATGATGATGAAGCTGTAGAGGCAGACCTCGCCCAACATGAACGACCAGTGGTCGGGGAAGATCTTGCGCATGTTGGACTTGGCCAGGGAGTAGATCCCCAGTCGGCCGTCGGCCCAGTCGGCGACGCGTTCGCCCGCCGGGGCCTTGTCGCGCCGCGACCCGTTGGCCGCGGTGCTCTCGTTTGTGCTCATCCGCGCTCCCAGAATGCAGGACCGACGGGCTCCTCGAAGTCGCCGAGCGCTTGGAGGTAACCCTGGTCGTTCACGCCGATGCGCAGCTGCGGCAGGGCGTGACCGGCGGGGCCGAAGATCACCCGGGCACCGTCGGAGAGGTCGAAGGTGGATTGGTGGCAGGGGCAGAGCACGTGGTGGGTCTGCTGCTCGTACAGGGAGATCGGGCAACCCACGTGGGTGCAGATCTTCGAGTACGCGACGATCCCCTCGTGCGACCACTCGAGCTCGCGCTTGTCCTTGATGTTGTCCGGCTGGATACGGACGATCATCAGGGCGGCCTTGGCGATCTCGGTCTGGAACTCCTCGTCGTGCTCCTCCAGGCCCTCGGGCTTGGCGAAGGTCAGCGAGCCGACCGCGACGTCGGAGGGACGCAGCGGCTCGTTGGTGTTCATGTTGACGAGCTGGAGGCCCTTGCGCCACATGGTGTGACGCAGCTTGGTGCCGGGCAGCGGGCCGAGGTCGCGCAGCAGCATGACGCCGGAGAGCGGGAACAGGGCCAGCGCGCCGAACATCGTGTTGCGGATCAGCTTGCGACGGCCGAGCGCCGACTCCTTGGCGCCCTGCTTGAAGTCCGCGTGGACCTTCGCGCGGACCTCGGGGGACGCCTCGATCGGGTGGCGCTCGTCGGCGATCTCCTCGTCGGACATCAGGGTGCGGGCCCAGTGGACCGCACCCGCGCCGATCGAGAAGAGGGCGAGACCGAGGGTCAGGCCCAGCGCGAAGTTCAGCGCGTTGATGTGCCCGATCGGGAAGACGAAGATCGACTTGTCGTGGGGGATGCCCACGTACGAGGCGATGAACCCGACGGTGGCCAGCATCGACACCGTGAACAGCATGGCCACCGTGCGCTCGGACCGCCTGGCGGCCCGCTCGTCGATGTCCTGCACCCGGTGCTCGTGGGGCGGGAGGCCGGGGTCCGCGAAGGGGTCCTTCTCGTCCGCGACGCCTACCGCGCCGTGCGCGTCCTGCTCTGCGGGCAGGTTCTCTTCTGGAATGTCTTGGCTACTCATGACTTCTTGGCCTTTGCGGTCCGAGCGGCGACCCAGACGGCGACCGCGATCAGCGCGCCGAGGCCGAAGATCCAGGCGAACAGGCCTTCGGAGACCGGGCCGAGACCGCCCAGCTCAAGGCCGCCGGGGCTCACGGTGTCGTCGCCGTTGACCGCGTTCAGGTACGCGATGATGTCCTTCTTGTTCTGCTCCGACAGCGTGGTGTCGGGGAACGACGGCATGTTCTGCGGGCCGGTCTGCATGGCCTCGTAGATGTGCTTCGGGTCGACGCCCTCGAGGCTCGGCGCGAACTTGCCGTGCGTCAGCGCGCCACCCTTGCCGGTGAAGTTGTGGCACTGCGTGCAGTTGTCACGGAAGAGCTCGCCGCCCTTGGCGATGTCGGCGCCGTCGGGGCCGTACTGCGCCTGGGTCGGGATGTTCGGACCCGCGCCCAGCGAGGCGACGAACGCGGCCAGCTGGTCGATCTCGGCCTGCGTGTAAATGACCTTCTTGCGCGGAACCTGCGCGCCCGGCTGCTGGGCCGGCATACGGCCGGTGCCGACCTGGAAGTCGACGGCCGCGGCGCCCACGCCCACGAGGCTCGGACCGTCGGAGGATCCCTGACCGCCGGCGCCGTGGCAACTGGCGCAGCCTACGGCGAAGAGCTTCTTGCCCTCGTCGATGGCCAGGGACTGGGCGGTTTCATCTGCCTGCGCCTTGCTCGCGGGCGCGAACACGGCGTACAGCCCCCCGGTGCATGCCAGCGCGAGGAGTAGGACGACGAGCGCCGCCAGCGGGTGGCGTCGTCGTGCGGAGAGCTTTTTCACGGATTACCCCGGTGTCAGGATCTTCTGCGTCGATGCTTGCGATGTCGGGAGCGGGCCCGGCTACTTGATCATGTAGATCGTGGCGAAGAGGCCGATCCAGACGACGTCGACGAAGTGCCAGTAGTAGGACACGACGATTGCGGCGGTCGCCTGCTCGTGGGTGAACCTCTTGGCCGCGTAGGTACGCCCGAGAACGAACAGGAACGCGATGAGGCCGCCCGTCACGTGCATACCGTGGAAGCCGGTGGTCAGGTAGAACACCGAGCCGTACGGGTCCGAGGAGAGCGAGAGCCCGTCCTTCTTCACCAGCTCGGTGTACTCGTAGATCTGACCGCCGATGAAGATCGCGCCCATGATGAAGGTGATGATGAACCAGCCCCGGAGCTTCTTCACGTCACCGCGCTCGGCGGCGAACACGCCGAGCTGGCAGGTGAGCGAGGAGAGCACCAGGATCGTGGTGTTCGTCGCCGAGAACGGGAAGTTCAGGCTGTGCGCCATTTCCTTCCAGTGATCAGGACCCGTCACCGATCGCAGGGTGAAGTACATCGCGAAGAGGGCCGCGAAGAACATCAGCTCGGAACTCAGCCAGATGATGGTTCCGACGCTGGTGAGGTTCGGCCGGTTGACCGACGGGTGCGCGTGCCCGGTTTCTACTGTCGTTGCTGTCGCCACGACCGACATTATGTCGCTCGCTTATCCAGCCCTCACCCCGGGGGGTGCCGTTCGGAGTGTCTCCCTCCTTCATACCGGTGTTGACGTGGTGTTCAAGGGAGTAGCATCCGGCCCAACGGGCCTGTCCTTACGACGCTGACGTCACGGAGGAACAATGCAGCCGACCGCCACGGTGCTGGTCTACAGCGACGATTCCAACACCCGCGAGCAGGTACGGCTCGCCGCGGGCCGTCGACCGGCTCCCGACGTCCCGTTGGTCGAGTTCCTGGAGTGCGCCACGCCTGCGGCGGTGCTGAAGGAGCTGGACAAGGGCGGGATCGACGTCTGTGTGCTGGACGGGGAGGCCGTGCCGATGGGGGGCATGGGGCTGTGCCGGCAGATCAAGGACGAGGTGTTCAACTGCCCGCCGGTGCTGCTGCTGATCGGACGGCCGCAGGATGCGTGGCTGGCGACGTGGAGCCGGGCGGAGGCCGCGGTGACCCATCCCGTGGATCCGGTGGAGTTCGCCTCGGCGCTGGCTTCCCTGCTGCGGGACCGGAAGGCTCTGAGCGCCTGAGAGGCGCTCCCACGGCCCCCTAGATGCTCTGTGGCCTCAGCCTTGCCGTCTGGTCGGGGCTGGGGGCGTCCGGGGTGCCGGCCACCAGGGCGCTGCCGTCGCGCCATTTCTTCCAGTCGAGGTTCCAGTCGCCGAAGCCGTTGCCGAAGGGCTCCATCGTGTTGCCGTCCGAGTTGACGACCTGGACCACGTCGCCCTCGTGGACGGTGTCGAAGAACCACGCGGCGTTGGACGTGCTCATGCCGGTGCAGCCGTGGCTGACGTTGGCGTAGCCCTGGGAGCCGACCGACCAGGGGGCGGCATGGACGTACTCACCGCTCCAGGTGACGCGGGTGGCGTAGTAGACCGGGAGGTCGTACGACTCCGAGGAACCCTCGGCGATCCCGATGCTGGTGCCGCGCATACGTACGAAGTACTCCTTGCCCAGCACGACCTTGACGCCGTTGCGGGTCTCGAAGCCCGGCTTGCCGGTGGTGACCGGGAGCTCGTTGATGACGTCGCCGTTCTTGTAGACCTTCATCGAGTGTGACGAGGCGTCCGTCACCGCGATGATGCGGTCCCCGGTGGTCAGCTTCAGGGGCTTCGCCTTGCCGCCCCAGAGCCGGTCGCCGATCTTGATGCCCTCCAGGTCGCTGCGGACCTGGATCGTGGCGTGGGCCGGCCAGTACTCCCTGGGCCGGTAGTGGAGTTCCTTGTCGTCCACCCAGTGCCAGGCGCCCGATACGGCGGGCGTCGAATCGACCCTGAGTGCGCGTTCTATGACGCCCCGCTGAGCCTTGTCCTTGACGGGCCTGTCCAGCTTGGCGGTGACGGGCTGGCCGACGCCGTACGTGCCCGACTTGGGGCCGAAGGTGACCTTCAGACGCTTCTTGCCCAGCGGCTTGCTGGTGTCGAACTCGAGGACCCTGCGGCCCGGTGCCCCGTCCTCGTCCTCGGTGCTCACCCGGACGGTGTAATGGGCGTTTGCGGCCAGCGGGGAGGTGCTGCGCCAGCGGGTGCCGTCGGTGGAGAGTTCGCCCGCCAGATAGCGGCCTGTGGCGTCCGTGGCCGTGACGTCGGTGATGCGGCCGTCGTCCTCCTCGGCGGTGACCTCGAGCGGCTTGTCCGGGTCGGCCTTCTTGCCGTCGCCGGTGGGCGCGTTGAAGGCGATCTGGTCCGCCGCGTCGAACGGCGTGGCCGCCAGCGGGTTCCCGTCGGACCCGCAGGCGGCGGCGCTCGCGCCGAGGGCGATCACCAGCAGCGTGCAGCTCACAACGATGCGGGTACGCGGTGCGTGGTTCATGACTTCACGCTAGGAAGCCCCGTCAAGAACGGCGCGCTGGGTGACTCGTACGAGGGACAAGGATTGCGGCAAAAGCAGGAGCCCGGACCCTCCTCACGGAGTGTCCGGGCTCCTGATGAGCTCCGCTCGTGCTACTGCGTGCGGTTCTCACCGCGGTAGTACTCGAAGACCCAGCCGTACAGGCCGACCAGGATCACCGGCAACGAGAAGTACAGCAGCCACCAGCCGATCGCGACCGACAGGAAGGCGAGGGCGCCGCCGAAGCCGAGGGCGAGCGGCTGCCAGCTGTGCGGGCTGAAGAACCCGACCTCGCCGGCGTCGTCCGCGACGTCGGCCTCCTTGTTGTCCTGCGCGCCGGCGTCCACCCGCTTGGCCGTGAAACCCAGGTAGAAGCCGATCATGATGGACAGCCCGAAGGCCAGGAAGAGCGCGGTGGTACCGGCCGGCTCCTTCGACCACACGCCATAGACGATCGCCATGACGAGGATGAAGACGCTCAGCCAGATGAACATCCGTCCCTGGATCTTCACTTGCCGGCCTCCTTGCCGCCGTTGCCGGCCAGAGCCTTCTCACCGTGACCGGCGTTCTCGAGCTGGTCGAGAGCGGCGATCTCGGGGTGGTGCAGGTCGAACGCCGGGGATTCGCTGCGGATCCGCGGCAGGGTGAGGAAGTTGTGGCGCGGCGGCGGGCAGGAGGTCGCCCATTCGAGCGAGCGGCCGTAGCCCCACGGGTCGTCGACGCCGACCGGCTTGCCGTACTTGGCCGTCTTCCACACGTTGTAGAGGAACGGCAGGATCGACAGGCCGAGCACGAACGAGCTGATCGTCGAGATCGTGTTCAGGGCGGTGAAGCCGTCGGCCGCCAGGTAGTCGGCGTACCGACGCGGCATGCCCTCGGCGCCCAGCCAGTGCTGGACCAGGAAGGTGCCGTGGAAGCCGATGAACAGCGTCCAGAACGTGATCTTGCCGAGGCGCTCGTCGAGCATCTTGCCGGTGAACTTCGGCCACCAGAAGTGGAAGCCGGAGAACATCGCGAAGACAACGGTGCCGAAGACGACGTAGTGGAAGTGCGCCACCACGAAGTACGAGTCCGAGACGTGGAAGTCCAGCGGGGGCGAGGCCAGGATGACACCGGTCAGACCACCGAAGGTGAAGGTGATCAGGAAGCCGGTGGCCCAGAGCATCGGGGTCTCGAAACTCAAGGACCCCTTCCACATCGTTCCGATCCAGTTGAAGAACTTCACGCCCGTCGGTACGGCGATGAGGAACGTCATGAAGGAGAAGAACGGGAGCAGCACACCGCCGGTGACATACATGTGGTGCGCCCACACCGTCACGGACAGACCCGCGATCGCGATGGTCGCCGCGATCAGACCCATGTAGCCGAACATCGGCTTGCGGGAGAAGACCGGGATGACCTCGGAGATGATGCCGAAGAACGGCAGGGCGATGATGTACACCTCTGGATGGCCGAAGAACCAGAAGAGGTGTTGC
The DNA here is from genome assembly GCF_030816965.1 of Streptomyces canus. NCBI lineage: Bacteria > Bacillati > Actinomycetota > Actinomycetes > Kitasatosporales > Streptomycetaceae > Streptomyces > Streptomyces canus. The sequence goes on from NZ_JAUSYQ010000002.1 coordinate 2,770,874, forward strand.
CACAGCAACGCTCCGCCGTTCGCGGCATCGAAGACGTGTGCCCCGAATTTCCGATCCGCCTCCAGCGCGAACAGCGCGGCGGCGAGAACGGGGAAGGCGAGCAGGACCAGCACCGCGGTCAGCAGCACGTTCCACACGAAGATCGGCATGCGGAACATGGTCATGCCCGGCGCGCGCATGCAGATGATCGTGGTGATGAAGTTGACCGCGCCGAGGATCGTGCCGAAGCCGGAGAAGGCCAGACCCATGATCCACAGGTCGGCGCCGATGCCCGGGGAGCGGACGGCGTCGGAGAGCGGGGAGTAGGCGAACCAGCCGAAGTCGGCCGCACCCGAGGGGGTGAGGAAGCCGCCGACCGCGATCGTCGAGCCGAACAGGTACAGCCAGTAGGCGAACATGTTCAGCCGCGGGAACGCCACGTCGGGCGCGCCGATCTGCAGCGGCATGATCCAGTTGGTGAAGCCGGCGAACAGCGGCGTCGCGAACATCAGCAGCATGATCGTGCCGTGCATCGTGAACGCCTGGTTGAACTGCTCGTTCGACATGATCTGCAGACCCGGCCGGGCCAGCTCGGCGCGCATGAAGAGCGCCATCACGCCGCCGATCAGGAAGAACGCGAACGACGTGACCAGATACATCGTCCCGATCGTCTTGTGGTCAGTGGTGGTGAGCCACTTGATGACCACGCTGCCGCGGTTCTGGCGCCGGACCGGCAGCTCGTCCGTGTAGTGGGACCCTGCCGCCGCGGCACCCTGGGGTTCGTTGAGGATGCTCACAGGTTCGTCGTCTCCCGGTCCTTCTCGTGGGCGGTCTGCTCGATGCCCGCGGGAACGTAACCGGTCTGCCCCTTCTTCGCGAGGTCCTTGAGGTGCTGCTCGTAGCGCTCGGGAGAGACGACCTTCACGTTGAACAGCATCCGGGAGTGGTCGACGCCGCACAGCTCGGCGCACTTGCCGAGGAAGGTGCCCTCCTTGTTGGGGGTCACCTCGAAGGCGTTGGTGTGGCCCGGGATGACGTCCTGCTTCATGAGGAACGGCACCACCCAGAAGGAGTGGATGACGTCACGAGAGGTGAGGACGAAGCGGACCGTCTTGCCCTTGGGGAGCCAGAGGGTCGGGCCGGGGTTGCCGGTCTGCGGGTTCCTCGTGGCGGGCGTACCGAAGTCGTAGACACCGCCGGCGTTCGCCGGGAAGTCGTTCTTGAACCGGGTCGGAATCGCGTCCAGGTTCTTGTCGGTCTTCGCGTCGCCCGTGGAACCCGCGACGGGCTCGATGTAGTTGAAGGCCCAGCTCCACTGGTAGCCGACGACGTTGACGGTGACGTCGGGCTCCTTCTTGAGGCTGAGGAGCTTCGACTCGTCGCGGGCCGTGAAGTAGAAGAGGACCGAGACGATGACGAGCGGAACGACCGTGTACAGCGCCTCGATGGGCATGTTGTACCGGGTCTGCGGAGGAACTTCGACCTTGGTGCGGCTGCGCCGGTGGAAGATCGTGCTCCACAGGATCAGGCCCCACACCAGCACGCCGGTGGCCAGCGCGGCTGCCCAGGAACCCTGCCAGAGGGAGAGGATCCGCGGAGCCTCTTCCGTGGTCGGGGTGGGCATACCAAGGCGGGGGAAGTCCTTGTATGTGCAGCCGGTGGCGGTCGCCAGGACCAGGCCCGCGGTCATTGCCTGCAGCAGCTTCCGCCGCATCGGGCGCCGCGGCGAGCGGTCGGAGCCGTTGGGACTCACGTAGCGCCTTCCCGAGAGTCTCGCCCGCGCGGATTGGCTGCGGCCTGCCCTTACTCGGTGGTCGGTCGCCGCCCTGCGTCGGGCAGGGGTTTGGATGTTTATGCGGACCAAACCCTAGCCGACGCTCTCCGAGGGTTCAGCGGGAGGGGTGCCTAGTGGGTGGGACGGTTAGCTGAATTGGCGGCTGCGGGTTGTTTGTGGCTGATCGCGCCCTGCGGCGGACCGCTGCCGGATACAGCCCCGCGCCCCTGGGGGTTAGCGTGGCTGTGTGTCCTACTTCGACGCTGCCTCCAGTGCTCCGCTCCATCCCGTCGCTCGTCAGGCGCTGTTGGCCTCCCTTGACGAAGGATGGGCTGATCCCTCTCGGTTGTATCGGGAGGGGCGGCGGGCCCGGCTGCTGCTGGATGCCGCTCGGGAGGCCGCTGCCGAGGCCGTGGGGTGTCGTCCCGACGAGCTGAGCTTCACGTCCTCCGGGACGCGGGCCGTGCACAGCGGCATCGCGGGGGCGCTTGCCGGTCGTCGTCGCATCGGACGCCACCTGATCGTGTCAGCCGTCGAACACTCCTCGGTACTCCATTCGACGGAGCTGTTCGAGGTGACCGAGGTTCCGGTGAGCCGGACGGGAGCGGTGAGCCCGCAGTCGTACGTCGATGCTCTTCGCCCCGATACCGCGCTGGCCTGTCTCCAGTCGGCGAACCATGAGGTGGGGACCGTGCAGCCGGTGGCCGAGGTGGCCGCCGTGTGCCGTCAGGCGGGGGTGCCGTTGCTGGTGGACGCGGCGCAGTCGCTCGGCTGGGGGCCGGTCGAGGGCGAGTGGTCGCTGTTGACCGCCAGCGCGCACAAATGGGGCGGTCCGTCGGGGGTCGGCCTGCTCGCCGTGAGAAAAGGTGTCCGCTTCTCACCCCAGGGACCCGCCGACGAGCGGGAGTCGGGGCGGGCGCCGGGGTTCGAGAACCTGCCGGCCATCGTCGCGGCGGCGGCCTCGCTGCGGGCGGTGCGGGCCGAGGCCGCGCAAGAGGCCGTACGACTGCGGGAGCTGACGGCGCGGATCCGGGCACGGGTGCCGCGGCTGGTGCCGGACGTGGACGTGGTGGGCGATCCCGAGAAGCGGCTGCCGGGGATCGTCACCTTCTCCTGTCTCTACGTCGACGGAGAGACCTTGCTGCACGAGCTGGACCGGGAGGGGTTCTCCGTTTCCTCCGGGTCGTCCTGCACGAGCAGCACGCTGACGCCGAGCCATGTGCTGAAGGCGATGGGCGTACTGAGTGAGGGGAATGTGCGGGTCTCGTTGCCGCCGGGCACGACGTCCGAGGATGTGGAGCGTTTCCTGGAGGTGTTGCCGGGAGCGGTGACTGCGGTGCGGCAGAAGCTGGGCGCACCGACGCCTTCGGCTGCGGTGCGGGACGACTCACTTGTCGTGGACGCCCTCGGCAAGCGGTGCCCGATTCCGGTCATCGAACTGGCCAAGGTCATCGGGGACGTTCCGGTGGGCGGGACCGTCCGGGTCCTGTCGGACGACGAGGCGGCCCGCCTGGACATCCCGGCATGGTGCGAGATGCGGGAGCAGGAGTACATGGGAGAAGAACCGGCGGACCAGGGTTCCGCTTACGTGGTCCGCCGTATCTCCTAGGCGGTCACTTGAGGTGGGTGCGGACCTCGTCGGCGGCCTCATCCCCGTACGCCTTGGTGAACCGCTCCATGAAGGTCCCCCGCCGCAGCCGGTACTCCTGCGTGCCCACGGTCTCGATGACGAGTGTCGCCAGCATGCAGCCCACCTGAGCCGCTCGCTCCAGCGAGACTCCCCAGGACAGCCCCGACAGGAACCCGGCGCGGAACGCGTCGCCGACCCCCGTGGGGTCCGCCTTGCGCTCCTCCTCCGCGCAGCCGACGACGATCGGCTCCTCGCCCGCCTTCTCGATCCGCACGCCCTGCGCACCGAGCGTGGTGACCCGGTGGCCGACCTTCGCCAGGATCTCCGCGTCGGACCAGCCCGTCTTGGACTCGATGAGCCCCTTCTCGTACTCGTTGGAGAAGAGGTACGTGGCGCCGTCCAGCAGTATCCGGATCTCGTCGCCGTTCATGCGGGCGATCTGCTGGGAGAAGTCCGCGGCGAAGGGGATGCCGCGCGACCGGCACTCCTCGGTGTGGCGGAGCATCGCCTCGGGGTCGTCGGCACCGATGAGGACGAGGTCGAGGCCGTCGACCCGGTCGGCCACCGTCTTGAGCTCGATCTGGCGGGCCTCGCTCATCGCGCCCGTGTAGAAGGAGCCGATCTGGTTGTGGTCGGCGTCGGTGGTGCACACGAAGCGGGCGGTGTGCAGGGTCTCGGAGATGCGGACGGACGCGGTGTCGACACCGTGCCGGTCCAGCCAGGCGCGGTACTCGTCGAAGTCGAAGCCCGCGGCGCCGACGAGGATCGGGTTGGTGCCGAGCTGGCCCATGCCGAAGGCGATGTTCGCGCCGACGCCTCCCCTGCGTACGTCGAGGTTGTCGACCAGGAAGGAGAGCGAGACCGTGTGCAGTTGGTCCGCGACGAACTGGTCGGCGAAGCGGCCGGGGAAGGTCATGAGGTGGTCGGTGGCGATGGAGCCGGTGACTGCGATGCGCACGGCGTGGCTCTCCTGGAATAAAGAAGGGGGGCGCGATAGCGCTCGTTGGAAGGGTGGTGCTGGGAGACGGGAGGGCGTGTTGACGGTTAACGCTATCGGGTCCGTATGGGGTACTGCGAGGCGGCCGACGGCACGGTGAAGCAGGTAAAACTACCCGATAGTAGATCTTTCTTCGCGGGCTCCGTCGTGCATACGGTGCGGTTATGACCAACCTTGAGCTGTACGTCTCTGCCCCGGCCGACCTGGACGGGGGCCTCGCGTCACTGCTCGGTGACTGCGCCCGGATGGCTCCGCACTGGGCGGTTCCCGACCGGATCGTCTCCCTTCCGGTGTCTCCCTCACTCATCCACGGCGTGACGGTTCCCGAGGGCTCCGCGCGGCTGCTGGAGGCGATGTCGGAGTACGGCGACTGAGGCACGGCGCTCGCGTCAGCGCGTTCGAGGGAACCACGCGCTCCCCTGCTGCGTCCCATCGCCGTCCCCCGGAAAGGGGATGCGGGATACGACCCGTTTGCCGACCTTTTTGACAGGCTCGGGTCAGGGTCGAGGGACAGTTGCGCAGCAGAAGGAGCGATGCGGTGAACACCGAGCGACCCGACAACGACGAGGCCTCCGGCGGCGGGGACGGGAGCTCTGCGGAAGCGCGCGGTACGGGGGCGCTCGGCGCCGAGGAAGTGAGCGGTGCCGAGCGGGCGCGGGGTTCCGCCGCTGCCGGCGACGAGACGACGAGCCATGCGGGGGCCGACCAGGACGGTGGGGCCGAGGGCACCGAAGAAGCCGGTGCCGCCGGAGGCTCGGCGGAGCGCACCGAGGAAGCAGCGGACGACACCCCGGCCTCCGTCACCGCGCCCGCGGCCGACGCCACTGCCGGCGAGCCGGACGGCCCCGCCGCCCCCGACGCCCATGCCGACACCCACACTCCACAGGCCCCCGCCGATGGCGACAGCCCGGCGACTCCCAGCCCCACCGGCCCCGACAAGCCCCCGGCACCCGACGCCGCTGCCGACACCCACACTCCACAGGCCCCCGCCGATGGCGACAGCCCGGCGACTCCCAGCCCCACCGGCCCCGACAAGCCCCCGGCACCCGACGCCGCTGCCGGGCCGGACGAGCCCGCGGGCCTGGACACCGGTCTCGATCAGCCTCAGCCCCCCGCCCCCGATGCGGATGTCGCCGAGCCGGACGATCACGTTCCCGCCGTCGCCGCCCTCTCCGACCCCGACGTCCCCCGTTCCGGTCGGCACCGCTCCCCCGCCGTCATCGCCGCCGTCGCCGCTGCCGTCCTGCTGGTCGGGGGTGGTGGGGCGTACCTCGCCGCCGGCACCTCCGGAGGGTCCGGCGGCGGCACGACCTCCGGCGCGTCGCGGGACGACACTCCCCCGCCCCTCGCACTCGACGGTTACAGCGTGAGTGGCGGGGCGGGGAACGGGATCGCGCCCGGGGAGCCGAATCCGTACGGCGTGACGTATCGCGTCGACGGCAGCCTCCCGGCAGGGCCCGGCTCGGCGCCGGTCTACCGGACCCAGGGGCAGGTCACCGAGGACGACGTGGTGCGGCTCGCCGAGGCCCTCGGGGTCGACGGGACGCCGGTGGCGCAGGGGCAGGTCTGGCGGGTCGGGGCCAAGGACGGTTCGGGACCTGGTCTCCAGGTGAACCGGCAGGCGCCGGGCGCGTGGACCTTCCAGCGCTACTCCCGCGTCATCGACCACTGTGACAGCGCCACCGTGTGCGGGGCGGAGCAGACCCCCACCGGCTCTCCGGTGAGTGTGGCGGTCGCGGAGAAGGCCGCCGCACTGGTGCTGAAGGCGGCGGGTCAGGACGGCGCGAAGCTGGACGCGAGCCAGGTCATGGGCGCCCAGCGGGTCGTGAACGCCGATCCGGTCGTGGGCGGCCTGCCCACGTACGGCTGGACGACCGGCGTCACCGTGAACGGCCAGGGTGAAGTGGTCGGCGGCACCGGTCAGTTGAAGGCGCCGGTGAAGAGCGACACGTATCCCGTGCTGAGCGCCGAGAAGACGCTGGGCCTGCTGAACAAGGTGCCCGCGACCGGCCACCGCATGGGGATCGGCGGCTGCGCCAGTCCCGTACCGCTGAAGGACCGGTTGGAGGCGCCCTGCGGGGAGTCGACGGCGAACCCCGTGAAGAGCACGCTCACCGTCGAGAAGGCGGTCTTCGGGCTGGCGTCGCATCTCGTGGCCGGCCGGCCGGCGCTCGTGCCGTCCTGGCTGTTCGAGGTGCGGGCGACGGGCGCGAAAGACACCTTCACGGTGACGTATCCAGCGGTCGACCCGACGTACATCGCCTCCACGGCGACAGCGACGCCCACGTCACCCGCCACACCCACGGCACCCTCGGACGAGCCGACCTCCGCGCCGAAGACGCGGGACGTCAAGGTGGACGGCTACTCGGCCGAGGGCGACGAGCTGACCCTGAGCTTCACGGGCGGGGTGTGCGGGGACTACGCGGCGACGGCGAGCGAGACCTCGGGCGAGGTGACGGCCACGGTGACCTATACGCCGTGGCCGGACAAGGTCTGCATCATGATCGCCAAGGAGATGCAGAAGACCGTGCCGCTGAACGAACCGATCGGTGACCGCAAGGTCGTGGGCACGGACGGCAAGGAGATCCCGCTGAAGAAGGCGGGGGCGCGGCTGCCGGAGACCTCCGGAGCCCGGTAGTCCTGGAGATACGCGAAGGCGGCGGCCCCGTCGGAGGGGGCCGCCGCCTTCTGTCGCTCGAGCCTTGGTCGAACCCGAGGCTTAGCTGAAGGAGTCGCCGCAGGCGCAGGAGCCGGTCGCGTTCGGGTTGTCGATCGTGAAGCCCTGCTTCTCGATGGTGTCCACGAAGTCGATGGACGCGCCACCCAGGTACGGGGCGCTCATGCGGTCGGTGACGACCTTGACGCCACCGAAGTCCTTGACGACGTCCCCGTCGAGGGAACGCTCGTCGAAGAAGAGCTGGTAACGCAGGCCGGAGCAGCCGCCGGGCTGAACGGCGACGCGCAGGGCCAGGTCGTCACGGCCTTCCTGGTCGAGCAGGGCCTTGACCTTCGCCGCGGCGGCGTCGGACAGGATGATGCCGTCGGTGACGGTGCCGGTCTCGTCCGATACGGACATCTACATCTCTCCCGGGTTGTACGGAGACTGCTTGCCGACTGGTGCAACCGGCAAGGCCGCGGATTCATTCCGGGCCGGACGCCGGTTTTTTCCGGCGCCTTCTTCATGCTCGCACATGCCGTGCCGGGCGGAAAACGTCTCTTCGGGATTCACGTCACATCGACGCTATAGCCATCGTCAAAGTGACGTGAACCAGGTTATGATAGATAGCGTCAGTTCGACGAAAAGTAGAAAGGGTGCGTGTCGTGACCACCGCCCAGACCACGGAGCTCGACGTACAGCCGACTCCGCTCGCCCTGTTGCTGCTCGGCCGCGAGGCCGACCCGAGGAGCGAGCGGGGCGTCGAGTGCCCCGGCGACCTGCCCTCGCCCTCCGACCCCGACCTGGTCGAGCGCGCCCGCGCGGCCAAGGAGAAGCTCGGCGACAAGGTGTTCGTCCTCGGCCACCACTACCAGCGTGACGAGGTCATCCAGTTCGCCGACGTCACGGGCGACTCCTTCAAGCTGGCCCGCGACGCCGCCGCGCGCCCGGAGGCCGAGTACATCGTGTTCTGCGGTGTGCACTTCATGGCCGAGTCGGCGGACATCCTCACGTCCGACGACCAGAAGGTGGTCCTCCCCGACCTCGCCGCCGGCTGTTCCATGGCCGACATGGCGACGGCCGAGCAGGTCGCCGAGTGCTGGGACGTGCTCACCGACGCCGGCATAGCCGAGCAGGTCGTGCCGGTGTCGTACATGAACTCCTCGGCGGACATCAAGGCGTTCACGGGCAAGCACGGCGGCACCATCTGCACGTCGTCCAACGCCAAGAAGGCGCTTGAGTGGGCCTTCGAGCAGGGCGAGAAGGTGCTGTTCCTGCCCGACCAGCATCTCGGCCGCAACACCGCCGTGCGGGACATGGGGATGACGCTGGAGGACTGCGTCCTCTACAACCCGCACAAGCCGAACGGCGGCCTGACCGCCGAGCAGCTGCGCGACGCGAAGATGATCCTGTGGCGCGGCCACTGCTCGGTGCACGGCCGCTTCTCGCTGGAGTCGGTGGAGGACGTCCGCGCCCGGATCCCCGGTGTGAACGTCCTCGTGCACCCCGAGTGCAAGCACGAGGTCGTCGCCGCGGCGGACTACGTCGGCTCGACCGAGTACATCATCAAGGCGCTGGAGGCGGCCCCGGCCGGCTCGAAGTGGGCCATCGGCACGGAGCTCAATCTCGTACGACGGCTCGCGAACCGTTTCGCCCCCGAGGGCAAGGAGATCGTCTTCCTCGACAAGACGGTCTGCTTCTGCTCGACCATGAACCGCATCGACCTGCCCCACCTGGTCTGGACCCTGGAGTCGCTGGCCGAGGGCAAGCTCGTCAACCGGATCGAGGTCGACAAGGAGACGGAGGCGTTCGCGAAGCTGGCGCTGGAGCGGATGCTGGCGCTGCCGTAGAACCGTCGTGGGGAGCGCTCACCCCGATGCGGAGGTCCGCTCGGGGTGAGCGGGGTCGAGGATGAAGAGACACGGGGCCGGTGTCAGGGACGCGCACAAGGTCGCCCGACAGGCACGAGTGGCTCGACGTGGAGCCCAGCGTTCAGCAACACGGCTCTTCCCCGGTCAGTTCCGCAGACGGGCGTTGAGCCGGGCCGCCTGGCGGGTCAGGTAGTCGCGTTCGGCGAGGTCGGGAGCCTTGTGGGCGGCCTCGGCGTACAGGCCGGCAGCGGTCGACACGTCGCCGGCGCGTTCGTGGAGATAGGCCGCGGCCGCCGTACGGCGGGGCAGCGAGTCCTCGATCGCGGCCAGGGCGGCCAGGCCCGCGCGGGGGCCGTCCGCCTCGCCCACGGCGACCGCCCGGTTGAGGCGGACTACGGGGCTGTCGGTGAGGCGGGCGAGTTCGTCGTACCACTCGACGATCTGCACCCAGTCGGTCTCCTCGGCGGTGGGTGCGTCGGCGTGCAGGGCGGCGATCGCGGCCTGCGCCTGGAACTCGCCCAGCCGGTCGCGGGCGAGCGCGGACTGCAGGATGCGGACGCCCTCGGCGATCGCCGCGGTGTCCCAGCGGGTGCGGTCCTGCTCGGCGAGCGGCACCAGACTGCCGTCGGAGGCCGTGCGGGAGGCGCGGCGGGCGTGGTGGAGCAGCATGAGGGCGAGCAGCCCGGCGACCTCGGGGTGGTCGATGGCGGCGACGAGCTGCCGGGTGAGCCGGATGGCCTCGGCGGCGAGGTCGACGTCGCCGGAGTAGCCCTCGTTGAAGACGAGGTAGAGGACGCGCAGCACGGTGGCGACGTCGCCGGGCTGGTCGAAGCGGACACCGGAGACGGTGCGCTTGGCCCGGCTGATCCGCTGCGCCATGGTCGCCTCGGGCACCAGGTAGGCCTGGGCGATCTGGCGGGTGGTGAGTCCGCCGACAGCGCGCAGGGTGAGGGCGACGGCGGAGGACGGGGTGAGCGAGGGGTGGGCGCACAGGAAGTAGAGCTGGAGCGTGTCGTCCACGGCGGGCGCGGGGCCGGGCGCCGGTTCCTCCTCGACATGGTCCTCTCGCCGGCGGCGAGAGGCGTCCGAGCGGGTCGCGTCGAGGAACTTGCGCCAGGCCACGGTGACCAGCCAGCCCTTCGCGTCCCGCGGAGGGTCGGCCGGCCAGACCCGGACCGCCTCGACGAGCGCGTCCTGGACGGCGTCCTCGGCCGCCGCGAAGTCGGCTCCGCGGCGGACGAGGACGGTGAGCACGCTCGGCGTGAGGCTTCTGAGCAGCGCCTCATCCACCGGGGTGGCACTCCGGGTCGGTGGGCGACGCCGCGTAGAACGGGCGCAGCTCCAGCCACTCGTGGATCGGCTTCCCGCCGGCCCCGGGGGCGGCCGACAGCTCCCCGGCCAGCTCGAGGGCCCGCTCGTAGCTGTCGACGTCGATCACCATCCAGCCGGCGATGAGGTCCTTGGTCTCGGCGAACGGCCCGTCGGTGACGGGCGGGCGCCCCTCGCCGTCGTACCGCACCCACGTCCCCTCGGGAGCGAGCGCCTGCCCGTCGACGTACTCCCCGGTCTTCACCAGCCGGTCCGCGAAGTCCCGCATGTACTGCACGTGCGCCGAGATCTCCTCAGGCGTCCACTGCTCCATGGGCACGTCGTTGGCCGGAGCCGGAGCGCCGCGGTAGTGCTTCAGCAGCAGGTACTTGGCCATGGTGTCTCTCCTCGGTCCTGATGCGGCCCATTCTGGTCGCTCTCACCACGGGGACGGAGCGGGGCACGGGTTCTCGACATCACCTGGAGAATTGTTTTCGCGGCCCTCGTCGGGTCATTCCACTCTCGGCCGTACCAACCCCGATTCGTACGCGATCACCACGAGCTGGGCGCGGTCCCGGGCGCCCAGCTTGGCCATGGCCCGGTTGACGTGGGTCTTGACCGTGAGCGGGCTGACCTCGAGGCGCTCGGCGATCTCGTCGTTGGAGTGGCCACCGGCGACCTGGACGAGAACCTCGCGCTCGCGGACGGTGAGCGCGGCGAGGCGTTCGGAGCGCACCGGGTCGTTGTCGTCCGCGTCGCCCTGGGCGAGGAAGCGGGCTATCAGACCCTTGGTGGCGGCCGGGGAGAGCAGGGCCTCGCCGCCGGCCGCGACCCGGATGGCGCTGAGGAGTTCCTCGGGTTCGCTGCCCTTGCCGAGGAAGCCGGAGGCACCGGCCCGCAGGGACTGCACGACGTAGTCGTCGACCTCGAAGGTGGTCAGGATGACCACGCGGACATGGGCGAGGGAGGGGTCCTCGCTGATCATGCGGGTGGCCGCGAGGCCGTCCGTGCCGGGCATCCGGATGTCCATGAGGACGACGTCGGCGCGCTCCTGCCTGGTCAGCCGGACCGCCTCGGCACCGTCGGACGCCTCGCCGACCACCTCCATGTCCGGCTCCGAGTCGACGAGCACACGGAACGCGCTGCGCAGCAGTGCCTGGTCGTCGGCGAGCAGGACACGGATCGTCATACGGGCTCTTTCGTGGCAGGGATGGTGGTCATACGGCGCCGCCCGCGGCCGGGGTGCGGGTCTTGACCGGCAGGATCGCGTGGACGCGGAAACCGCCGCCGTAGCGGGGACCGGTGGTGAGGGTGCCGCGCAGGGCGGTGACCCGCTCGCGCATGCCGAGCAGCCCGTGGCCGCCACCGCTGTCGGGGTCGTCGTCCTCGCCGGCGCCGTTGTCGAGAACGGTGATCTCCACGTTGGGGCCCACGCGTACGACGCTGACCTCGGCCTTGGCCTCCGTGCCGGCGTGCTTCTGGACGTTGGTGAGGGCTTCCTGGATGACCCGGTAGGCGGCCAGGTCGACGGCGGCGGGAAGGGTGGTGCCGTGGTCGGCGCGGGCGACCTCGACATGGAGGCCCGCGCTGCGGAAGGTGCCGACGAGTTCGTCGAGGCGGGCGAGTCCGGGGGCGGGTTCGGTGGGGGCCTCGGGGTCGCCGGACTGTCTCAGCAGGCCGACGGTGGCGCGGAGTTCGTTGAGCGCGGAGCGGCTGGCTTCGCGGACATGGGCGAGGGCTTCCTTGGCCTGGTCGGGGCGCTTGTCCATGACGTGGGCGGCGACTCCGGCCTGGACGTTGACCAGGGCGATGTGGTGGGCGACGACGTCGTGCAGGTCACGGGCTATACGCAGGCGTTCCTCGGCGACGCGGCGGCGGGCCTCCTCCTCGCGGGTGCGTTCGGCCTTCTCCGCGCGTTCTCTTATGGCCCGGATGAAGGCGCGGCGGCTGCGGACGGCGTCGCCCGCGGTGGCGCCGATACCGGTCCAGGCGAAGATGCCGAGGTTGTCCTGGGCGTACCAGGGCAGCGGTCCTGCGAGCATTGCCGCGCCGGTGAGCACGGTCATGGTGAGCAGGCCGGCCCGCCAGGTGGTGGGGCGGTCGGTGGTGGAGGCGACCGTGAACAGGGCGATGACGGCGGCCATCGCGACGGGAGCACGGGGATCGCCGGTGACGCACTCGATGATGGAGGCGGTGCCGGTGAGGGCGAGGACCGTGAGCGGGGCACGGCGGCGGAAAACCAGGGCCAGAGCTGCGAGGACCATGAGCACGAGGCTGAGGGGGTCCGGGGTGCGCAGGCTCCAGCTGACGGCGTCCTTCTCATGAGGCTGGACGAAGGAGCCGGCCATCATGCAGGCGAGGACGCCCGCCGCGAGGACGGCGTCCAGGGCCAGGGGATGCGCCTTGAGCTGCTGTCTGGCGCGCTGGAGAGTGCTCACGTCCGCAACGGTACGGGTCCCCTGGCAGGGGCGGAACGGAGGCTACCTGTACGTCCCGGGTGACCGGGCCGGTGCCCCGGTGACCGTCGTTCCCGGGAGCGCACCGTCCGCCCGGTCACCCCGGGATGAGGCCGTCGTCGCTGAGCAGGTCCCGGACCTCCTCCAGGGTGGCGTCCGGGGACGGGAGGATCAGTTCCGAGGGTTCCAGGGAGTCGTCCGGGAGGGGCTCGCCCAGTTCGCGGACCCTGGTGAGGAGGGCTTGGAGGGTGCGGCGGAAACCTGAGCCGTCGCCGTTCTCGATCTCGGCCAACAGCTCGTCGTCCAGCTTGTTGAGGTCGGCGAGGTGGCTCTCGGCCAGCCTCACCTGCCCCTCCCCCATGATCCGTACGATCATGTCGCCCTCCTCGGCGTGGGCCCTACTGCTTGTCGAAGCGTGGGGTGTCCTGCGGCTGCTGCTGGGACTGCGACTGGCCGGTGCCGCCCTCGATGGCCTGCTGCGACGACGACCCTCCCGCCAGCTCCGCCTTCATGCGCTGCAGTTCCAGCTCTACATCCGTACCACCGGAGAGCCGGTCCAGCTCGGCCTGGATGTCGTCCTTGTGCATACCGGACTGGTCGTCCAGAACGCCGGAGGCGAGCAGTTCGTCGATCGCGCCGGCCCGGGCCTGGAGCTGTGCCGTCTTGTCCTCGGCCCGCTGAATCGCCAGGCCGACGTCGCCCATCTCCTCGGAGATGCCGGAGAACGCCTCGCCGATACGGGTCTGGGCCTGGGCGGCGGTGTACGTCGCCTTGATGGTCTCCTTCTTCGTGCGGAAGGCGTCCACCTTGGCCTGGAGGCGCTGGGCCGCAAGGGTGAGCTTCTCCTCCTCGCCCTGGAGCGTCGAGTGCTGTGTCTCGAGGTCCGTCACCTGCTGCTGGAGCGCGGCACGGCGGGACAGCGCCTCGCGGGCGAGGTCCTCACGGCCGAGCGCGAGCGCCTTGCGGCCCTGGTCCTCCAGTTTCGAGGACTGCGACTGCAGCTGGTTGAGCTGGAGTTCCAGGCGCTTGCGGGAGGTGGCCACGTCGGCCACGCCCCGGCGCACCTTCTGGAGCAGCTCCAGCTGCTTCTGATACGAGTAATCGAGGGTTTCGCGCGGGTCCTCGGCCCGGTCAAGGGCCTTGTTCGCCTTCGCGCGGAAGATCATCCCCATACGCTTCATGACACCGCTCATGGGCTTCGCGCGCCCCCTTCTGACGGACTTCCAGCTCCAGCTCTGCGACAGAACCCACAGTACGGGCCCTGCATCCATTGACGCACTGTTCCGGGACGGATGCGCTCATCCCCAAGGACGACTGACCAATCCCTTGCTCCGGCGTAAGGAGTAGGTGACCTTCAGGGTGAGCAACCGACACCGGACGTCCCCTCTGTCCCCCTACATGACGACCGGTGTTGCCGGATCGTTCCCCACCGGGCTGGGGTCCAACCCCGGACACCCCTTACCCTTGGGTTTTGTGTTCCGTAGCCGTGCCACCAAGGATGAGAAGGCCGCCGTCGCCGACAAGGCGCAGCTGACCGACTCCAAGCAGCCCCGCGACCCGCAGGCCCCCAAGGGCCGGCCCACGCCCAAGCGCAGTGAGGCCCAGTCCCAGCGCCGCAGCGTCGCCAATACGTCGCTGACGCGCAAGGACGCCGCCAAGCGCCAGCGCGAGGAGCGCCGCAGCGCGCTGGAGAGGCAGCGCCAGGCGCTGGCCGGCGGTGACGAGCGGTATCTGCCCGCGCGGGACAAGGGCCCGGTGCGCAAGTTCGCCCGCGACACCATCGACGCGCGGTTCAACGTGGCGGAGTTCTTCCTGCCGATGGCCGTGGTCATCCTCGTGCTGAGCCTGGTGCGGGTGGGTGCGCTGCAGAGCATCGCGCTGCTGCTGTGGCTCGTCGTGATCGTGCTCATCGTGCTCGACTCGGTCCTCACCGGTTTCCGTCTGAAGAAGCGGCTCGCCGAGCGCTTCCCGGACCAGAACCGCAAGGGCGCGGTCGCCTACGCCCTGATGCGCTCCCTCCAGATGCGTCGCCTCCGGCTGCCCAAGCCGCAGGTCAAGCGCGGAGAGCGGCCCTGAGTACGACGTCTTTCTCCGGGGGCGCGGCGCATGCCTGGCTGAACAAGCTGGGCGGGTTGCGGAATGTCGTACGGCAGGAGCTGATGGCCCGGCAGCTCGATGAGCAGATAGTCGCGCGGTACCCCGTCGGGCAGCGGCTGCGGGTGCTCGATGTGGGCATGGGCCAGGGCACCCAGGCGCTGCGGCTGGCCCGGGCCGGGCACGAGGTGACCGGTCTCGAACAGGACCCCACGATGGTCGCGGCGGCCCGGGAGGCCCTGTCCGCCGAGCCCGAGGGCATCCGGGAGCGGATGCGGATCATCGAGGGCGACGGCCGGGACACCGGGGTGCACTTCCTGCCGGGCAGCTTCGACGTGGTGCTGTGCCACGGTGTGCTCATGTACGTCGAGGAGCCGGATCCGCTTCTCGCGGGGCTGGCGCGGATGCTGGCACCGGGCGGGCTGCTGTCGTTGCTCGTGCGCAACGGTGACGCTCTGGCGATGCGGCCGGGGCTGACCGGGGACTGGGCCGGTACGCTGGGCGCCTTCGACAGCACCGCCTACCGCAACCGCCTGGGGCTCGATGTGCGGGCCGACCGGCTGAGCACGCTGACCGCGACGCTCGCCGGCATCGGGGCACCTCTCCAGGCCTGGTACGGAGTGCGGGTGTTCACGGACACGGCGGCGGACGACACCGAGGCCCCGGCCGATGTGGAGGCGCTGCTGGCCTGCGAGGAGCGGGCCGGGCGGACGGACCCGTATCGGGGGGTCGCCGCGCTGCTGCACCTGTGCGGAGTGCGGGGCTGAGCCCTTACGGGGACGGCGCTCGTGTGCTCCGTCGCCGTGCGGAGGGGGGCGAGGGGGCCATGGCACCCTCGCCCGTCAGGGTCAGGCCTCCTCGGCCGCGCGCAGGCTCATCGGACCGTAGATCTCCGTGGCGTCCTCGAACAGGCGTACCTGTTCCGCGCCGCCTGCGAGCAGGGCCTTCCAGTACTCGCCGAGCCAGGACTCGGCGTCGCCCTGGGTGGTGAACTCCTCCGGCTCCACGGCGGGCTGGGTCTCCGCGCCGTCGGCCTTCTCGAATCGCCAGGTCCATGTCGCCATGCGAGCCTCCCGTGTTTGATCCGTCACGAAGAGCACCCTAAGCGGTAGTTCGTCGGCCGCGGGCCTGTGGGGGTTGCTCGCGCCCCGCGGCGGAGCCGCATATCGATACAGCCCCGCACCCGCTCGGGACGCCTCCGCTCGCGCAAGATCAACGGGTAGCGGCGAGAATCGTTCCCGTGGAACTCACTCTGCTCGGTACCGGTGCCCCCAACGGCCTTCCCCGACCCGGCTGTCCCTGTGCCGCCTGTGCGGTCGCCGTCGGAGCGGACGCCCGTGGTGCCACCGCCGTCCTCATCGACGAGGCCCTGCTGCTCGATCTCACCCCCGGCGCCGCCTTCGCGGCCGCCCGCGCCGGGCACTCGCTCGGTGGCGTACGGCAGGTTCTGCTGTCGCACCCCCACGACGGGCCCCCGGTCGAGGTGCCCGCCGGGCTTCCGCAGCCGGGGCGGGTGCCGGACGGGCAGGAGTTGGCGTTGTCGACGGGGCATCGGGTGCGGGCCGTGGCGATGGACGCGCCGGGGACCGGGTACGCCGTCACCGGGCCCGACGGGCAGCGGGCGCTGTATCTGCCGCCGGGGGGTTCGCCCGCCGGGCTGGAGGAGGGCGCCGTCGAGTCGTACGACATGGTGCTCGCCGATGTCGTACGGCGGCCGGACGCGCTGTCCCGGCTGCGGGCCGTGGGCGCGGTCGGGCACACGACGGATGTCGTCGCCGTGCATATCGATCACGACGTGCCACCGGGGGCCGAGGTGCGGCGGCGGCTGGCCGCGGCGGGAGCGCGGGCCGTGCCCGACGGGACGACTCTGGTCGTCGGAGCCTACGAGGACGTACCGGATGTGCCGCGGCGGACGCTGGTGCTGGGCGGGGCGCGGTCCGGGAAGTCGGTGGAGGCCGAGCGGCGGCTGGAGGCTTTCCCCGAGGTGCTGTACGTGGCGACCGGTGGCTCGCGGAACGGGGACACCGAGTGGGCCTCCCGGGTTTTCGCCCATCGCGAGCGGCGGCCCGGCTCGTGGCGTACGGCCGAGACGTGCGATCTGGTGCCGCTGCTGAAGGACGACGGGGCACCGCTGCTGATCGACTGTCTGTCGCTGTGGCTGACGGACGCGATGGACGCCGTGGGAGCGTGGGACGACGCGGAGTGGGCCGACGGCGGGGAGCGCGAACTGCGGGCGCGGGTGCGGGAGTTGACGGAGGCGGTGCGGGGCGCGCGGCGGACCGTGGTGGCCGTGTCCAATGAGGTGGGCTCGGGGATCGTGCCGGCCACCGCGTCCGGGCGCCGGTACCGGGACGAGCTGGGGCGGCTGAACGCGGCGTTCGCGGGCGAGTGCGAGCAGGTGGTGCTGGTGGTGGCGGGGCAGGCGATGGTGCTACGGGGCTGAGGTGTCGGTGCCCTCGCGGTCTTTGCGGGCGATCACCCGGTACGCCCTCGCGAAGCGGGTGCCGGCGAGGAGGAGGGCCAGGGCGTGGTCCAGCCCTCTCGCGGCGGAGGCCACCGGTCCGGTCGCCCTCGGCAGGCGGGTCGTCACGCGGCCCGGGATGTGCGCGGACCTGCGGGCCGTGGCGATGATCGTGCAGCCCTGGGACTCCAACTCGGCGCGGGGGTCGCCCGGGCATTCCACGAGCAGGTGACCGCCGGGGCGCAGAACGGCGAGGGCCGCCTGGAAATCCTGGGTGCGGGGCCGCTGGTTCAGCAGGCTGACCACGTCGTAGCGGGCGCGGAGACGGGCGGTGATCTGCGGGTCCGTCAGCCGGCCGAGGTGGCCTTCCTCCAGGCGTTCGACCGCTTGGGCGTGCAGAACGCGGGGGCTGGGGTCCAGGCCGTCGAAGGCCGTGTAGGGGAAGAACCTTCTCGCCGCCTCGGGGAAGTCCGCGTCCCCCGTCTCCACGTCCAGCCAGCTCTCCGGTTCGGGGAACGGCAGCATCGCGCGGGCGGTGGAGCGAAGACGCCGTACGGAAGGGGCGGTCGGTGCGGGCATGAGACCTCCCGAGGATGTACGGCAATTCGCTATAAAGCGGAACGTATGGGATGCCGACCCCGGGTGCAACGACGTCATGGCCATGTGGCGCCCCCGTGTTCGATCAGGGCCGGTACTGTTCGGCGAATGAGCTCGCTTAATCTCGACGACTTCACCGACCTGATCGAGCGCCCCGACGGTGGGGTGCGTCGCGACGCCGAGGCGCGCCGGGAGCGTCAGATCGTGCCGCCCGGGGCGTTGGGCCGCCTCGACGACCTGGGTGAGTGGCTGGCCGCGGCGCAGTCGGCCGTACCGGTACGGCCGGTCGAACGGCCGCGGGTCGTGCTCTTCGCCGGTGACCACGGTGTCGCCGGACTGGGCGTCTCGGGGCGGGCCGCGGGCAGCGCCTCGGAGTTGGTGCGGGAGGTCCTGGAGGGCGGCCGTCCGGTGTCGATCCTCGCGCGGCGGCTGGGTGTGCCGGTACGGGTCGTCGACATGGCGCTGGACTGCGATCCGGCCGAGCTGCCGGAGGACGTCGTACGGCATCGGGTGCGGCGCGGGAGCGGTCGTATCGATGTCGAGGACGCGTTGACCCTCGAGGAGGCGGAGGCCGCCTTCCGGGCCGGGGTCGCGGTGGCCGACGAGGAGGCCGACTCCGGTACCGATCTCGTGGTGCTCGGCGATGTGAGCGTGGGCGGGACCACGGCGGCCGGGGTGCTGGTCGCGGCGCTGTGCGGGACCGACGCGTCCGTCGTGACCGGGCGGGGCGGGACCGGGATCGACGACCTGGCCTGGATGCGCAAGTGCGCGGCGATCCGGGACGCGCTGCGGCGGGCGCGGCCGGTGCTCGGGGACCAGTTGCAACTGCTGGCGGCCGTCGGCGGGGCCGACCTCGCCGCGATCACGGGTTTTCTCCTCCAGAGCGCGGTGCGCAAGCTGCCCGTCGTGCTGGACGGGGTGGTCGTGGCCGCCTGTGCGCTGGTGGGTCAGCGGATCGCGTTCCGGGCGCCGGACTGGTGGCTGGCCGGGCAGAAAAGCGGTGAGCCGGGACAGACGAAGGCGCTGGACCGGATGGCCCTGGAACCGCTGCTCGACCACGGTGTGACGGTCGGCGAGGGTGCGGGCGGACTGCTGGCGCTGCCGCTGGTGCAGGCCGCGGCGGCGCTGGCCGCCGAACTGCCGGAGAAGCCCGCGGTTTCCGAGGAGGAGCCGGAGAAGGTGTCCGACGAGGAGTAGTCCAGGACGGGTGGGCGCCCTTGCGACAGAATCGCCGGCGCAAAGGGCATGATCGCCCTTCATGGGAGATGTCCGAGTTGCACCTGTTCGGAATGTCCGCCGGTCCACCGGCGCCTCGCGGCGGGCCGCCGGTTTCGCCGTCTGGTACCTGCGGGTCGTCGCGTTCGTCAACTTCCTCAGCGCGGTGTGGGTCTCGCTGGGGCAGGACGTGCGGCGGCACAACCAGGAGGACTTCTTCACGCCGTATCTGCTGACGGCGGGCTTCGCCTCCGGGGTGTTCACGGCCTTCCTCGCCATCACCATGCGGCGGCGCAAGCGCGCGGCGTGGATCCTGAACCTGGTGCTGTCGGGGGCGTTCCTCGCGCTGTTCGTCCTCGCGATGGCGTTCCCGGAGATCCGGCGGTACGCGCAGAACTGGATCTCGCTCGGCCTCACGGCCGCGTTCGTCGCCGCGCTGCTCGTCGGCCGGCGGGAGTTCTACGCCAAGGGTGACCGGTCCAATCCGCGGCTCGCCGCCGCCGTGGCCGTGGGCGGACTGCTGGTGTCCTCGTTGCTGGCCGCGCTGCTGGTGACCGTCACCAACCAGGCCTCGAGGTCCTCGGCCTTCGGGGAGCGGTGGTGGTACGGCACGCTGCGGCTGGTCTCGGTCGCCGCCGACGACTCCCGCTTCGACGGGATCCTGACGCCGAACTGGGTCAACGTCGTCATCAACGTGCTCAGCACGATCCTCGTCCTCGCCGTCTTCTACGCCGCCTTCCGCTCCCGGCGTGCGGTCGACCCGATCACCGAGGACGACGAGCGGCGCCTGAGGGAGCTGCTGGAGCGGCACGGCGAACGGGACTCGCTCGGGTACTTCGCGCTGCGCAGGGAGAAGAGCGTCGTCTGGTCGCCGACCGGGAAGGCGGCGGTGACCTACCGGGTCGTCAGCGGGGTCTCGCTGGCCTCCGGCGATCCGATCGGCGACCCGGAGGCCTGGCCGGGGGCGATCGAGCCGTGGCTCGCCGAGGCCCGGGCGCACGGGTGGCTGCCGGCGGTGATGGGCGCGAGTGAGGACGCGGGGACGGTGTACGCGCGGCACGGCCTGAACGCGCTGGAGCTGGGCGACGAGGCGATCGTCGAGGTCGCCGAGTTCACGCTGGAGGGGCGGGCGATGCGGACCGTCCGGCAGGCCTACAACCGGGTCGGACGGGCCGGGTACACCGTACGGATCCGGCGCCACGAGGACATCCCCGCCGAGGAGATGGCGGCTCTCGTGCGGCATGCGGACGACTGGCGGGACGGGGCCACCGAGCGCGGGTTCAGCATGGCGCTGGGGCGGCTCGGGGATCCGGAGGACGGCCGGTGCGTGGCGCTGGAGTGCAGGGCCGGCGACGGTGAGCTGAAGGCGGTGCTCTCCTTCGTGCCGTGGGGGCCGCACGGGCTGTCCCTCGACCTCATGCGCCGGGACCGCGACGCGGACAACGGGCTCATGGAGTTCATGGTCATCGAGCTGCTGAACCGGGCCCAGGAGATCCAGATCACCCAGGTCTCGCTCAACTTCGCCATGTTCCGTTCGGTCTTCGAACGTGGTGCGCGTCTTGGTGCCGGGCCGGTGCTGCGGCTGTGGCGGTCGCTGCTCAGCTTCTTCTCGCGCTGGTGGCAGATCGAGTCCCTGTACCGGGCCAACGCCAAGTACCGGCCCATCTGGGAACCGCGGTTCCTGCTCTTCGAGAAGAGCGCGGACCTGCCGCGCATCGGCATCGCCTCGGCCCGCGCGGAGGGGTTCCTGGAGGTGCCGGGACTGCCCGGGTGGCTACGGCGGCGGGAGCACCTGAGTACGCACAGATGAGGACCATGGGATGAAGACGCTCGCCCGCTGGGCCCGCGCGGAGTGGGGGCCGCTGTACGTCACCGTGCGCGGACCGCTGCTGCGGCGGAAGTGGCGGGCGGTCCCCCTGGCGTTGACGGCCGTCGGGCTGACGGCGGCCCTGCACTTCGTGCACAACCAGTCGTGGGGCTACGACGTCGTCCAGGACGTCGGTGCCGTACGCGCCGCGGACCCGTTGTGGCTCGCCCTGCTCCGCACTCCCCTCTCCCTGTTCGTGCCGGCCCTGGACCTGCCGGTGTGGGGCGCGCTGGTGCAGATCCTGTTCGTGTTCGGGATCGCCGAGATCTGTCTGGGCCGGTGGCGGACGCTCGCCCTGGCCTACGCGGCCACGCTCGCCGGAACGCTGTACGCGCGGGTGGGTATCTGGCTGGGCCCCGACAGCCCACTCGGCCTGTCCGCCTCGGACGCGCACGTCGTCGACACCGGCCCGTCGGCGGCCGTGGTGGGTCTTGCCGTCTTCCTCGGCCTGCGTTACGGCGCCCGGGTCACCGCGGGCGCCGTGATCGCGTCGATGGTGGCGGAGGTGCTGGTGAAGGAGAACCTCGCCGGCAGGGAACACCTGGCGGCGATCGCGGCGATGCTGGTGCTGTGCGGAATCCCGGCGACACGTCGGCGGCGTGCGAGGGAAGAGGCCGGGTCGGGGCTGCCGCCCGGCGAGCACTGAGACGGGCACCGACGCGGACCACGTCCCGCGTCCATCACCGCCGGCAGCGACCCATGCGCCCGCGCCTCGGCGAGCGGCCCGATCGCCCCCGGCCAGGCCTCCGGGTCGCCGATCGGATCGCCGGAGACCGGCGAGACCCCGCTGACGACCCGGTAGGTCACGGCCGCCTTCCCGGTCGGTGACCGGACGACGCTCTTCTCCCTGCGCAGCCCGTGCGGCCCCGGGCCCCGGAAACCGGCATTGACGCCGACCGCCCCGCGTCACTGACCAAGATCCCCGCGGCGCGTCAGCGGCGTTCCAGCGACGGCGTCGGGTCCGGTTTGCCGCCGATCAGATCCTGGAACCTCCGGCGGGGGCCCGACCAGCGCTTGTCGCGATGGTAGGCGCGCAGGGTGGCCCGGGCGCGGGCGCGCGGGCGGCGGCGGTAGAAGCGCCGGGCCCAGGGGGAACCCGGGCGGGCCAGGCGGATGACACCGATCAGGCCGATGAGCGGGACGATCACGCTGAAGATCGCCATCCGGGTCTTGCCCTTGAGCAGGACGAGTATCGCGAAGAGGAAGTTGACCACCACGCTGGTGATGACACCGCCGCGGTCCTGGGCCTCCTCCTGCGTGACGTCGTTGACGCCGAACGGCGAGAATCCCGCGAGCATCAGACCGACCAGCGCCGCGGTGAGGACGACGACCTCGACGCTCTTGCGGCCCTCCTCGGTCCAGTAGACGTCGTCGAGATGCAGGATCAGCGCGAACTCGTCCAGCACCAGACCCGCGCCCATGCCGAAGACGACCGCGCACAGCCCGGCCACGAAGCCGTGCCGCCCGCTCGCGACCGCGCCGAAGCCGCCGACGACGGTGAGGGCGACTCCGGGCACCACGTGGTGGATGTGCACCCCTCCGGAGCTGACGTTGCCGAAGGGACCCTTGCCCGCCCGGATGAGCCGGGTGACGACCCGCGTGATCAGGAAGGTCAGGACGAACGCGGTCAGGGCGAGGAGCAACGGCAGCTTGCCCGGTTCCACGATGTTGCGCTCCAGCCAGTGACCCATGTCCCCAGTCTCCGACCGGTGGGGGTGGGCCGCCCGGCGGCCACGGCGTCCGGGCTACCCTGCCGACGTGTCCATGACCCCACCCCCGCTCGACGGCCTCCGCTTCGCCTTCGGCACGCTCAGCGTGCTCCCCGTGAAGGTGACCCGCTGGGACCGGGAGGCGGCACGCGGCGGAATGCTGTGCGCTCCGCTGGTCGGGGTGGCACTGGGATGTGTGTCCGCCGCGCTGGGCCTCCTGCTCCTGGCCCTGGGCTCCTCCGCACTGCTCGCCGCGGTCGCCGGCGTCGCCGTACCGGCGGTCCTCACGCGGGGCCTGCACCTCGACGGCCTCGCGGACACCGCCGACGGCTTGGGCAGCGGCAAGCCCGCCGAGGACGCCCTGCGGATCATGAAGCAGTCGGACATCGGACCGTTCGGGGTGCTCACCCTCGTGTTCGTGCTGCTCGCCCAGGTGGCCGCGCTGTCGCAGATGTACGGCGACTCGTGGGCGCGGGGTGCGACGGCGGCCGTGGTCTCGGCGACAGTCGCGCGCCTGGCCTTGACGCTGGCGGCCCGCGCCGGGGTCCCGCCGGCCAGGCCGGAGGGACTGGGGGCCGCGGTGGCGGGGGTGGTTCCCGTTCGAGGTGCGGTACCGGTGGCCGTCGCGGTGACGCTGGGTGCGGCCGGGGCGGGGGCGCTCCTCGGGTCGTACGACGTCGTCCGCACGCTCCTGGCGGTCGCCGCCGCCGTGGCAGCGGCCGAGCTTCTCCTACGGCACTGCACGCGCCGCTTCGGCGGAGTGACCGGGGACGTGTTCGGGGGGCTGGCGGAGACGGCGGCGACGACGGCACTGGTGATCCTGTCGCTGGACTTCTGACAGGCCTCGAACGTCTAACAGGCCTCGCGCCACACCCCGAGTTCGTACTTCTTCAGCATCGAACTCAGCTTCAGCCGCCGGGACTCGGCGCAGAAGCGGCTGGTGGGCAGTTCGTACTCGACGTGGAAGACCGCCTTGTCCGCCTTGATGAACGGCTCCATGTCCGCGCACTCGGCGTACTGCGCGCACTGCTCGTTGACCGCGAAGTCGAAGTCCCCCACCAACTCCGGGATCTGGTCGAGGTCGTTCTTCAGGCCGACCGACAGTCCGCGGTCGTGGGCCATCTCGGCGATCAGACGGTTGTAGCGGAGCTGGTCCGCCGCCGTCAGTACGAAGCCCGTGCGGTTCTTGTAGCCGTCCATGTTGTCCGGCTCCACCGCGTCGAAGCCCTTCTCGCGGCACATGTCGAGGCGCTCCGCCATCAGCGGTTCCAGGACGTCCGTGGCGCGGATGTCGAGCCAGCGCTCCCCCTCCCAGCCGTTGCCGCGCCCGATCACCGACTTGGGGAACCTCCCGGCGTCGGGGCGCCAGTCCTCCCACGCGCCCGTGGAGAGGTAGCAGATGACCTTGCGGTTCTCGCCGTGCAGCGAGGACACCACGGCCTTGGACTGGTCGAAGCCGTCGATGTCGTACACCGGCACGTCCACGGACGTGTCGACACGTCCGGTCAGCTGCCACTGCCAGGCGACGCCGGGGCGGGGCCGCCAACGGGAGTCGCCGGACTCCGGGTCGGGGGTGGCCGAGCATCCGGCCACCAGAAGGATCACGGTGACCAGCAGGAGAGGGCGCTTCAACGGACGGGCTCCAGACAGTGCGACGGCGTACCCAGGGATGATCTCGTGTGCCGCGGCCATGGGTACGCTCGGCCGACCCGAGCGTAGGCTCGTCCCGGGTGGTCGCCGACAGGGGTGAAGGCCCCGATCGGGGCCCGTGCTCGGACACGAAATAGGGTCGGCCGTCGGGCCCGGTCGACCCACCCGCTCGACCCCAGCAACTTCACATCGGAAGCGAGAATTCACCACCGTGACTGCTCTCACTCTCAGCACCTCCGCGGCGCCCGGCCTGCGGGCCGACGCGATCGTGATCGGTGTCGCCAAGGGCACTGCGTCCAAGTCTGGGGACCTGGTCGTCGCACCGGGCGCGGAGGCCGTGGACAAGGCCTACGACGGCAGGCTCGCCGGCGTTCTGGAGACCCTCGGTGCCTCCGGCGCCGAGGGCGAGGTGACGAAGCTGCCGGCGCCCTCCGGCATCAAGTCGCCGCTCGTGGTGGCCGTGGGCCTGGGCGCCGAGCCCGAGAAGGACTCCTCCTTCGACCCGGAGGCCCTGCGCAAGGCCGCCGGTGTCGCCGCCCGCGCACTGACCGGCTCGAAGAAGGCCGTGTTCGTGCTCCCGGTCGGTGACGCCGCCGATCTCGGCGCGGTCGCCGAGGGCGTGCTGCTCGGGGCGTACTCCTTCACCGCCTACAAGGAGAATGCGCCTTCGAAAAACGACGCCAAGGCGAAGAACGGCAAGGCTCCGCTGGCCGAGGCCACGCTGCTCGGCGGCAAGCCGCGGGACGCCGCGTACAAGGCCGCGCTCGCCCGGGCCACCGCGGTCGCCGAGGAGCTCAACCGCGCGCGCGACCTCATCAACATGCCGCCGAACGACCTGAACCCCGAGGTGTTCGCCTCGATCGTGCAGGCCGCGGGCAAGGAGCACGGCCTCAAGGTGCAGGTGCTCGACGTGAAGGCGCTGGAGAAGGGCGGCTACGGCGGCATCCTCGGCGTCGGCGCGGGCTCGGCGTCGGGTCCGCGGCTGGTGAAGCTGTCGTACACCTCGTCCAAGGCGAAGAAGCACCTCGCGCTGGTCGGCAAGGGGATCACGTACGACTCGGGCGGCATCTCGCTGAAGCCGGCGGGTCACAACGAGACGATGAAGTGCGACATGAGCGGGGCCGCGGCGGTGTTCGCGGCCGTGGTCTCGGCCGCGCGTCTGGGCCTCGAGGTCAACGTCACCGGATGGCTGGCGCTCGCCGAGAACATGCCGTCGGGGTCGGCCACGCGCCCCGGTGACGTGCTGCGGATGTACAGCGGCAAGACCGTGGAGGTGCTCAACACCGACGCGGAGGGGCGGCTCGTCCTCGCGGACGCTCTCTGGGCGGCGTCCCAGGAGAAGCCGGACGCCATCGTGGACGTCGCGACCCTGACCGGCGCGATGATGCTGGCGCTCGGCAGCCGGACGTTCGGGATCATGTCCAACGACGACGCGTTCCGCTCCGCGGTGTACGAGGCCGCCGAGGAGGTGGGGGAGCCTTCCTGGCCGATGCCGCTGCCGCTGCATCTGCGCAAGGGGATGGACTCTCCCACCGCCGACATCGCGAACATGGGTGAGCGGATGGGCGGTGGGCTGGTCGCCGGTCTCTTCCTGCGGGAGTTCGTGGGCGAGGGGATCACCTGGGCGCACCTCGACATCGCGGGTCCCGCGTTCAACGACGGCGGACCGTTCGGGTACACGCCCAAGGGAGGCACGGGGTCGGCGGTGCGTACGTTGGTGCGGCTCGCCGAGTTGACTGCCTCGGGTGACCTGGGGTGATGGTCGCCCGATAGCTCGGTGCCATCGGTCGTACGGAGTGTGCAGGGGCGTGGGGCTGATCGCGCCCAGGCGGCAGAGCCGCACAGGGATACAGCCCCGCGCCCCTGAGGTGTCTCTCACCATGCCCTCTCCTCTCATGTGAGCGTGTGGTGTCTCACACCCCGGCCCGGCGTCTCGTTCAGAGCTGACAAGTGCGAAGATGGGGCTCGGCAGGACAGGGCCCCCACCACAGGGCCGAAGAAAGAGCGGCCGGACACCAGCCGCCGCGCGGTCACTGGAGACCGGCGTACGGCGCACATGCATGGAGGACGTGACGTGGCGAACGACGCCAGCACCGTTTTCGACCTAGTGATCCTCGGCGGTGGTAGTGGCGGTTACGCCGCGGCCCTGCGCGGGGCTCAGCTGGGGCTTGACGTCGCCCTGATCGAGAAGGACAAGGTCGGCGGTACCTGCCTGCACCGGGGATGCATCCCCACCAAGGCCCTGCTGCACGCGGGCGAGATCGCCGACCAGGCCCGCGAGAGCGAGCAGTTCGGTGTGAAGGCCACCTTCGAGGGCATCGACATCGCCGGGGTGCACAAGTACAAGGACGGCGTGATCGCCGGCCTGTACAAGGGCCTCCAGGGGCTTGTCGCCTCCCGGAAGGTCCACTACATCGAGGGCGAGGGGCGGCTGTCGTCGCCGACCTCCGTCGATGTCGACGG
Organism: Streptomyces canus; assembly: GCF_030816965.1. Taxonomy (NCBI): domain Bacteria; kingdom Bacillati; phylum Actinomycetota; class Actinomycetes; order Kitasatosporales; family Streptomycetaceae; genus Streptomyces; species Streptomyces canus. The sequence continues at coordinate 2,797,601 of NZ_JAUSYQ010000002.1, forward strand.
CCGGCGCATCCAGGGCCGCCACGTGCTCCTCGCGACCGGCTCCGTGCCGAAGTCGCTGCCGGGCCTGGAGATCGACGGCAACCGGATCATCTCCTCGGACCACGCCCTCGTCCTGGACCGCGTGCCGAAGTCCGCGATCATCCTGGGCGGCGGTGTCATCGGCGTCGAGTTCGCCTCGGCGTGGAAGTCGTTCGGCTCCGACGTCACCGTCATCGAGGGCCTGAAGCACCTCGTCCCGGTCGAGGACGAGAACTCCTCGAAGCTTCTTGAGCGCGCGTTCCGCAAGCGCGGCATCAAGTTCAACCTGGGCACCTTCTTCTCGAAGGCCGAGTACACCCAGGACGGCGTCAAGGTCACCCTCGCCGACGGCAAGGAGTTCGAGGCCGAGGTGCTGCTGGTGGCCGTCGGCCGCGGGCCCGTCTCCGCCGGTCTCGGCTACGAGGAGCAGGGCGTCGCGATGGACCGCGGCTACGTCCTGGTCGACGAGTACATGCGCACCAACGTCCCGACCATCTCCGCCGTCGGTGACCTGGTCCCCACGCTCCAGCTCGCGCACGTCGGCTTCGCCGAGGGCATCCTGGTCGCGGAGCGTCTGGCCGGCCTGAAGACCGTTCCGCTCGACTACGACGGCGTCCCGCGGGTGACCTACTGCCACCCCGAGGTCGCCTCCGTGGGCATCACCGAGGCCAAGGCCAAGGAGATCTACGGCGCGGACAAGGTCGTCGCTCTGAAGTACAACCTCGCGGGCAACGGCAAGAGCAAGATCCTCAACACCGCGGGCGAGATCAAGCTCGTCCAGGTGAAGGACGGTGCCGTGGTCGGCGTCCACATGGTCGGCGACCGCATGGGCGAGCAGGTCGGCGAGGCCCAGCTGATCTACAACTGGGAGGCGCTGCCGGCCGAGGTCGCCCAGCTCATCCACGCCCACCCGACGCAGAACGAGGCGCTCGGCGAGGCGCACCTGGCCCTTGCGGGCAAGCCGCTGCACGCGCACGACTGATCCCTCGGTCGACGAAGCGACGATCACAGACTTCCGCAATTCGTAAGGAGCAACCGAAACCATGGCGGTTTCCGTAACCCTTCCGGCGCTCGGCGAGAGCGTCACCGAGGGCACCGTCACCCGCTGGCTGAAGGCCGAGGGTGAGCGTGTAGAGGCCGACGAGCCGCTGCTCGAGGTGTCGACCGACAAGGTCGACACCGAGATCCCCTCCCCCGCCGCCGGCATCCTGGCCTCCATCAAGGTCGCCGAGGACGAGACGGTCGAGGTCGGCGCCGAGCTGGCCGTGATCGACGACGGCACCGGCGCCCCCGCCGCTGCCCCGGCACCGGCCGCCGAGCCGGTCGCCGAGCCCGCCCCGGAGCCGGCTCAGGCCGCCCCGTCCACCGAGCAGGCCGCACCCGCGCCCGCTCCCACCGCCGAGGCCGCTTCCGGCGGCGGCTCCGCCGAGGGCACGGACGTCGTCCTGCCCGCGCTGGGCGAGTCCGTCACCGAGGGCACCGTCACCCGGTGGCTGAAGGAGGTCGGCGAGGAGGTCGCGGAGGACGAGCCCCTGCTCGAGGTCTCCACCGACAAGGTCGACACCGAGATCCCGTCGCCTGCCGCCGGTGTGCTGCTCGAGATCGTGGTCGGCGAGGACGAGACGGCCGAGGTCGGCGCGAAGCTCGCCGTCATCGGCGCCCCGGGCGCGGCTCCGGCCGCTGCCCCGGCTCCCGCCGCTCCGGCCCCGGCCGCCGAGGCGCCCGCCCCGGCTCCCGCCCCCGCCCCGGCTCCGGCCCCTGCCGCTCCGGCGCCCGCTCCCGCTCCGGCCCCGCAGGCGCCCTCGGCGCCGGCCCCGCAGCAGCAGACGGCTCCGGCTCCCGACCCGGCGCCCGCGGCTCCGGCTCCCGCGCCCGCCCCGGTCACCCCGGCCCCGGCTCCCGCCGCGACCTCCGGTGACGACGGCGCCTACGTGACCCCGCTGGTGCGCAAGCTCGCCGCCGAGAACGGCGTCGACCTGGCAGCTGTCAAGGGCACCGGCGTCGGCGGTCGGGTCCGCAAGCAGGACGTCATCGCCGCCGCCGAGGCCGCGAAGGCCGCCGCCGCTGCTCCGGCTCCCGCCGCTGCCGCTCCCGCTGCCGCCGCCACCAAGAAGGCGCCGTCCCTGGAGGCCTCCCCCCTCCGTGGCCAGACCGTCAAGATGCCGCGCATCCGCAAGGTCATCGGCGACAACATGGTCAAGGCGCTGCACGAGCAGGCGCAGCTGTCCTCGGTCGTCGAGGTCGACGTCACGCGCCTGATGAAGCTGCGCGCCCGGGCCAAGGACGCGTTCGCGGCCCGTGAGGGCGTCAAGCTCTCCCCGATGCCGTTCTTCGTCAAGGCCGCGGCCCAGGCGCTGAAGGCGCACGCGCCCATCAACGCCAAGATCAACGAGGGCGAAGGCACGATCACCTACTTCGACACCGAGAACATCGGTATCGCGGTGGACTCCGAGAAGGGCCTGATGACCCCGGTCATCAAGCACGCGGGCGACCTCAACATCGCCGGCATCGCCAAGGCCACGGCGGAGCTCGCGGGCAAGGTCCGCGCGAACAAGATCACGCCGGACGAGCTGTCCGGCGCGACCTTCACCATCTCCAACACCGGTTCGCGCGGTGCGCTCTTCGACACGATCATCGTGCCGCCGGGCCAGGTCGCGATCCTCGGTATCGGTGCCACGGTCAAGCGCCCGGCGGTCATCGAGACCGAGGAGGGCACGGTCATCGGCATCCGCGACATGACCTACCTGACCCTCTCCTACGACCACCGTCTGGTGGACGGCGCCGACGCGGCCCGTTACCTGACCGCGGTCAAGGCGATCCTGGAGGCGGGCGAGTTCGAGGTCGAACTCGGCCTGTAATCCTCGGAAGTGCCTGTACGGTGCCCCGTCCGGAGCTCTCCGGACGGGGCACCGTCGTCTCACCGGGGCGTCAGCGTCCTGTCCCCACGAAGAAGCCGCGGGCCTCGACCTTGCTGATCATGGCCCAGGCGGTGTTCACCTCGTGGGTTGAGGACCTGGGGCAGCGGTAGCGGCTGTAGGGGTGCTCGGAGGTGCCCGGGTGGTAGGCGTCCGGGCTCATCTCGCTGAGCATGCGGTCGTACGACCCGTCCGCGGGCCAGGCTCCGATCTCGCCGCCGGGTGGGGTGGAGAGCTTCTCGCTGGGGTTCTCGACGGCGCCGTAGACCCAGCGGCCGGTTCCCGGGACCTTGAAGCCCCAGCCGACGTGCCCGAACTTCTGGCCCCGTCGGGATTGACGAAGACGCGGGCGGCGCCGCTGCCCGGGTCGCACCCGCCATGTCGGTGATCGCTTCGGTCGCTTCGATCGTTTCGGTACTGCTCGGTGTCACGTCGGCCGTCGCCCGTGTGGCGGACTGACCGCAGCCCGTCACGGCGACGATCGCGCCGATCACGGCCGCGAACGCCAGTCCGCGCTGTCCCCCGACGTTCATGCCGTCCCCCTGCGGTGCGAAGGGGCGCCCCGCGCGGGAACCCCTGACGCACGCGACACTTCTCCGAGCCGTGGGGTTCCGCGTCTTGACAGAAGTCGTGCGGCTGGGAGCGTGTAAGCCTCGTCTCACCTGCATGAAAGCGCCCCCGTGCGCCCCTCCCGGACGGGCACTCGGCCTTATTGTCTAAACGTCAAACGCCCTTAAGGAGCTCTCATGACCGCGCCCGTCGTCCACTCGCTGCGCGAACAGATCCGCGAGCACATCGTGGAGGGAATCGTCAGCGGGCGCTGGCAGCCGGGCGAGCGGATCGTGGAGCGCCGTATCGCGACCGAGCTGGAGGTCAGCCAGACGCCGGTGCGGGAGGCGTTGCGCGAGCTGGAGTCGCTGCGGTTGATCGAGTCCGCGCCGAACAAGGGCGTACGGGTGCGGAATCTGACAGCGGCCGACCTGGAGGAGAGCTACCCCGTACGGGCCGGTCTGGAGGCCATCGCGGCGGAGCTGGCGGCGGAGCGGCTGGCGCAGGACTGCTCGGCCCTGGAACCGCATGTCGCCGCGCTCTACGAGGCCGACCGCGACTCGGACGGCACGGGGCAGGTGCGGCACACGGTGGGCTTCCACCGCGAGCTGGTGCGGGCGGCCGGCAACTCGGTGCTGCTGCACACCTGGGAGGGCCTGGGCATCGAGGTCTTCACCGCCCTGTCGATCCGCTGGCTGGGAACGGTCCAGCAGTCGTACGCGGAGGAGCACGACGAGCTGGTGGCGGCGTTCAAGCGCCGGGACCCGCGGATCCCGGAGATCGTGAAGGCGCATGTCCTGGGGTGCGCGCCGCGGGCCTGACGCAGCCGAGCGCACCTGCGCTCACCTGCGGAAACCCTTCGAAAACAAGGCACCCGGTGTCTCCGTTGGAGACACCCCGTGCCTACTTTCTCGTCATCGAGAAGTTTTGCCCCTCAACCCTTTGATCGATCATCGATCAGCGAGTTAGAGTCGCCGACGGGCCCTTACCGGGGCCCTCCGCCCTGTCCTGCCAAAGACAAAGGGCACCCCCGAAACCCTGCCTGATTGAGGGAACCCCCTTCGACTGAGGAAGGCGGCGACATGACCGACCCCCACGCCATCCAGGCGAGCGAGCTCGACCAGCTCCACGACCGGGACCCCGAGGAGACCGCCGAATGGCAGGCCTCGCTGGACGCGGTTGCCAAGGCCGCCGGCCCGCACCGAGCCGCGTACCTGATGCGCCGCACGCTGGAGAGGGCGGAGGGCAACGGCATCGCGCTGCCGAAGCTCCTCGAGACCGACTACGTCAACACCATCCCCACCGCCGCCGAGCCGTCCGCGCCCGGTGACGAGGAGATGGAGCGGAAGATCACCGCGTGGAACCGCTGGAACGCGGCCGCGATGGTCACCCGCGGCTCCAAATACGGCGTCGGCGGCCACATCGCCACCTTCGCCTCAGCGGCCTGGCTCTACGAGACCGGCTTCAACCACTTCTTCAAGGGCAAGGAGGCCGACGGGTCCGGCGACCAGCTCTACATCCAGGGCCACGCCTCCCCCGGCATCTACGCCCGCGCCTTCCTCGACGGCCGGCTGAACGAGGACCACCTCGACAACTTCCGCCGCGAGTCCGGCGGCAACGGTCTCCCTTCGTACCCGCACCCCCGCCGCCTGCCCTGGCTGTGGGAGTTCCCGACGGTCTCCATGGGCCTCGGACCGCTCTCCGCGATCTACCAGGCGCGCTTCAACCGCTACCTGACGGCCCGCGGCATCAAGGACGTCTCGGACTCCCACGTCTGGGCCTTCCTCGGTGACGGCGAGATGGACGAGCCGGAGTCCACGGCGGCACTCGGGCTCGCGAGCCGCGAGGGCCTCGACAACCTCACCTTCGTCATCAACTGCAACCTGCAGCGCCTCGACGGCCCGGTCCGCGCGAACTTCAAGATCGTGCAGGAGCTGGAGGCCCAGTTCCGCGGCGCCGGCTGGAACGTCATCAAGTCGCTGTGGGGCAACGCCTGGGACGAGCTGTTCCGGCTCGACACCACGGGCGCGCTGGTACGACGGCTCCGCGAGGTACCCGACGCGCAGGTGCAGACGTACCAGACGCGCGACGCCGCCTACATCCGCCAGGACTTCTTCGGCAAGGACCCGGCCCTCGTCGAGATGGCGAAGCTGCTGTCCGACGACAAGATCCTCGAGTGTTTCCACCTCTCCCGCGGTGGCCACGAGGCGCGCAAGGTGTACGCCGCCTACAAGGCCGCCGTCGAGTTCAAGGGCGCGCCGACGGTCATCCTGGCCCAGACGGTCAAGGGCCACACCCTCGGCGAGGGCTTCGCGTCGAAGAACGCCAACCACCAGATGAAGAAGCTGACGGTGGACGAGTTCAAGACCATGCGTGACCTGCTTGAACTGCCCATCAAGGACAGTGACTTCGTCGACGGCGTGGTCCCCTACGGCCACCCCGGCGCCGACTCCCCCGAGGTCCGCTACCTCCAGGAGCGCCGCGCGGCCCTCGGCGGTCCTGCCCCGGCCCGCCGAGTGCACCCGGTGGCTCCGCTGCCGGCCCCCGCCGAGAAGGCCTTCGCCTCCTTCGACAAGGGCTCCGGCTCGCAGAACGTGGCGACGACGATGGCCTTCGTCCGCCTGATCAAGGACCTGGTCCGCGACAAGGAGACGGGCAAGCGCTGGGTGCCGATCGTCCCCGACGAGGCGCGCACCTTCGGTATGGAGTCGTTGTTCCCGTCGCTCGGGATCTACTCCCCCAAGGGCCAGACGTACGAGCCGGTCGACCGCGACCAGCTGATGTACTACAAGGAGGCCCAGAACGGCCAGATCCTCAACGAGGGGATCACCGAGGCCGGTTCGATGGCCGACTTCATCGCCGCGTCCACCGCGTACGCGACGCACGGCGAGGCGATGATCCCGTTCTACATCTTCTACTCCATGTTCGGCTGGCAGCGCACGGCCGACCAGATGTGGCAGCTCGGCGACCAGCTGGGCCGCGGCTTCCTCGTCGGCGCCACGGCGGGCCGTACCACGCTGACGGGCGAGGGCCTGCAGCACGCGGACGGTCACTCGCCGGTGATCGCGGCGACGAACCCGGCGGCGCTGACGTACGACCCGGCGTTCGCGTACGAGGTCGCGACGATCGTGCGCGACGGCATCCGCCGCATGTACGGCGAGGCGGCGCCCGGTGAGGACCCGAACGTCTTCTACTACCTGACGGTCTACAACGAGCCGATTCCGCAGCCCGCGAAGCCCTCCGGCCTCGGTATCGACGAGGGCATCGTCAAGGGTCTGTACCGCTTCAACACGGCGGAGACCGCGGGCCTCTCCCCGGCCGCCAACGCCGCCCGCATCCAGCTGCTGGGCTCCGGCACGGCGATCCACTGGGTGCTGAAGGCGCAGCGGATGCTGGCCGAGGAGTGGGGCGTGGCGGCCGACGTGTGGTCCGCGACGTCCTGGACGGAACTCCGCCGTGACGCGCTGGAGGCCGACGCCGGCCTGCTGCGCGGCGAGGAGCGGGTCCCGTACGTCCGTCAGGCGCTGCACGGTGCCGAGGGACCGGTCCTCGCGGTCTCCGACTACATGCGTCAGGTCCCGGACCAGATCGCGCAGTGGGTCGAGCAGGACTGGTCCTCGCTCGGCGCGGACGGCTTCGGCCTCTCCGACACCCGCGAGGGCGCCCGCCGCCACTTCGGCGTCGACGCGGAGTCCGTCGTGGTCGCGGCCCTGGCCCAGCTCGCCCGGCGCGGTGAGGTGAAGGCGACGGCCGTGAAGGAAGCACGGGAGAAGTACGGGCTGTAAGAGCCCGGGCTTCGATGAAGGGGTACGGCGGCCGCCGTACCCCTTCGCTGTCAGTGGCCCCCGGCATCATGGCCGTATGCGTGCTGCCCGCCTCATCAAAATGGTGCTGCTCCTCCAGTCTCGTCCCTCCATGACCGCCGCCGAGCTGGCGCGGGAGCTGGAGGTGTCGGAGCGGACGGTGACGCGGGATGCGCAGGCGTTGTCAGAGGCCGGGGTTCCGGTGTACGCGGACCGGGGCAGGGCGGGCGGGTACCGCCTCATCGGCGGCTATCGCACCCGCCTCACCGGCCTGGCGCGCAGCGAGGCCGAGGCGCTGTTCCTGTCCGGTGTGCCGGGAGCGCTGCGCGAGATGGGGCTCGAGGACGCCGCCTCCGCCGCCCGGCTGAAGGTGTCCGCCGCGCTGCTCCCCTCCCTCAGCGACGCCTCCCGTACGGCCGCTCAGCGGTTCCATCTCGACGCGCCCAACTGGTTCACCGAGCCGAAGTCCCCCGAGCTGCTGCCCGCCGTCGCCGACGCCGTGTGGGACGACAGACCGGTCACCGCGCGCTACCGGGGCCGGGAGCGCGAGGTGGAGCGGGAGCTGGAGCCGTACGGGCTCGTGCTCAAGGCGGGCGTCTGGTACCTGTGCGCGCGGATCCCGGGGAACGGCACCTTCCGGGTGTACCGCATCGACCGGTTCATGGCGGTGACGGCCGCCGAGGAACGGTTCGAGCGCGACGAGGAGTTCGACCTGCCCGGATTCTGGGAGGAGCGCGCCGAACAGTTCGCGCGCTCGATCCTGCGGGCCGAGGTGGTCGTACGGCTGTCCGGAGCAGGGGCGCGCAGACTGCCGTACGCCGTCGATCCCGCCGGTCCCGCCCGGGAGGCGCTGGCAGCCGCCGGACCGCCGGACGACGACGGGTGGGTGACGGTGACCCTCCCGGTGGAGTCCGAGGAGGTCGCCCACGCTCAGCTCGCGTCGCTGGGGCCGGAGGCCGAGGTGCTGGCTCCGGAGAGCCTGCGGACGCGGTTCGCGAGGGACGCCGTACGTCTGGCGGGGCTGTACGGCAGGGACGGGACTCTGTTCGGGACATAACAATCCGCCGCACTCCACGTGCGCCCCACCCTTCCAGGCCCGATGCTGGACCCGTGATGGACGAGACGGAGTTCTGGGAGCTGGTGGACGCCACCCGCGAGGCCGCCGAGGGAGACCCCGAGGAGCAGGCCGACCTGCTCGTGGACCGGCTCCTGGCGCTGGACCCGGACATGGTCCTCGACTTCGCCCGTCACTTCGAGGCCCGCTTCAACCGTGCGTACACCTGGGACCTGTGGGGCGCCGCCTGCATCCTGCTGGACGGGGTGAGCGACGACGCCTTCGACTCCTTCCGGTGCTGGCTGATCGGCCAGGGGCGCGAGGTGTACGAGGGTGGCGTGCACGACCCCGACTCGCTCGCCGACCTGCTGGCCGACTTCGACGAGGAGATCGACGGCGACGGCGAGGAACTGGGCTACGCGGCCGACGAGTCCTACGAGCAGCTCACCGGTACCGTCGCTCCCGACCTGGGTATCCCGCCCGGGGCCTCCGAGCCGCTCGGCGCGCCGGTCGACCTGGAGAGCGACCGGGTACTGGCGGAGCGGTATCCCAAGCTGTGGGAGCGGTTCAGGAACTGAGTCCCGGTCAGGCCGCTCCAGCTGTGTTCAGGCCGCCGTCGTGGCCCTGCGCCGGGTCGTGTCCGCCGGGATGTACGCCTGTGTCTGGTCGACCTTCACCGCGTGGTGCATCGGGGCCGCGTTGGCCTGGTCGAGCGCGGACGCCGTGACGGCGGCCGGACCGAGGATCACGGCCGCGACGGCGCAGACGACCGCCCAGGGGCCGCGCGCGGTACGGGTCCATCCGTCGGCCTTCTCCGTGGTGTTCGTGTGACTGCTGTTCATTTCTTCCCCACCTCCAGTCAGTGCGTGTGCATGACGATAGGGCGGCTGTTTCGGAGTGGTCCTTGAGTCGCCTACGAGAAACCTGTGAGGGCTCGGCCTCTTGGCCCCCGCGTGACTCCCGGCTTACCGTGGCCGCCCCGAAGAGGAGCACCCCGCCCATGACCAGCCCGTATGTGCGCGAGATCACGCGCGAGGAACATCTCGCCCACCTGCGGCTGCACCCCGACGCGAGCCATCTCCAGATCCCCGAGTGGGCCGACGTGAAGCCCGACTGGCTGGCGGAGAGCGTCGGCTGGTTCGAGGGCGAGGCGAGGGTCGCGACGGCACTCGTCCTGTACCGGCCGCTGCCCGGCACCCGGCGCTGTCTCGCCTATCTCCCCGACGGACCGGCGATCGACTGGCGCGGCCCTCGCCCGGAGCGCCTGCTGGATCCCCTGGTCGCCCACCTGGAGAAGCGTGGGGCGTTCTCGGTGCGGATCGGTCCACCCGTCGTCGTGCGGCACTGGGACGCGGAGACGGTGACGGCGGGCATCGCCGACCCCGACGTACGCCATGTGCGCGAGGTGCCCGCGGCCGGCGTCGACGGGTTCGCGCTGGACGCCGGGGAGCGGCTGCGCGGGCTGGGGTGGCGGCGGTGCGCGCAGGACGAGGACAGCGGCTTCGGGCTCGGCCAGCCGCGCTACGGCTGTCACATCCCGCTCGCGGGCCGCTCGGTGGACGAGTTGCGCGGAGCCCTCGCACCGCACTTCGAGCAGTCCCTGCGCACGGCCGAGTCGGCGGGTGTACGGGTCTCCTGGGGGACGGCCGCCGATCTGCCCGACTTCTATCGCCTCTATGCCGCGACCGCCGCCCACGACGGCTTCCGGGCCCGCCCGCCGGTCTACTTCCGGCGCATGTGGGAGGCCATGAACGCCGAGGACTCCGACCGGCTGCGGCTCTATCTCGCCGAGTACGACGGCGAGGTGCTCTCCGCCGCGCTGATGATCAACGTCGGTTCCCGAGTCTGGCACTCCTACGCCGCGTCCGGTCGCCGGGGGCGGGAACTGCGCCCCAGCAGCGCGCTGTTGTGGCGGATGCTGTGCGATGCGCGGGCGGGGGGTGCCGAGACGTACGACCTGCGTTCGGTGAACCCCTCCCTCCGCGAGGACCGTCTGCTGGGCCGGCTCCGCTTCAAGACGGGGGCGGGCGGCCGGGTCGTGGAGTACCTCGGCGAGTGGGAACGGCCGGTGGGGCTCCAGGGCAGGGTGTTGCAGCGGGCCTTGGGGGTGTATCTCGGGCGCAGGTGACCCGGCGGCGGCACTCGGCGATAACTCGGCGGCTCAGGTGCGGCCCTGGAGGCGGGCCGCGGTCTCCCTGATCTCCGGCAGCCGTGCCCTGAGTGCTGCGCCGGGACAGGTCGTCATGTAGCCGTCGCCGTGGCCGGCGAGGGCGGGCAGCTCCGCGGTGGTGCCGGCGGCGTAGCGGCTGAGGCTGTTGCTGGAGGTGAGACGGACGGTGGTGCGCGGGTCGATGCCGGTGAGGCCGAGTTTCCAGGCGGCCAGCGCGGCGATCGCGTCGGTCATCGCCCGCGGGACGTGGACGCCCGCGGTGAAGGTGCCGATGGCGGCGATGCCCGCCGTGCGGTGGTTGAAGCCCTGGGTGTGGGCACCGGTGACGGGCCGGTCGACGCCACCCGCACGGCCCTCGTAGATGGTGCCGCAGCGGTCGACGAGGAAGTTGTAGCCGATGTCGTCCCAGTCCCGGGCGCCGGTCTGGCCGGCGGCGAGGTAGCGGATGATGCGGGGCACGTCGGCGCAGTCGTAGTCGTTGGGCGAGTCGGTGTGGTGCACGAAGACCGCGAGCACCTTGTCGTCGTAGTGCGGGGGCGGTGGGGTGCGGGCGGCGGAGTTCGCCTCACCGGTGCCGGCGGCCCACACCGACCGCGGCACGATGTGCGGCCTGGCCGCGCGGTGCGCGACGAGCCCGTGCCGGGCCACTTCGGCAGCCCTGGCGGGCCTGGCGTCGACCGCGCGCTCGACACCGCTGACACACAGCACAAGACCGAGGACGGCACCGAGCCCGGGAACACACCCGAGCAACACGCGCACGGCGAACGGGAGCAACCGCGCCGACCGAACAGGAGCGGCGGGTAGGCCGCCGACCACGGGCCCGGTGGGGGCCGCTGGGTCGGCGGGAGCCCCAGGTCGGACGGGAGTCGCGGGCCCGGCGGAGGCCGCCGACCGGACGGGACTCTCGGGCCCGGCGGAGGCCGCCGTCGGTACGGGATTCGCGGACCCGGCGGAGGCCGCCGTCGGTACGGGACTCTCGGGCCCGGCGGAGGCCGCCGTCGGTACGGGACTCTCGGGCCCGGCGGAGGCCGCCGACCTTACGGGAGTCGCGGGACGCACAGGGACCGTCGGCCGCACTGAAGCGGCAGCCCCAGGGGAGAGCGCTGACCCGCCGGCAGCCTCCACCCCGTCGGGGCCGGCTGCCCCAGCAGAAACCGCCGCCGGACGTGAGGGGACCGTAGGCCCAGCAGCCCCCTCCACCCCTGCAGAGACCGTAGGCCCAGCAGCCCCCTCCACCCCTGCAGAGACCGTAGGCCCAGCAGCCCCCTCCACCCCTGCACGGACCGTAGGCCCAGCAGCCCCCTCCACCCCTGCAGAGACCGTAGGCCCAGCAGACGCCTCCACCCCTGCAGAGACCGTAGGCCCAGCAGACGCCTCCACCCCTGCAGAGACCGTAGGCCCAGCAGACGCCTCCACCCGTGCAGGGGCCGTATGCCCAGCTGATGCCGTCGGACGGACAGGAACGGCGGGCCCACCGGAGGACGAGGACCCGGCCGAAGCCTCCGCCCCGGCAGGAGCCGCAGGCCCGGGAGGAACCTCAGGCCCGGCGGTAGGCGTCGGGCGGGAGGAGCTCGCGGGATCAGCAGACGCCGTCGGGCCGACAGGAGCGGCGGGCCCGGCAGAAACCACAGGCCCGTCGGCGGCCGCCGGCCGTGAGGGGGCCGCAGGTCCGGCAGGCACCCCCTCCCCAGCAGCGGCCACAGACCCGGCAGACGCCGTCGGGGCGACCGGCTCCGCAGGGCTGCCAGAAACCTCCGCCCCGGTCTGAACCGTAGACCCGGCAGCAGCGGGCGCCGGGCGGCGTTTGTGGGACAGATGGTTTTGGAGCGCGAGGCCTATACGGCTCGCGTCGCGTATTCGGGCCGCGAGTCCTGTCCGGCTCGCGTCACGTATTCGGGCCGTCCGCCGTCTTCGCATCCCCCGCGCTCTTCGGACACGCATGGTTCCACTCTCGGCCGGATCCGCTCCGTCCGCGATGTGTGCTGTGCCACCCGGTGGAACCATCGTCCTGGTCCGCAACGTTTTTCCAGGTGCACGCACGCGTGGCCGGTTCCAGGCGCCACGCACGCGCGTGACTGATCACTGAGACCCTCGCCCGCGTACTAAAGGATCTGAGAGAAAGGCGGCCACGTGGACCTGCTCGACATCCTGCTGTTGCTGGTGATCGCCGCCTATGCGGCCTCCGGCTACCGGCGCGGCCTGGTGGCCGGCTGCGTCTCGCTCGCCGGATTCGTCGGCGGCGCGGTCGTGGGCGTGTGGGTGCTGCCATGGATGATGGACCTGGTGGCACCGGGGAGCACGGCCGCGACGGTGACCGCCGTGCTGACCGTGCTGGTCCCGGCCGCGGTGGGGCACGAGCTGGCGGGACGGCTGGCGCTCAGGCTGCGCCGGGAGCTGGACCAGGGCCCGCTGAGAGTCGCGGACGGGGTCGGCGGTGCCGCCGCCAACTCCGTGGCCGTGCTCATCGTGGCCTGGGTCGCCGCAAGCGTGCTCGGCGCGTCCTCGTCCCCGCTGGTCACCACCGCCATCCGGGACTCCGCCCTGCTCGGCGCCGTCCAGGACTCCATGCCGGAGACCACGCCGTCCTGGTTCTCCCGGGCCACCTCCGCGCTGACCGAGGCGGGCTTCCCGCAGGTCTTCAACCCGTTCGAGAACGAGTCGACGGCCGAGGTCGCCAGGCCCACCGGCGACAGCGTCACGGCCGCCGCCACCAACGCGGCCAAGCTCAGCACCGTCAAGATCGAGGGCGCCTCCGGCACCCAGGGCCGCGAGGGCAGCGGCTTCGTGTACGCCCCGCAGCACGTGATGACCAACGCCCACGTGGTGGCCGGCATCGACAAACCGAGCGTCCGGGTCGGCGGGGTCGGGCAGTCGTACGAGGCACGGGTGGTGCTGTTCGATCCGAACCGGGACGTGGCCGTGCTGTACGTCCCGGATCTCCGGGCGCCGGTGCTGCGCTTCGACGACAGCGCCTCGCGGGGCGACTCCGCGGTGGTCGCGGGCTATCCGCAGGACGGTGACCTGAACCTCCAGGCGGCCACGGTGGCCAACCGGGTGAAGGCGACCGGCCAGAACATCTACAGCGATGCCACCGTCACCCGCGAGATCTACTCGATCCGCTCGACGGTCCGCCCCGGCAACTCCGGCGGCCCGCTGCTGACCGCCTCGGGCCAGGTCTACGGCGTGGTCTTCGCCCGCTCCACCTCCGACGACGAGACGGGCTATGTCCTGACGGTCGACGAGGTCGCCGGTGATGCCGAGAAGGCTGCGAACGCCACGGCGCCGGTGGACACGGGCGAGCTGGTCACGTCGTAACGCGGCAGCCTCCCCGATCATGGGGTCACGGTCTCGCATGACACCGGTCCCGCACCGGTCCCGCATGGCACCCCGGAGGCTCCCGTGCCCGTGTTCTTCCTGATCTCGCTGCTCGTGGCGGGGGTCGCGCTCTGCCTCGTGGTGCGCAGACGCCGTACGACCGCCGCGGCCGACCAGGTCCTCAGAGACGGCGCCCCATGAGCACGTCGTCGACGTACTCCCCCGCCAGCAAGAACTCCTCGGGCAGCACGCCCTCGACCGCGAAACCCTCGGACTCGTAGAGCCCCCGGGCGGGCGTGTTGTGCCCGAGGACGCGCAGGGTGAGGCGGCGGGCGCCCCGGCGCCGGGCCTCCTCGGTGATCGCGCGGATCAGGGCCCGTCCGACACCGCGGCCCCGGGCGCGGGCGCTGACGACGAAACCCTGGATCTGGCGCACATGGGCGTTCGCCTCGAGCCCGGTCGGGGAACCGAGACGGATGTACCCCAGGATGCGGCGGTCGGCCTCGGCGACCAGACAGTCGTCGGGGAGGTGCCGCTCGTCGAAGAACGGCCGGTAGGGCGGCTGCTGCTTCGGCAGGACGTCGTGCAGGGGCGACCATTCGGCGCGGTCGAGGCGGGCCAGTTCCTCTTCGTCGTCGGGGAGGGCGAGGCGTATGGACAGCTGGGACATGACCGCCACCCTACGGTTGGGGTACCGGAACCAGACATCGCTCTTAGGCACCCACCAGGCAGGATGAGGTCATGCAACTTTCAAGAATCGCGGTGGCCGGAGCATCCGGACTGATCGGCTCGGCCCTGACGCGGTCCCTGACCGCGGACGGGCACGAGGTGGTGCGGCTGGTGCGCCGGGAGCCCAAGGACGGGACCGAGGTCCGGTGGGACCCCGAGGCCGGGCGGGTCGACACGGCCGGGCTCGCCGGGTGCGACGCCGTGGTCAACCTCGCCGGGGCGGGGGTCGGTTCGCGCCGCTGGACGCAGGCGTACAAGACCCAGATCCACGACAGCCGGGTGAACGGCACGCGGGCCCTCGCCGAGGCGGTCGCCTCCCTGGACAAGCCGCCCCGGGTCTTCGTGAACGGCAGCGCGATGGGGTACTACGGCGAGACCGGCGACCGGATCGTCGACGAGAACTCCCCCGCCGGCCAGGGCTTCCTGCCCGAGCTGTGCGTGGAGTGGGAGGGGGCGGCGGCGCCCGCCCAACAGGCCGGTGTGCGGACCGCGTTCACCCGCACCGGGCTCGTGGTGGGCCGCGGCGGCGGGGCCTGGGGCAAGCTGTTCCCGCTGTTCCGGGCGGGGCTCGGCGGGCGGATGGGCGACGGGCGGCAGTACTGGTCGTTCATCGCGCTGCACGACGAGGTGGCCGCGATCCGCCATCTCCTGGAGACCGACGGACTGTCCGGACCCTTCAACCTCACCGCCCCGGAGCCCCTGACGAACCGTGAGATCACCGAGGCCATGGGCCGCGTGCTGCACCGGCCGACCCTCTTCGCCGTCCCCGCGCCGGTACTGCGGGCCGTGCTCGGCGAGATGGCCGGGGACGTGTTGGGCAGCGCACGGGTGCGGCCGACGCGGCTGCTGGAGTCGGGGTTCACGTTCGCGTTCCCGGACATCGAGGGGGCGATCAGGGCGGCGTGAGGGCTCTGGTGGCCGTCTGTGACGGCATGCGACCGGTGTGCGACCGTGCCCTGTTGATGCGCGACTGTTCCCGACCGGCCACCGCCCTACCCTCGACCCGAACTCGGGTATCCCCGGAGCCTGTTGGGGGCATGACGTCTCCACCGGCCGCGCAACCTCGAGGAGGGGCACGTGCTTGAGCCCGCGTACCAGGCGGACGTCGTGATCGTGGGAGCCGGGGTCGCCGGACTCTCCGCGGCGCATCGGCTGACCAGCCAAGGAGTGACCGTCGCAGTGTTGGAGGCCGCACCCTGTGTGGGCGGCCGGATGTCGACCGAGAAGGTCGACGGCTTCCGGCTCGACCGGATCGGACGGCTGCTGTCCACGGCGTATCCAGAACTACAGCTCGCGCCCGGGCTCGACGGGCTCGTGCTGCGGCCCTTCGCGCCGGGCGTCCTGCTG
The DNA here is from genome assembly GCF_030816965.1 of Streptomyces canus. Lineage (NCBI taxonomy): Bacteria > Bacillati > Actinomycetota > Actinomycetes > Kitasatosporales > Streptomycetaceae > Streptomyces > Streptomyces canus. The sequence continues at coordinate 2,813,501 of NZ_JAUSYQ010000002.1, forward strand.
CATGGCGACGGACGCCATCACCGCGTGGACGCTCCGGCGCGCGCCCGGAGCACAAGGGGTGCACTGCATGCGGTGCGCGCCCTGGCGAGCGCCCCTCGGGGGATGCCGGGGCCGCGGTTGGGGGCCGCGTCCCGGAGGGCGGCACCACGGAGGGCCACGTTCCGGGTGCTGCCCGGTGCCGGTCAGGGGAACGCGTCCAGGGCCGCCCGCGCGACCGCGCCGCTGGGCGGCGCCGTCGACCAGGCCCGGCTCGGTGCCGCGCTCACCCGGTTCTCCACCGTGCCCGTCGAACGCCTCCTCGCCCGCCCCGAGTTGCCCGCCGGGCAGTCGCTCGCGGCCCGGGGGCTGCCCGCGCGCACGATCGACGGCTTCCTGCGCCCCCTGCTCGCCGCACTGCTGTGCGACCCCGCGCTGACGACGTCCAGCCGATGCGCCGACCTCGCGCTGCGGGCCTTCGCGGGTGGGCGGCTGTGCGTGCCCGAGGGCGGCGCGGAGGCTCTTCCTGAGCTGCTCGCGCAGACGCTGCCGACGGGAACCGTGCACACAGGGGTGCGGGTCACATCCGTCTCGACGACATCGGTGGCCACGGCCGAGCACGGCGAGGTCCGGTGCCGGGCGGTGCTGCTGGCGACGGACGCGCGGGCCGCGGCCGAGCTGCTGCCGGGGTTGCGGGTGCCGGACTTCCACCCGGTGACGGTCGTCCACCACACGACGGACGAACCGCCCCGCACGGGTTCCGCGCTGCTGCTCGACGCCGACCGGGGCGGCCCGGTGGCCCACACGGCGGTGATCAGCGAGGTCGACCCGAGCCGGGCCCCTTCCGGCCGGGCCCTGATCTCCTCGACGGTCCTGGGCGACCCTCCTCCGGACCTGGAGACGGCCGTACGCACCCACCTGGGCCGCCTCTACGGCACGCCGACGCACCGCTGGGAGACCCTCGCGGTCCACCACACCCGGGAGGCGGTCCCGGCCATGCCCGCCCCGCACGACCTGCGCCGCCCGGTACGCCTGCTGGCGGGCCTGTACGTGTGCGGCGACCACCGGGACACCAGCACGGTCCAGGGCGCCCTGCACTCGGCCCACAGGGCGGCGACGGCCATCCTGAAAGACCTGGGGGCTGCGGGTTCGATGCACCGCGCAGACCCGACTCCCACAGCTCAGGCAGCGTGAGGATCACCCGCGCTCCTCTGGGGCGCGGGGCTGTATCCCTATGCGGCTGCGCCGCGTGCGCGCGATCAGCCACGACAACGCCGCACTCGACACACGACCGTCGGAGTCACGGCGAGACGGCCCCTACATCAGTGCCGCGACCTTGTCGCGATAACCGCGCACCGGCGCCGCGTCCTTGTACGGCTCCAACCGCCGCTCGAAGTCCCGCACATACTCCACCGCCCGCACCGACCGCATCTCAGCGGCCTGGCCCGCCGCCTCCGCCGCCAGCGCACAGGCCTGGTCCAGTTCCCCCAGACCGAGACGCGCGGAGGCAAGGACCACCCGGCAGAACAACCGGCTCCGCGCATACGCGGGCGCACGCAACTGAAGCGAGCGCTCGGCGTGTTGCGCCGCCGCCCGGAACTGCTGCAGATCCCGGTGACAGTGCCCGAACTCGTCCGCCAGCTGCGCCTCGTCGAAGAACCGCGCCCAGTACGGGACTTCGTCAACGGGACGGGCCGCCTCCAGGGCCCGTTCCGCGCGGACCAGGGACGCCGTGCACGCCCGCACCTCCCCCAGCACCCCGTGCCCCCGCGCCTCGGCCGAGTGCAGCAGCGCCTGCACGACCGGCGGAGCCGTCGTACCGACGCCCTGCTGGGCCACCCGCGCGAGCTGGATCGCCTCCCGCCCGTGCCCCAGATACACAGCCTGACGACTCATCGTGACCAGCACATACGCCCCGTACGTCCGGTCCCCCGCCGCCTGCGCGAGCCGCAGCGCCTGCACGAAGTACCGCTGGGCGAGACCGTGCGCCGCAATGTCGTACGACGTCCAGCCCGCGAGCCGGGTCAGGTCCGCCGCCGCGGCGAACAGCCTGCGGCCGGTCGTCTCCCCGTAGGTACCGCGCAGCATCGGCTCGCACTCGTGCTCCAGATAGCGCACCAGGGCCTGGCGGGCGTGGCCGCCGCCGTACTGGTCGTCGAGGGTGCGGAAGAGTTCGCCGACCGAACCGAGCGCGGCGATGTCGCCCCCGGTGACCTTCTGACCGGGCACGCGTTCGGCCTGGCCCCGCTGCCGTGGCACCACCGGGCGCCCCTGGGGAGGGACCCCGACCGGCTCGCCGCGGGCGACCTTGTCGTCGGGGCGGCCGATCAGCCAGTCACGGCTCGGCACGACCAGTCCGGCGGGGGTGAAGGCGATCTTGCGCAGTTCGGCGTGGCTGCCGGAGTCCTTGCGCCACAGCCCGCTGACGATGTCGACGGCCTCCTCGGGACCCGCGGCGAACTCCAGCCCGGCGTAGACGGGCGCGCAGGCGTCGAGGCCCAGGTCCTGCGCGGAGAGCCGGCGGCCGAGACGCCGGGTGAAGACCTCGGCGATGAGGGCGGGCGTGGTGCCCCGGGGCTGTTGCCCGCGCAGCCACCGGGTCACGGACGTCTTGTCGTACCGGAGATCCAGCCCATGTTCGAGACCGAGCTGGTCCACACGTCGGGCGAGACCCGCGTTGGAGAACCCCGCTTCTGCGATGAGCGCGGCGAGCTGTCGATTGGGAGTGCGCTGCGCGGGTCGTTCCGTCATCTGCGGTGCGGTCTCCTGCCTTTCGGGCTGTCACGTGGCCACGTGGTGCCCGGATTGCCTGTGAGCAGCCCTTATGGCCTGCGCGAACGGCGAATGTAGCGGAGAGTGAGCAGGTGATCGCACACTTCGACGTTCGTTCATCCGATCGTGTGAGGATTGACCCCGGAGCTGACGCCTGCGGGCCGGACGTACAGTGGCGTGGGCACCCTTCGTGCCTTACGACCTTCTAGGGAGGCGCTTGCCGTGAGTGGGTTGCGGTTCGTCCGTATGGGCTTCGGTGCGGACGCGGTCGAGTACCAGCAGGCGTGGGACGAGCAGCGCCGGGTGCACGCGGCGCGGTTCGAGGACGAGATCCCCGACACCGTCCTGCTGCTCGAACACCCCCCTGTGTATACGGCGGGCCGGCGCACCGCGGACAACGAGCGCCCCCTCGACGGCACCCCGGTCATCGACGTGGACCGCGGCGGCAAGATCACCTGGCACGGTCCGGGCCAGCTGGTGGGGTACCCGATCCAGAAGCTCCCGCGTCCGGTGGACGTGGTGGCGCACGTACGGCGCCTGGAGGAGGCCCTGATCCGCACATGCGCGGAGTTCGGCCTGGAGACCAGCCGGGTCGAGGGCCGCAGTGGCGTGTGGGTGCTGGGCGATCCGGTCGAGACGCGTCCGGCGCTCGGCGGGCTCTCCCTGGACTTCGACCCCCGGCTCATGGACGAGGAGTTCGACCCCCGCATGAACGGCCCGGAGTACGCCCCGTCCAACGCCGGGCAGCGCCGCGAGGACCGCAAGATCGCGGCGATCGGCATCCGGGTCGCCAAGGGCGTGACGATGCACGGCTTCGCGCTGAACGTGAACCCGGACAACAAGTGGTTCGACCGGATCATCCCCTGCGGCATCCGTGACGCGGGGGTCGCCTCCCTCGCGGGCGAGCTCGGCCGGGACGTCACCATCGACGAGGTCCTGCCGGTCGTCGAGCGGCATCTGAAGGACGTACTCGAGAACGCGGAACTGAAGCCGAGAGTGATCGAGAAGACACCGGCAGCCTGAACACCGCCTCGGGCTTTCAAATCCACGGGCGTACCCTTGAGCACGCCGAAGAATCAAACGCTAGGGAGCCGGTCGTGTCCGCAGTCGCACCCGACGGACGCAAGATGCTGCGCCTGGAGGTCCGCAACGCCCAGACCCCCATCGAGCGCAAGCCCGAGTGGATCAAGACCCGGGCGAAAATGGGCCCCGAGTACACCGCGATGCAGAAGCTCGTGAAGAGCGAGGGCCTGCACACGGTCTGCCAGGAAGCCGGCTGTCCCAACATCTACGAGTGCTGGGAGGACCGCGAGGCGACCTTCCTCATCGGCGGCGACCAGTGCACCCGGCGTTGCGACTTCTGCCAGATCGACACCGGCAAGCCCGAGGCTCTGGACCGTGACGAGCCGCGCCGCGTCGGCGAGTCCGTCGTCACCATGGACCTGAACTACGCCACCATCACCGGCGTCGCCCGCGACGACCTGGAGGACGGCGGCGCGTGGCTGTACGCCGAGACGGTCCGGCAGATCCACGAGCAGACCGCGGGCCGTGAGGCCGGCCGCACCAAGGTCGAGCTGCTGGCCCCGGACTTCAACGCCGTGCCGGAGCTGCTCCAGCAGGTCTTCGAGTCCCGTCCCGAGGTCTTCGCGCACAACGTCGAGACGGTCCCCCGGATCTTCAAGCGCATCCGCCCCGGCTTCCGGTACGAGCGCTCCCTGAAGGTCATCACCGAGGCCCGCGACTTCGGCCTGGTGACCAAGTCCAACCTGATCCTCGGCATGGGCGAGACCCGCGAGGAGGTCAGTGAGGCGCTCCAGCAGCTGCACGACGCCGGCTGCGAGCTCGTCACCATCACCCAGTACCTGCGCCCCTCCGTGCGCCACCACCCCGTGGAACGCTGGGTGAAGCCGCAGGAGTTCGTGGAGCTGAAGGACGAGGCCGAGCAGATCGGCTTCTCCGGTGTGATGTCCGGACCGCTCGTCCGGTCCTCCTACCGGGCGGGCCGGCTCTACCAGATGGCCGTCGAGAAGCGTGGCTCCTACGTCGCTTCGCAGGCCGTCTGAGCACCGTCTGAGCCCTCTTTGGGCCCTCTCTGAGCACCTTCGGATGGCACGGAGTGCCACTCCAAACGTGTGAATCCGAGCACAAGCAGCTACCGCTCGGTAGCGGCCGATCGACGCGGTCCCGGACATCCCCGCAGATAGGGGGGCCATCGGGGCCGCGTCCGTGTTTTCGGGCGGCACATCAAGGCTTCATGGGTGTTTGACCGGTCGGTCACGCCCTGGTAACACCATTCAGTGACCCTGGCTGTACAGCCCGTGCACCACTCACCAGAGCCGCCCACTCCCGAGGGGGACCCCTATCATGCAGGCCGCGCCGGTTCGCGCCACCGCCATCCCGTCCTTCACCGATGCACTCCGTGCCGTCGAGTCCGTGCTCATGAGCAGCGGTCAGCGGACCGCCCGCCGCAACGCCTGGACGTCCGTCCTGGAGGACCGCCGCCGCGCCAAGGACAGGGTCGAGGCGCAGCGTGTCCTGGAGCAGACGCTCACCGAGACGGTCATCGCCCGTTCCTGAACCGTCCCCTTCGACGGTGGGCACTGCCGTCGTCGGCGCCTGCGGGGCCACGTAGACTTCGGGGCATGGCGAGAAGTGACAGTGCGGCGGATGCCGCGAACCCCGGGCGACTGAAGCAGATCGCCCTGACGTACAAGATGACCCGCAAGGCCGACAAGAAGATCGGCCTGGTACTCGCGGGTGTCTTCATCCTCATCCTCGGTGTCTTTCTCGCGATCGGTTTCCTGATCGGTCATCCGGTCTACCTCGGCATCCTGGGCTTCCTGCTCGCCTTCCTCGGGACGGCGATCATCTTCGGACGCCGGGCTGAGCGGGCCGCGTTCGGGCAGATGGAGGGTCAGCCGGGCGCCGCGGCGGCCGTGCTGGACAACATCGGCCGGGGCTGGACGACGACCCCCGCGGTGGCGATGAACCGCAGTCAGGACGTGGTGCACCGGGCCGTCGGCAAGGCCGGCATCGTCCTGGTCGCCGAGGGCAACCCGAACCGGGTCAAGGGCCTGCTGGCCGCCGAGAAGAAGAAGATGAACCGCATCGTCGCGGATGTGCCGGTGCACGACATCCTCGTCGGCACGGGCGAGGGCCAGGTCCCCCTCAAGAAGGTGCGGACCACCATGCTCAAGCTGCCGCGCGTGCTGACCGGTCCCCAGGTGACGGCCACGAACGACCGCTTGCGGGCGCTGGGCGACCTGATGAGCAACATGCCGTTGCCGAAGGGCCCCATGCCCAAGGGCATGAAGCTCCCCAAGGGTGGACCCAAGGCCCGCTGAATCCTCTCGTACGACGATGGGGGCGCCCGGTGTGACACCGGGCGCCCCCATCGTCGTAGTGGATCAGCAGTCACTCCGGGCGGGCCTGCCCGCGAACCGGTCGCCGAGCCAGGAGACGACGTCGCCGACGGCCTGGTTGTCGGTGAGGAGATGGTCGCCGGCGTAGATCTTCCAGCCGGTTCGCACGCCCGCGGCGCAGTAGGCGGTGCGGACGGCGTCCTCGGTGGTGGTGGGGATGACTTCGTCGAGGGCCCCGCGGTACTGCAGGACCGTGCCGAGCTTCTGGGTGTCCAGCACCTGGCCCCAGATGCGGCCGTCGCTGCCGCGCTGCCGGTAGAGCTGGTCGAGGGTGATCCCGGCCGTGGTGAAGTCCTTGATGCTCTTGCCCGCGAGGGCGGTGAGGGTGCCGGCCAGACAGACGGACTTGGCGGTCTTCACGGCCTCCCGGCCCTGGTCGTTGAGGAGCGAGTCGAAGGGCAGCGTGGGATAGGCCGCCAGAGGATGGTCCGGGGCCTCCCCGTCGCCTCTGGCCGTACCGAACTGGCCGGGTCGTGAGGGCTGTGTCCATCAGCGGCCTTGCCGCGGGGGCCTCCCGGGCCCAGGATGCGTGTCGCCGCTCCGGGGTCGAGTACGCCGGGGACCAGCTCGCCCAAGACCGTTCGGGGCGCGCGGCGGAACGGGCTCACTCCCGTTCAGTCCACAGGAACGGTTGCTTGGGTGCCAGACGCCAGGAGCCCGGATCTACTGACTAGTAGTCAGCTGCTGCGCGTCTTCCTCGCCGCGGCTGTCAGGACGCGACAAAGACGAGGGACCTCGTGAGAGAGGGACCTCGTCAGATACGCACTTCCACGGTCTTCGCCAGCCGGTCGTGCAGACCCCTGCCGTCGCGGTCCCAGATCAGGGCCGGGAGGGCGAGGCAGAGCAGGACCGTGCGCAGGAGGGCGCGCGCCGGGTTCACGCGACCGGTGTCGAGGGCGATCACCCGCAGGCCGAAGAGGCGCTTGCCGGGGGTGTAGCCGATGGTGCCGACGGTGAGGACACCCATCACGAAGAAGACCAGCAGCGACCAGTTCGAGGTCGACGGGCCGCCGTAGCTCTGAGTGATCAACTGGGATGCAATCAGGACGCTCATCGCCCAGTCCACGGCGAGTGCGCCCAGCCGCCGTCCGGGGCGGGCGATCGAGCCCGGCCCCTCCTCCGGCAGGCCGAGCTGCTGTCCGCGGTATCCGAAGTCGACACCGGCGTCCTCGGCGGCCGCGCGGGGGCCCGAGAGCCACGATCCGATTGCATCCCTCTTGTCCACGGGTCCACGGTACTGCCAGCGTTTCGGGATGCGGACAGGTGGGGCCGGACCCACGATGTCCGGTTAACTTGTGCGAAACAAATGGGTCACGCCCGAGAAACCACCCGTCCCTAGGGTCGTGGACAGCGTGTGCCACCGCACTGGCCGCACGAACGAACTACCACCCCGGTCCAGGAACGGTCGGGAGTAGGAGGAGCTGGATGTTCCAGAACGCCGACGAGGCCAAGAAGTTCATCGCGGACGAGGACGTCAAGTTCGTCGACGTCCGCTTCTGCGACCTGCCGGGCGTCATGCAGCACTTCACGCTGCCCGTCGAGGCGTTCGACCCGGACGAGGAGCTCGCGTTCGACGGCTCGTCGATCCGTGGTTTCCAGGCCATCCACGAATCCGACATGGCGCTGCGCGCGGACCTGTCGACCGCCCGGGTCGACTCCTTCCGGCGCGACAAGACGCTGAACATCAACTTCTTCATCCACGACCCGATCACCGGCGAGCAGTACAGCCGTGACCCGCGCAACGTGGCGAAGAAGGCCGAGGCCTACCTCGCCTCCACCGGTATCGCCGACACCGCGTACTTCGGCCCCGAGGCCGAGTTCTACGTGTTCGACAGCGTGCGCTTCGCCACCTCGTCGAACGAGTCCTTCTACCACATCGACTCCGAGGCGGGCGCCTGGAACACCGGTGCGCTGGAGGACAACCGCGGTTACAAGGTCCGCTACAAGGGCGGCTACTTCCCGGTCCCGCCGGTCGACCACTTCGCCGACCTGCGTGCCGAGATCTCCCTCGAGCTGGCCAAGTCCGGCCTCCAGGTCGAGCGTCAGCACCACGAGGTGGGCACCGCCGGCCAGGCCGAGATCAACTACAAGTTCAACACGCTGCTCGCCGCGGCCGACGACCTCCAGCTCTTCAAGTACATCGTGAAGAACGTCGCCTGGCGCAACGGCAAGACCGCGACCTTCATGCCGAAGCCGATCTTCGGTGACAACGGCTCGGGCATGCACGTCCACCAGTCGCTGTGGACGGGCGGCCAGCCGCTCTTCTACGACGAGGCCGGTTACGCGGGCCTGTCGGACACCGCCCGCTACTACATCGGCGGCATCCTCAAGCACGCCCCGTCGCTGCTGGCCTTCACCAACCCGACGGTGAACTCCTACCACCGTCTGGTGCCGGGCTTCGAGGCGCCGATCAACCTGGTGTACTCGCAGCGCAACCGCTCCGCGGCCATGCGTATCCCGATCACGGGCTCCAACCCGAAGGCCAAGCGCGTCGAGTTCCGCGCGCCCGACTCCTCCGGCAACCCGTACCTGGCCTTCTCGGCACTGCTGCTCGCGGGCCTCGACGGCATCAAGAACAAGATCGAGCCGGCCGAGCCGATCGACAAGGACCTGTACGAGCTGGCTCCCGAGGAGCACGCGGGCGTCGCGCAGGTCCCGACCTCCCTCCCGGCGGTCCTCGATCGCCTCGAGGCCGACCACGAGTTCCTCCTCCAGGGCGACGTCTTCACGCCGGACCTGATCGAGACGTGGATCGACTTCAAGCGGACGAACGAGATCGCCCCGCTCCAGCTGCGTCCGCACCCGCACGAGTTCGAGCTCTACTTCGACGTGTGATCGACCCGTAGGCCAGTCCTACGGCGTTTTACGGCGCCCCCGTTCCCGTTTCCCGGGACGGGGGCGCCGTCGTATCGTTTCCTGCACGGCTGTTCGACAGGAGACGACGGGGGATACGGGGATGTCCGCGCAGGACGAGGACGGCGAGCGGGAGTTCGACATCAAGTGGGCCGACGGAGCCGAGCTCAAAGAGCCGTCCGCCCGGGCCCGGATGCTCGCCGCCCGCTGGAAGGAGAACCCGCCGAAGCCCCAGCCGTTCCGCGCCGACCCGGAGCCGAGGGCACCGAGCCGCTCGTCCTGGAGGTCGACGGCCATCGTCCTCGGGACCGTGGCAGTGATCATCCTGGTGCTGGGGTATGCGGACTTCCGTCCGTTCTAGCGCGCTGAGCAGGTAAGGGGCGGACGTGCGGGGCAGTATCTGGAACGGGGCGCAGGCGGCGGTACGCCTCGCGAAGGGGACCGCACTGCGGGAGGCCATGTTCGACGTGGCCGACCCGGCTGTCTGGATCGCGCTGGACGACGCGGTGCGGCACAGGGCCCGGTCCTCGGCCGACGGCACCTGGCTGCCGGCCTGGCAGCGGACCGAACAGGGGCTGACGCTGACCGACGGCCAACTCGCGCTCGGCCTGTGCCAACGGGACGGGAGGATCCGCGAGTGGGCGCTGGGGGAGGTCGCGGAGCGGCCGGGGTTGTTGCCGTTGGTCGTGATCCGGTGCGCGGACTGGGCCGAACCGGTGCGGGACCGGGCCCGGACGCGGTGGGCCGAGGCGGTCACCGTGGAGACCGCGGTCGCGCTGGCCCCGCTCGCCCTGCGGATCGGCATCCGGTACCGGGGTGACTTCGCCCTCGGCCTGATCGACAAGGTACTGCGCTCGGCGGACCGCGAAGCGCTGCTTCCGCTTCTCACCCATACCGACCGCGCCGTGCGCCGCTTCGCTCACCGGCTCGCCGTCGAGGAGGGCTTCCTCTCCCCCGCCGAGCTGGCCCGCGGCGCCGCCCGGGACGAGGACACGGTCGTCCAGGGACTCTGCGCGGAGGCCGCCCTGGCCGCCGTGGCGGAGGGCGACGCGGACGACGACGTACTCGAACCGCTGCTCGCCGCCCGCAATCCGCGGGCGCGGTCGGCCGGGGTGACCGCCTTGCGGCGGGCCGGGCGCGGGGAGCGGGCGTTCGGGTTTCTCGGCGACCGGGCCGCGGTGGTGCGGGCCTGTGCGCGGTATGTCGTACGGCAGTCCGGGGGTGACCCGGTGCAGTGGTACCGGCGGCGGTGTGCCGAGGCCGGTGATGCCGCGCTGTCGGCGGGGGTGGTGAGCGGGCTCGCGGAGTGCGGGGACCGGCGTGATGCCGAGGTGCTGTGGGCGTTGACCTCGTATCCGGATCCGGTGGTCAGGGCGCGCGCCGTGGGCGGGCTGCGGGCGCTGGACGTGCTGGACGTACCCCGGCTGCGGGCGCTGCTCGACGATCCCGCGCCCGGTGTGGTGCGGGAGGCGACCCTGGCGCTGGTGCCGTCCGCGCGGATGCTGGACGACGGGTGGCTGCTGGAGCGGCTGGCGGTGGAGCGGGCCCGGGAGACGCGGGTCTCCGCGTTCCGGCTGCTCAACGCGCACGGCGGGCTCGTACGGCTGCGGGCCGCCGTCGCGCTGGTCGACGATCCGGACGACAAGTTGCGGCACTGGGCCCGGCAGTCGGTGCAGCGCTGGCATCCGACGGCGGACGTGCCGCGCGGGGCGGTCGAGGTGGGTGAGCTGTTGGGACGGGCACGGCATCTGTTCAGTGACCACGTGCTGAAGCGGCGCCTGTGGGAGGCCGGGCTGAAGGCCTGAGCCTTTGCCGGCCCCAGGGCTGATCGCGACCTCTTCATGGGCGGGGCCAGGTGCACACTGGACGGTGGGACGAGTGCCTGACTGCGGGGTGGTGCAGATGCGGAGTCGTTTCCGGAACGACCGGCGGCTGACCGTGCGGATGACGGTCACCATGTTCCTGCTCGGTCTGCTGTACGTGGCCTTCTTCGCCGCGTTGATCGTGTTGCTGAAGTCCTGGCTGCTGGTCGTGGCGCTGGTCGCCGTGATGTTCGTGGCGCAGTTCTGGTTCTCCGACAGGATCGCGATGTTCGCGATGCGCGGGAAGGTCGTGGGACGCGAGGAGTATCCCGAGCTGCATGCGGTGGTCGACCGGCTGTGTGCCATCGCGGACATGCCCAAGCCCGTGATCGCGGTGTCCACGATGGACATGCCCAACGCGTTCGCCACCGGCCGGAACCCGGACAACGCCGTGGTGTGTGTGACCACAGGGCTGCTGCGGCGGCTGGATCCCGCCGAGCTGGAGGGTGTGCTCGCGCACGAGCTGTCGCACGTGGCGCACAAGGACGTCGCCGTGATCACCATCGCCTCGTTCCTGGGCGTGATCGCCGGGCTGATCGTGCGGTTCGCCTTCTACAGCCAGCTGTTCGGCGGGCGGAAGGACCAGAACACCGCCGTGATCTTCGCCGCCGTGATGGGTGTCTCGGCGGCCGTGTACGCCCTCAGCTTCCTGCTGATCAGGGCGCTGTCCCGGTACCGGGAGCTGGCGGCGGACCGGGCCGCGGCCCACCTCACCGGCCGGCCCTCGGCACTCGCCTCCGCGCTCACCAAGGTCTCCGGCGAGATCGCCCGCATCCCCACCAAGGACCTGCGCACCGCCCAGGCCTTCAACGCCTTCTACTTCACCCCCGCCACCGGCAAGGAACCCGGCATCGAGCGGATCTTCTCGACCCACCCGTCCCTGGAACAGCGGCTGGAGCAACTGGGGCGGATCTCGGTGGAGCTGGGTGAGGCGGCGACGCCCGGGAAAGGTGAGGCGGGCTGAGGATGGGGCTGCTGGACATCCTGCTCGGGCGCACGAAGCCCGTCGCGCCCGATCTCGACCAGCTCTTCGCGCTGCCGTCGGCGGCCGTCACGCTGGAGGCGGCCGTCTCCTTCACGCCGACCGGACGCGGGGCGGTGTGCTTCGCCACGGTCGAGGGGGCGGCCTTCGAGCAGACGCACCGGGAGGTCCAGGCCCTGCTGGACGCGGACGCCGACCGGGAGGGCCCGCCGGTGGAACTGCGGCGGGACGACTTCGGATACTCCTGGCTGGTCTCCGAGCGCACCCCGGACCAGCTGCCGCAGCTGGTCAACGACCTGCACGCGGTGAACAGTTCGATGGAGGTCAACGGCTTCGGGCCGCAACTGCTGTGCTCGCTCGCCGGGTTCCAGGACGCCGAGGGCCGCTCCCTCGCGCTGGTGTACCTCTACAAGCGCGGCAGCTTCTACCCCTTCGCGCCGCTCCCCGGCGAGGGTCAGCGGCGCGACAACCCGCTGGAGCTGCGGGTGAAGGCCGCGCTCACGAACGATCTGCGGATCGAGCAGGACCTGAACCGCTGGTTCCCGCTGTGGGGCGCCCCCGGCCTCTGAGCCCTAGCTCTTTCTCTCGCGCGCCTGCCGACGGGACTCCAGGGGGTGCTCGCGGCGGTAACGGCGGTCCCACCTGGCCTGCTTGTCACGGCGGTCGCGGTACGCCCGGTAGCTGCCGGGCACGGTCCCCGAAGCGCCGCCGGACGAACCGCCCGGCGAGGACGCCGAGGTACCGCCCCGGCCGTACTGCATGTACACGAAGAGCAGGGCGACGGCGACGAGCCACCAGGTGTGGTTCCCGAAGCCCAGGATGACCAGGACCACGGTCCCGGAAATGACGATGGTGCCCATGACGGGCCTCCGTGTGCGTGGGTGTGGTGTAGAAGAGGAGCCCCCGAGGTGCGGAGTGATGCCTGCCCTGCGCGAAGCTCTTTCTTCCACGGCCCGCGCCCCTTCGGGCGCGTTGTCAGTGCCCTGGGTCAGGATGGCTGTATGGGCTTGGATGATGAAGTACGGCACATCGGGGTGGACGAGCGGCGGGCTCGGCTGGCGTTGCGGCAGCAGCTTGCCGGGGCGGCTCGTGTGGGAAGTCCCGAGGAGGTGGCCGGTGCTCTGGTCGCGCTGCACGGGTCCGACCCCGCGACCGTGTATCTGGCGGTCGGCGCGCGGCTCGTGGATCCCTCGGGGACCGTCGCCGAGACCGAGCGGGCGTTGTACGAGGACCGGTCGTTGGTGCGGATGCACGGGATGCGGCACACCGTGTTCGCGTTCCCGACCGAGCTCACCGCGGTCGTGCACGCCTCGACCGGCCTCACGGTCGCCGCGCGGGAACGGGCCAAGCTCCTCAAGGACATGGCGAAGGCCGGTGCCCCGGACGCGACCTGGCTGAAGGAGGTCGAGGAGGCGGCGCTGGCCGCGCTCGCCCGGCGCGGCCAGGCGACGGCGGCGGAGCTCGCCGAGGACGAGCCGCGGCTGCGGGAGCAGTTCGTGTACGCGGCCGGGAAGAGCTACGAGGGCGTCCACTCCGTCTCGAGCCGCCTGCTGAGGGTGCTCGGCGTGGAGGGCAAGGTGGTCCGCGGCCGGCCGCTCGGCTCCTGGATCTCCACGCAGTTCCGCTGGGCGGTGGCACCCCCGCATCCCGAACTCGACGTGGCCGAGGCCCAGGCCGAGTTGCTACGGCGCTGGCTCACCGTGTGCGGCCCCGCCACCGAGGCCGACCTGAAGTGGTGGACGGGCTGGAGGGTGACCGACGTCCGCCGCGCGCTCACGACGATCCGCGCGGTCCGGGTGTCCGTCGACGAAGGCCCGGCCTACGTCGTCGACGGCGACGCCGACCCGATCGTGGAACCCGTGGAGCCCTGGGCGGCCTTGCTTCCCGGCCTCGATCCGACGGCGATGGGCTGGCAGCAACGGGACTGGTACCTGGCGCCGTCGCTGCGCCCCGCCCTGTTCGACCGCAGCGGCAACGTGGGACCGACGGTGTGGTGGAACGGGCGGGTGGTGGGAGGTTGGGGTCAGCGGCCCGACGGGGAGATCGTCTGGCGGTTGCTGGACACGGAGGGTGTGGGGAACGAGGCCGAGGCAGCCATCGCGGTGGAGGCGGAGCGACTGCGGGGGTGGGTGGGGGCGACACGCGTGACACCGCGTTTCCGGGTGCCGTTGGAGAAGGAGTTGGCCGGGGCCACCGGCTGACCGGAACGCCGGGCGCCCAGGAGAGCAGGAGGGCGCCCGGCACCACGGCCTATCGTGAGTAGCGCATCAGCGCCCGCACCATGTGGCACGTCGTGTCCGACGGTGGATGGACGCCGATCATCTCCGCCGTGTCCCGGATCGTCTCGTTGCGGGCCTGGTTCGGCACGTGGACGCCGGAATCGAGCAGGGCGATCGCAAGCCGCATCGCCTTGAGGCGGCGGTTGTGGGTGACATACCACTCGCGGGGACGGCCCGGCGGCAACGGGCGCTTCTCCACGGGGGTGTACGGCAGGTCGAGCAGCACGGGGTGCTTCGCGGTGGACTGGGTCGGGAACGGCTTCTGCTTCAGTGCGGCAGCGGGCACAGGCATCCTCCTGTCGCGGTAAGGGCGGCCACCGGGGACCCGGCGACGCCCTCGAACACTGGTTTCATTCTACCGTCCGCCACTGACAAAAGCCCCTGGCCACAAGGCCTTTCGGGGGTGCTGTGACGCAGGTGGAAGACGGGTTTTCGCGTACCGTGGACCCCATGGAGATCTGGATCAATCCGGCCTGTTCGAAGTGCCGCAGCGCGATGAGCCTGCTCGACGCGGAGGGTGCCGAGTACACCGTCCGCCGCTATCTGGAGGACGTCCCGAGCGAGGACGAGATCCGCGAGGTGCTCGACCGGCTCGGGCTCGAACCGTGGGACATCACCCGCACCCAGGAGGCCGCCGCCAAGGAGCTCGGCCTCAAGGAGTGGGCCCGGGACGACAGTTCGCGCGACCGCTGGATCACCGCGCTCGCCGAACACCCGAAGCTGATCCAGCGGCCCATCATCACGGCGGACGACGGCTCGGCGGTGGTCGGGCGCACCGAGGACGCCGTACGGGATGCCCTGGCCAGGAAATAGCGGAGTGTGACGCAGGTTACGTCCGATGACTCCTGCAACCACTGAGTAACCTCGTTCGGTATCTCGTACATAGCGGCGTACGCTCCCCTAGCTCTCAGGAGGCGCGGATGTCGCGCAGGAGAACACTCGGTACGAAGAAGAAGGTCGCGCTGCTGGTGAGCGCGGCGGCGGTGGCGGGTGGTGGGGCCTTTGTGATGGCCAGCACCTCGAACGCCGCGCAGAGTCCGCAGACGGCGGCGGAATCGACGGTCTGCCAGGGGCTCGCCACCGCGCTCGGCAACAACCAGCGGTTCATCGAGGGGCAACGCACCGCTCCCGACGCACAGTCGGCGGCCCGGATCGCCAACCGGGAAGCGGTGATCGCGCAGATCAAGGTGCAGCAGGAGGCGTCCGGTTGCGCGGTCGGGGAGTCGGCTCAGGGCTCCCAGGCCGCCGCGGGGCAGCCCTCACAAGCCGCGTCCGCGTCCGCGCCCGCTTCTCAGGCTCCCCCCGCCGGGAACGCCACCTCCGGACAGCAGGTGTGCAACGGCTCGACCGTCACGCTCTCCGGTGAGGCCGGCGCGCCCGCCGCGTCCAGCAACCAGTTCCCGGCCGGCACGAAGCTGAAGGTCACCAACCTGGACAACAACAAGTCCACGACGGTGGAGGTCACTTCGGTCTCCGGCAGCTGTGCCCTGCTCAACAACGCGGCCTTCGAACAGGTGCGGGAGCCGGGCAAGTTCCTCATCCGCCGGGCCCTGATCGAGAAGGTGGGGTGAGGTCATTCCGGACGTTCAGCCAGGAACTCACTGAGGCGGCGGGCCAGTTCGGGAGGTGCGTACTGCGGCAGCGCGTGGTGGGAGACGCCGGGGACGACGTCGATCTCCGCCCGCGGCAGCAGTTCGCCGGCCTGGGCCGACACTTGGTAGGGGTCATGGGTCCTGCTGTTCGCGGCCACGAGCAGCAGGACCGGCGTGTTCAGGACGCGCAGTGCGTCCGGGGCGGGGCGGGGACCGGTGACCGGTCCGGCGGCGGGGAAACCGGCGGCCGCCTCCTGGAGGCGGAGCCAGTCGGGGTCCAGGCCGGCCGCGCCCCCGGTCTCCCAGTCCAGGAAGGCGCGGACCCGGGCCGGCGTGGGGCGCAGCAGCATCGGCAGGGCGCGCAGCAGATACGCCGCCTTGAACCCGGCGAAGCACTGGGTCGGGTCCAGGAGGAACAGGCGGCGCATCCGGTCGGGGGCGTGCACGGCGTAGTGCAGGGCGATCCAGGCACCGTAGGAGTGCCCGCCGAAGTCGGCCTCCGTGATGCCGAGTCCGTCGAGGAGGGCGTCCAGCCAGGCGGCCAGGTCGGCGACCGTACGGGGGTGACGGTCGGCGGCCGGTTCGCTGCGGCCCGGGGCTCCGACCAGGTCGACGGCGAGGACCCGGTGGGTGCGGGCGAGGTGGGCGGCCTGGGCGTACCAGGAGGTGGAGGTCGCTCCCCCGCCGCCCGGCAGCAGGACGAGCGGGGGCGCGTCGGCCGGGCCGCATGCGTTGACGTGGGTGGTGCCGAACGGGGTGGACACCCGTAGCGCCTCCCGGTCGGTGGGCCACTTTGCCAGCACCTTGTCGTAGGCGGCCTCGAACGCGTCGCCGTCATACCTGCCCATCGATCCCTCCCGTATTATCTCGCTCAGCAAGATACTCAATGAGCGAGATAATACTGGAGGGTACGTATGCCGTCCCCGGGACCGGAGATGGAGATCGTCCATCTCCTGCGCGCAGTGACCGTCGAACTCGGCCTGCACAGTGCACGGTTCGCCCAGCGCAACGCCATGCATCCGACGGACGTCCGTGCCCTGATCGCCCTGATGGACGCCTCCCGCGCGGACGAGGAGATGACGGCGGGGCGGCTCGGCGCGGAGCTCGGGCTCAACTCTGCGGGGACGACCTCGCTGCTCGACCGGCTGGAGCGGGCCGGTCATGTGCGGCGGGTACGGGGGCGGGAGGACCGGCGCAAGGTGGTCGTCGAGGTGGACGAAGGCGCGGTGGAGCTGGGGCAGGCCTTCTTCGGACCGCTGATCGGACGGGCGGTCGAGCTGCTCCAGGGGTACGACGAGGGGGAACGGTCGGCGATCCGGGGGTTCTTGGCGGGGGTGCGGGACGCGGCGGCCGAGGATGCCTGACCTCGCCCAGACCGACCGCTCCACTCAGTAGCGTTCGCCGGCCGCGAGTGCCTTCGCCTCCGTCTCCTCGTCGATACCCAGTACCGGCCGGTCGGGGCGCTGCGGCGCCACCCCGCCGATCTCCCGCAGCCAGCGCCATGTGTCGGACACCGTCTCGGTGACCGGACGGCAGCGCAGGCCCGCCGCGGCGGCCCGGGAGGTGTCCCCGCAGTGGAGGGTGGTGTGCAGGTCGGTGTCCGGCGGGACCCACACCGGCAGGCCGGTCCAGGGTTCGATGCCCGCGTCGAGGACGATGTCCGGGTCGGTCCAGCGCAGTTCGGCGTCCGACCCGGTCACGGCCACGCAGGCGTCGAGGAGTTCGGCCATGGTGGTGTGGCCGCGCGGGCTGACCAGGTTGTACGGGCCGTTCAGCTCCGCCTCTGCGGCGCTCAGCGTCCACAGGGCCAGGTCGCGGACGTCGACGTACTGGAGAGGGAGGTCCCGTGGCCCCGGTGCGAGGACCCGCCCGCCGCGGGCGATACGGCCCAGCCACCACGGGAGCCGGCCGATGTTCTCGTACGGGCCGAGGATCAGCCCGGCCCGTACGAGCAGGGAGCGGTCCGCGCCGAAGGCGTCGACAGCGGCGAGTTCACCGCCCCGTTTGTCCCGGGCGTAGTCGGTCTGCTCCGCGTCGGCCGCGGCGCCCTCGACCAGGGGCGCGTCCTCGGTGTGTCCGGCCGGCTGCGGCCAGGCGTACACCGAGCGACTCGACACGTACGCATACCGGTCGGCGCGGCCCCGCAGCAGCCGCGCCGCGTCCCGGACCGCGCGGGGCGCGGCCGACCAGGTGTCGACGACCAGGTCCCAAGGGCCTCCTTCGGCCAGGGCAGTGAGACCGCCGGGCGCGGTGCGGTCGCCGTGCAGCGACCGCACCCCGGCCACGGGCGCGTGCCGTCCCCGGTGGAAGACGGTCACGTCCCAGCCGCGTTCCAGGGCCGCCTCGGCGACGGCCCGGCCGACGAACTCCGTACCACCCAGCAGAAGAAGTCTCATGCCGGTGACTGTGCCCGCCGGAGCGCCGCGAGGGAACCCGGATCTGCCCTGGGCAGACGATCAGCCGCCGGTCGGCGGGGTGTACTTGTAGCCGACCCGGCGCACGGTCTGGATCGCGCCCCGGAATTCCGCGCCCAGCTTGCGGCGCAGCCGGGCGATGTGGACGTCGACGGTACGGCCGTCGCCCACGTGGCCGTAGCCCCAGACCGTGGTGACCAGCTGGTCGCGGGTGTGCACCCGGTGGGGGTTCTGGACGAGGTGGGCGAGGAGCTCGAACTCCAGGTAGGTGAGGTCGAGTTGCTTGCCGTTCACCTCGGCGGTGCGCTGCACGGTGTCGATCCGTACGAGGGGGGCGCCGGCGTCCGCGTCCGTGACCGTCGGTTCCGGCCGGAAGGGCTGGTGCTGGTCGGCCGGGACGAGCACCAGGTAGCCGATCATCGGGGGCTGGCCCGGCAGCGTGGGCAGGGTGTGCTGAGGCGCGGGCAGCCAGGTGGCACCCGGGGGGAGGAACTCCGGCGCTTCGGGAACCTCGTCGGGGCGGACGGCTCGGAGTCGGTGCCGTGCGCCGCTCTCGGACGGGGTGGCGAGGGGGGCGGTGGAGAGAGAACGGGTGGTCGCCATGAGATCAGCTCTTTCGCGCGAGAGGGTCGTCGGGAGACGTACGTCTGCGCGCTGGCCGAAGGCCGGGGTATACGGCTTTAGAGGGCCTGCGCGTTCATCGCGCGGCAACACACCCGGTCGAAGTCGTGGTGCTGACGGGAAGGCCAGAAGGGCTCGAGGTCTTGGCGACCCGTCGCGCTGCATTTCTGGAAGCTGGCCATGGACCTATTGAAGCAGACACGGGCCCGCGACAGGAGCCTTCTCTCACAGCTCGGACACTTCCCCGGCGTGCCCGCCCCACCGACAACACGCCGAGGGGCGCCCACCGTGGCCGGTGGGCGCCCCTCGGGAAACCGAAGGCGGGGATCAGATCTGGCCGGCCTTCTCCAGCGCGGAGCAGCAGGTGTCGACGATCAGACGCGTCACCAAGTACGGGTCGACGTTGGCGTTCGGGCGGCGGTCCTCGATGTAGCCCTTGCCGTCCTTCTCGACCTGCCACGGGATACGCACCGAGGCGCCACGGTTGGAGACACCGTAGGAGTACTCGTTCCACGGGGCGGTCTCGTGCAGACCGGTCAGGCGGTCGTCGATGCCGGCGCCGTAGTTCTTGACGTGGTCGAGGGGCTTGGAGCCCTCACCGAGCGACTCGCAGGCGGTGATGATCGCGTCGTAGCCCTCGCGCATCGCCCTGGTGGAGAAGTTGGTGTGCGCACCCGCGCCGTTCCAGTCGCCCTTCACCGGCTTCGGGTCCAGGGTCGCGGCGATGCCGAAGTCCTCGGCGGTGCGGTAGAGCAGCCAGCGGGCCACCCACAGGTGGTCGGAGACCTCCAGCGGGGAGACCGGGCCGACCTGGAACTCCCACTGGCCGGGCATGACCTCGGCGTTGATGCCGGAGATCGCGAGGCCCGCCTTGAGGCAGTTCTCCAGATGCGCCTCGACGACGTCACGGCCGAAGATCTCGTCCGCGCCGACACCGCAGTAGTAGCCGCCCTGCGGGGCCGGGAAGCCGCCCTTGGGGAAGCCGAGGGGGTAGCCGTCCTTGAAGAACGTGTACTCCTGCTCGATGCCGAAGATCGGCTCCTGGGCGGCGAACTTCTCGGCGACCTCGGTGAGCGCGGCACGGGTGTTGGACTCGTGCGGCGTCATGTCGATGTTGAGGACCTCGCACAGGACGAGGATGTCGTCGCCGCCGCGGATCGGGTCGGGGCAGGAGAAGACCGGCTTGAGGACACGGTCGGAGGAGTGACCCTCGGCCTGGTTCGTGGAGGACCCGTCGAAGCCCCAGATCGGCAGTTCCGCGCCCTTGGCGTCGTCCGCCATGATCTTCGTCTTGGAACGGAGCTTGGCAGTCGGCTGGGTGCCGTCGATCCAGATGTACTCAGCCTTGAAGGTCACGGGCCACTTCCTTCGGGGATGTGTCTACGCACTGCGGGTGCTGCGGCGCTGCGGCACTGAAACGCCGCCTCTTTGATGCCCGCGAGCCTGTCAACAGGCGATTTCCCGGTCGTTGCTCGAATGTGAACCCCGTGTTACCGGGTGGTGCTGTGGCGCGATTCACTGTGTGAGACCGGCGGAGGGTGTACCTGGCACCACCCCCCGGCCCTGCGGCCAGACCCAGTGACCCGCGTCGCCCTCTCGACGAAACTGACCGTATGACCATCGAGACGCGGAACGGCAGCTGGAGTACGAGGGCGCGGGGCATCGGGCTCGCGGCCGTGCGGGGGCTCGCACTGGCGCTGGTGACGCTGCCGGGGGCGCTGCTCGGATTCACACTCAGCCTGGTGTCCATCGCCCTCGTCCCGGTCGGGATCGGGGTCTTCACGACCCCCTGGGTGCTGACGGGCGTGCGTGTCTTCGCGGACTGGCGGCGGGTGCTCGCGGCCGAGTGGTGCGGGGTGCGGATCCCGTCGGCGTACCGGCCGATACCGGAGAACGCCCATGCCTGGGCCCGCACCTACGCGATGCTGCGCGACCCGGCGACCTGGCGGGATCTGCGGTGGCTGCAGGTGGACATGACGGCGGGGTTCGTGACGGCGCTGCTGACGGCGGTGCTCGTCCTCTACCCGCTGGAGGGACTCGCGGTCGCGGCCGGGCTGTGGCGGCCGCTCGCGGAGCTGGACGGCGGCTACTGGTACGGCTTCGTGCATGTCACCGACCAGGCCTCCGCGCTCGCCGCCGGCGCCCTGGCCGTCGTCCTGCTGGGCCTCGTCCCGCTCGCACCGCGGCTGCTGACCGCCCACTTCCGGCTCACCCGCGCCGTACTCGGCGCCGGTCAGGGCGAGTTGGCCGAACGCGTCCGGGTCCTCACCGAGACCC
The DNA here is from genome assembly GCF_030816965.1 of Streptomyces canus. Taxonomy (NCBI): domain Bacteria; kingdom Bacillati; phylum Actinomycetota; class Actinomycetes; order Kitasatosporales; family Streptomycetaceae; genus Streptomyces; species Streptomyces canus. Next base: position 2,834,551 of record NZ_JAUSYQ010000002.1, read on the forward strand.
GGCGGGACGCCGTGGACACCTCCGCGGCCGAACTGCGGCGCATCGAGCGGGACCTGCACGACGGTGCGCAGGCCCGTCTGGTCGCCATGGGCATGGATCTCGGCACCATCGAGATGCTCCTCGACAAGGACCCCGCGCAGGCGAAGCGGCTCCTGGCGCAGGCCCGTCAGTCCTCGGTGGACGCCCTCACCGAACTGCGCGACCTGGTGCGCGGCATCCATCCGCCAGTGCTGGCCGAGCGTGGACTGGGCGACGCCGTACGGGCGTTGGCGCTGCGGCTGCCGGTCGCCACCGAGGTGACCGTGGAGCTCGACGACCGGCCGGACGCGCCCGTGGAGTCGGCCGCCTACTTCGCCGTCAGCGAGGTCCTCACCAACGCGGTCAAGCACTCCGGCGCCGACCGGATCTGGATCGACCTGCACCAGACCGAGGGGATGCTGCGGATCGGCGTCACCGACAACGGCCGGGGCGGTGCGCTGATCACGGCCGGTTCGGGACTGGCCGGGGTCGAGCGGCGGCTGGGTACATTCGACGGCGTCCTGGCCGTCAGCTCACCCGCGGGCGGCCCCACCATGGTCACCATGGAGATCCCTTGCGCGTAGTCCTGGCCGAAGACCTCTTCCTGCTGCGCGACGGTCTCGTACGGCTTCTTGAGGCGCACGACTTCGAGATCGCCGCGGCCGTCGAGAGCGGACCCGAGCTGGCCCGCGCGCTGGCCGAACTGGAACCGGACGTCGCCGTGGTCGACGTACGGCTGCCGCCGACGCACACCGACGAGGGGCTGCAGTGCGCGCTGAACGCCCGGCGGGACAGACCCGGGCTCCCGGTGCTCGTGCTGTCCCAGCACGTGGAGCAGCTGTACGCGCGCGAGTTGCTGGCCGACGGCACCGGCGGGGTGGGCTATCTGCTCAAGGACCGGGTGTTCGACGCGGAGCAGTTCGTCGATGCCGTACGACGGGTCGCGGCGGGCGGTACGGCGATGGACCCGCAGGTGATCCAGCAGCTGCTGACCCGGCGGGCGGCCGACGACCAGCCGCTCGCCCGGATCACGCCCCGCGAGCGGGAGGTGCTGGAACTGATGGCACAGGGGCGGTCGAACGCGGCGATCGCCGCCAAGCTCGTCGTCACGGAACGGGCGATCGCCAAGCACACCGCCAACATCTTCACCAAACTGGGCCTTGAGGTGTCGGACGACGACAATCGGCGCGTTCTGGCGGTGCTCGCGTATCTCGACCAAGACCGGTGAGCGACCCCTCATTCTCTGTAACTCCTGCTGCTCAACGGGCTGTTGTCGGCCCGGTGCCGGGCAAACCTCTGATTTGTTTGTGGGGCGGCTGAACACCCCTGGGACGGCGTCCGTAAGTGAGGGAGCCGCTTCACTCCTGTCGGGCGCCTCGATGGCCCGGAAAAGGAAGTCAGAGGAGTTCCATGGGACGCAATACACGTAAACGCCGCTCGTCGATGGCCAACAAGGCCATAGCCGCGTCGGCGGCCCTAGCGCTCGGTGGGGGCGGGCTGATCTGGGCGAACTTCTACGCCTCGGCGCACGAGTCCAACAACAACGGCTGGTCCCAGAACCAGACCAAGGCCGCCGCCGCGCAGGTGGCGACCATCTCCTGCCCCGATGTCGGTCAGAAGCTGACGAACGTGCCTCAGTCTGCGCGTCAGGGTGTGGCCACGGAGCTGGCCAACCTGGACAAGCAGATCACCGAGGCCTACGCCAGGCTCGCCTCGACACGGCAGGCTCAGGCGGGTGACTCGGGCTTCGTCCAGAACGCCATCGTCGGCCCCCTGAAGGAGAAGCGGGCGGCCACGATCGACCGGATCCGCCTCGACATCCAGCGGGTCGGTGGCCAGTTCAACACGTCGCTCAGCCAGTTGGCCGCCTGCACGACGCAGAACGCTCAGACCAACGCCGGCGAGGCCGGCGGCCAGCAGAACGGCGGCCAGCAGAACAACGGCGGTCAGCAGCAGAACGGCGGCCAGCAGCAGGGCAACGGCGGTCAGCAGCAGGGCAACGGCGGTCAGCAGAACGGCGGCCAGCAGCAGGGCAACGGCGGTCAGGGCGGCAACGGCCCGGTCGCGGCCGACTTCGTGGACATCACCAAGGTCCAGGGCAACGCCCAGCTCGGTGTCGGCCAGAACGGCCTCCCGGCCAACGGCAACTCGGGCTCCAAGGGCAGCTTCACCACGAAGTGCGGCACCAACGGGAACGACAACCACAACACGGACAACGTGATCGTCGCCCCGGGTGTCGCCAACGGCGCCCACCACCTGCACGACTACGTCGGCAACCAGAGCAACGACGCCTTCGCGAGCGACCAGGAACTGGCGGCGGCCCAGACCACCTGCCAGAACCAGGGCGACAAGTCCTCGTACTTCTGGCCGGTGCTGCGCGTCCAGGACGGATCGCAGGACTTCGACCAGAACAACGACGGCGGCGGCAAGGAGGGCAACGTCGGCAAGATCCTCCAGCCGGCCCAGGCCCAGCTGAAGTTCGTCGGCAACAAGACCGGCAACGTCGTCGGGATGCCGACCGCCCTGCGCATCATCACCGGTGACGCCAAGGCCCAGGTCAACGGCAACGCCAACGCCAACGTGAACTGGAGCTGCACCGGCTTCGAGAACAAGGTGCAGCTGCACGACAAGTACCCGATCTGCCCGCAGGGCAGCCAGGTGGTGCGCACGACCAACTTCCAGAGCTGCTGGGACGGTCAGAACATCGACAGCGCCAACCACCGCACCCACGTGGCGTTCGCCCAGGCGAACGGCGCCTGCGCCAACGGCTTCAAGGCGATCCCGCAGCTCCAGGTCCGGCTCGTCTACAACGTCCCGGCCCCGAAGCTCCAGAACGGCACGGTGGTCAACCCCTACGCGGTCGACACCTTCCCGGAGCAGCTGCACAAGCCGATCACCGACCACAACGACTTCATCAACTTCTTCTCCACGAACACGATGAACCAGATGGTCAACTGCATCAACACCGGCAAGAAGTGCCAGTGACGCACTGAGAAAGCCGGCGGTGAGAATCTCTCACCGCCGGCTTTCGCGTGTTCGGGTCCTCAGTGGGCCGAGTGGCTGGCACCCATCTTCGAGTGGTCCGTGCCCTCCTCGATGTCCCCGCCGAGCGTCTTGCGCAGCACCGTCACCGTCTTGGTGGTGTCACCGACGGCGACCCACTTACGGCCGACCAGGAAGTGACCGCCGTAGTCCTTGGCACCATTGATCCACTCGCGCTGGCCGCGGTCGGTGGCGAAGGTGGCGAGGATGAACTTGCCATCGGCGTCCTTGGCCTTCTTGCACACGGCCTGGCGCAGCTCGTCGGCGTCGATCTGGATGTTGGGCGTGCACTTCACCTCGGCGGCCAGGTGCTCCAGACTGCCGGTGGCCGCGGAGGGCACCGCGGCGGCCTTCGCGTCACCGCCGGATCCGCAGCCCGCCAGCGCCAGCACCGCGGCCGCGCCGGTCAGCGCGAGCATCGGTCGGGTCAACCTCATCTGTTCCTCCGGTCACGGGTCACCTCGGACGGGCCCCGGCGGGGGTCCGTCTCCTCCCATACGGCTGCGAGGCGCGGGACGCTCAAATCCTGGTGTCACCCCGGGTACGGCTGTGCGAAAGTGTGCCGGTGAACGAGGACTGGGAAAAGCGCGTGGTCGCCGCCTGGGCGACGTTGGACGACTATCCGGAGGAACGGGCGGCCGAGTTCCGGGCCGTGATCGACGCGCTCGTGGCCGAGCTGCCGGACGGCAGTCCGCTCGGTCTGTTCGAGCAGGCCTCCGCCTGGGACTCGACGGGGCACTCGGACAAGGCCGTTCCGCTGTACCGGGAGGCGCTCGCGAGGGGGCTCAGCCGGGAAAGCGGCTACAAGGGGCGGCGCGCCAAGATCCAGCTGTCCAGTTCACTCCGGAACACGGGGCAGGCGGAGGAGGGCGTCAAGCTGCTCACTCCCGAACTGGACGCCCCGTCCGACGAGTTGGACGATGCCGTACGGGCCACCCTGGCGCTGTGCCTGTCCAGCCTCGGCCGGGACCGCGAGGGGCTGTCGCTGGTCCTGGGTGCGCTCGCCGCCCATCTGCCGCGCTACCAGCGCTCGATGGCCCGCTACGCCCGCGCGCTGGTCGCCCCGGAGGACTGATTCACCCGGGGCGGTGACCAACAAACGATTCGCTCGTTCTGCTGAACGTGCAGTCACAGGATGTCGCCCCGCGCCCCGCACCCGCTTCCGGCTCCGCCTCCGACCGCGTCGTGGACGTCGAACAGGCCGAGGCCGCGCTCGTCGAGCACTACCCCCGGCTGGTCCGGCTCGCCTTTCTGGTGCTGCCGCCGGGCCTCGGCCGCAACCGGCGGGTCCTGACCGCGCACGCCCTCACCCAGCGTGCCCTGCCCCGGGGCCGCAAGGCGGCGCCCGTGATCCCGGCCCAGTCGGACGGCCGCGAGGGCGACCCCGGCTACGCCTTCGTCCGCCTCCAGGTGGTGCGTACGGCACTGGAGGCGGGCCTGCCGCTCCGGCGCAAGGCGTGGCCCAAGCGCTCCCAGCTCCCGCCGCTGCTCCCCCAGGTGTGGGGCCTGAGGCTCTTCCCGCGCTCCGGCGGCGCCGACGAACTGGCCCTGGACCAGCGCCTGTCGGCCCTGACCGGCCCGGCCCGTGCCGCCTACGTCCTGCGCGGCCTGGAGAAGCTCCCCGACAGCGACGTACGCGGTCTGCTGACGGCGGCGGGCGTGGCGGACGTGGACGCGGCCCTCGCCGAGGCCGACTCCGCGCAGGCCGAGTACGCCCTCCTCGACTCCTCCGAGTTCGACCCCTGCTCGCTCCAGGCCCGGCCCACCGACTTGATGCGGCGCAGGCAGCACATGAAGGCCGCGCTCGCCGCCGCGGCGGCCGTCGCCGTGTGCGGGGCGCTGCTCGGCATGCCGGGCGACGGCTGGGGCCCCGACGGCGCCGCCGCGCCTCCTTACGCGCAGAACCCCGCCGCCCGGGCAGCCCTGGACCCGGCCCTGCTGCTGAAGGTCCCGGCCGCGGCGTGGGAGTCCTCCGCCCGCACCGACTTCTCCGTGTGGCCCGCGCGCGGCGACCTCACCGGCGACTCGGCACTCCTGCGCCGCGCCCTCGCCGTCTGGGCCCGCCCCGGCGAGACCGTCCAGGTCTCCGCGACCACCGGCACCCCCTCGGGCGGCCCCTCCGGGCCGCCGCAACTGCTGTACGCCGGGACCGTCGACAACGCGCGCGTGGTGATCCTCTACGACGGTCTGCGCATCGTCCGCTACGCCGAGCCGCGGGACAACACCAAGGGCGCCGCCCTCGACTTCGCGCGGGTCGACGGAGCCGACCGGGCGGAGGCGAGCGCGGTCGTCCTGGGCCGGGCCGACGGCAACGTCCGCTATCTGACGGCCCCTTGGGTGACCAAGGCCGCCGATCGGGACCTGCTGAAGCCGGGCTCCGACGCCACGGACCTCGTGCTGACCGGCGGCACCACCGCGCCGATGGCCGGCCCCGCGCAGAGCGGCCCCTGCACCTCCTGGAACGTCCTCCAGCTGACCGACACCTCCGGCACCCGGCTGCTGACCGACCTCGGCGAACTGGTCCCGGCCCGCCTCACCACCGGCCGCCCCGGTTCCGTGAAGGACGCGTCCGGGGCGGACGCGCTGCGCGCCTGGGCACCGTACGCCTGCTCGCTGGGCGCGATGCGCTCCACGGGCGTGCGCAGTGTGAACGCCTGGACGTACGCGGCGCAACCGCTGCCCGACGCGAGCGGGACGGCCGACTGGGTGTGCACCCGGGCCGAGACCTGGCAGGGCGGCGGGGAGCGGGTGCTGGCCCAGTTCCACACGCCGGGCGGACGGTACGGGACGGTCGCGGCGAAGGCCGAGAACGTGCCGGAGTGCGGGGCGAAGGATCCGCAGGTGCTGGCCGGGGTGCTGTGGAAGTCGGGGGCCGGGACCTGGTACCTGCTGGCGGCGGGGAGCCCAGGGACGTCCTCGATCAGCGCGTCGGGCGGGGTCCGGGCGACGGTGAACGGCCATCTGCTGGCCGCGAAGGCGAAGCAGGGGGCCCAGGCCGAGCTGAAGGGGACCCTGGCGGACGGGCGGGCGGTCAGCGGGCTCCGGTAGAGCTGTGAACACCCCTGGTCGATCCAGCCCGTTCCAGGCCGGATCCGATCGGTAAGGTGTTCGTATGACTACCGGGGTCCGTCGAAGAATGGGCGTCGAGGAACGGCGTCAGCAGTTGATCGGCGTCGCCCTCGAACTGTTCGCACGCCGCTCGCCCGACGAGGTCTCCATCGACGAGATAGCGGCGGCGGCCGGCATCTCGCGGCCGCTGGTCTATCACTACTTCCCCGGCAAACTCAGCCTGTACGAGGCCGCGTTGAAGCGCGCGGCGCAGGACCTGGCGAGCCGGTTCGAGGAACCGCACGAGGGGTCGCTGGGCGGTCGGCTGCTGCGGGTGATGCGCCGGTTCTTCGACTTCGTGGACGAACACGGCCCGGGTTTCTCGGCGCTGATGCGCGGGGGGCCCGCGGTCGGCTCTTCGGCGACGAACGCGCTCATCGACTCCGTACGGCAGGTCGCCTATGAGCAGATCCTGTCGCATCTGCGGGTGACGGACCCGCCCGCCCGGCTGGAACTGCTCATCCGCTCCTGGATCTCGCTCGTCGAGTCGACCGCTCTGATCTGGCTGGACGGCCGGCGCATCCCGCGCGCCGAACTCGAGACGCAGCTCGTCCACGGCTTCGCCGCGCTGGCCGCGGTGGCCGCGGCCTACGACGAGGAGATGACGGCGCTGCTGCGCCGCATGCTCAGGGACGAGCCGAACGACGGCCCGTTCACCGACCTCGCCGCCCGGCTGATCTCCCTGGCGTCCTGAAGAGGACTAGCGCTCGAACTTCCGGTAGGACGCGTCGAGTTCGCGGACCTCCGCCGAGGCGTGCAGAACGGCACCCCCGTCGTCCCCGATGTGCTCGCGCAGCAGCTCCAGGACCGCCTCGGTCAGCTTGGCCTTCGTGTCCTCGGTACGGCCGGCGAGCAGGCCGATCGTGACGTGCACGACGGCGTGGCCGGCGTCCGAGGGATCCTCGTACCCGAACGCGGTGACCTCGCTCGCCCGGAACTGCGTCTTGCAGGCCTCCGGCTTGGCGGCCGCGATCTCGACGACGGCGGTGTGCAGGCCCCGGGCGAAGGCCTCCCTGTCGAAGGAGACGAAACGCGAGTGGTCGACGGTGATCTGCGGCATGGGCACTCCTGTTCTACGACGGCACAGGTCACCCTAGCCGCAGTGCCAGCATGGCGATGTCGTCCTCCCGGTCGTGACCGAAGGTGTCCAGGAGGGTGTCGCACAGGGCGTCCAGGCCGGGCAGGGCGCCGGAGGCGGCCGCGCGGAGGTGTTCCAGGGAGGCCGTGAGGTCGGTTCCCCGGGTCTCGATGAGGCCGTCGGTGACCATGAGGAGCCGGTCGGTGGGTTCGAGGAACAGCTCGGTGGCCGGCGGATGGGGCAGGCCGACGCCGAGCAGCGGTCCTGCCGCCTTGGCGTAGTCGGCGGTGCCGGTGTCGCGGACGATCAGCGGCGGGATGTGGCCGGCGTTGGCGATCCGGGTGCGCCCGGTGTCCGGGTCGATCAGGGCCAGGCAGACGGTGGCCGTGGTGTCGGGGTGGTAGCGCTGGAGCGTCCGGTCGAGGCGCTCGGCGAGCACGGCCGGATCGCTCTCGTCCACGGCGTAGGCGCGCAGCGCGTGCCGGAGCTCGACCATGACGGTCGCCGCGTCCAGGGAGTGTCCGACGACGTCGCCGACCGCGGTGAGCACCCCCTCGTCCACCCGCAGGGCGGCGTAGAAGTCGCCGCCGATCTCGGTCTGCCGGGAGGCGGGGACATAACGGACCACGACGTCGAGGCCCGGCAGTTCGGGCAGCCGGTGCGGCTGGGGCAGGAAGCTGTGCTGGAGGGTGAGGGCGACATGCCGCTCGACCTTGTACATGAGCAGTGGCTGGGCGGCGAGCGCGGTGGCCTGCGCGAGCTGGGCCAGCAGCGTCTCACCCTCCAGGCCCACCCTGCGCATCCCGCGCGCGGGCGCGGCAAGGCACACCGGCGCCCGGCCGTCCTGGGTGACGACGAGCGCGAGCCGGGCGTCGTGCTCGACGCCGGGCCGGAAGAACCCGGCGGGCCACAGCGGCGCGGGCACGGTGGTGAGCTGCACTCCGGCCTGCCCCCGGGCGAGCCGGCGCAGCAGGGCCGCCACGGCCCGGTCCGCGTCCTCGTCGGGCAGGGCGACGGGAATGCGGTCGCGGGAGAGACCGCGGTAGAGCACGTCGTCCTGGTCGAGGAGGAAGACGGCACCGGGGGTGCCGGTGAGCTGCGAGAGACCCTCGGCGGCCGCGTCGGAGAGCTCCTGCAGGGTGCGCGCCGCCTGGATGGTGACGATGGTCTCGGACAGCAGGGTGAGCCGTCGCACCAACGCCCGGTCACCGGCCTGCAGTTGCGCGTTGCGAACGGCGGCCCGGACGACCGCCTCGATCTCCAGGGGCTCGGCGGGCACCTTCAGATAGGCCTCGACACCCATGTCCATGCCCGCGCAGTGCACGGCCGGGGGCACCGCGGAGGCCGAGAAGTGCACCACGGGCATCCCGGCCGTGTGCGGGCGTTCCTTGAACAGCCGGCACAGGTCGAAGCCGCTCATGTCGGGCAGCCCCACGTCGACGAGGGCCACGTCCGGCAGGGTGCCCTTGCGCAGCCGTGTGTCGAGTTCGGCGAGGGCCTCGCCGCCGGTGGCGACCGGTACGACGCGATGCCCTGCCCGGCTCAGCACGGTGCTCATGGCGTACCGGCTGGCCTCCACGTCGTCCACGACCATCACGGTCGTGCCTGTCAGCTTGCCTTTTGCATCCATCTGTCCGCCCTCGGGCAACACCGGTGGAGCAGAACGGGGTTCGGGCTCTGCTCCACCAAGGTAATGCCTTCAGCTACGGATGGCGGATGAAAACGGCCACGGTCCGTGCCGGAACGGCGAAGGTGCCTGACTTCCGCTCGTAGGACGCCCCCTTGACGGTAGAGTCCGCGCCGGCCACCTGCGCGGGATGCAGCTGGTATGTGCTCCCGGCAAGGGTCCCGACCCGCTGGCTCCGCACCTGCGGCGTCGCGTTGAAGACGACGACGAGATCACCCAGTTCCATCGTGATCACACCGGGCGTCTCGCCCTTCCCGGACAGCGGGAAGGACAGCTTCGACTGCACCTGCTCCGCCGTGCCGAGCGAGAACGCCTTCTCCGTCGTACGGATCCGCAGCAGGTCCTGATAGGCGGCCGACGCCCCCTGGATCTGCGCGCAGCCGACCGTCACCGATCCCAACAGCGGCTTGGCGTACGGCCACTTGGACGCGTTGTCGGCCGCCATGGGCAGTCCGCGGCCGAACCCGTTGCCGTCCTGGCAGTTCCAGTGGATCGCGTTGAACCAGTCGCCGCTGTCGAAGGAGTTGCGGTCGAGGGACTTGGAGCGCAGCAGGTCGGTGCCCGCCTGGGAGAGCGACGGTCCCTGGGACAGGGCTGCCGTGGCCATGGCGAGGACCTGCATCCGGGCCCGGTCGGCGGCGCTGGTGCCGGAGGGCAGCTTGTACGTCAGCGCGTCGAACAGCGACTCGTTGTCGTGCGCGTCGGCGTAGGCGAGGGCGTCGCCGGGGGCGTCCGCGTATCCGGCGGGTTGGCCGTTGTAGTCGACCTGGGAGCCGGTGACCTCCTTGCCGTCGGTGTCGGTGAAGGTGAACTGCTTGAGGTTGCCGGACAGGCCCACCTTGATGAGGTCCTGGTAGTGGAGCAGGCGGGCCTTCTGCTCCTGTGGCGTCCCGTTCGCCGTGGACGCGTTGGGGTCGGTGTACAGCCCGGACGCGAAGCCCTGGACGCCGGGGTCCTCGTCGAAGGGCCCGCCGCCGCGTACGGCGTCACGGGCGCGGTCGGAGAAGGTCGCGATGCCCGTGCCGGCCATGTTCTTCTGCGTGGCCTGCACGAACCGGGCGTCGTCGGCGACCTCGCCGAAGTTCCAGCCCTCGCCGTAGAGGATGATCTCCTTGCCGTCGACGCCGTCCTTCTTGAGGGTCAGCGCGTCGAGGGCCTTGCGCACGGCCAGGATGTTGGCCTTGGGGTGGTGGCCCATGAGGTCGAAGCGGAAGCCGTCGACCTTGTACTCCTTGGCCCAGGTGACGATCGAGTCGACGACCAGCTTGCCCATCATCGCGTTCTCGGTGGCCGTGTTGGCGCAGCAGGTGCTGTTGGCGACCGAACCGTCCGCGAGGAGCCGCTGGTAGTAGCCGGGGACGATCCGGTCGAGGACGCTGGTGGAGGCCTGTCCGCTCGCCGCGGTGTGGTTGTAGACGACGTCCATGACGACCCTCAGGCCGTCGTCGTTGAGGGCCTTGACCATCCTGCGGAACTCGACCGTACGGCCGGTGCCGTCCGGGTCGGTGGCGTACGAGCCCTCGGGGACCGTGTAGTGGTACGGGTCGTAGCCCCAGTTGTAGGCGTCCTTCGTGGCGACCGCGGAGACGCACTCCTGCTGCTTGTCGGAGGCGGCCGGGTAGGAGGCGAGGTCGCAGGCGGGGGTCGCCTGATCGGACTTCTTCTCGGGGACGGTCGCGATGTCGAAGACCGGCAGCAGGTGGACGTAGCTCGTCCCCGACTTCGCGAGCTCGCGCAGGTGCCCGGAGCCTTCGCCGTCCTTGTCGGCGAAGGCGAGGTAGGTGCCCCGGTCCTTGGACGGCACGGTCCTGTCCGCCACCGAGAAGTCCCGGACGTGCAGCTCCTGGATCTCGGCGTCCTTGAGGGGCACGGCCTTCGGCTTGGTGTACGTCGACCAGCCGCGCGGCGCCAGGGACCTGTCGTCCAGGTCGACGACGAGGCTGCGCTCGGAGTCCGCGGTGAGGGCGACCGAGTAGGGGTCGGTCACCTTGTTGGTGACGACCTTCCGGACGCTGGGCGCCCAGACCTTCACGACGTACCGATAGGGCTTGCCCTTCCAGGACCGGGGACCGGTGACGGACCACACGCCGGTGGTGGGGTCGCGTCGCATGTCCTTCGAGGACCCATCGAGCTCCAGCTTCACCGACTGCGCGGTAGGCGCCCAGACGGACAGTGTGGGGCGGCCGTCGTGGAAGGCCGGGCCCAGTTCCGCCTTCGTCGCGGCGGGATACAGGTCGTCGAGCACGCCGGCGACCTGGACGCCGGTCGCGGCCAGCACGGCGCCGTTGGCGGCTCGTTGGGAGGCGACGAGCTGACCGGTCATGGCCTCGATCACCCGGTCGCGATCACGTGGGTCGACGGACCAGGCCGCGTAGTCCTTCAGGTGCGGGAACCTGGCCTTCTGGGCGTCCGTGAGGGTTGTCCTGCTGAGCCGCAGCCACCTCTCGTCGTCGCTGGTCAGGGCTCCTGCGTCGACGGCGATGGAGCCGTCGTGGGAGTACAGCAGCTGGGTGGAGGCGGCCGCCTCCGAACCGTTCCAGGCGACGGTGTTCCGGTCGATCCAGACGGCTTTGGAGGTGGTCAGGTCGAGCGCGGCGGCGGACCCGGCGGGCTGCGGGAGCAGATACTTCTCCTGGCCGTTCAGCAGCCACACCTCATGGCCGTTCGCCGTGAGGTCCAGGGACTGGTCGGTGGGCAGGTCCTTCTCGTCGCCCTTGTGGATGATGTAACTCAGGCTCGTGGCCCCGTCGGTCAGCGGTACCTCGAAGACCGCGCCATAGGCGTCGGTCCGCACCGGCTCCAGCGGCTTCGACCAGTCCGTGGGGTTCGCGGCACCCGTCCAGGCGTGCAGACCCCAGCCGTCGTAGTTCCCGTCGGCGCGGTGGTAGTGGAGGACGGCCTTGGTTCTGTCCTGCGCCGGGTAGTCGGGCCGCTGTGTCTGTACGGCGTCCTTGCCCTGCTCGATCCACACCTCGCCGGTTTTGGTGACGTCGATCGTGCGGTCGGCGGAGACGTCCTTGTCGCCGTCCTTGTCGATGACGAGGAAGCCGACGTTCGAGGCGCCGGGCTTCAGCTTGACGTAGGCGAAGGCGCCGTACGCGTCCCGGCCGGTGAAGGGGTGGCTGTCGGGCCAGGTGGTGGACTCACCGTCGGCGAGGTCGCCCCACGCGTACAGACCCCAGTCGTCGTAGTCGCCGTCGGCGCGCTGGTAGTGGACGACCGCGTAGTCGCGGGAGGGGGCGGTGGGGGGCTCCTCGGCGGGCGGGGTACCGGTGACGGACTGCGCCGTCGCTGAGGTGGTGCGTCCCGTCGAGTCGACGACAACGGCCTTGTAGCGCAGGGCTGTTCCGGCCGGTACGGCCTTGCCGACGGTCTGGGTGACCTTGTACGGCGCGTGGTCGGCGGAGCCGAGTGTCCGCCACGTGCCGCCGCCGATCTGGGCGGCGAAGACGACCCGGTTGAGCTGTCCGCCGTCCACGTCGGCGGTGAGCTCGACGGTGCCGGTGGCTCCGGCGGCCGGGGCCTTGAGAGTGATCGCCGGCTTGGTGGCGGGCGGCGCGAGCTTGCCGGCCGCCTTCAGGACGATCGCGGAGCCGGCGGGGACGGTGACGGTGATGTTCTTGTCGGCGTCGGAGGTGACGCCGGAGGCACCGCCGTAGATCCCCTGGAACCCCGTGTTCGCCGAACCGGTCGCGAAGGTCGCCGACCTCGTCTCGCTCGCGTTGTTGAAGGCGACGACGTACTCGGTGCTCCCCTGCGTACGGGAGAAGGCGTAGACCCCGGCCCCGTCCGCCGCGTACCGCTCCTCCTGGACTCCGTCCATGAGCGCCGGGTTGGCCTTGCGGAGCTTGGACAGAGCGCTGATCCGCTCGTACAGCGGCGCGCTCGTGTCGTAGGCGTCGCTCGCGTGCGTGCGGTCGGTGCCGATCTCGTCGTCGTCCAGGTAGTCGGCCGTCCTGGACGCGAACATCGTCTGGCGGGCGTCCTTGTCGCCGCCGGCGCCGGTGAAGCCCTGTTCGTCGCCGTAGTAGACGACGGGGTTGCCACGGCTGAGGAACATCAGCTCGTTGGCGAGCCTGTCCTTGGCGAGGAGTTCGGCGTCGGTGGCCTTCGGGTTGTCCTGGTTCAGGAAGTACCCGATGCGGCCCATGTCGTGGTTGCCGAGGAAGGTGACCTGCTCGTAGGCGTTGGCCTTGTCGGTCGTGTACTTGTAGTCGTCGCCGAAGACGGATCCGAGCTTCCGCGCGCTGCCGCCCTGGGAGGCGTACTGCCGTGCGGCCTCCTGGAAGGGGAAGTCCAGCGTGGCGTCGAGACGGCCCTGGGTGACGTACGGCGAGGTGATCGACGTGTCGGCGGAGTACACCTCGCCGAACATGAAGAAGTCCTTGCGGCCGTGCCTGGCCGCGTAGGCGTCCAGAGCCGTGGCCCACTGGGTCCAGAACTCCATGTTCACGTGCTTCACGGTGTCGATCCGGAAGCCGTCGATGTCGAAGTCCCTGACCCAGCGCTGGTAGATCTTCTCCATGCCGGAGACGACCTCGGGACGCTCGGTCCACAGGTCGTCGAGGCCGGAGAAGTCGCCGTAGGTCGTCGACTCACCGGCATAGGTCGAGTCGCCGCGGTTGTGGTACATCGTCGGGTCGTTGAGCCAGGACGGGACCTTGGCGCCCGCGCCGGTGACCGTGGGCGTGCGCGGGAAGGAGTCGGTGTCGACCGCCGGGAACTTCCGGTCGCCGGCCGCGTAGTCCGCGTCGTCGAAAGGCTCGCCGTCCTTAGTCAGATAGGGGAACGCGCCCTTGGAGAGGTAGTCGTAGGACTTCTCCTCGTAGTCGACGACATCGGCGGTGTGGTTGGTGATGACGTCGAAGAAGACCTTCATGCCCTTGGCGTGGGCCTTGGAGATGAGGGTCTCCAGGTCCTTGTTGGTGCCGAAGTGCGGGTCGACCTGGGTGAAGTCCGTGATCCAGTAACCGTGGTATCCGGCGGAGGCGTCGGCACCCGTGCCCTGTACGGGCCGGTTCTTGAAGATCGGGGCCATCCAGATGGACGTGGTGCCGAGGCCCTTGATGTAGTCGAGCTTCCGGGTCAGGCCCTTGAGGTCGCCGCCCTGGTAGAAGCCCTTGTCGGTGGGGTCGTAGCCGGTGCTCAGCCGTGAACCGGTGAGCCCGCCCCGGTCGTTCGAGGTGTCGCCGTTGGCGAAACGGTCCGGCAGGACGAAGTAGAACTGCTCACGGGTGTCGTCGTGCCGGGCCGGTTCCGCGGCGAGCTTCGCGTCGGAGGGCGGTGGCGGCGGGGTGTCCGCCTGGGCGGACAGCGGCTGGACGAGCGCTGCGGCCAACGCGGTCACGGTGACCGCGGCGACCCGTCCTGCGTGTGCGGTGCGGCGCCTCGACGGCACCGGCCATCTCGGTATCACTGACGTGGACTCCTTGCGATGACGGCTCTGTGGGTCCGACCCCGCGCGACCGTATCGCCGCCGCAAGCCTTACAGCAATAGTCTTGAAACAGCCGGAAAGAACTTTCAGTGTTTCCGTGAGTCGCTCAGCAGCTTGACTTGCCCGCGTAGATCGCCAGTGCCGTGTTGGACCCGAGCGTGGCCGAGAACTGGCCGTTGGAGCCGACCGTCACGCTCGTGTTGTTCTGCACGTTGCAGTACGTCCCGGCGGGCAGCGAGGTCTGGTAGGTACGGCTCAGGCTGCCGGACTCGTGGTTGATGGCGACGTAGCCCTTGGCGCCCCGCCCGAAGGCGATCGCGTCGCCGCCGTTGTCCCACCAGTTCGTGACCGCCTCACCGCGGGTGGCGTTGCGGAAGGCGACCATGCGCAGGATCTCCGGCCAGGCGTGCTGGCACTTCCAGCCGTCCTGCCAACAGGCGCTCACCGAACCGTTGTTGGGCGGGCCCGCGTCCGTGTCGGACCATTCGTAGCCGGAGTTGATGTCCGGGGCGCCGTACGGGTAGGCGAGCATGAAGACGTTGGCGAGGGTGTAGTTCGCGCCGTCCTTGTAGTTGAGCGTGGAGCCGTTGCGCTCGGTGTCGTGGTTGTCGACGAAGACGCCGGCCACCGAGCTGCTCATGTAACCCCAGCCCTCGCCGTAGTTCTTCAGATAGGCGAGGTTCTCGTTGTTGAAGACGCGCTTGAGGTCGTAGGCGTAGCGGAACTCCTGGACGTCCCCGTTGCCCGTGTACTCGGTGGGCTGGACGGCCTCCCCGCTGCCATAGATGACCTCCTGCTTCCAGTAGACGGAGGGGTTCGTCAGACGCGACTTGATGTTGGCGAGGTCGGTCGCCGGGATGTGCTTGGCCGCGTCGATGCGGAAGCCGTCGACGCCGTAGCCGAGCAGGGAGTTCATGTAGCCGGCGATGGTGGCGCGGACGTACTCTTCGCCGGTGTCCAGGTCGGCGAGGCCGACGAGTTCGCAGTTCTGGACGTTGGCGCGGTTGGTGTAGTCGGTGATGGTCGACGTGCAGTCGTCCATGTCGTACGAGGAGTACAGGCCCGGGTAGTTGTACTTCGTGTACGACGATCCGCCGGTACCGGTGCCGCTGCCCGCGGACATGTGGTTGATGACGGTGTCGACGACGACCTTCACACCGGCCGCGTGGCAGGTGCCGACCATGTTCTTGAAGGCGGTGGCGTCACCGAGGCGCCCCGCGATCCGGTAGCTGACCGGCTGGTACGAGGTCCACCACTGCGAGCCCTGGATGTGCTCGGCGGGCGGGGAGACCTGCACAGAGCCGTATCCGGCGGGGCCGAGGGTGTTGGTGCACTCCTTGGCGACGGAGGCGAAGTTCCACTCGAAGAGGACGGCGGTGACGTCCTTGGTGCCGGGCGGGGAGGCGTAGGCGGCCTGGGGGGCCGACACGGCCGCCGCGGCGGCGAACGCGGTGGCCGTGGCAACAGCGGATGCGGTCCATCTCGATATCACGTGGGGGTTCTCCTTGCCTGACGGCCAGGCGTCTTTGCCTGGCGCCGGCGAGAACGTACCGCTGCCGAAATGTTTACAGCAAGACTCTTGAAAGCAGGAGAAAGAACTTTCACGCACTCTGCTCAGCGCTGGCTGGCGGGCTTGCCCGGCAGGTCGCCTCGGCTGCCCCGGCAGGAGTAGACGATCTCCACCGACCCTCCGGGCAGGGCCCGTTGGCTCTGGAAGGTCAGTCCGGTCTCGGGGCTGAGCGCGGGGGTCAGCCGCATGCCGCCGCCGAAGAGCAGGGGCAGGACGACCAGTTCGAGGCGGTCGAGCGCGCCGAGGGCGTGGAAGGTGCCGATCGTGCGCGGGCCGCCGATGAGGTGGACGTCGCCGCCCCGGTTGGCCGCACGGAGCTTCTCCAGCAGCCGTACCGGGTCGCTGTCGGTGGTGACGTGGTCCGGGGTGCCCTCCGGGCGGTGCGAGCCGAGGACGAACACGTCGAGGTCGGGCCACGGCCAGCGGGTGTTGGTCAGCGCGGGCTCGAAGGTCGTACGGCCCATGAGCGCGGCCTCGCAGTCCGCCAGGAACTCCCGGATGCCGTGGCTCTGGCCGGAGACGAACGAGGGGTCGGCGGTCAGTGCGGGCCAGCCGTTCGGCGTGGTCACGTAGCCGTCGGCACTCATGCTCAGGCGGGCTCGGATCTGCATGGTCTCTCCTCGGGTGCGGGGCGCTGTTCGCCCTTTCACCCAAGCGTCGATCGCGGGTCCCGCCGATCGACACGCCCGACAATAAATCACCGGGCCCCGTGCGGGCCCGGTGATCCCTGCCTGTGCTCAGGCCGTCGTCCACCACACCGTCGTGTCGGCCGGCACCTTCGCCTCGCCGTCGGTCTCGGCCACCTCGCCGCTCGCGAGGAGCAGACGCCCGTACGCCGGAGTCGTCACCGCTTCAGCGCCGGTGTTCGCGACGCAGACGAACTCGCCGCGCCGGAAGGCGAGAACGCCCTCGGGTGCCCGGAGCCACTCCACCGCGTCGCCGGCACCCAGGTCGGGCTGGGCACGGCGGACGGCGAGGGCCGAGCGGTACAGCTCCAGGGTGGAGTCGGGGTCGCCGGTCTGCGCCTCCACGCTCAGGTCCGCCCACTCCGACGGCTGGGGCAGCCAGCTGCCGCCCGCGCCGAAGCCGTACGACGATCCCTCGCGCGTCCAGGGGATCGGCACCCGGCAGCCGTCGCGGAAGCCGTCCTGGCCGGCGCCGCGGAAGTACGCCGGGTCCTGGCGCACCTCGTCGGCGAGGTCGACGACGTCCGGGAGGCCGAGCTCCTCGCCCTGGTAGATGTACGCCGATCCCGGCAGGGCCAGCATCAGCAGCGTGGCGGCGCGAGCCCGGCGCAGGCCCAGGTCCCGGTCGCCCGCCGTGCGGATCTGGGTGCCTAGGCCGGGCGGGTTGGCGAAGCGGGTGGTGTGCCGGGTGACGTCGTGGTTGGAGAGCACCCAGGTGGCCGGGGCACCGACCGGGCGCATCGCCTCCAGTGTGCGGTCGATGACCTCGCGCAGTTCCTCGGCGTCCCATGCGGTGCTCAGGTACTGGAAGTTGAATGCCTGGTGGAGCTCGTCGGGCCGCACGTAGTTGGCGGTGCGCTCGATGGTCGGGGTCCAGGCCTCGGCGACGAAGATGCGCTCGCCGGAGTACTCGTCGAGGATCAACCGCCACTGGCGGTAGATCTCGTGGACGCCGTCCTGGTCGAAGAACGGCATGACATCGTTGCCCAGCAGCTTCACCTGGTCGTGGGATCCCAGGTCGGGCAGCCCCTCCGCCTTCACCAGGCCGTGTGCCACGTCGATGCGGAAGCCGTCCACGCCCATGTCGAGCCAGAAGCGCAGGATCGAGCGGAACTCGTCGCCGACGGCCGGGTGGTCCCAGTTGAAGTCGGGCTGCTCGGGGGCGAAGAGGTGCAGGTACCACTCCCCGTCCGCGACGCGCGTCCAGGCCGGACCGCCGAAGATCGACTCCCAGTCGTTGGGCGGGAGTTCGCCGTTCGCGCCCTTGCCGGGCCGGAAGTGGTAGCGGTCCCGGAGCGGCGATCCCGGGCCCTCGGCGACCGCCCGCTTGAACCACTCGTGCTGGTCGGAGGAATGGTTGGGCACCAGGTCGACGATGATCCTGAGTCCCAGTCCGCGGGCGTCGCGGATCAGCGCGTCGGCGTCCAGGAGGCTGCCGAACATGGGGTCCACGGCCCGGTAGTCGGCCACGTCGTAGCCGGCGTCGGCCTGCGGGGAGGCGTAGAAAGGGCTGAGCCACACGGCGTCCACGCCCAGGTCACGCAGGTACGGCAGTCGGGTGCGGATGCCCTCGAGGTCGCCCATGCCGTCACCGTTGCTGTCGGCGAAGCTGCGCGGATAGACCTGGTAGATCACCGCGTCCCGCCACCAGTCGCTGCGCTGGGCTTTGGCGGGGGTCGATGCCGGGGCGGTGGCGTAGTGCTGCTGGCTCATGGCGTCCTTGAAACGTAAGGGGGTCATGGGGGTCGTCAAGTGGCGAGGCGGCCGCAGTGACAGCGGGGTCTGGGGGTCCCCCCTCTGGGGGAGGACACTGCGGCCGCCTCGGGTCTTGGAGTGGGCCTCAGCCCTTGGTGCCGCCCGCGGTGAGGCCGGTCACCAGGTTCTTCTGCACCAGGTAGAAGAACACGGACACCGGTATCGCGATCAGCACCGCCGTCGCGGCCATCAGGTTCCGCTGGGCGTCGTGTTCGCTCACGAAGCTCTGCAGCCCCACGGCGAACGTGTACTTCGTGTCGGAGAGCATGAAGGTCGAGGCGAACGCGACCTCACCGAACGCGGTGAGGAAGCTGTAGAACGCGGCGACCGCCAGTCCCGGCTTGGCGAGCGGCAGGATCAGCCGCGCGAACGTGCCGAAGGGGGTCAGCCCGTCGACGCGTCCGGCCTCGTCGATCTCGAACGGGATGGTGTCGAAGTAGCCCTTCAGCAGCCAGGCACAGTACGGGACCGCCGTCGAGCAGTACACGAGGACGAGTCCAAGGTAGCTGTCGATGAGCTGGAGGTCCGAGAGCATCTGGTACATCGGCACCATGAGTACGGCCACCGGGAACATCTGCGTGACCAGGAGCACCCACATGAACTTCCGGTAGCCCGGAAAGCGCATACGGGACACGGCGTACCCGGTGGTCGCGGCGATCAGCACACCGATCACCGTGGTGCCGAGCGAGACGATCAGCGAGCTCTTCAGCCAGTCGAAGAAGGCCGTGTGCTGGAGGACGAACGAGTAGTTGTCGAACGTCATCTTCTTCCAGATGCCGCCCGGGTGGAGGTAGTCGTCCTTGTCCGGACCGAGGGACAGGAAGACCAGCCAGAGGATCGGGAACAGCGCGATCAGGCTCGCGACGATCAGGATGCCGTGCGAGACGAGGGAGCCGGCGAGGCTCTTGTCACCGCGGCGGCGGATCCGTCCGGGTGTCTGTGCGGGCGCGGTCGGGGACACCGTGGCGGAGCTCTCAGCTGTGGTCGTACTCATGGGGACTCCTGCCTCAGATCGCGAGCTGCTGGTCATTGCGGTTCAGCCAGCGGCGGTAGAAGGAGGTGAAGACGATCAGTATGGCCAGCAGCAGGATGCCGTACGCGGCCGACTGGGCGAAGTCACGCGGCTGCTGTCCGAAGCCCAGGTGGTACGCCCAGGTGACGAGGATCTGCGCGTCGGGCGCGGTGTTGCCGAACATCAGGAAGAGCACGGCGAACTGGTTGAACGTCCAGATGATGCCGAGCAGGACGACGGTGGAGCTGACGCTCCTGAGTCCCGGCAGGGTGACGTACCGGAACCGCTGCCAGGCGCTCGCGCCGTCCATCTCGGCGGCCTCGTAGAGGGAGGCGTCGATGGACTGGAGTCCGCCGAGCAGCGAGACCATCATGAACGGCACACCGCACCAGGTGTTGACCATGATCGCAGCGAACCGCTGCCAGAAGGTGTCCTCGAGCCATGCCGGCGAGGGCAGATGCAGCGCGTCCAGTGCGGTGTTGATGATGCCGCCGTCGGCGAGCATGAAGCGCCAGCCGAAGACGGTGACGAAGGTCGGCACGGCCCAGGGCAGCACCAGGATCAGCCGGTACAGCGTCCGTCCCCGCAGCTTCTGGTTGAGCAGCAGCGCGAGGCCGAGGCCGATGCAGTAGTGGAGGGCGACACACAGGGCCGTCCAGACGATCGTCCAGATGAAGTGCGACCAGAAGCGGTCGTAGGCGGTGTCGCCCCACAGGATGTCGGCGTAATTGTCGAGGCCGATGAACTTGTAGGTGGCGTCGATGTGGTTGACGCCGATCGTGCGGGCCGTGTTGAGGCTGTTGGCGTCGGTGAGCGTGAGGTAGACGCCGTAGACCAGGGGGTACAGCACGAGGACGCCGAGAACGATCGCCACCGGAGTGATCATCGCGTAGGCGTACCAGTGCTTCTGGTAGTTCTGCTTCAGGCGTTGGCCCCGCCCGGGCCGTGGCGCGCGCTCACCGTGCCGTTTGCCGGTGGCGCGGTCGATGGCGACTGTCATGTTCGACACCTTCTGAAAGTTCTGCGGCTCTGAGAAGTGGCTGGGCCGAGCGGCCGGCCGGGGCGGCCGGGCACAGGCCGGTGGCCGCCGGATCCCTCCCCCCATGACCGGGAGATCCGGCGGCCACACGGGCTCACTTGCTGAAGTCGGGCACCAGCTTGGCGAGGGCGGTCTCCGCGTTGCTCAGGCCCTTGTCCAGGGACTCCTTGCCGCCGGCGATCTTGACCAGCTCGGTGTCCAGCGGGGTCAGCAGGGAGCTGTACTCCGGCAGGGCCACGCGCGGCTGGGCGGAGGAGAGGACCGACTGGTATCCGGCGATGCCCGGGTCGGCCTTGACCTCTGCGGTGTAGGCGTCGTCGCGGGTGGGCAGCGTGGAGTTCTTCAGCGCGATCTGCGTCTGCGACTTCGCGGAGGTCATGAAGCCCACGAACTTCTCGGCCGCCTTCTGGTGGGCGGAGTCCGAGCCGGCGTAGACCGAGAGGTTGTGGCCGCCGGTCGGGGCGCCCGCCTTGCCGCTGGAGCCGGCCGGGACGGTGGCGATGCCGAGGTTGTTCTTGTCCTTGAAGGCCGAGCCCTTGTAGAAGTTGGTGATCTCCCACGGGCCCTGGATGATCGCGGCGACCTTGCCGTTGACGAACGCGTCCTGGATGTGGGCGTAGGCGTCGGCGGTGGTGTCGGCCTTGTGCAGGCCCTTGCCGGAGAAGAGGCTCAGCCAGGTGCCGTAGCCCTTCTTGGCGGCGTCGGAGTTCACCGTGATCTTCTTGGCGGTGGCGTCGACGGTGTCGGTGCCCTCGCCGTAGAGGAAGGTCTGGGCGTAGTAGGCCGCGGTGGAGCCCCAGTAGCCGTCGACGCCGGTCTTCGACTTGATCGTGGCGGCGGCGGCCTTCAGATCGTCCCAGGTCTTGGGGGCCTCGACGCCGGCCTTCTCGAAGAGCTGCTTGTTGTAGACCAGGGCGAGTGTGTCGGTGACGAACGGCACGCCGTAGGTCTTGCCGTCGTACTGGGCCTGCTTGATCAGGTTCGGCTTGAACTTGGCCTGGTCGGCGAGGGCCTCGGTGCCGTCGAGGGGCAGGAAGAAGCCCTTCTTGGCGAAGGCGGGGGTCCAGCCGACGTCGGAGCGCAGCACGTCGGGGGCGCCGCTCGCGCCGGCGGCGGTGTCGAACTTGTTCTGCGCCTGGTCGAAGGGCACGTTGACGTACTTGACCTTGATGCCCTTGTTGGCGGCCTCGAAGTCCTTGATCAGGGCCTGGTACGTCGGCGCCTCATTGGTGGCGTTGGAGGTGTCCCACCAGGTGATGGTCACCGGACCGTCGGCCTTGTCGCCGCTGTCACTTCCGCCGCAGGCCGTCGCCGCGAGGGCGAAAGACGCCACCAGCGCTGTGGCCGCTATGCCACGCCGCATGAGTTCTCCTTGAGGGTGAAAGCCCGTGTGCTGCGGGGAGAGGTCCCGTCTGCCCTCCCCGTCTGCCGACTGCGCCTTTGCGGCCGCCGGGCGAGTGGGAACGTAACAGCGATGCAAGGCTTGCGAAAGAGCTTGCAGCAAAAAAGTGCAAGAGACTGCGGAAGTTACCCCGTTGTGATCCCTTGTCGACCGTCACGAGACCCTTGTTTTACGGGGCTGAGCGGGACGACTACGGGTTGTGCAAGACTCTGCAAGCTCTTGCCATCCCCCTCCCGGACGGGAATCATCCCCTTACGGGACAGAGGGCACCGACCAGAACAGAGGGACCGCGATGACGATACGGCCGGTACAGTCCGGTGCCGTGACCACACGGCTAGCCGACATCGCTGCTCAGGCGGGCGTGAGCGAAGCGACCGTCAGCCGCGTCCTCAACGGGAAGCCGGGGGTCGCCGCCACCACCCGCCAGTCCGTGCTGGCCGCACTCGACGTGCTGGGCTACGAACGCCCGGTCCGGCTGCGGCAGCGCAGCGAGGGACTGGTGGGCCTGATCACCCCGGAGCTGGAGAATCCGATATTCCCGGCCCTGGCCCAGGTGATCGGCCAGGCGCTGACCCGGCAGGGTTACACCCCGGTCCTCGCCACCCAGACCCCGGGCGGCTCCACGGAGGACGAACTCACGGAGATGCTCGTCGACCGGGGCGTGGCGGGCATCATCTTCGTCTCCGGGCTGCACGCGGACACCTCCGCGGACATGCAGCGTTATGAGCAGCTGCGGGCGCAGGGGGTGCCGTTCGTGCTCGTGGACGGGTTCTCGCCGAAGGTGCAGGCGCCGTTCATCTCCCCCGACGACCGCGCGGCGATGGCGCTGGCGGTGACGCACCTGGTGTCGCTGGGGCACAGGAGGATCGGCCTCGCCCTCGGTCCGAAGCGCTTCGTGCCGGTCCAGCGCAAGATCGAGGGCTTCGTGCGCACCATGCAGGACCAGCTCGGGCTGGCCGCGGCGACCGTCGAGGCGGACCTGGTCCAGCACTCGCTCTATACCCTGGAGGGCGGCCAGGCGGCCGCGACGGCGCTCATCGAGCGTGACTGCACTGCGGTGGTGTGCGCGAGCGACATGATGGCGCTGGGCGCGATACGGGCGGCCCGGCAGCGGGGTCTGGAAGTGCCGTGGGACGTCTCGGTCGTGGGTTTCGACGACTCCCCGCTGATCGCCTTCACCGACCCACCGCTGACGACGATCCGCAAGCCGGTGCCGGCCATGGGGCAGGCGGCGGTACGGACGTTGCTGGAGGAGATCGGTGGAACGCCCGCGCCGCACAGCGAGTTCGTGTTCATGCCGGAGCTGGTGGTGCGGGGTTCGACGGCTTCGGCACCTGGGGACCGCACTCGTCCGTAGGGTGGAGAATCCGGGCTTTCACCAGTGCGCTGGTAGGAGAACGGGACAGTCTTCCCGTCGTAGGACATGCGTCCCGAACCCGACCGCGGGATGATCGGTGGCGTAAGGCATTTCTGGCAGACTTCATGTCTATGGGTGACTCGACCGTGACCAGCCTGGAAGACCGCGAGACCGCGGCCGCTCCGGACTCCCTCATGGCCGCGGACGGTCCGGGTCTCCTCCGCCGCCTGCGCACCCCGCGCCGCCCGCGCCTCTGGTTCGAGATCCTGCTGATCGCGGTGAGTTACTGGACGTACTCACTGGTCCGCAACGCGGTTCCGGAGCAGAAGAGTGAGGCGCTGCGCAACGCCGACTGGATCTGGCGGATGGAGCACCATCTGGGCATCGCGGTCGAGGAGTCCGTGAACCACGCGGTGAACTCCGTGACTTGGCTGGTCGTCGGCATGAACTACTACTACGCGACGCTGCACTTCATCGTGACGCTGAGCGTCCTGGTCTGGCTCTACCGCAGCCACCCCGGCCGCTACGCGGCGACGCGTATGGTGCTCTTCGCGACCACGGGCGTGGCGCTGGTCGGTTACTACCTGTATCCGCTGGCACCCCCGCGGCTGATGAACGGCGGCCACTTCGTCGACACGGTCATGGTCCACCAGACCTGGGGCTCGATGGCCTCCGGCGACCTGAAGCACATGTCCAACCAGTACGCCGCGATGCCGTCCATGCACATCGGCTGGTCCCTGTGGTGCGGCCTGACGATCTTCGCGCTGGCGTCGGTGCCGTGGGTACGCGTTCTGGGCCTCCTCTACCCGACGGCGACGCTCCTGGTCATCGTCGCCACCGCCAACCACTTCTGGCTCGACGCGGTCGGCGGCATCCTGTGCCTGATGTTCGGCTTCATGGTGGCGCGAAACTGGTACGGGGCGCTGCCGTACACGTTGCCGAAAGCGGTACCGGCGAAGCCGAAGGCCACTCCGCGGCCTGTCAAGGCCACTGGCTAGCCCGCGGCCGCCTCCCGCAGTGCCTCGACGAACGCATCGAGTGCCGGTTGCGGCAGCGCGGTCCGCCGTACGGCCGCGTGGATCGCCCGTGACGGCTCCGGGCCCCGGATCTGCCGTACCGCCACGTCCGGATGCCGGCCCCCGAGCCCCAGCCGCGGGATCAGGGTCACCCCGAGTCCCGCCGCCACGAAGCCCTGTGCCGTGGCGTAGTCCTCGCTGTCCACGACGAAGCGCGGCTGGAACCCTGCCGTGGCGCAGGCGGTGAGCTGGGCCTCGAGACAGGGGCCGGGCCACTCACTGCCGACCCAGGGTTCGTCGGCCAGGTCGGTCAGGTGGATCGATCGGCGGGCCGCGAGGGGATGGGCCGCGGGGAGCACGGCCAGGTACGGGTCGTCGAGCAGATGCAGCAGTCGTACGCCGTCCTCGTCCGACGGTCCCACCACCAGCGCCAGGTCCGCCCGCCCCTCCCGTACGTCCGGCAGCGGGTCGGGTCCCGTCAGCTTCAGATCGATCTGCACGCCGGGGTGTTCGGCCCGCAGCCGTGCCACCGCGGGGGCGACCAGACGGGCTCCGGCCGTGGCGAAGTAACGCACCGAGAGCCGGCCCGTGCGGCCCGCGAGGAGATCCCCGAGGGCCGTCTCCGCCTCGGCGACCTGCCGGCCGATCGCCTCCGCGTACTCCGTGAGCAACAGCCCGGCGGCCGTGGGCCGCACACCCCGCCCGACCCGTTCGAGGAGCTCGGTCCCGGCCTCCTTCTCCAGAGCCGCCACCTGCTGGCTGATCGCGGAGGGCGTGTAACCGAGCCGGGCCGCGGCCGCCGTCACCGAGCCGTTGCTCACCACGGCCGCCAGCATCTGCATACGTCGCACATCAAACATGTACTCCAGCTTAATGATCGGTCCAGAATCTTTCACTTGTCCTGTTGGGTCTGGCCGGGGGACGGTGGAGGACATGTCCCCCGCCTCCACTCTGCGTATGGCCGTCCTCGCCCTCCTCTGGGGATCCGGCTTCCTCTGGATCAAGCTCGCCCTCGACCACGGCCTCTCCCCCGCCCAGATCACGATCGCGCGGTGCGTGTTGGGCACGGCTGTGCTGTTCCTCCTGGCCCGCGCGGCCGGTCAGCGGCTGCCCCGCTCCCGCTCCACCTGGGGCCATCTGATCGTCGCCGCACTGTTCTGCAACGCCATCCCCTTCGCTCTGTTCGCGGTCGGTGAGCAGAGCGTCGACTCCGGTGTCGCGGGCGTCCTGAACGCGACGACCCCGCTGTGGTCCCTGCTGATCGGCGTCCTGCTCGGCACCGACCGCGACCTGCGCCCCCTACGGCTGACCGGCCTGCTCCTCGGCTTCGCAGGCACCGTGCTGATCTTCGCCCCCTGGCACCGCTCGGGCCTGCTGACCTGGGGCGCCCTGGCCCTCCTGGCCGCCGCCACGAGCTACGCCGTGGCCTTCGCGTACATGGCCCGCAAACTCACCTCCGGGCAGGCCCCGTTGGCCCTGTCCACCGCCCAACTCCTCATGGCGACCGGCTGGACCACCCTGTCCCTGCCGTTCGCGGGCCCCGTGGACACCGACCTCACCGGGTTGGCGGCGGTCACGGCCCTGGGCGTCCTGGGCACCGGCGTGACGTTCTACCTCAACTACCGCTTGATAGCCGACGAGGGCCCCACAACGGCGGCCACGGTCGGCTATCTGCTGCCGGTCGTCTCGGTGACCCTGGGCGCGGTGCTGCTGGACGAGCGGGTGGGGCCGAGGGTGCTGGCGGGCATGGCGATCGTGCTGACAGGGGTGGCGCTGACACGCCCCAAAGGGGCGCGGGGCTGTGCCGATATGCGGCTCCGCCGCAGGGCGCGACAAGCCCCCACCGGCCGGCAGCCGAAGACGGTGGCCCGCCCGGCGAAGAACTACGCCCCGTAGAACAACTCGTCCACCACACCCCGAGCCCGCCGAGCAGTCCGTCGGTAGTCATCGAGCATGTCCCCGACATGCCCCGCCTCATACCCCAAGTACCGGCCCACAGCGGCGAGTTCACGCGTCTCCGTCGGAAACGTGTCCCCGGCCCGCCCCCGCACCAGCATCACCGCGTTCCGCACCCGCGTGGCCAGCACCCACGCCCCGTCGAGGACCTGGGTGTCCTCCTCGGAGATCAGCCCGACCGCCCGCGCGGCAGCGAGCGCCGCCCGGGTGCGGGTGGTCCGCAGCCCCGGCTCGCCGGCACCGTGCCGCATCTGGAGGAGCTGGACCGTCCACTCGACGTCGGACAGGCCACCAGGGCCGAGCTTGGTGTGCAGCTTGGGGTCGGCGCCGCGAGGCATCCGCTCGGACTCCATGCGCGCCTTCAGCCGCCGTATCTCGCGTACGGCGTCGTCGCCGAGGCCCGCCGTCGGATAGCGCAGGGGATCGATCAGTTCGACGAACCGGCGGCCCAACTCCTCGTCCCCGGCGACCGGTTCGGCCCGCAGCAGGGCCTGTGACTCCCAGACCAGCGACCAGCGGCGGTAGTAGGCCGCGTACGACGTCAACGTGCGTACCAGCGGCCCGGACTTGCCCTCCGGGCGCAGGCCGGCGTCGATGAGCAGCGGTGGGTCGGCGCTCGGGATCTGGAGCAGGCGGCGCATCTCGGAGACGACCTTGTTGGCGGCCTCGGAAGCCTCCCGCTCCTCGACGCCCTCGCGCGGCTCGTGGACGAACAGGACGTCCGCGTCGGAGCCGTAGCCGAGTTCGTGACCGCCGAAGCGGCCCATGCCGATCACGGCGAACCGGGTGGGCAGGGTGTCGCCCCAGCCCTCCCGGACGACCGCGCGCAGGGTGCCGGCGAGGGTCGCGGCGGTCAGGTCGGACACGGCGGCACCGACGCGCTCCACCAGGGCGCCCTGGTCCGGCTCGGCCGGCTGGGTCTCGGTGCCGTAGGAGCCGACGATGTCCGCGGCGGCCGTACGGAAGAGTTCGCGGCGGCGGACACCGCGGGCCGCCGTGACGCCCTGGACGGCGCCGCCCGCGCGGCCGACCGCGGCGAGTATCTCCTGCTCGAGACCGGCCCGCCCGCGCGGAGCCAGTCCGCCGCCCTCGCCGTCCCCGAGGAGCGCCACGGCTTCGGGTGCGCGCATCAGCAGGTCGGGGGCGAGGCGTCCGGCGGACAGGACGCGTGCGAGGTTCTCTGCGGCGGCGCCCTCGTCCCTCAACAACCGTAGGTACCAAGGGGTCTTGCCCAACGCGTCGGACACCTTGCGGAAGTTGAGAAGTCCGGCGTCCGGGTCGGCGGACTCGGCGAACCAGCCCAGCATGACCGGGAGAAGAGTGCGCTGGATGGCCGCCTTGCGGCTGACGCCGGAGGCCAGGGCCTCCAGGTGCCGAAGGGCGGAGGCCGGGTCGGCGTACCCGAGCGCGACCAGCCGCTCGCGCGCCGCCCCGGCGCTCAACCTGATCTCCCCGGGGCCGAGTTGGGCCACGGCGTCCAGCAGCGGCCGATAGAAGAGCTTCTCGTGCAGGCGTCGTACGACGGAGGTGTGCCGCTTCCACTCGCGGTTCAGCTCGGTCACCGGGTCGGCCCGCAGACCGAGGGAGCGGCCGAGGCGGCGCAGGTCGGCCTCGTCCTCGGGGACCAGGTGGGTGCGGCGCAGCCGGTAGAGCTGTATGCGGTGCTCCATGGAGCGCAGGAAGCGGTAGGCGTCGTCGAGCTGTGCCGCGTCTGCACGTCCGACGTAGCCGCCGGCGGCGAGGGCCTGCAGGGCGTCGAGGGTGGTGCCGCTGCGCAGCGAACGGTCCTCGCGGCCGTGCACCAACTGCAGGAGCTGTACGGCGAATTCGACGTCCCTGAGCCCACCGGGGCCGAGCTTCAGTTGCCGGTCGAGCTCGGCGACGGGGATGTTCTCCACGACCCGGCGCCGCATCTTCTGCACGTCGGCGACGAAGTTCTCGCGCTCGGCGGCCTTCCAGACCAGGGGTTCGAGGGCCGCGACGTACTCCTCGCCCAGCTCGAGGTCGCCGGCGACCGGGCGGGCCTTGAGGAGGGCCTGGAACTCCCAGGTCTTGGCCCAGCGCTGGTAGTAGGCGAGGTGGCTGGCGAGGGTGCGGACGAGCGGGCCGTTTCTGCCCTCGGGCCGCAGGTTGGCGTCGACGGGCCAGATGGACCCCTCGACGGTGGTCTCGGAGCAGACGCGCATCATGTGGGAGGCGAGCTTGGTGGCGGCGCGCAGGGCCTTGCCCTCGTCGGCCCCGTCGACGGCTTCACCGACAAAGATCACGTCCACGTCGGAGACGTAGTTCAGCTCGTGGCCCCCGCACTTGCCCATCGCGATCACCGCGAGCCGGCACAGCGCGGCGTCGTCGGGTGCGGCCGCCCGCGCTATGGCGAGCGCGGCGCGCAGGGTCGCGGTGGCGAGGTCGGCGAGTTCGGCGGCGGTCTCGGCGAGGTCGGTGGTGCCGCACACGTCACGGGCGGCGATCGACAGCAGACAGCGGCGGTAGGCGACGCGCAGGGCGACAGGGTCGGTGGCCTCGGCGAGCCCGCGTTCGAACTCCTCGACGCCGGGGTGCAGATCGCGCGGCTCGTAGGTGACGAGGGCATGCCAGTCGCCGGGGTGCCGGGCGAGATGCTCGGCGAGCGCGGCGGACGCGCCGAGCACCCCGAGCAGCCGATCGCGCAACGGCTTCGCCGCTATCACGGTGTCGAGCAGCTCCCGGCCGGGCTGCGCCTCCAGGAGCCGTACGAGACCGTGCAGCGCGAGGTCGGGGTCGGCGGTCGCACCGAGCGCCTCCAGCAGTACCGGGTCATTGCGTACGCCGCTCAGCTCCGCGCTGTCGAGCAGCCGCTCGGCGGCCGACGGATCGGTGAAACCGTGCCGCAGAAGCCGCGTGAAGGTACTGCTCCTGCGCCCCGGCGCCGCCGTCATCCCCGGCCTCCCGTCCGATCAAGGTCGTATCGATTGAGCCTAACCGGAGAGTCGGGGATGAGCGCCGGGGAGCGGGTGGGGGGATTTGTGGGTGGGGGTCGCGGCGGGGCGCGGACGGACGATTCCCGGGTGAGGGCCCGGCGGGACGCCGCCCGCCGCCGCAGGCAGCCCGCCCGCCTCACCCACCGCGAACCGCACGGCGCAGATCGCCGCACAGCGCGTCGTCTCCCCCAGCACGGTACGCAAGCAAGTGGAGAATGCCTTCGGCAGACTGGGGGTGTCGAGCCGGACCGCCGCGGTGGCCCGGGTGTTCCCCGAGCCGGAGGCTCTGTGATGACCGAGCAGGAACCCGAGACCCACCTCGACCCCCGCTACAGCGACCCCGACGCGACGGCGCACTCCTGGGCCGACGCCGAGTCGCTGCTGGCCGCCGCCGAACTGTTCTGGATCTCGACGGTACGACCGGACGGGCGCCCGCACGTCACGCCGTTGCCGGGCGTGTGGGCGCACGGGGCCCTGCACTTCTGCACCGGCCCCGAGGAGCGCAAGGCGAAGAACCTGGCGCACAACGCGCACGTGGCGCTGACGACCGGCACCAACATCTGGGACAGGGGCTACGACCTGGTGGTGGAGGGCGAGGCGGTGCGGGTGTCCGACGACACGCGTCTGCGGGAGCTGGCCGCCGCGTGGGAGGCGAAGTACGGCGACTTCTGGCGCTTCGAGGTGAGGGAGGGCTATTTCCATCACGGACCGGGACACGCCGTTGTCTATGCGGTGGCGCCGCGCACGGTTTTCGGCTTCGGTAAGGGACAGCCGTTCAGCCAGACGCGGTGGCGCTTCTGAGAACGGCCCTCTGTACTGACGTCGACAAGGGAGTCACGCCATGGACATGAGCCTCGAAGTCATCCTGCTGCCGGTCACGGACGTGGACCGCGCCAAGGAGTTCTACCGCGACACGGTCGGCTTCCACGTGGACCTGGACGGCGAGGTGATGGAGGGCGTCCGCATCTGCCAGCTGACCCCGCCCGGCTCCGGCTGTTCCATCGCCCTGGTGGACGGCCTCCAGGTGCCGACGGGAGCCCCGAAGCCCGGAACGTACCACGGCATGCAACTGTGTGTGACGGACGCGAAGGCGGCGTACGAGGAACTCACCTCTCGCGGCCTGGACGTCAGCGAACCGGTCCAGTTCGCCCCGCAGGACGGCGCCACCTTCATGTACTTCAAGGACCCGGACGGCAACGGATGGGCGATCCAGGAGTACAAGCGCCGCGAGACGGAGCCCCTGCACCAGGTACTGGCCCAGCAGGCGGCGCGGTAGCAACGCCGAAGGGGGCACGGTCCCCCGCGCCCCCTTCGGCAGGAAACCCCTACAGCACCGGCAGGTTCTTCCGCAGCTCGAAGGCGGTCACCTCGGAGCGGTACTCCTTCCACTCCTGCCGCTTGTTGCGCAGGAAGAAGTCGAAGACGTGCTCGCCCAGGTTCTGGGGCAGGGGCTCGATGCCCATGGCGCGGCGCTCGGAGTTGGAGAGGGCCCAGACGTCGTCCTCGGCGCCCGGCGGGAGCTCGTAGCCCTCCTCGATCGCCCCTGGTCGACGGCCCCGAACGCCTCGTCCCGGACACGACGGGCCAGGGCGCTACGGCGGATGCCCTCGCGGATCAATCTGGACTCCGACACGCCCAGCCGGGCCGGGCGTCCCTGACCAGCCCGAGGTCACCGTCGACACGGACACTGAGGCGCTTCAGAACACGCTTCCAAGGGATGAGACGTGAACCGCCACGGTGTGGAACTCGTACGCCGAGCGGCAATGTATGGCAGGCGTACCATATAGCCCATGAGTCTGAAACGCACGACGGTCTACCTTGAGGACGAAGATCTCCGCAACCTCAAAGCCACCGCCTCCCGCAAAGGAATCAGTGAGGCCGAGCTGATCCGCGAGGGCGTCCGTCTCGCGATCGCACGCAACCGCGCGTGGGACGAACCCGCAGGTCTCCCTGTCCTCGACAGCGGGGACCCCTCCTTCGCGGAGCGGTCCGACGACATACTGCGGGACACCGGTTTCGGCGACTGGAGTCGGGCCTCATAGGTGATCGCCATCGCCGGCACCTCGGGCATCATCGCCTCCGTCGATCGCAGTTGCCCCGAACACAAAGCAGCTCGCCAGGTCATGGACACAGCGGGCCTGCTCGTCATCCCGCAGCTCGTACTCGCCGAACTCGACCACCTGCTCAGCGGCCGGTTCAACAAGGACGCCGCCGGGCAGGTCATGGACCAGCTCATTGCGCAAGCGCGGACCGGGCGCTACCTCCTCGGCGACGCCAGTGCGGATGTCCTCGCGGACGCCCGGCTCGTCCAAGGCCGGTACCGGGACCTCGCGCTGGATCTGACCGACTCGGTCATCACCGTCTTGGCACGGGAGTACGCCACTGACGCTGTCCTCACTCTGGACCGGAAGGACTTTCGAGCCATCCATCCGCTCACCGCACACCCGGCGTTCCGGCTCCTGCCCGACGACCTGTAGGCGCGCGACAGCGTCACCGGGGGCGAGATCGAGTTCCGCCCAGATCGTTTTGCAGGGGGCGGGTCCGTCGTCTACGCCCCACAGTCGGCGTACGCCGCTACGAGGACCCCGACTCTGCGTCCAGGGCATCGCGTCGGGGGGCGTACGGGCGGTGTTCGCCCCGGGTGTCGGTCACGGCGATCCGGAGAGTGCCCGTGACGGAGAGTGTGAGCGTCAGGCGGAAGTCCCGGCCAGAGTCGCGGCGTCCGACACCGGACGGCCCAGGGACTGCCCAGGACCAGTGACGCAGTGAGGCCGACGGTCCGTGACCGTCGGCCTCACTCGGTCGATCAGCGGAAAACCCGCCCTGACCTGCGTTTACAGCACCGGCAGGTTCTTCCGCAGCTCGAACGCCGTCACCTCGGAGCGGTACTCCTCCCACTCCTGCCGCTTGTTGCGCAGGAAGAAGTCGAAGACGTGCTCGCCCAGGGTCTCGGCCACCAGGTCGCTGCGCTCCATCAGGGTGAGGGCCTCGCCCAGGTTCTGGGGCAGGGGCTCGATGCCCATGGCGCGGCGCTCGGAGTTGGAGAGGGCCCAGACGTCGTCCTCGGCGCCCGGCGGGAGCTCGTAGCCCTCCTCGACGCCCTTGAGGCCGGCGGCCAGGAGCAGGGCGTACGCCAGATACGGGTTGGCGCCGGAGTCGATGGAACGGACCTCGATACGGGCCGAGCCGGTCTTGCCGGGCTTGTACATCGGGACGCGGACCAGGGCGGAGCGGTTGTTGTGGCCCCAGCAGATGTAGGAGGGGGCCTCGCCGCCGGCGCCGGCGGTGCGCTCCGAGCCGCCCCAGATGCGCTTGTACGAGTTCACCCACTGGTTGGTGACCGCCGCGATCTCCGCCGCGTGCTTGAGCAGGCCCGCGATGAAGGAGCGGCCGACCTTGGAGAGCTGGTACTCCGCGCCCGACTCGTAGAACGCGTTGCGGTCGCCCTCGAAGAGGGAGAGGTGCGTGTGCATGCCGCTGCCGGGGTGCTCGGAGAACGGCTTCGGCATGAAGGTCGCCTGGACGCCCTGCTCCAGCGCCACCTGCTTCATGACCAGGCGGAACGTCATGATGTTGTCCGCCGTGGAGAGCGCGTCGGCGTACCGGAGGTCGATCTCCTGCTGGCCCGGGGCGCCCTCGTGGTGCGAGAACTCGACCGAGATGCCCATCGACTCCAGCATGGTGATCGCCTGGCGGCGGAAGTCCATGCCGATGTTCTGGGGGGTGTGGTCGAAGTAGCCGGAGTTGTCGGCCGGGGTCGGGCGCGAGCCGTCCAGCGGGCGGTCCTTCAGCAGGAAGAACTCGATCTCCGGGTGGGTGTAGAACGTGAAGCCCAGGTCGGAGGTACGGGCCAGGGCGCGCTTCAGCACATACCTGGGGTCCGCGAAGGACGGGGAGCCGTCCGGCATGAGGATGTCGCAGAACATCCGGGCCGTACCGGGGGCCTCGGCCCGCCACGGAAGGACCTGGAAGGTCGACGGGTCCGGCTTGGCGATCATGTCGGACTCGTATACACGGGCGAAGCCCTCGATCGCGGAGCCGTCGAAACCGATTCCCTCGTCGAAGGCCTGCTCCAGCTCCGCCGGGGCCACGGCCACGGACTTGAGGAAGCCCAGCACGTCCGTGAACCACAGACGTACGAACCGGATGTCGCGTTCCTCCAATGTCCGGAGCACGAACTCCTGCTGCTTGTCCATCTTCCGCTTCCCCATCCTTGCTGGTCAGGCCGCCTGTCTCCGTGTCCCGCAGGAGGCGGTCGGGCACCTGAGCATCACACCACAACAGCATTTCGTGCGCGTTGCCGACCTTGATCGTCCCGGCGACCCGGGAGTGAACGCCTCGCATGCGGCGGATGTACTGCTCTGCCGCCCATCTTGCCTGCTCGGACCGTCATACGTAATGCCCGGCCCTTCCCGTCTCACCGCGCGCCCGGGGTTTCCTGTGGGCTCCCTGCGAGAAGTCACCCCCGCCCCACTACGATCAGCAGACCGATCGTCACCATCCGACCCGCCCCTTTCCCCCAGAAGGACACACCTCATGGGTTCCGCCAAGAAGAGCACCGCCTCGGCACGCAAGGCGCGCATAGAGGAGATGCGGCGCGCCGAACAGGCCAGAGAGCGCCGCAACAGGATCCTCACGATCGCCGCGAGCGTGGTCGTCGTCGCCGGTCTGGTCGTCGGCGGCATCGTGCTGGTGCAGTCGCAGTCCGACGACAGCACGGCGGCCGACGGCAAGGGGAAGGGTCACTTCGTCACGGGCTCGGACGGTGTGAAGACCTGGAAGGGCACGCTGGGCCGCAACCATGTCGCCAAGACGGTGGACTACCCGATGGAGCCCCCGGTCGGCGGTGACCACAACCAGGTCTGGATGAACTGCAACGGCGACGTCTACACCAAGGCGCTCAACAACATGAACGCCGTGCACTCGCTGGAGCACGGCGCGGTCTGGGTGACGTACACCGACAAGGCCAAGAAGTCCGATGTCGAGGCGCTCGCGGCGAAGGTGAAGAAGACGCCGTACACGCTGATGAGCCCCGACGACAAGCAGAAGGACCCGATCATGCTGTCGGCGTGGGGCCACCAGCGGACGGTGACGGGGGCGAACGACCCGAACGTCGGCAAGTTCTTCGAGAAGTTCGTGCAGGGCGCGCAGACGCCCGAGCCGGGCGCGGCGTGCACGAGCGGTCTGTCGCAGTGAGGTTCGCGGGGGTGGCCGTGGCCGTGGCGGGCGTGCTCGTCGCGGCCGGCGCGATCACCTACGCCGTGGCCGAGGACGGCGGCTCGGCCGAGACCCCGTCCGCCGGGTCCGCGGACGCCGGTTTCGCGCGTGACATGGCCGTACACCACCAGCAGGCCGTCGAGATGTCGTACATCGTGCGCGACCACACCAAGGACGTCGAGGTGCGGCGGCTCGCCTACGACATCGCGCAGACGCAGGCCAACCAGCGCGGGATGCTGCTGGGCTGGCTGGACCTGTGGGAGCTGCCGAAGGTGTCGGCGGATCCGCCGATGACGTGGATGGACATGGGTGACATGCCGTCGGCGGGCGAGGGTTCGCTGATGCCGGGCATGGCGACCGACAGCGAGATGAAGAAGCTGGGCACGCTGAACGGCAAGCAGGCCGAGATCTTCTATCTGCAGTTGATGACGGACCATCACAAGGGCGGCATCCACATGGCGAAGGGCTGTGTCGAGCGGTGCACGGTCGGTGTGGAGAAGCGGCTCGCGCAGGGGATGGTCGACGCGCAGCAGTCGGAGATCGACCTGATGGCGGGCATGTTGAAGGAGCGGGGCGCGAAAGCGCGTTCCTAGAGGGTCGCAGAGGGTTATCCCTCGGTCTTCGCAGCGTCTTGGTCCCCAAATGGCTTTGTCATTAGGTTAATTGGGCTCTTCTTGGTACTCGCATTCCCCTGGCATGAACGGTTCATCGAAAGAGTGACGACGGTCGAGTGATCACTCGCGACGAACCGCACAGGGGGTTCCATGAGATCCAATCGCGCCAAGGTGCGCGCCGGAGTGAGCATGGCGGCGACACTGCCGATGCTCGCGGGCGCGCTGGCGCTCGGTATACCCGCGGCGCACGCCGCGGACACCCCGAACCGGGACACGCTGGCCGGGACCAAGCCCGCGTGGGCCACGGCCAAGGCCGACAAGGGCGCCACCTCGGACAGTTCCAAGGTCTCCGCCCGGGTCTACCTGGCCGGCAAGAACGCCACCGGGCTCGCCGCCTACGCGAAGGCCGTGGCCGACCCGAGCTCGGCGTCGTACGGCAAGTACCTGAGCGCACAGCAGGCGAAGCAGCGTTTCGGCGCCACCGCCGCCCAGGTCGCAGCCGTCAAGTCCTGGCTGACGTCCGCCGGACTGAAGGTCACGGACGTGACCGAGCACTACGTCGCCGTCAGCGGTGACGTGGCCGCCGTCGAGAAGGCCTTCGGGACCCAGCTGCACAACTACACCAAGGGCTCGAAGACCTACCACGCCCCGGCCAAGGCCGCCTCCGCGCCGGCCGCCCTCGACGGTGCCGTCCTGACCGTCACGGGCCTGGACAACGCGCCGCACAAGGCGAGCAGCAAGGACCAACTGCCGCCGCCGGACGCCGTGTTCAAGAACGCCGGGCCGTTCTCCTCGTACTACGGCTCGAACACCGCGAGCACGCTGCCCGCGGCCTACGGCTCGAAGGTCCCGTACGCGATCAAGGGCTACACGGGCAAGCAGCTGCGCGCCGCCTACGGCGCGGGCACGTACACCGGCAAGGGAGTGCGCGTCGCCATCACCGACGCCTACGCCTCCCCGACCATCGCCTTCGACGCGGCCACTTACGCGAAGAAGAACGGCGACGCCGCCTACACCAGCGGCCAGCTGAAGCAGGTCCTGCCCAAGAACTACACCAAGACCGAGGAGTGCGGGGCGGCCGGCTGGTACGGCGAGGAGACCCTCGACGTCGAGGCCGTGCACGCGGTCGCGCCGGACGCGAACATCACGTACGTGGGTGCCGCGTCCTGCTACGACGACGATCTGCTCGACTCGCTCAGCAAGGTCGTCGACAACCACCTGGCCGACATCGTCTCCAACTCGTGGGGCGACATCGAGGCCAACCAGACGCCGGATCTCGCGGCCGCCTACGACCAGGTCTTCCAGTTCGGCGCGGTCGAGGGCATCGGCTTCTACTTCTCCTCCGGTGACAACGGCGACGAGGTCGCCAACACCGGGACGAAGCAGGTCGACACCCCGGCCAACTCGGCGTGGGTGACGGCGGTCGGCGGTACCTCCCTCGCCGTCGGCAAGGGCGACAAGTACCTGTGGGAAACCGGCTGGGGCACCGAGAAGGCCCTGCTGTCCGCGGACGGCAAGAGCTGGACCAACTTCCCCGGCGCGTTCACCTCCGGTGCGGGCGGCGGCACCAGCAAGACGGTCGCCGAGCCCTTCTACCAGAAGGGTGTCGTCCCGGACGCGCTCGCCACGGCCAACAACGCCGCGGGCAACCGTGTCGTTCCGGACATCTCCGCGATCGCCGACCCGAACACCGGTTTCCTGGTGGGGCAGACGCAGACCTTCCCCGACGGCTCGCAGCAGTACAGCGAGTACCGCATCGGCGGCACGTCGCTGGCCTCGCCGGTGATCGCGGCCGTGCAGGCGCTCGCCCAGCAGGCGCGGGGCGGCAAGGCGATCGGGTTCGCCAACCCGTCGATCTACGCGAAGTACGGCTCGAAGGCCTTCCACGACGTCACGGACAACCCCACGGGGTCCGGACTCGCGGTGGCCCGCACCGACTTCGTCAACGGCTATGACGCCAGCGGTGGTCTGACCGTCTCGGTCCGCAGCCTCGGCAAGGACAGCTCGCTGTCCGCGGTGAAGGGATACGACGACGTCACCGGCGTGGGCACGCCCGCGAACGGTTACGTGCAGTCGTTCGGCCGGAACTGATCCGGACGCGCGTCCACAGGGGCCCGGTCCCGAAGGTGAGAACCTTCGGGGCCGGGCCCTCGCGCATGTCCCGCCCGGCTAGTTTCCCGACACGCGGCCCGCCCGCCCGCGGCGGCCGCTCATCACGTGGATCACGCAACCCGCCACCAGCACGAGCGCCCCGGCGACGAGGAACGGAACAGGCGTGTACTCGTCGGTGCAGGCCTGCCCGCCCGGCACCGCGTGGCACACCTGCCCCGGACCGCCCCGGTTCAGGTACGCGAGGTAGAACAGCGGCAGAGCCACTCCCGAGACGCCGCCCACGACAGCACGTCCAGGTCCCCTGCGGAGCAGGAACACCGCGGCCACCGCGGCGAGTACGACGAAGGCCGCGCCCACCGTCAGGATCGCCGCGAGGCCGACGCCTCCGCACGCTCCCACCAGGAGCCAGGCCAGGAACCAGCCCCATCCCGCCGCACGGCCCGGGCCGTCGTCTCGCGTGCCGCTCATGCCGGTCATGCCGCTCATTGAAGGCAAGGTCATGACAATCCGGCAAGGGGCATCCAAGGATCATTGCCCGGCCATCACCCAGACATGGCTTCGAGCAGACCGTCCTGCACCGCGGAGGCCCCCTCCCCTATCGCGTCGCTCTGACGATTACACTGATCGCGTGTCTGCCTTGAACTTCTGGTCGATCTATCAGCACGGGTTCGCACGCGTCGCGGCGTGTACGGGTCACACCGTCATCGCGGATCCGCCCGCCAACGCCGAAGCGGTTCTGCGGCACGCGCGCCAGTGCGGCGACGAGGGGGTCGCCGTCGCCGTCTTCCCGGAGATGGGGCTGTGCGGCTACTCCATCGAGGACCTGCTGCTCCAGGACGCGCTGCTCGACGAGGTCGAGGCGGCGCTCGCGGAGGTGGTGGCCGGGTCGGCCGACCTGCTCCCGGTGCTGGTCGTCGGCGCTCCGCTGCGCCACCGCAACCGGGTCTACAACTGCGCGGTGATCGTGCACCGCGGCCGGGTCCTCGGTGTCGTACCGAAGTCGTACCCGCCGAACTACCGGGAGTTCTACGAGCGTCGGCAGATCGGCGACGGCGCCGACGAGCGCGGCGGGTCGATCCGGCTCGGCGGCGGGAGCGTGCCGTTCGGCGTGGACCTGCTGTTCGCCGCCGAGGACGTCCCCGGACTCGTGCTGCACGCGGAGATCTGCGAGGACATGTGGGTGCCGGTGCCGCCCAGCGCGGAGGCGGCCCTCGCCGGTGCGACCGTCCTGGTCAACCTCTCCGGCAGCCCGATCACGGTCGGGCGGGCCGAGGACCGCAAGCTGCTGTGCCGCTCCGCGTCCTCCCGCTGCCTCGCCGCCTACGTGTACGCGGCGGCCGGTCTCGGCGAGTCGACCACCGACCTGTCCTGGGACGGCCAGGCCATGGTCTACGAGAACGGCGTGCTGCTGGCCGAGACGACACGGTTCCCGCTCGGCGACGAGTACGCGGTGGCCGACGTGGACCTGGACCTGCTGCGGCAGGAGCGGATGCGGATGGGCACGTTCGACGAGAACCGGCGTACTCATCGGGGGCGGACCGGTGACTTCCGGACGGTGTCGTTCGAGCTCGACCCGCCGTCGGGCGACCTGGGCCTCAAGCGCCGCCTGGAGCGCTTCCCGTTCGTGCCGGCCGACGCCGAACGGCTCGCCCAGGACTGCTACGAGGCCTACAACATCCAGGTCGCGGGCCTCCAGCAGCGGCTCGCGGCGATCGGCGGCCCGAAGGTCGTCATCGGGGTGTCCGGCGGCCTCGACTCCACGCACGCGCTGATCGTCGCCGCCCGCGCGATGGACCGCGCGGGCCGCCCGCGCAGCGACATCCTGGCCTGGACGCTGCCCGGTTTCGCCACCAGCGACCACACCAAGGGCAACGCCCACAAGCTGATGCGGGCCCTCGGCGTCACCGCGGCCGAGCTGGACATCACGCCGACCGCACGGCTGATGCTCCAGGAGATGGGCCACCCCTTCGCCTCCGGCGAGCCGGTCTACGACGTCACCTTCGAGAACGTCCAGGCGGGCCTGCGCACCGACTACCTGTTCCGGCTGGCCAACCAGCGCGGTGGCATCGTGCTCGGCACCGGCGACCTCTCCGAGCTGGCGCTCGGCTGGTCCACGTACGGCGTGGGCGACCAGATGAGCCACTACAACGTCAACTCCGGTGTGCCGAAGACGCTGATCCAGCATCTGATCCGCTGGGTCATCAGCAGTGAACAGTTCGACGCGGAGACCGGCGACATCCTCGCCGCGATCCTCGACACCGAGATCAGCCCGGAGCTCGTACCGGGTGAGGAGATGCAGTCGACCGAGTCCAAGATCGGCCCGTACGCGCTGCACGACTTCACGCTCTTCCATGTGCTGCGCTACGGCTTCCGGCCGTCGAAGATCGCCTTCCTCGCCTGGCACGCCTGGCACGACGTCGATGCCGGTGCCTGGCCTCCGGGCTTCCCCGAGGCCAAGCGCGGGACGTACGACCTGCCCGAGATCCGGCGGTGGCTGGAGGTGTTCTGCAAGCGCTTCTTCGCGTTCGCGCAGTTCAAGCGGTCGGCGATGCCCAACGGGCCGAAGGTCTCGGCCGGCGGTTCGCTGTCGCCCCGCGGTGACTGGCGGGCGCCGTCGGACAGTTCGGCGGGGGCCTGGCTGCGGGATCTGGAGCGGTTCGACCAGGCCGGTGGGGGCGGGCGAGCCTGAAGTTCAGCCGTCCGTCCTGACCGGTGCGCCGCTGCGCCCACTCCCCCGCCCGGTCATCCAGGCCGGTGGAGTCGGGCAGCTCCGGAGTTCAGCCGTCTGTCCTGACCCGTGCGCCGCTGCACCCACTCCCCCGCCCGGTCATCCAGGCCGGTGAAGTTGGGCAGCTCCGGAGTACAGCCGTCCGTCCTGACCCGTGCGCCGCTGCACCCACTCTCCCGCCCGGTCATCCAGGCCGGTGGAATTGGGCGGCTCCGGAGTTCAGTCCGTCCTGACCGTGCGCT
Organism: Streptomyces canus; assembly: GCF_030816965.1. NCBI lineage: Bacteria > Bacillati > Actinomycetota > Actinomycetes > Kitasatosporales > Streptomycetaceae > Streptomyces > Streptomyces canus. The sequence goes on from NZ_JAUSYQ010000002.1 coordinate 2,874,582, forward strand.
GCCCGAAGGCGCTGTCCGCCAGGGACGTGACGACCCCGGCGCCGGCCGCGACCGCCCGGGAGAACGTCGCGTCCGCGTCCTGGACGAACGCCCGCAACAGGCCAGGCATGACAGGCCAGTCCGCGCGCCGGTCGAAGGCCAGGATGTCGCCGATCCGGATCTCGCCGTGGCCGATCGAGCCGTGTCGTCGGTGACGACCCCGGGCGCGACGGTGGTGTAGCCCTCGGGCGCGGCGCTGGTCCGCTCGGGCATGTCGGCTCCTTCGCGGCTGTCGGCTGTCGGCTGTCGACGACCACGACGTCAGGAGCGCAACAGGTCAGTTCCTGTCCTGGACGCGGAGCGCCCCGCCGACGGGGGAAGATCGGCGGGGCGCTGTGGTGCCGCTGTGGCTCTAGTGGACGGAGTGCTCCTCCAGCGGGAACGTGCCGCCGACGACGTCCTCCGCGAAGGCCTTCACGGCGTTGCCCATGACCTCGCGCAGGTTGGCGTACTGCTTCACGAACTTCGGCACACGGCCGCCGGTGAGGCCCAGCATGTCGGTCCAGACGAGGACCTGCGCGTCGGTCTCGGGGCCCGCGCCGATACCGACCGTCGGGATGTGCAGGACCCGGGTGACCTCGGCCGCGAGCTCCGCCGGGACCAGCTCCAGGACGACGGCGAACGCGCCCGCGTCCTGGACGGCCTTCGCGTCGCGCAGCAGCTGCTGGGCGGCCTCCTCGCCGCGGCCCTGGACGCGGTAGCCCATGGCGTTGACGGACTGGGGGGTCAGACCGATGTGGGCCATGACCGGGATGCCGGACTCCACGAGCAGCCGGATCTGCTCGTGGGAGCGCTCGCCGCCCTCGAGCTTCACGGCGCCGACGCCGGCCTCCTTGACCAGCCGGGTCGCCGAGCGCAGCGCCTGCACCGGTCCCTCCTGGTATGAACCGAAGGGCAGGTCACCGACGATCAGCGCGCGCGAGGTGCCCCGTACGACGGCCGCCGACAGCATGGTCATCTCGTCCATCGTGACGGGCACGGTGGTCTCGTACCCGAGATGGCAGTTGCCCGCCGAGTCACCGACGAGCATGACCGGGATGCCGGCCTCGTCGAAGACGGACGCGGTCATCGCGTCGTAGGCGGTGAGCATGGGCCACTTCTCGCCGCGCTCCTTGGCGAGGGCGATGTCCCGAACAGTGATGCGGCGGGTGCCCTTCCCCCCGTACAGCGCCTTGCTGCCGTCGGAGGGCTTGTTGTGGGCAGCCGAAAGCTGCGTCATTGCAACGGCTCCTTACGTCATCTCGAGGCGCCCTCACGGCGTCCCCGGATCACCTCCATGGTGGCACCTCGTGCCGGGCAGGGCCAGGGGTGGTGGATGTGACCGTTCAGGCACGTAAGATCTCGGCAAAGACTTACGATACGAGACGGTCCCGTATCGTAATGGCGCTACGCTCGATCGCATGACTACCGCAGTCCCTCACTCACGGGTACCGGAAGCGGTGCACCGGCGCCGCTGGGCGATTCTCGGCGTGCTGATGCTGAGCCTGCTGATCGTGGTGCTCGACAACTCGATCCTGAACGTCGCGATCAAGACGATCTCGACTCCCGCGCCGACCGGCCTGGGCGCCACCCAGAGCGAGCTGGAGTGGGCGATCAACGCCTACACCCTGGTCTTCGCGGGTCTCCTGTTCACCGCGGGCCTGCTCGGCGACCGGCTCGGCCGCAAGAAGGTGCTGCTGGGCGGCCTGGTCGTGTTCGGCGCCGGCTCCGCCCTCGCCGCCTTCTCCGGATCGCCGGTCCAGCTGATCACCTTCCGCGCGCTGATGGGCCTCGGCGCGGCCTTCGTCATGCCGGCCACGCTCGCCGTCCTGATGAACGTCTTCGAGCGCGAGGAGCAGCCCAAGGCCATCGGCATCTGGGCGGGTGGCGTCGGACTCGCCATCGCCATCGGGCCGATCACCGGCGGTGTGCTCCTCGACCACTTCTGGTGGGGCTCCGTCTTCCTCATCAACGTGCCGATCGTGGTGCTCGCCCTCGGGCTGATGCTGTGGCTGGTGCCCGACTCCCGTGACCCGAACCCCGGCCGGCTCGACCCCGTCGGTGTCGTGCTGTCGGTCATCGGCCTGGTCCTGCTCGTCTACGGCATCATCAAGGGCGGTCAGCTCGCCGACTTCACGGACGCGACCGTGCTGGCCACCATCGGCGCCGGTCTCGCCGTGCTCGTCGTCTTCGTGGTGTTCGAGAAGCGCAGCGACCATCCGTCGATCGATGTCACCTACTTCAAGAACAAGGTCTTCTCGGCCGCGATCGGCGCCATAGGGCTGGTGTTCTTCGCGCTGATGGGCGTGACCTTCTTCTCGGTCTTCTACACCCAGAGCGTGCGGGGCTACTCGCCGCTGCAGACCGGTCTGCTGATGCTGCCGCTGGCCGCCGCGCAGCTGATCTTCGCGCCGCGCGCGCCCGGCTCGTCGTCGACCGCTTCGGCAACCGGGCGACGACCACGGGGGGCATGTTGCTGATCGCCGCGATGCTGGTCGCGTTCGCCGGGCTGGAGGCGGACACGCCGATCTGGCTCCTTGAGGTGATCTTCTTCCTCATGGGCACCGGCATGGCGCACATCATGACGCCGACCAGCGTCGTCATCATGCAGGCCCTGCCGCGCGAGAAGGCCGGCTCCGCGTCCGCGCTCAGCAACACCTTCCGGCAGGTCGGCGGCGCACTCGGCATCGCCGTCCTCGGCTCGGTGCTCTCCACGGCCTACCGCAACAGCATCGAGTCCCATCTCGGACTGGTTCCGGCAGGCGTACGGCACACCGCGGGCGAGTCCATCGAGGCCACCCTCGGCGTCGCCGCGAAGCTCGGCCCCCGAGGCGACGCCCTGGTCGGCCCGGCCAACGACGCCTTCCTGCACGCCATGCACGTCACCGCGCTGTGCGGAGCGGGCGTGGCCCTGGTCGGCGCCCTCGTGGTGGCCCTGTTCCTGCCGGGTCGGCCGACAGAACCTCAGCACGGACGAGAGGAAGAGGAGTTGGTACCCGCGAGCGAGTGAGCCGAGCGAGGTGACCGGGCCGGGCCGAGGCAGGACGGCGGCCACCGGGGCCCGGCGCCGAAGACAGCAGCCACCCAGGCGAACCGGCCCCGACCCGACCGAAAGCCGAACCGCAACCACCGAACACGGCAACCCGGTCGGACGGAGACCGGACAGCAGCCACCCGGGCCCGGCGGCGAAGCCGGCCCCAACCGGGCGGAGACCGGACGGCAGGCACTGGACGAGACGACGCCGACCGGGCGGAAGCCGGGAGTCAGGAAGCCGGACACCGGTCGCGGCGACCGGCGCAACGCCCCAGGGCCCGCGGCCCGAGGAAGGTGACGGGCCGGACAGCGGCGCGGGCCGGTGGCCGAACCCGGCCCCTCCGCGCCGCCGCAGGGCAGGGAGAATCATCCTCATCCCACAGAGAGGACCAAGCGACGTGAGCGGCCTCGCCGAGAGTCAGCGCAGGCAGACGGGGCCCGTACGGGGCCGGCCCCGCAGTGAGGCCGTGGAGCGGTCCATCATTGAGGCCGTCATCAAGCTGCTCGAGGACGGCGTGCCGCTCGCCGAACTGTCCATCGAGCGCATCGCCCGTACCGCAGGCGTCGGCAAGGCCACCATCTACCGCCGCTGGAACGGCAAGGAGGAGCTCTTCGTCGACGTCGTGCGCACCGCCGAGCCCCCGGACGCGGAACTGCCCGGCACCTCGATGCGCGACGATCTCGTGGCGCTGCTCGAGCAGTTGCGACAGCGCGGGCTGATGACCCGTTCCTCGGCGCTGCTGCACAGTGTCTTCGCCCAGATGAAGAGCAGCCCGAAGGTGTGGGACGCCTACCACGCGATCGTCATCGCGCCCCGGCGCCTCAAGCAGGTCGCCATCCTGCGCCGGGGGCAGGCCAACGGCGAACTCCGCACGGACATCGACGTCGAGCTGGTCAACGACCTGTTCATCGGTCCCATGCTCTTCCGCACCATCATGCAGCCCAACGCCGCGCTGCCGGAGGGCCTCTCGGAACAGATCGTCGACACCGTCCTCGAAGGCCTACGCCCCGTCAGTTCCTAGAGTCCGTCCGGACCCCGCGGCGCCCATGTGCGCGTTTCGTCACAGACGGCGCTTTCCCCGCCGGGACAGGGAACTCGGGAAGGCGACTTGTACGTCATCGCCCCCGTACGGTCGTCATGGGACGACGAGATGAAAGCCGATCATCCCCTAGGGTCTTATGGGGTGTCTGAGACCCCACGGCAACAGGGCGAACGGCGTGCACGGCAGGTAGTGAGGCGACGGTATGGCGCAGCAGGCGTACGTGACGGAAACGGCGGAAGGCGGCTCGGGACCCGAGCGCCGGAGAGTCCGGTTCCGGCGCCTGCTCGGACGGCTGGGCTCCGGCTGGCGCGGTGACCGGGGGATCTGGCGCCGCGGTGCCGTCCTGACCGCCCTCGCGGTGCTCATCGCCCTGGTGATGCTGCTGCACGCGCAGATCCCGAATGCCATCGGCAACCTCGGCAGTCTCATCGAGACCTTCCTGCCGTGGCTGGGCCTGTTCGTCCCGGTGCTGCTCCTGTCCGGCTTCCTCCGCAGGTCCGCGACCGCGCTGATCGCGGTACTGCTCCCGGCGGCCGTATGGCTGAACCTCTTCGGCGGGCTGCTCTCCGACAAGTCCGCCACCGGCGGCGACCTCACGGTGGCCACCCACAACGTCAACGCCGACAACCCCGATCCGTCCGGCACCGCCCGGGACGTGGCCGCCTCCGGTGCGGACGTGGTCGCCCTGGAGGAGCTGACGGTCTCGGCGGTGCCGGTGTACGAGAAGGCGCTGAAGTCGACGTACAAGTACCACGCGGTCGAGGGCACCGTGGGACTGTGGAGCAAGTACCCGCTGACCGGCGTGAAGGCCGTCGACATCAAGCTGGGCTGGACCCGGGCCATGCGGGCCACGGTGGCCGCCCCGGACGGGCAGGTGGCGGTCTACGTCGCCCATCTGCCGTCCGTGCGGGTGAAGATGGAGGCCGGGTTCACCGCCCGGCAGCGCGACAAGAGCGCCGACGCGCTGGGCGAGGCCATCGCCGACGAGAAGCTCCCCCGCAAGATCCTGCTCGGCGACCTCAACGGCACGATGAACGACCGCGCGCTCAACGCCGTCACCTCCCAGATGCGCTCCACGCAGGGCGCGGCGGGCAGCGGCTTCGGGTTCAGCTGGCCGGCGTCGTTCCCGATGGCACGGATCGACCAGATCATGGTGCAGGGCGTGGAGCCGGTGAGCTCGTGGGCGCTGCCCGCCACCGGCAGCGACCATCTGCCGGTGGCGGCTCGTGTGAACCTCGCCACCTCGTCGTAACCCGGCCGGAAGCCCCTGGAATACCGGGCCCGGGAGCATTTGTTCCGTACTTGAACATAAACTGGTACGGAACTCCGCTCTCCCCTGAAAGGCTCGGCTCTTCATGCCCTTGGCCCTGCTCGCACTGGCCGTCGGCGCTTTTGGTCTCGGCACCACCGAATTCGTGATGATGGGCCTGCTGCCCGACGTCGCAAGCGACCTTGGAATCTCGATCCCGACCGCCGGTCATCTGGTCTCGGCGTACGCGCTGGGCGTGGTGATCGGCGCCCCGCTGCTCGCCGCCGTCACCGCCCGGATGTCCCGCCGCACGGTCCTCATCGGCCTGATGGGCCTGTTCGTGGCCGGCAACGCGCTCTCCGCCCTCGCCCCCGGCGAACACTGGCTGCTCGCGGCCCGCTTCCTGAGCGGTCTGCCGCACGGTGCCTTCTTCGGGGTGGGCGCGGTCGTCGCCACCGGCATGGTGGCGCCGGAGCGCAAGGCCCGCTCGGTGTCCCTGATGTTCCTCGGCCTGACCCTCGCCAACATCGCGGGCGTACCCGTCGCCACGCTCATGGGCCAGCACCTGGGCTGGCGGGCGACCTTCCTCGGCGTCAGCGCGATCGGCCTGGCGGCGATAGCCTCCCTGGCGCTCCTCATCCCGCACGACCACGCGCACGCCCCCGCGGTGGGCCTGCGCCGCGAACTGGTCGCACTGAAGTCGGTGCCGGTCTGGCTCGCGCTCGGCACGACGGTCGCGGGCTTCGGCGCGCTGTTCGCCGCGTACAGCTACATCACGCCGATGCTCACGGACTCCGCCGGTTATGCCGACTCCAGCGTGACGCTGCTGCTCGCGCTGTTCGGCGTGGGCGCGACGGCGGGCAATCTGCTCGGCGGACGGCTCGCCGACCACTCGCTGCGCGGCACCCTGTTCGGCGGTCTGACCTCGCTGGTCGTGGTCCTGGCCCTGTTCCCGGTGCTGATGTCGACGCCGTGGAGCGCGGCGGCGGCGGTCGTGCTGCTGGGCACGGCGGCCTTCGTGACCGGCTCCCCGCTCCAGCTGATGGTCATGGAGAAGGCCTCTGCGGCCCCCTCCCTGGCCTCCTCCGCCAACCAGGCCGCCTTCAACCTGGCCAACGCGGGCGGCGCCTGGATCGGCGGCCTCGCCCTGGCCGCGGGTCTCGGTGCGACGTCCCCGGCACTGACGGGGGCGGCCCTGGCCGTGCTCGGCCTCGGGGTCGCCGCGGTAGCCGCGGTCGTGGACCGGCGGCGCGTGGACGTGTCGCCCGGGCGGGAGCGTGTGGTCGCGACCCATCTGCCGGAGCAGGCGGAAGCCGTACGGTACTGAGCGGTCGTACGACGAGAAGGGGCGCCCGGGTGAACGCCGGGTGCCCCTCTTTTTTGCTCTGTCGGCAACCTGTAGGTCCGTGTAGGCGGCCTGTCGGTGGTTTGTCGGTGGGGGCTGGCACCGTCCTCGGTATGACGCGAATCGACAAGAACCCCAAGAGCGGGGACTCCGCCGTTTCCGTGCGGGGGCTGGTCAAGCACTACGGCGAGACCAAGGCGCTGGACGGCGTCGACCTGGACGTGCGCGAGGGCACCGTGATGGGTGTGCTCGGGCCGAACGGCGCCGGCAAGACCACCCTCGTACGCATTCTGTCCACCCTCCTCTCCCCGGACGCCGGGCAGGCCACCGTCGCCGGGTACGACGCCGTACGGCAGCCCCGTCAGCTGCGGCGGGTCATCGGGCTCACCGGGCAGTACGCCTCGGTGGACGAGAAACTGCCGGGCTGGGAGAACCTCTACATGATCGGGCGGCTGCTCGACCTGCCCCGCAAGGAGGCCCGCACCCGGGCCGACGAACTGCTGGAGCGCTTCTCGCTCACGGACGCGGCGAAGCGGCCGGCGAGCACCTACTCCGGCGGTATGCGGCGCCGGCTCGACCTCGCCGCCTCGATGATCGGCCGGCCCCAGGTGCTCTTCCTGGACGAGCCGACCACCGGTCTCGACCCGCGCACCCGCAACGAGGTGTGGGACGAGGTCAAGCGGATGGTCGGGGACGGCGTCACCGTCCTGCTGACCACCCAGTACATGGAGGAGGCCGAGCAGCTCGCCTCCGAGCTGACCGTGGTGGACCACGGCAAGGTCATCGCCGACGGCGCCATCGAGGAGCTCAAGGCCAAGGTCGGCGGACGCTCGCTGCGGGTACGGCCCGTCGATCCGCTGCAGCTGCAGCCGCTCGCCGGCTGGATCGACGAGCTCGGCATCACCGGGCTCGCCACCAGCACCCTGGACACCGACAGCGGCACCGTCATCGTCCCGATCCTCAGCGACGAGCAGCTGACCGCCGTGGTCGGCGCGGTCACCGCGCGTGGCATCACCCTCTCCTCCATCACCACCGAACTGCCCAGCCTGGACGAGGTGTTCCTGTCCCTCACCGGCCACCGCGCCAGTGCCCCGCAGGACACCGTCCCCACCGACACCCGCGAGGAGGTCGCCGTATGAGCGCCGCAACCGCCACCACGATCGACGCCGACGCCCGGATACCGCTGCGCGGGCACCTCCGGCACACCGGCGCCCTCGTCCGCCGCAACCTGCTGTGGATCCGGCAGGACCCGGAGTCGATGTTCGACGCCATCCTGATGCCGGTCGTCTTCACCCTGCTGTTCGTCTACGTCTTCGGCGGCTCGATCGGGCAGGCCCTGGGCGGCGGACAGGACGGCTACGTCCAGTACGTCATCCCGGGCATGATCGCGATGATGAGCATGACCCTGTCCCAGGGCGTCGGCACCGGCTTCAGCCAGGACTTCAACTCCGGTGTCATGGACCGTTTTCGGTCCCTGCCCATCGGGCGCGGCTCGGTCCTGTTCGCGAAGATCTCGGTGGAACTGCTGCGGATGCTGTTCGCGACCACCGTGCTGATGATCGTCGCCGTCCTGGTGGGCTTCGACATCCACCACTGGGGCGGGCTGTTCGCGGCGGTCGGTCTGTCCGCCGTGTTCGCCTCCTCGATCATGTGGGTGTTCCTCACCCTGGGCGTGATCCTGAAGAACGCGCAGTCCGTGCAGGCGATGGGCTTCCTGGTGCTGTTCCCGCTCCAGTTCGGCTCGTCGATCTTCGCGCCGACGAACTCGATGCCGGGCTGGCTCCAGCACTTCACCGACTACAACCCGCTGTCCGCGCTCGCCGACGCGGCCCGTGGACTGATGGTGGGCGGCCCCGTCGCGCACGACCTCTGGGTCACGCTCGGCTGGTCGGCGGCGATCACGGCGGTGGCGGCACCGTACGCCATCCACAAGTTCCGCACGAAGAACTGACGTACGGCGTCGGTGCGCGTCACACCAGGGCGGCGGCCTCCTGCGGGGAGAGGCCGTCGCCCTCGGCGTACGCCGACTCGTAGGCCGCGTCGCCGAGCACCGCGCGCAGTTCCTGCTCGGCCCTGCCGCGCACGACGCGCTCGACGGACGTCGGGAAGTGGCTGGGCGGCAGCAGCGCGTCCCCGACCCCGAGGCAGCGGGCGCCGTCGCGGGCGCGGGCGCCACCGTCGGCCCCGGCGAGGGCGAGCCCGGCGGTGTGCAGGTACATGGTGCGCATGTGCGGGGCGATGGTCTGGGCGAGCGGGTCCTCGGACTTCTCCAGCGCCCGGCGCGCCAGGGTCAGACACTTCTCGTAGCAGCCGTCCACGGCCTCCAGCCAGGCCTCCGAGCCCAGGATGAAGGCGTCGAAGATGACGAAGTGAGCGATGCCGAACTGCTGGCGCAGCAGCCGGAGTTGTTCGCGCGCCTCGGGAATCCGGCCGGTCAGGCCGAGCCGGCCGGCGAGGAACATCCGGGCGGCCGGCATCGCCTCGTTGCGGGCGCCGTCCTGGTCGGCGATCACCTCACGCAGCAGCAGTTCGCCGCGCTCGGCCTCCCCGGTCTCCAGCAGCACGCTGCCCAGCCGGGCGTTGAGCACGGACTTCTGGGCCCGGGCGCCGAGTTGTTCGGCCCGCTCGATCGCCCGCTCGTAGTCGGCCGCGGCCGCACGCCATTCACCCTTGCGCTCATGGGCTTCGGCACGTGCGGAGAGCGCCTCGGCGGTGCCCCACAGATCGCCGAGCCGCTCGTAGATCTCCAGTGCCTCCTCGGCGTCCTGGATGGCGTCGCCGGCCCAGTCGGAGCGGTTGGCGAGCAGGTTGGCCCGCCACTGGAGGGCCGCGGCGAGCTCCCACTCGTAGCCCGGGGTGGCCCGGCAGGTGTCGACGGTCGCCTGGATGACCTTCCGCAGCCGCTCCATGTCCCCGGTGAGCATGATGGCGAAGAACCACAGGGAACCCGGCATACGGCAGGTCTGTGCCATGCCGGGCTCGTAGGTGGCGGCGATGGCCCGCAGCTTCGCCTGCGCGTGCTGGGTCTGCCAGGCGTCCAACTCGGTGTCCATGCAGGCGAGATGGACGAGGTGCGCACCGCGCCGGGCCTCTTCCAGAACCTCGCCGGTCCATGGCGGCGGAGTGTCCGTACAGCGCTCCCACACCGGCGCGGCTGGGCGGACCGGCTCGGTGAAGGGGTCGGGGCCGAGGCCCTGGACCTCGCGGGACCAGTTGCGGGCCTCGATGCGCAGGTCACGCATCTGCCAGTACCAGGCCAGCGACAGCACCAGGCACAGCCCCTCCTGCTCGTCGCGGTCGGCGACGGCCCGGCGCAGGGCGGTGCGGAGGTTCTCGTACTCACGCTCCAGGCGCTCGATGGCGACGAGTTGGCGGGGACCGCGCAACAACGGGTCGGTGGTGCGCGCGAGTTCGCGATAGTACGCCAGATGCGCGCGCTCGGCCTCGGCGCGCGAGCCGTCCGTCTCGTCGAGCCGCTCGCCGGCGTATTCGGCGACGGTCTCCAGGAGCCGGTAGCGCATCTCGCCGTCCCCCGAAGGAGCGGCCACCACAAGGGACTTGTCGACGAGCGAGCCGAGCGCGTCCAGTGCGGCGGGCCCGCACACGGCCTCGGCGGCGGCGAGATCACAGCCGCCGGCGAACACCGACAGCCGCCGCAGGACGTCCCGTTCCTCGCCGCCGAGCAGGTCCCACGACCAGTCGACGACGGCCCGCAGGGTCTGCTGGCGGGG